>NZ_JBSPCZ010000019.1:0-128813 GCF_056161485.1 Pseudomonas sp. 5Vm1k
AGGTAGTTGGCACCGATTGAGTGCCGCTGAACCCTCGAAAGATCCGTCGGCCGCGGGTTCTAGCGGTCAGCTCGGAATCTCTTGCAAGGTCCTGGTCGGTGCCAAATCCGCTGCTAACTCACAACAAAACGACTGGCTATCGGTGGAATCCTCACATCTATCGGAGGAGATAGAAGCAAGATTTTTATGGGCCAATGTCCCACGACTTGCCGTCCGTTTTTTAATATTCAAATAACGACCTTGCATTATGCAAGGTGATGCTCTCTCTGTGTCAGTAAAGTGACTGAGTGATATGGTGGTTTTGCAAGTCTATTTGGTTTATATGGGATCTTTCTTTTGTAGGTGTGTTGCCGCTGACCGAAAACTGACCCAGGTGTTCAACTGCTTCTGCTCACTTTCCGAGCAGGAGAACACAGGGTGATCAGCATGGAAATGTTGGGAAAAATCCGGCGGATGTACTTCCGCGAAAAGCTCTCGCTGCACCAGATAGCCAAGCGTACCGGGCTGTCGAGAAACACCATCCGAAAATGGGTCAGAGCGGCCGAAGCCACTCAGCCGGCGTACCAGCGGTGCGCGACCTTCAACAAACTCAGCCCTTTCCAAGACACGCTGGAACAGGCGCTGAATACCTGGCTCGGCCAACGCTGTCGTGCGCTCTGGAGCGAGCTGCTGCATCCGCAGTACAACGGACTGACGGTGGCGGAAGTTTTGGAGCTGGAACGGGTCGAAATGATGCCGATGCCGACGGCCTTTGATGGCTACGTCGAGCGCACCGTACGGGTCTCCAGCACCTGCCTGATCAACGTGGCGCGAAATCGCTATTCGGTGCCTTGTGAACGAGTCGCCAGTGGGTCAGCAGCCGTCTTTACCCATCCCGGATCGTGGTCATCGCCGATGAAACGATGATTGCCAGCCACGAGCGCCTCTTTGATCGAGATCAGGTCAGTTTTGACTGGCAGCATTACATCCCATTCATCGAACGCAAGCCGGGTGCGCTGCGCAATGGCGCACCGTTTGCCGATTTGCCCAATCCGTTGCGGCTTCTCCAACGGGGCTGAGACGTCACAGCAACGGTGATCGAATCATGACGCAGGTGCTCGCTACCGTGCCCATCGCCGGTCTCGACCCGGTGCTGGTAGCGGTCGGGAAGCTTGAGCGCCTTCCATTGTGTTGACGAAAGGCCACAGGGCGTGAAGGCGGTATGTCAGGACTTTGCTTCCTTGGTCCCCAGCACATCGCGGATGCTGTCCACCACATTGCTGTCTTTGATCACATCGTTCAGCCAACCCTCGAGCGGCATGTTGCCCCATTTGATCGCGCGTTCGATCAGATAAGGGACGGGGCTTTGGGGCTCGGTCTGTTTGAAGAACTGGGCGATGCCCGCCAGCAGGGTGAACGCTTCATCGCGGGTTTGCGGGGTGGTTCGAAGCGGTGTGCTTGAAAGACTTTGTTCAGGCTGGGTCATTGCGGAACCTGCGGATTGTTCGCCAGTGCTTTCAGGGATGGCCGGAGCCGGCGCGACAGGGGCCAGGGTCAGTTCGATGCCCCGGTCCTTGAGCAGTTTTTCCGCCAGTTGTCCTGCGCGGAACAAAATGTCATTGAGCCCAGCAAAGCTCGGCGCTTCAGGGCCAAAGAGCCTGTCCGCGGTGCTCTGAAGCTGCTGGCAGGCTTTCAGGCAGGCGGCTATCTCGCTGGCCTTGAGGCGCAGATGATCCGAGTCGGTCAGCACCACTGAACGCTGGAAGACTTCCGCGTTGATCTTGCCTTCGTCGAGGGCGGCCCGCATCGCCTGAGGGTTTTGCAGCGCCAGGTTTTCGATGTGCCTGGATTCATCATAGCGAAGCAGACCGTAATATTGCCCCTGGGTGATCGGCAATGCGCCGACGATGTCCGCCAGCGAGGTTTTCATCCACGCCAGGCGTGCGGCGCGTTCATCGACGCCGTCCTCCAAGGATGGAAACAGATCCGCCCAGAAGGTTTGCAGAATGCGCTCGGCCAGCGTCAGGCCGAAGGTAATACCAACAAAATGGTACTTGTGCGCCAGGCCTTCACTGAGCCAGGCGACCAGCATCAAGTCTTTGCTCTGTCGAGCCAGGCCTTGTGCAGCCAAGGTAATGGTCAGATCCCAATCGGAAGCCTTCAGATCGGTTTGCCAGTCACCCTGGGTAAGGTAATCGGGGTCTGCTCGACGAGCTTCCTTCACCTGATCGAACAAGGTGGAAAAGCTCAAGTCTTCACCGCTCCCCTCATTGATGGGCGCTGTCAGTTCGGCCAGCGAAAGGTCGTTGAGAAATTCAGACATAGGCAACTCTGATCAAAATAAAAGAACACCGCGCCTGTTTGGCAGGCACGGTGCTGAATGCGGACCGCTTGCGCGGTCCGCTATCGCTACGGGCTTAAGCGAAAACTTTGTTCGCCGTGCGATCCCAACCACCGGTGACGTTACCGCCGCCCTGGCCATCGGCACGGCTTTGTTGGGTGTAGGTAGTCTTGATGCGCGCGAAGTTGAAGCTGATTTCTTCAATCGGCAGATCGCTGACCGCTTTGTCTTCACCGCCCTGACTGCCGCCAGCGACAGCCTTGACGGAGGAGACCACGACTTCTTCCAGGTTGATGGTCAGGTAAGTGACCTTGTCACCGCCCGCGCGGTTGACGTTCAGCTGGATCTTGGCGATGTGAGTGCCTTTGCAGCAGGCTTCGAACAGCTTGGCAGAAGCCTTGTCAACGGCTTTACGGATGCTGAAATCGCTCAACGACACACGCTCCGACGAAGCGCCGCCCGAAGAGCTTGCAGTCGCGGAAGTCGCCTGAGTTGCGCCGTACTCGTAGCCCAGCACTTCGATCCAGTCCTTGTGCTTGTCGTCGAGCACTTCACCTGGAATGCCTTCGATCTGAATGTATGCGTCAAATGCCATTTCTAATTTCTCCTTACCTTCATTTAAAGGGCTGTAACAATCTGCGGACAGATCACAACCCTTCGTTTTTAACCTCTTTGAACGATCAAGAGAGGTGTCTTACCGGCCTGGGCCGAACTTCAAGCGGGCCCAGGCAGCGGTTTCCCTTCAGAAGCGCGGCCGTCTCAGTTGAGCGCCCGTACTTCGATTTCCACGCGCCGGTTAGGTTCCAGGCACTGAATAAGTTGGGCTCTTGGTTGCTGCATGTTGCATTTGACCAAGGGCTTGGTGCTGCCTTCGCCGACGGCTTCCACCAATTCACCCGGCACACCTTTGCCCACCAGGTAGGTCTTGATGGTTTGTGCGCGCTGCCGGGAAACCTGCAGGTTGCCCTGTGGGTCGCCCAGTTGATCGGCGTGCCCGGAGATGATGATTTTGCCGATGTCAGACGTGCTCAACAGCTTGCCGGCGATGGCGCTCAACTGGCCCTGACCTTCGGTTTTCAGGCTCTGGAAGTCGGCACGGCCAAAGGCGAACAAGGTGTCCGATTCCAGGGTGATGGTCTCGATCGAGCGCAACGATTGCGTGAGCAAACTGTTGATGTAGTTACGCGAACTGGAGGTCAGGAACGCGTTATCGAGGATCCGAGGCACGTCTTCCTCGTGGATCTGGTCGCTGTAGAAATTGATCTGCCGGCTGGCAAACTCGTAATCCTGATTCGAGGCCGAACCGTCATTTGAAGCACCGATGGTTTTACCGGTCTGGCGGGTAATCGCCGGGTACCAGTAATCTGGCATTTTCGCTTTCAGGATCGCCGGATCAGCCTTTTCGCGCTGGGCACGCGAGAGCATGACGTAGGTGTCCAGCGTGGTCTTGCCGAACGCCGCGATGGACTGCGCCCGGTTGTCGCTAGGCAGCGCCTTGGGTTCGACACTGTCCACGCCGGTCACGGGCAGCAGTTCCTTGCTGTTACGCTGATACACCTTGAGGGTGGTCAACAGGTACAGCGAGCGGGTCAGGTTGTCGGCGGTCGGCTTGAGCATCACGCTTTCCAGCCGACTGAAATACTGACTGCGCACCAGCGGCTCGACCTTGTAGCCCTGGTAAAGCCCCAGGCGCATTCGCATCGGCACACCTTCATCGTGGTGCTGCGCGTAGTAATGGGCGGTCCAGAAGCGCATGCGATCCAGCGTTTGCCAGTCGGTGTATTGCCCCGTCGCCGAAGCGTCGGCTTCAGCCGCCTGGGCCAGTTCCGTGGAAATAGTCTGCACGGTGTTTTTGTTGTTCACATAGGACCAGCCCAGCAAGCTGCACAGCAGCACCGCGACCAGCCCGGCACCACCAATCCACGCCGCCTTGCGCCGACGTTCGCGATGGTTGGTGGTGTACAGCGCCACCAGATGCTGGTCGGGAATGATGACTTTGCGGAACAGGCTGTTGATGAACAGCGGACGCGGTTGCGCATCGCCGCTGGCTATCTCTTGATCACTGTCCAGTGAGAAACGCTCGGTGACCTGGCGCGTGTGCCCACCCATTTCCGGTTGGTCGGCGTCCAGTGCACTGGTGAAATAGAAGCCGCGCAGCAGTTCGGCCTTTTGGTACGGGTTGGCGCGCAACAGCGCATCGACGAACAACTGCAGCCTCGGCTTCAGCGCCGCCAGTTCCAGCGGAAAGCGATACACCGCTGAATCCTGGCGGGTGATCTGAATGTCCTGCATGACCAGTTGTTGACTCGCCACCTGCTGCCAATAGCTGACCAACTCGTCCATCGCCACGCCGAATTGACGGCCCCAGTCGGCCTGTTCGTACCCTTTATGGGAAAACGTCTTGCCCATGACTTCGCCGCGAGCAACGTCATCCAGTTGGCGATAGAACGGGGTAAAACCTGGCACCAGGTCACACTTGGTGAACACCAGGTAGACCGGCAGGCGCACTTCCAGCAGCGCATGGGTTTCCTGGATGCGTTCGCGCAGGCGCTTGGCAATTCGCTCCTGGTCTTCGAGCGACGTTTGCAGAATGTCATGAATGCTGACGGTAACGATCAAGCCGTTGAGCGGCCGACGCTGGCGGTGCTGACGCAACAGTTGCAGGAAGGCCCGCCATTTGCCGGCCTCTTCCTGGTTGTTCATGTAGCGACCGGCGGTATCCAGCAGGACGGCTTCGGAACTGAAAAACCAGTCGCAGTTGCGGGTGCCGCCCAGGCCGGCGACACGCGCACCTTCACGCTCCGCATACGGGAAGTTGAGGCCCGATTGATAGAGCATCGTACTTTTGCCGGCAGCCGGCTGGCCGATCACCAGGTACCAGGGTAGGGCATACAGCGCATCCTTGGGATTGCTGCCCCGCGGCTTGTTGCTGTGCAGCCGCTCGATGCTCTGCAACAGGCGCTCGCGCAACAGGCTGACTTCTTCGCGGTCCGCCGGGCTGGCGTTGAGCACCGCTTGATCGGCGTCGTCGCGCAGCAGCCCTTCAAGGTTGTGGTGACGCGACACGCCCCGATAAAGCAGCAGCACGTAACCAGCCGAGAGCAGCAGGAACACGCCGATTCCGGTCAGCAGGCTGTTCAGCGAGCTGAAGTCAAACGCACGACCAATGCTCCACACCACGAAGATGGTGAGGAAAAAACAAACCCCCAGAATGTAGGGTTGGAAGCGCAAGAAGTAATACTTGATCTTGTTCATACGGACTTCAAATCCAGCGCGTCGACAAAACGGTCGATAACGTCATCAAGAGGGCGGTCGATTTCGGGAAAGGCGTGTTTCGGGTGGTGCTCATCAAATGCATCGAATGACGCCAGCACGTCATGGCTCTGCAAGCGGTTTGCGCTACCGGTCAGCACACGATAGGCATCGCTGTTGTTTCGTGACGGGAAGCAGATCAGCCGGGGGCGCATAAAGTCGTCCGCCAACAGACTGACCTGCGGCACGCCGCTGCCGGCGGTCATTCGCGCCAACCAGGTGATCCACAAATCGGCGGTCGGATTTTTCAAACCTCTTTCCGCCGGCAAGGGCAGGGAAATCCCCATCGGCGTTGGCTGATGCAGATGGCTTTTGAACGCCAGCAGCCGGGTCAGTACGGCATTGGTGACGAATTCCGGGTAGGCGCCTTCCAGCGCGGTGGCAATGTCGCGCAGGTTGAAGTTCACCAGGAACTTGTCATGCACGCGCCGGAATAACTCGAAATCCTGACCTTGCAACGGGCGCAAGGCCTTGATGCGGTCGAACAGCATGGACGTACTTGCGCCCTGGGCGGCCATGTGCAGCAACGGCCTGATCTGCCCGCTGAACAGTTCGCTCAGGGTGAAAGGATTGACCAACGTCCCGGAGTCGCTGGCTTTGACCGTTTGAAAAATGAAAAACGGATAGCGCCGCTGGCTGGAATCCCTCGAGCTGATCAAGCCGCCGACCAACCAGTTGCCACTGCGTGCGCGGTAGCTGAAAAAGCACACCGGTAACGCGTCGAACAGCTCTCGCCAGTCCTCAAGAGGCTGCAGGGCGGCCAATGCGCCTTGCAGCCAGGCATCGAACTCGCAGACGTCGTCGGCTGCACCGTGCAGGCTGACGAAGTCCGGGCTCGCGGGCACTTTTCCGAAACAGCCAATCATTGCCCGTGTCCCTGATTCAAGGCGAGCGTGCTCACTGGACCCGTCCGCCGCTGGCGTTGAGTGCACTCAGTGCCTTGACGTTCGCCAGGTCGGTCAGCTTGACGCCACCGTAGTTGCGCACGGCGAGGCTGACCTGGCCACTGGTGGTGTTCCAGCTGAAACGTTGCTGGATACCATCCAGATCGCTGACGCGGGCGCTGTCATTCATGCGCAACAGGCCCCAGCGACCGGGGTAATCGAACACCGTGATGCGTTCGCCGCTCAGCGTGATCACGTCCATGCGCGCACCAGGTGCGGTGGTGGTGCCCGGCCAGGAGAAGCGGCTCCAGCTGGTCTTGCCGTTGCGATAGTGCTGCACCTGACCGTCCAAGGTGAAGATGATGTCGGTGAACCAGGCCGCTGGCTCCAGCATGATCTCAAAACCGTTTTCCCGGTCCGACAGGCTGGCAATGACCTGGCCCAGTGAGCTGGCCTTGTCGATGCTGTTGACCATGTTCGGATTGACCAACGGGGTTGCTTTGCTGGCGCTGCTCATGCCGAGGCCTTCGCCCCCGGACAGATTGCCTATTTCGTTGCGCTTGAAGTTCGGCAGCAAGCCGGATTCCGGGTCGACGAAACGCTGCAGGTCCTTGACCGAGGCTTCATTGCGACTGCCTGCCGCAATCGGGTAACGGTGCGCCATGACTTGTTCCCAAGGCTTGGCGATCTGTTGTGCCCAGGCCTTGGCGATCTGCTCGCCGGCCGGATCGCGCAGGGTTTCCCAGGCGAACTGAATCGGCAAACTGAACAGGCCTTGTAGCGAAGTCGACAGGCCGCCCTGACTGGTGTCGACGGTGGTCTCCACGTAGTTGCGCACGCTGGTGACTTCGCTCGGCTGACCTTCCAGCGTTTCGCTGATCAGTTGCTTGCTGCTTTTGCCGACGTCTTGGGAGCGCTGGATGTTGTTCATCCGCACTTTGAGTTTGCGCAACGCCGCCAGGTAGCGATCCATGATCGTGCTGTCGGCGCCCTCGGCGTTTTGCACGGCGAAGACCCGCGACACCGGCTCGAAGCGCTTGGCCAGGCTGCCGTCGTCCACCGCAGGCAACGGCGAAATCAGCGCATTGGGCGAGGTGTCCTGCCCATCGAAAATCCCCGTGACCTTGCCCCAGAAACCGTCATTGCGCTTGATTCCCGGTTGCTGCGTTTCACGCGGTGCAGGCACATCCCATTGGGTGTTGTCGTTGACCGCTGCCAGCAGGTTTTTCACCGGCGAGTTCTGCACGTCGCTGAGCAGCGACAGTTGTTGGGTCGCGTTGGCCATGTCAGTGAAATGGCGAACACCGACGCTGTCGATCAGGGTGTACCAGGCTTGGGTGTAGTCGCGTTTGTAACGCGTCATGAACTCACGGATGAAGTTGGCTTTCTGCACAAGGCTGTCGCCGCCTTCGCCATCGAGCACCCAGTCCGATTCGTTTTGCAGGTTGCCCGACAGCAGTTTGATCAGCTCAGGCTTCACAAACTGTTCCCAACCCTGACGGGTGAAAATCGCCGGCACCGCTTCGCTGCCATACAACAGCTGACGCCCTGGCAGCGGCACCAGATCGCTCAGGCCCACGGCCGGGAACTGGCGGCTGGACTCCAATTGCAGGCGCAGATATTCACGGTCCACCAGTGAGCTGGAAATCATGAACGACTTCAGGCTATTGCGGGTTTCGCTGATCAATTGCTCGTTACGTGGCAGGGACGGCGCCTGGCCATTTTTCAGCAGTTGCACGTAGACCGGCGAGTTGTCCTGAATAACCGCTGTGCTGACCGGGTTGTCGGTATTGGCGGTGTTGGCCCAGGCAACCGGCAACGCCGCGCCGACGAACTCTGGCTCAGGATGGGTTTCAGGTTGCGTCAGCATCAAGTAGAGCTTCAGCGCGTTATAGGACTCGATGATGGAGGCGACCTGGCGCTCGTCCAGTCGACCGAGCATTTCCTCGGACAACGAGAGCCCACCGGTGGTCGCCGACAGTTCTGCTGCGTCGCTCGTCGTGGCCGGATTACGCAGTGCGGTCAACGCATCCCCGCGCACCTTGTTCGCGGAACCCTTGGCCGCAGCGCTCAAACGACTGGTGACATCACCGGCGCTGCGCGGAACGCTGCTCAAGCGGGTCGGCAGTTTCAGCCCTTGCGCGCGAGCTTTGGCTGACGGACTGCCGGCCTTGGCGGGCGTCGCCGCGAAGCTGTTCTGCGGGTCCATGGTTTTTGCGAACTCATTGAAGGCGCGCATCTGCAATTGAAGTTGCAGGGTGATCGGTTCGAGCGCCTGAGTACGCAACTGCTGCAAATAAGCAGTCTGTGCGACGCGGTAAATGTCGTCTCCCCGATAGAGGCCAGCGCTGAGTTGCAGCGGTACGCCTTTGGCACGGTACTTCTCGATGGCGGCGAGTTGATCGCGGAGCAATTCCAGGCCTTGGCCCGAGGCCAGCAACTCGGCGCGCTCCGGTGATTGTTGCAGCTCGTTGAGTTGCTCGCGCAATGCGGCCAGCCACTGACGGTTGTTCTGGAAGGACAGGGTTTGCCAGCCAATGAACACCAGTGCGGCGAGCACGGCCACGCCCAGCACGGCCGGGCTGAAGGATTTGTTGTGTCCGGAACGCGACTGATAAAGTGTCAGGTCGCGGTCCGGGAAAATCACGCGGCGGAACGTATCGGTAATGAAATAGCTGCGGTCACTGATTTTCTTGCCGCTGCTGGGTGTGTGCTTGTCGTGCTCGGCTTCTGGCAGCAGTGAAAACGACTCGGCGAGATCATCTTCATAGACCTGGCTCAGTTGCTGATCGGTCTGCAAAGCACTGGTGAAATACAGGCCGCGCAACAACAGTTGCGTACCCGAATGACCGGTCTGGGCGAAGTGCTGGAGAAACTGTTCGAGCACCACCGACAGTTCGGAAAAATAGTTCGGGAAGTTCAGCAGCGCGCTGTTGGCATCGGCGCCCAACGCAATCATCTGCGCGTCGACGTGACGGCGAATATGACTGTGCAGGTTGGCCAGCTTGGCATCCAGCACCGGGCGCAAACCCTGGTTGCGGATTTCCGACAAACCGAAGGTCATGCCCAGCGGTTGCTGACGTTCGTTCAGGTCCAGGCCTTCAAAAGCCTGGCTGAACCCCGGCAGTTGATCGGTCTTGCTCAACATTAGGTAGATCGGCGGGTTGGCGTCCAGGCAGTCGGTGTATTCCTCGATGCGTGACACCAGTTGCGCAGCGAGCTCGTTGCGCTCGGTGGCGCTGGCGGCCAGCAGTTCAGGCAGGCTCACCACCAGCACCAGGCCGTTGACGGCGGCTTTGTTGCGTTGCTTTTTCAGCATCCGCAGGAACGCGGCGAATTCGCTGGCCGACTGGTCGTCACGCAGGTAGCGACCGGCCGTGTCGATCATCACGGCCTCAGGGCTGAAGTACCAGTCGCAATGTTGCGTACCGCTTTGTGTGTCATTGGCGCTGTTGGCGATGCTCGCGGACAGGCCGGAACGTGTCAGCAATGAGGTTTTACCGGCACCGGACATGCCGATGACCAGGTACCACGGCAAGTCATACAGCGCCGACGAGCCGCCGCCACCGGCCGAGCGGTCGGTGCGCAGCATCGCGATGGCGTGCTTGAGCCGTTCGCGCAGCACTTGCTGGTCGCGAAATTCACCGGTGGATTTAAGCGATCGATCGACCTCGATCTGCACCAGGTTCTCAAGGTTGTGTTCAGCGCGGATCCGCTTGTACTGACGCAGCACAATGATCAGCAAATAGAAGGCGCTGATGATCGCCATCGCCTCCAGCGTGTAACCACGCAACCAGCTCACGTGCGGTGCCGCGAACCAGCCAATCGCCAGGCTCGCCAGCCACAGCACGGGGATGACAAACCAAAAGCTTTTCAACAAACGCAATAATGTCTTCATGTCTTCCTGACTCGATTACCTGAGGTGTGCTCAGGCACTGAACAGCTGGCTAATTTGTTCGGACAATGCGGCTACGTCCTTGGCCAACAACCAGTCCAGCGTCAGGTAAACACCCACGCAGACCAGCGCAATGAGCGCCAGATAGAGCCAAACGGGAACTTCATGGCGCAGCATCTGCGAGACCTGGTCGGGCAATGCCCAATCCGGCGAGAGCGCCTTGGGCGTCTTGCGGTATCGCGCGATGTCCTGGCCCAAGGTGTTGGCCAGATAACGCAATTGGTCTTTTTGGCCGAGGCTGAATTTGCCTTCGAAACCCAGCGCCAGACACAGGTGATAGACCTCAAGCACATCCAGGTTTTGCTTGACGTCACTGCGCAACGAATCGATTTTCTCGAAAAAGCCTTCGCCCGCCAGGTGCACGCCGAAATAGCGGAACTGCAACGGCTGCAGTTCGAAGTGACGACGCAGGTCGTTTTCCCCGGAGCGCAACACGCTTTCGTCGAGGAACGCACACAGGGCGTATTGCGTGTCCTTCACCTGTTCAACACTGTAGTTGGCGTTACGGGCTTCGCGTTCCAGTGTCGAGAAGAAGGCATCGATGCTCGCCTCAAAAGCGGTGACCGAGGTCACTTGACGGCCTTTTCGCACGATCAGCGCCATGCTGATGAAGTCTTGCACCAGGTCTTTCAGCACCGGTTTTTCAGTTGCGGCCGCCACGGCGCCTTGCATTACGGCTTCGTTCATTTGAGTACCGCCATCAGTTCAAGCTTGAGATTGGTAAAGGCGCTGGGTGCGTAAAAAGAGATGGCCTGGGCACTCATCATGCGTTCATACACCCGGCCATGCGGCTCGATGGAGAAGTAGTGATTGTCCAGTCGCACCGGAATCGCGTTGGGCAAGCGGGTCGAGTGATTGAGCGTGACGCCGGGCATGGCGCTGTTGACCACGACTTCAATGTCTTCCGGCGAGCCGACCTTGAACGCGCGCGGCACCAGTTCCAGCAGGCTGGAACCGGGCATGTCGGCGTGCACCGAAATATAGAAATCCGCCTCGGCCAGTCGCGGATCGAGCAGCTGTCCCAGCCAGTACGAAGGCTTGGTCTGGGTCAGGTTGATCATCACGCACTGGTTAGGCACGACGTTGTCGAGCAGTACACGAATCATTTCATCGAGCTTGACCAGCGAAGCCGCCGGGTCGTGATGGTCATACTCGGGGATGTCGTTGAGTTGCGTGTCCAGCGAAAACGTCAGCAAGCCGCCCGCGAGTTCCGCCAGAAACAGATACAAGCGCTCGGGGTGCAGGCGCGGGTGGGCGAGCAGGTGCGCCAGGCCCGGGTACGCACGGTTCACCGTGTTCAACAGCCAGAACAACGTCACGTCGCTGGAGCCGAACTCGGCAATCTGGTCCGCGCGTTCGCGACGACGACCCGACAGCGCCTTGCTTTTGGATTGCAGAGCGCCGAGCAATCGCTTGCCCAGACCGGTCAGAGTTTCGTGAGTGCCGACATGCAAGGTCGGGTGCACGAAGTGTGCATCGAGGTTGAAGCCGCCGATGTTGTTGCGTGACAGCCGGGCGATCGGGCAGTGGCTGTAGCCATCCAGGTTATCGCCGTCGATCAGCATCACCACGTTCAGGCGCAGGCTGGTGATTTCGTTCTCGAGGTCACCTTCGTTGAGGTCCGGCAAGGTGTCGAACTGCTTGCGAAACCGCCGTGCGCTTTTTTGTTCCTGGCCGTCTTCGACGTAATTCATGCCGAACGGCTCAGGCAGTTTCAGCGCGGCGTAGACCTTCAGGTCGTTGCCCTTGAGCAAGTCCTTCAAGTCACGCGCTGCCGGCAGCGGGTCATGCTGCGGCGCGTCGTACAGGCTGCCGTCGGGAAACACCAGTTTCAACCGTTTCAGCTGCAAAGAGCCGGTTGCGAGCGCTTCTTCATCGACCTGCAGCATTTGCACCCCCCAATGGAAAGGCGTGTTGCGCAGCGTCGACTCTGCCAGCTGATGCTGGTGGAACTCATCCTGATATTGGAAATGTTGTGGCAAAAGGAACATACCTTCCGACCACATCACCCGGCTTTGCTTACTCATGAACGCCTTCCAATAGAGAGGTTAATTTTGACTCGGTGGCTTTTTGCGCGGAGCTGGTCGCCGTGTCTTCAGCCTGTTGCACGGCCGCGTTCTGCACACGCTGGGTGAGAGTTGGCTTCGCTGACGGGTCGGGCAGGGCAGAGGCTTGGGCGAGCTGCTCCTGAGTCTTGGGTTTGTTCAAAACATCGACACCGTTCACGGCGGAAACGGTGTTGTTGTCCACCAACACCCGCAGGCCATCGGCGGAAAACCAGATGCCATCCTTGCGCAGCGAGTTGGCGTCAAACGCAACCTTCCAGCGGCTGTTTTCATCCGAGCGGAAAAATGCGGCAACGCCGACGTAGCCCGCGGCCTTGTTCAACGGCCACTTGTCGACCTGCCCCATGCCTGGCAGCAAGGTGATTTCACGGTTTTCGAGCAGCGTATTGCCGAGGGCTTTTTGCGGGTCGTCCCACAGCGTGTCGGCGTCGATCGACGAAAAGCGCTCAAGCGACGTCAGCTGATACACGCGAATCACTACGGACAGCGGTTTGCCGGACTCATCGGGATTGAGCTGATTGCCGCCATCTGACGTCAGGATGACCTTCTCGTTATCGTCGAACAGCATGTCGCCGGCCCACGTATCGTCGACCCGCTTGCTGACACGGTCAGTGACGCCACAGGCCGTCAACGCCATCATCAATGCCACTGCGATCAGGCAATTTGCCAATGCCGGCTGCGCAGGGCGCTTCCTTGAATGTCTGTTATCCATGATGGCTACCTTTAAATACTCATTCAGCACAGGCTGTAGGCGAAATCGCCGTCGCTGCCCAACGCGATGTTCAAACTCTGGATCGGCTTGTCCTGCGCCATCCGCTCCAGAACCCGTTGCGCCAGTTCCGGCATCAGGGTTTTCGACAGGATGTTGTCGATGTTGCGGGCGCCGCTGTCGACTTCGGTGCAGCGCGAGGCAATGGCTTTGACCAGTGCTTCGTCGTAGCTCAGGACGGCTTGATGGTTGCGCTCGAAACGCTTGCGGATGCGCTCGAGTTTGAGCGCGACGATGCGCTCCAGAATGGCGTCCTTGACCGGGTAGTACGGGACGATGGTCAGGCGGCCGAGGAACGCCGGTTTGAACACCTGGTTCAACTCCTCGCGCAGGCCTTCGACGATGTCTTCCGGCGTCGGTTGCTGCTCGGCATTCAGGCACCACTGCATGATGCGATCGGTGCCGGTGTTGGAGGTGAGGATGATCACGGTGTTGCGGAAGTTGATCTCCCGGCCTTCACCGTCATCCAGCACACCTTTATCGAACACCTGGAAAAACAGTTCGAGCACGTCCGGGTGGGCTTTTTCCACTTCATCCAGCAGCACCACGCTGTAAGGCTTGCGCCGCACGGCTTCGGTCAGCACGCCGCCTTCGCCATAACCGACGTAACCCGGTGGCGAACCCTTAAGGCTCGATACCGTGTGGGCTTCCTGGTACTCGGACATGTTGATGGTGATCAGGTTACGTTCGCCGCCGTACAGGGTGTCGGCCAGGGCCAGCGCGGTTTCGGTCTTGCCGACACCGCTCGGGCCGAGCAGCAGGAACACCCCGATCGGCTTGTTCGGGTCTTCCATGCGTGCGCGGGATACCTTGATGCGCTTGCCGATTTCCTGCAGGGCGTGATCTTGTCCGAGTACCCGTTCGCCCAGCAGCGCGGGCAGGCGCTGGACGGTGTCGATTTCATCACGGAGCATTTTGCCCAACGGGATGCCGGTCCAACCGGAGATCACTTCGCCAATGGTCCCGCCGTCGACTAACGCATGCACCAGCGGTTGTTCACCCTGGACGCTGGTCAGCTCGGCGCGTACCGCTGCAATCTCGCGGGTATCGGGTGTCTGGTTGTCCGGATGGCTGAGCGCGCCGAGTTTTTCCACCAGTTCCAGTTCGCGTTGCCACTGTTGCTCCAATGCATCGCGGGTTTGCTGTTGCGCCAGTAACTCGGTGTCGAGGATCGCCAGGCGCCGGGCATGGTCGCTGCCTTTGGCGGCTTCTTGCTGCAGCACCGAGATTTCAGCCTGAAGGTTGTCGATGGTTCTTTTGCAGTCTTCCAGCGGCCCCGGCTGCGACGATTGACCGAGGGCAACCCGCGCGCAGGCGGTGTCCAATACGCTGATGGCCTTGTCCGGCAACTGGCGCCCGGTGATGTAGCGATTGGACAAACGCACGGCTTGCACCAGCGCTTCGTCCATCACCGTGACTTTGTGGTGATCCTGCATCTTGGCCAGCAGGCCGCGAAGCATGTGGATCGCCTTGTCTTCGTCCGGCTCTTCGACCTTCACCACCTGGAAGCGACGTGCCAGGGCGGCGTCTTTCTCGAAGTACTTCTTGTACTCGGCCCACGTGGTCGCCGCGATGGTGCGCAATTCGCCTCGGGCCAAGGCTGGCTTGAGCAGGTTGGCTGCGTCGTTTTGCCCGGCCTGGCCACCGGAGCCGATCAGGGTGTGGGCTTCGTCGATGAACAGGATGATCGGGTGCAGGCTGCGCTTGGTTTCTTCGATGACCGACTTGAGGCGGCTTTCGAACTCGCCTTTCACCCCGGCACCGGCCTGGAGCAAGCCCAGGTCCAGGGTGTGGATGGCCACGTCTTTAAGCACCGACGGCACATCTCCCTGGATGATGCGCAGCGCCAGGCCTTCAACCACGGCAGTTTTACCGACGCCGGCTTCACCGGTCAGGATCGGGTTGTTCTGGCGCCGACGGGTGAGGATGTCGACCATCTGCCGAACCTCGAACTCACGTCCCAGTACTGGATCAATCCGGCCTTCGCGCGCACTTTGCGTCAGGTTGATGGTGTATTGATCGAGAGCCGGGGTCTTGCCGTTGCCTTTAACCGTACTGCGCGCAGCGACGTGCGCACCCGCCAACGGCTTGGCTTGCTGCGATTCGGCGCTGCCTTCGACCAGCGCGCCGAGGTTGACCCGCAGGTCGTCGGCATTGATTTTTTCCAGCTCGTGGGCGGACGCGATCACTACCCGGCGCAGCTCGTTGTCATCCAGCAATGCTTGCAACAGATAACCGGTGCGAATCTGCCCTTGCCCGAACTCGATAGAGGCCAACACCCAGGCTTGCTCGATCATTCGCGTAATGTGCGGCGACAGTGCAGGCGTGCGAGTGTTGCCTTTTTTGAAGGTCCCCAGCGTGGTTACCAACTGAGCCTGCAGGCGATCCGGCACCACATCGTAGTGACGCAGAATGGCCGGCAGGTCGTTGTCGTTGCTGTCGAGCAACTGCAATAACAGGTGCTCGATCTCGACGTCGTAATGCTGTTCCGACAGGCACAAGGCCACAGCACTTTCGGTGGCGGTGCGGCTGGTTTCGTTCAGTTTGGCAAACAGGGACTTCAGGTTCACAGGGAGACCCCATCAAAAGGAATGTGGAAGAGGGCACAACGGGAAGGTTCCACGTCGACACCAGGACGTTTGAGCCAGCCTTGCCAGCCCAGTGCAACGTTGCCCTGGCGACCGAGACGGGCCACGGGGACTGCTTCGGGTTTGAGCCGAGGCGACAACTGGAAGTCCAGTTCGGCGCCGACGTAGAACCGCACCAGCTCCACCAGCTTCTGGTAGTCGACGGTGCCTGGCTGGAAGCGCTGATAGTCGACCAGGTCCAGCGGACCCAGCTCGATGCGCACGCACGATTGGTAATCCCAGACCCGGTTACCGGCGACTGCGCTTTGCCCGAGCGCGGCGTTTTTGCGGCCCAATTGCGTGCATTGGCTGGCGTCGAGTTTCAGCCAGCGTCCGGCAAACGGCTTGACCTTGAACGGCAGCGAAAAATAGAAGGACAGCATCACTTCAAGGTTCAGCGAGTTGCGTGGCTTCTGGGCAAACAGGCCGGAGAAATAGCTGAACAATTCGCGCCGCAGCGGTGAGCCTTGCTTGTCGAATTTCTGCTTCTGCGCCTCAGGCCCGAAACCCACCAGATTGAGCAGGTAGCGATCAAAATCCGAGGTGCCGTTGCGTTCGTATTCGATGTAGAACTTGTATTTCTGCCAGGCCTCGTAGAACAGCGTGGTCATGCGATGCGAGAACATATCGAGGAAAGCATGGGCCGCATCATCGCGGTGCTGGATATGCCGCTCGATCAGCAACTCGGTGTAGGGGCGCGGCAACACGCCGGACGGCCCGACCAGTCCCATGAACGTGACTTGCACTTCAGACAGGGGCAAACCTGCCGCCGACACCTTGCCTTCACGCTCAAACTGCAAGTCGCTGACTTCACTCGCAGGGAAGTTCAGCGACAGCTGCGAGCGAAAACGCAAAGGGTCTTCGTGCGGTCGAGTGTCCAGGTCCATGCGCCCGGTTCTGCTGTAATGCAGGCGGAGCAAACGCACCAATTGGAAAAACTCGAATCGGTGCGGCTCAGCCCGTGCCTGGTCGATCAGACCAGGGGTTGATCGCCGGTTCGCGGTGGCCATTGGACGACTCTCTTTTCGCGCTGCAAGGTGCGAAGGGTTAATTGGGTAAAACTGTTCATGGTGCAGTACTGGCCAAAGAAGTGGTCGAGCACCATGCCGAACAAAAACACACCGCTGCCGGTGTATTGGCTTTCATCGAAATTGAGGGTGATGCCGACGCCTCGGACAAAGTTCGGACGCGGATGGCCGATGCGTGCCACCACCGGCTCGCTGCTGACCGAGACAATGCCGTTGATCTGTTTGCGCAGCGCCGACACGTTGCGGTAGTTGTAGAGCGACAGCAGCTCCAGCAGCACTTCGCGCCCCTGGGACACCAGCGACATGTGGTTGAGCGAGAGGTGCGAAATCAGCCGCCAGATCACCCCGTTACCCAGAGGCACGCGCGCGGTTGCGGTGGGTTTGCGCA
This sequence comes from Pseudomonas sp. 5Vm1k, assembly GCF_056161485.1. NCBI lineage: Bacteria > Pseudomonadati > Pseudomonadota > Gammaproteobacteria > Pseudomonadales > Pseudomonadaceae > Pseudomonas > Pseudomonas sp. 5Vm1k. The sequence goes on from NZ_JBSPCZ010000019.1 coordinate 17,350, forward strand.
AGCAGCGGATGTCCTGGATCACCGAGTTGCCCGGGATGTTGAAGTCTCCGCGCTCGCCACCGAACGGCAGCATCAACGGCAGGTCACGATTGCTACAGGTCAGGCGCAGGCTCAAGGTGTCGTTGCTGGAGTTGATCAACTCCAGTTCGCGATCCACCACCCGGATAAACACATCCGACCCATCACGCTGGCGCGACTGCACCGGCCGACGTCGTGCGATCCAGAAGCTCTGGCCGGGACCTTGATCGCCACGCGGTTCGAAGAACGGATGACAGGTGCTGACCTGATCGACACCGCCGACTTTGCGCACCCGACGCACCCGATCGATCGACACCACTTCCGCCGAGCCTTGCAGGCGCACATCCGGCGTCACGGCATACTCGTGCTGGGCGTGGGTCAACTTGATCGGCTCTGCCTGTTGGCGGAACAGATTGATGATCGGCGTGCAGTTGAGCTTGAAGTTATTGCGCCCGATGTTCTGCGTCAGGCGCGCCAGGCGATCGCTCAGGTCGTAGTCCGAAAAGTAGAAGTTGATCTCGATTTTCTCGAGGTTCTGGCCCGCTAACAGCCGCGCAAAACCCGACAGGTCGAAGAACATGAACTTGTCCGGGAAGGTGAAGTACTCGTGCAGCAAGCGATAACCGAGGAACGAGCGCTCCGAATAATCCACCAAGCCTTCATCGCGACCATAACCGACGGCTTTCAGCGCGTTCGCTGGCAGCGAGATCTCGCGGGTTCGCCCCTCATCCTCGAACGACAACGTAGCCTTGGCCAGGTTGTTGAACAGCAGCTCATAGAGCTGCAGCATCAGGGTGCTTTCGCCGTCGAGGAAAAAACGCAGGCTGTCCAGTTCCATCTTGCCGAACAACACATCAGAGGTGGCCGTCAGGCCGATGCGCAGGCGCGCGACCAAGTCCGCACGATGACCGTTGAACGCTGAGCGTTCCATTTCAATGAACGACGCTTGATGCACTGCCACCGGCCACAGTTCAACCGGGTAGCAAGTGCGGAATTTGCACACCACGCCATCAATCGGGTTGGCGCTGAGTTCGGTGTGGCGGGCGACGCGGAAGGCCTCGGTGACCTTTTCCTGCTTGCCCATGTTGAACTCGACGATCGACATCGACGGGGTAGGGCGCAGGTAATGCGGGTACAACACTTCGAGAAACGACTCGACGATTTCCGGCAGCTCATCGTCGAGTTTTTTGTGCACGCGAGCGGACAGGAACGAGAACGCTTCGATCAAGCGCTCGGTATGCGGGTCTTCGCAGTTATCGCCCTCGATGAGCAACCGCGAAGCAATCTTCGGATACTGGCTCGCGAACTCCTGGCCTAAAAAGCGCAGGTGCGACAGTTCCTTTTCGTAATAGGGCAGCAGATCGTCGAGCATCAGTTGAGGTTCTGCACTTTGTATTCCTGGGTGTTGACCTGCAGCACCGCGTCGAAGGAAACCTGACGGGTGATGTCTTGCAGGCGCAGTACTGCGTCCACGCGGAAGGTCAGCATGCGTTGGCCGGTTTGTTGGGCGAGCAGTTGGACTTTTACGCTGCGAAACCGTCGATCGCCGACGGTGATCGCTTTCTCCAGTTGTCGTTGAATCAACAGGCGGTCTTGTGGATCAAGCACGCTGCGACTGGTGAAATCCGGCATGCCGTAGTCGAGGATGGTTCCGCCCAGATTGACGAAACCCTCCAGCTCGTTGGCGACCAGGGACTGGCGTGTGTTGACCAGCACCTCCAGGTCGCGAACGATGCTGGCCTTGTAATCGGCCAGCGAACACAAGCGTTGCGATGAAGCTTCCATGGATTGATGCGGATGATCGTCCAGCAATCGATCCAGCAACGATGGCAACAGCTTGTGTTGACTACTCATATAGCCTCCCTGGCAATGGTGTGGATCAGCCGCGAGTCGATTGCGGCAATTCGGCGACCAGGCGCAACGAGGCGGTCAGCTCGTCCAGTTGGTAATGCGGACGCAGGTATGTCACGGCTTTGTACACACCTGGTTTGCCGGGAACCTCGAACACTTCAGCCCGCGCTTCGCGCAACGGGAATTTGGCCTTGGCTTCCTGGCTGGCGGTGTCATCCAGCAGCACATAGCTTGACAGCCATTTGTTGAGGAACATCTCAACGTCCTTGCGGGACGCGAAGCTGCCGATCTTGTCGCGCATGATCGCCTTCATGTAGTGCGCGATGCGCGACGTGGCGAAGATGTATTGCAGCTGCGCGGAAAGCCGGGCGTTGGCGTTGGCGATGTCGGTGTTGTAGTGCTTCTGTTTCTGCGCCGACTGAGTGCCGAAGAACGCGGCGTAGTCGGTGCCTTTGCAGTGCACCAGCGGAATGAAGCCAAGGTCCGACAGCTCTTTTTCACGACGGTCGGTGATGGCGATTTCGGTCGGGCACTTGAGGGCAATTTCGCCGTCATCGGTTTTGAACGTGTGCGTCGGCAGGCCTTCCACCAGACCTCCACCCTCGACACCTCGAATCGCCACGCACCAGCCGTAACGCGAGAACGCGTCGGTGACCCGAGTGCCCAGTGCGTAGGCGGCGTTCATCCACAGGTACTTGTTGTGGTCGCGGCCATCGACGCTTTCCACGAAGTTGAATTCTTCAACTGGCGTGGTATCCGGGCCATAAGGCAGGCGACCCAGCACGTGCGGCAACGTCAGACCGACATAACGCGAGTCTTCGGAGGCGCGGAACGACTTCCACTTGGCGTATTCGACGGTGTCGAAAATCTTCGCCAGGTCCCGTGGGCCGGACATGTCGGTAAACGAATCCCAGCCGAACAGCTCAGGCGAAGCCGCCGAGATAAACGGTGCATGGGCCGCGGCGGCGACATGGGAAATCTCTTCGAGCAGGTACATGTCTTCGGGGCTGCGATTGAACTCGTAATCACCCAGCAACATGCCGAACGGTGCACCACCGAAGGTGCCGTATTCTTCTTCGTAGATCTTTTTGAACAGCGCGCTCTGGTCGAATTCGGAGGCGGACTTGAGGTCGCGCACCAGGTCTTTCTTCGACGCATTGAGCAGGTGAATCTTCAGCGTGGTGCTGGTTTCGGTCTGGTCCACCTGATACTTCAGGCCACGCCACGACGCTTCCAGTTGCTGGAATTCGCGAGCATGCATGATTTCGTTCATCTGCTCGGAGAGCATCGCGTCGATTTCGGCGATGCGCGCGTCGAGCACGGCGATCAGGTCCTTGCTCGGCGTCATTTCGCCTTCGAGCACCTGGCTGACCAGTTCGCCGATCAAATCACGTGTGCGGGTGCGCTCAGTCTCGGAGCGCGCCACACGGCTTTGCGAAATGATGCTGTCGAGCAGCGAGGATTGCGGGGCGAAGTTTTCCACTTCAACCAGATCGCCATCCTGTTGAGTCACGCTTTGCTTATCGTTCATCTTCAGGCTCCTACTCTTTGCCATCGGTGGCTGGAACAGCGGCTTCACGGCCGAATTCCTTGCCCAGCGCTTTCAACTTTTCGGTGTTCTGCAACACGTCCATGAGCAGCTCTTCGAGCTTGTCGTTGCCGCCCATCTTGTTGCGCAGATCAGCCAGCTTGTTGCGCACTTCCAGCAGCTTGCGCAGCGGCTCGACCTGCTTCACCACGTTCTGCGGCTCGAAGTCTTCGAGGGCGTTGAAGTTGAGCTCGACGCCCAACTGCGTGTCGTTCCTGACCAGCGTGTTGTCGACCCGATAACTCAGGCGCGGCTTGATGCCCTTGAGCACGCCGTTGAAGTTGTCGCGGTCGATGAAAATGAACTTGCGGTCTTTGAGCTTCGGCAGCGGCTCCAGCGGGTTGCCGGAGAAATCGCCCAGCACACCGACGACAAAGGGCAGCTCTTTCTTTTCCTGAGCGTCACCGATATCCACGTCGTAGGTGATATGGACCCGAGGCGCGCGAACGCGGTCGAGTTTGTGCTGGGTACTTTCCTTCTTCGCCATCGTGATCTCCTGTGCGAACAATTCGCTGCAAGTCGTTTGCGTTCCGGCCAACGGGTGGCCGGGCGCGTTACATTCCTTCGATCGTCAGCAGAAGGCGCTGACGGATTTCATCGTTCATTTCCAAAATATTGTCGTGGCCTACCAGCTCTTCGAAACTGGTATTGCCGGCGATCTGGGTGCTGCTGCGGATAACCGCCTCATCAGGCAGTTGGGCGCGTACCGGTGAGCCGATGACGCAAAAGGGCAGGTCGCCAAAGTCTTTCAGGCGCTCGAAACTGAGGGGGAATCGCAGTCCGTCAAACAAACGGCCCAAGCCGGGTGACTGACTCAGGCAGTAGAACAACACGAGGTAGTGCACGACGAAGCGGTACAACTCGGCGCTGCTGCGATTGGGATCTTTGATGACTGTGCGAAAGCGCGCCAGGTCGAACGAGTTGAAGCCCACGACCCAGCGCACAGGGCTGGTGATGCGGATGGTCTGGCCGCTTTGCGAGAGCACCTTGTCGTACTCCAGCGGAAACAGTTCCGGCGTCGTGCCGATCAGGTTGAGAGGCACTTCCAGTTCATTGACCAACTGAAAGGGCGTTGCCGACCCGATGCGGTCGTAGAGTTCCTTGAACTCCTTGAAGTGGTGCTGGGTTTCGCGGCCGCTGCTGCGCTGCGCGCCTTGCAGGTATTCACCGAAAAACGTCTGCGGACGGATCAGCAATGCGAGGGTCGACAGATAATCCGAAGCCTGCGCCTTGAGCGCATCGGAAATGGCCCGGGTCTGGCTTCGCAATTTGATCAGTGCTTCAACGTCAAACGTCTGAGTCATCGGCGTATCTTCCTTGAACTCTTTACGACCGCTTCCCGATTATTCAGGGAAAACGTGAAGAGCTACGAATTTCTCAATTGAACACCTGTTCACAAAGTGCGATGGCCGATGTTTCTACATCGGAAATGCACATTGGCAGGAATTTGCAGGAACACGGTGCTGGCATATGGATGTCGAGTGGCCAGCAACGTCGTATATGGCAACATCTCGAATAGAAAAGTTCACACAGAAAAGGATTTTTTCTCGTTTTTGATACATGCCGCAATGATGTCCGCTTGCCATTAGTTGATGGATCTGTCTGATAGAAGGCTCTGAAACCTAGCAAGTTCAATGGTTTGAGAAGGATTATGGATCCAATTTACAAATAAAATTAATTTGAAAAAAGGTGAACCGGTTCACCAAATTCAGGTTCGTTGAGTGCCAGTAAAAACGTGAACGGAGAAAAGGTGAGGTTTATTGCGCCTGGAAGTGATGGCAATACAGAGTATTTGGAATAAGGAATCGCTGGCCGCGGAACCGGACGTTCGTTCGATCACGGTCAATATCGACGATGAACTGGCCGCTGTGTCGCTGACCTTCCCTGAGGAGGAAATGGGCACCCAACTGCCGCACCCGTCGGACACTCATGCCAGCCAGGCCACAGAAAACGTCCGACTGCACGAAGGTGCACGCTGGCGCGGCTGGATCACTCTTGTTTCCTTCATCCTGCTGATGTTGCTGGGCCTGGGTCTGCTGATGTGGCCGCCGCTGTTTCCAGAGGCTGCAGCAAGCAATAAGGGATTGACACTGGTTCCGGGCGCAGCGCTCTTCTTGCTGATGGCGTGCCTGCTGCCGTTCTCGCTGCGCATGCTCATGCGAGCGAGCAACACCGCGTTGCTGCTGACCCCCGATCACCTCGTTTTCGCCAACCTCAAGCAGCCGCTGCCGATCCATCACGTCGCCGATTTCGGCCTGCGAGTGGGGCAGGGAGTGCATTTGAACCTGTTGCTCGAAGGCGACGCGCCCATGCCAGATCTGACCTCGCGCTCGCTCTTTGCCCCTGATGTGAAGCTCGACAAGAAAAAATGCTGGGTCCAGTTGCAACTGATGCAGTCTTGTCGCGACGACAAGAAACTCAAGGAGAAGGAGTTGGCGGAACTGATTGGTACGTAACTGAACGCAGGGACGCGCGGCATTTGTTGCAGCAGCGGTTTGAGCAGGCGTAACGAAGGGGGCGGTGGCAGCCGCTGAGGTTGTCAGCCATCGAGTGAGCGGCGTTCTATTTTTCGAAAGCAGTAACGCTGACATTGCCATTGTGCAAATCGACGGAGTAGCTGAGGCCATTCCAGTTACCGGCAATCACCGCCGCATCTTTGTCGCAGTAGAGGTTCATGTAGGGCTTGTCGACTTCCGTGCCATGGGGGCTTTCTTCGATTTGCCAGAGCAGTTCACCGTGTATCGACAGTGCAAAGACGTTTCTGTTGAAAATCACATCGGTTGCGGGCTCGACCAGAATCAACAGCCTGTTGTTGTGTTGAAGGGTCGCTTTGACGGGGTGAGGAAGGTGGATAGGTTGATCCGCTAGCCACAGGGTTCCGTTTTGAACACTATGCGGGGTCTCGGTGGTCATTTTCGCCTCTAGCGTTATCAATGAAGTCGCAAAAATGCTATGGGCGAGGAAGACTTTCTGGCGGCATTCCATTTGGAAGTTGAATCTTCAGACCGTGGGCGATTTGATCGCCAATGTAGAGGGCAATCCCCAGTGCGCTGGCTAGTTCAGGGTCGTTGGGTTCAAACTCTTTGCCGACCCAGGCACCGAGAGTTAATTGGTGCAGTCTTGCTTTGTCTTTTTCAATTCCCAGCAACACGTTTTTGATGAATTGCAATTGGATCAACGAGCTTGAGTAGATATGGTATTCCGGGCACCCGTTGTATCTCAGGGCGGTGATTGCTATCGCATTGTCGATGTAATCCAGGGCTGTTATTGGTGTTTTCAAGGATTGCTCGCTTCCGGCTCCAGCGGTTTGATAGCTACGTGACGCCACGTAATCATCAAACATTTGAGCCTGTTCTCCGGTCTGGTCAGAATTTCGATCAACGTGTGTTCTATAGCCAAGGAACTGTTCCGATCGTGGCCCATGAGTCAGTAGGGAAACAATGGCTGCACATTGGATGAGCCAATAGATTTCAAACGAGGATTCGGTGCCTCGACCAAAACCAAGATTTTCTGCCTGCTTGTACAAATCAGCGGCCAGTTGGCCGGCGCTTTCGTGGTTTATCGTGTTCTGTGGTGTCAAACCGACCGGCTCATTCGCTATGACGAATACCCTGTAGCGTTGTAGCAGAAGGGCATCCACAAGCGTCAAGTCCGGGCAGGCGGGGGGTAGTAACGGTACAAAAACCTCCGTTTCACGATTGATTGGTATCCAGGACAAGTTTCTCTCCACTTGGGAAGGTGCCTTGGCCATTTCGGTCAAGGGGACTTCATCAACAACCTGCTCCGTGGGGGCGGGTGGCAGATCGGTTTTTTGCCTGAAAAGAGCTTTTAATTGATGCAGTAGTTTTGACATGGGAAAGCCTTCAGCGGTCGAATCAACGTTAATTATCGATATCTATTTCCATCTAAATATTAAATAGCCGACCCTCTGTTATTTCCAGGCTTCTCAATGAGCAACTCGTCCAGTTCTCTGCGACGACATTTCATAACGAAATCCACAGCGGCATCACTGTTTTGTTGGAAAAATTCGAAGCTTGCGTGATCTATTTCGTAATACTCCTCGTAGTCAATCATGCCGTTGCTAACTGGAAATGAAACGTAGAGCCTACCGGAGGTTTCCTCGATTCCTAGCGAAAAAAGTTCTTCGCGATTTACGTAAATGTCTTTGCATTTCAAATGTGTTCCCCACTGTACAGGCGTGGTTTTTAGCTGTGCTCATCGTTAACTTTTGCAATCGTCCGGTGCTAACGTGACTTCGGCGATGTTTTTTAAATCAGCGCTATTGTATTGGTAAGTGATTTTGTTACCTAAAGCCAGAACCAACAAATACGCGGTTTGGCTGCACAGGGATTTGTTTATTTGTTGAGCCAGATAGCTCTGATAATAAGCTTGCTCACCGGGACGACCTTCGTACCCCGACAGCGTCAATTTATAATGGACGGTTCGATCTGCGTACGTGATGTTGTCGATGCGTGTGGCTAAGTCGAGCATGATCGGTAACTGTTGCTGCTGTTGATTAACAACCTCGGCGAGTATTTTTTCCGCATCCTCTGCGTACAGGGGCGTCGTGAAAATCATTGCAGCGATGAAAGCCAAAGGGCCATGGCGGAAATAGGACGGCTTCAAACTGATCTCTCCCTGATGTGTGGTTGCGGCTGCAAAATTGACAGCCGCCCATGCTGACTGATCATCCTTAGTTACGCGTTCGCGCTGTTGTCAGTCAGGCTTCAAACCGCTGTTCTTCTTCTCTTCCATCTGCGCCTTGAGTCGGCGCAGCGTCGGCGATTCTCCGCCGGTTAGTTCGATTTTGAACTCGGCAAAGGCATGCTCGAGCTCGGCGTACTGCTGCAGTCCTTCTTCGGTGAACAGGTAACGTCCAGGGATATCCCGCCATTCCATTGGAGCCCGAATCTGGCCACGTTCCGCCAGGATCAGCAACGGTTCCAGCTCCACGGCCAGTTTTGCGGCGGCAGGGTCTTTTGCTTTCAGTGCGTCAATGGCTGCCCGTAGCTTCAGCGTCTTCTCTTTCAGTAGTTCAATATTCATACGGGACTCTAGTTGGAGGTAGTGCCGATCAATTTTGGCACTCCCCACTCGGCACGGTTAGGTGTCAGGTATTGGAATGCTTCGCCAGTGCGCTGGATCGCGCCGCTCAATTCTGTCGTAGGGGCGACTTTACTGACAAATACTTCGGTTGGCTGCAAAGGCGCCATCTCGAAGATGGAATAGCGGGGTGCCTCGCTGCCCAAAGGCAAGCCGAACGAGTCGGCCAGCGTTCGTCCGGAGCTGGCGGCTGCCTGCATTTCCTCGTGAGTTGTGAAGAAAGGCGAATAGGGCGAAACGCTCTGGCCTTCAGGCACAATCTTGATCAGGGGCGAATTGATCAACCGGACTTCTGGAATCGTCGAGCCTGATGCCACCTGGTCAAACGCTCGGGAGTAAATGGTAGTGGCGTCGGCATCCGGCGCCGCGGCTTGCAGCTTGCCCAGCAGTTTCTCCCCGTCCGTAGTGTTCAGGAAGCTTTCGATTTGCTCGTTCGACAAGCCCTTGGTCTTGAAGGTCTGGACCTTCTTGATCTGGTCTTCCACGGACACGAAATCGGGATCCTGCTTGGCGTAGTACTCGCGCATAGTCTCCGGTTCAGCCTTCGCCAGTGGCGTCGGCTCCTTCACCTGCAGCTCCGCCTGAGCCAGCAACTTCTGCTCATTGCGCGCCAGCCAGCCTGCCAATTGCTTGTTCGATATCTCTGCTTGCAGCTTCGCGCTGCGCGTCGCGATGCTTTCCATGCTGCCCACAACACCCGCTTTCACCTGGCCGCGTGTCAGGTAGGTGACGATGGCGGTCAGTAGCAGCAACACCAATTGCTCCTGGCCGCGGGCCAGTTGTCGTGCTGCTCGTTCGATACGTTCCTGTACCAATGCGGCAGAACCACCAGTAGGGTCCAGGCCGGCAGGTTTGACGCCTTCTTCCGAATGCCAGGCTGTGGCGATGCCTTCTTGCAATGTAGACAGGCAGGCGGGTAGACCCTGGTAAAAATATTCAGCAATAGCCGACAAGCCCAGTCCCATGAGAATCAGATTGCCGACTTGCAGGCCGATACCGGCCCCGGCGGCAGCTCCGGGTGCGGCGCCGACACCGAATGCGAAAGCACCCGCAGCGCCCCCGGCGATGGTGCCGACCGCGACGCTACCGCCGAGAATCATCGAAACTTCTTTGACCAACTGCAGCAGCACAGGGAGGATCTGCTCGATTTCGATCGAGGCCCATTTGCGCTTGAGGTCCATTTGGATGATCGGGTAGGAGAGCGTCATGGCGCGAGTCACCGCATCGATTCGGTGCCCGCCCATGTAGCCATAGGCCTGGCTCGCCCCATTGCCGACGCGCCGGGTAAAGCCGTTCCAGTTGTCGTGAGCGCTTTGCAAGCCCTCATTGACGCCCTGGTTCAGCTCGCTGAATTTCTGATCGAGATTTCGTTCGACGTCGGCCCAGCTGGGCACATTCGCTAAAAGATCCATTTACACATCACTGCCCTTGGGTGGAAGAAGCTTCCCTGTCGCTACGTTTTAAGTGTCGGATATTCGACTCTATGCGTGAGCCGCAGTACTGGCCATTAGCCGCAGTCTAGACAGCACTACGGGTAATAAAATTCAATGTGGATCCCATTTTTATTATTCACGTTACACTCGGCAATGATGTCATTGAGGCACTAGTCGCTTTTTAATAGCACCTAATTTCCGTTCCTCGTTGATATACCGGCGTTTCTGCCGTGCTGAATGGGCTCATAAATATTTTTCAAACTTTCCTGATGGACGAGTTCGCGTCTGGAGGTCGCTGTGCAAGGCCGGCTCCGGGTTGACACGGTGCAGGGCGAAGGTGTTTCCTTTGCTGCTTTCGAAGCGCCGTTATACCGCTGAGATTGTGACCGTTCTCTCAATTTTGCGCGGTTAGTGGCACTTTCGCACTGCACCGCGGTCGCAGTACCAGACTTTGAATCCCGTTTTCAGAAATCTTCTACAGACTCAAAAGTATGACGGGTAAAAGTTTGTAGGCAGTTTCATACAAAGTTTCAGGTATTTAGGTCCGCCATCTCACAAGGCGGCGGGTTGTTTCCCTGATCCATGATGTTGCAATCGGGTTTTGACCCTCTTGTCAGATTCGTTATGCGCAGTGGCTGGCGAGGACGGTAGCGTTCTCCACTGCTTTCAAGGAGATACACATGTTGATGGACCTTGCCGCGATGCTTTCGCCGCAGAATCGGCGCCTGTTCAAATTCACGAACCTTGCCAATCCCGACCAGCAATTATTGCTTGAGTCCTTCAAGGGAACTGAAGGTCTGTCACGTGCCTATAACTTCGAATTGCTGCTGGTGTGCCAGGATTCGGAGGTTGAGCTCAAGTCGATGATGGGCCAGCACGTGGTGCTGGAGATCGAGCTGGCCGAGGCGGGCCCACGGTATCTGTCGGGTTACCTGACACGCTTCGCCAGTATCGGCAGTGATGGCGGCATGGCCCGCTACACCGCAACGCTGAACCCCTGGTTCTCGATGCTGAAAAACCGTTTCGACACCCGCATCTTCCAGGGCTGCACCGTCGAAGACGTAGTGACTCAGGTGTTCGCCTTATGCACCGCGTTTTCCCGACATGAATTCCGCCTGAGCAAGCCGCTCAAAAAGTACACCTACATCACCCAATATCGCGAAACCGATTTCAACTTCGTCCAGCGCCTGCTGGAAGAAGAGGGGATGTTCTACTACTTCGAGCACACTGCCGAAGGCCACGTCATGATCATCTGCGACGACTCCACCACGCTGGTGCCGTTGCCTGAGCAGCCACAGATTCGCTATCACACCGCTTCGGTCACCGAGACCGCGGACTCCATTACCCAATGGAGCGGCAACCGCCAATTGCAGTCCGGCAAGATCGCTGTCCAGACCTTCGATTACCGCCAGCCGACCAATCGCTTGCCAGTTACCATGAAGAGCCTGAACAAACAGGGCGATGTCGAAGATTTCGAGATCTACGACTTCCCCGGCCAGTACACCCACGGCACCTATGACGAAGGCGAGGCGCTGGTCCGGTTGCGCGTTGAAGCGCTGGAGCTGAAAGGCAAAAGCTTTCAAGGCGCCAGCAACTGCCGCGCGATGAAACCCGGCTACACCTTCGAACTGCTGCAGCATTACGACCACGATCAAGGCTCACCCGACGATCGCCAGTTCCTGCTGATGAGCGTCGAAAGCGAAGGTCACAACAACTACCTCAACGGGTACCAGGCGAGTTACTACAACACCTTCTCCTGCGTGCGCAAAAAGATCGTGTTCCGCCCTCAACTGACCACACCGCGCCCGACCATTTCCGGCCCGCAGACCGCCATCGTTGTCGGCCCGCCGGGCGAGGAAATCTTCACCGACGAACTCGGCCGCGTGAAAGTGCAATTCCACTGGGACCGCAAAGGCGAGCACAACGACAAGAGTTCGTGCTGGGTTCGCGTGGCGCAATCCGGAGCCAGCGGCGGCTTCGGCAGCATCCTCATTCCACGTGTCGGCGATGAAGTTGTCGTGGTCTTTCTGGACGGTAACCCCGACCGTCCGCTGATCATGGGCAGCCTCTACAACAGCCAGAACACGCCGCCGTGGTCGCTACCGGCGAACAAGACGCAGAGCGGGTTTTTGACGCGGTCGATGAAGGGCGATGGCGGCACGGCGAACTTTTTCCGCTTTGAAGACAAGGCGGGGGCCGAGCAGGTCATCGTGCATGCCGAGCGCAACATGGACACCGAGATCGAGGTCGACGAGATCCACAGCGTCGGCAGCAATCGCACGATCACGGTCGGCGGCACGCACACTGAAACGATCAAGAAAGACACGGTGATGAATGTCCAGGAAGGCTCGTTGACGATTCAGGTCGATAACCAGTTCATTCAGGTCAATGCCAAGCAGCACATCATTCTTCAGGTGGGGGACAGCAGCATCACCCTCACGCCGGATGGCATCGAGATCAAAGGCAAGACGATTGTCACGACCAGCACTGGCACCACCCAAATCACGGGCTCCGAGGTTCGGGTCAATGACTAGAGAATCGTGTCTATGACCAGAACCAGCATTTACGATCGCATTTCCGCCAAGCGTATTGCCCTGGAAGAAGCCGCGCGCCTTGAGCAGCAAAATGCGCCGGTCGTTGAGCGAGAGCCCGAGCCGGAACCCATGCCTGTCGTTGCCCTGCAAAGCACGCCCAGCAGCTTCAATTTCGGCGGTTTCAATCTGGCATTCCCAGCGGGTTTCAACTTTCGCGATATCCAGACGACCATCGAACACGAAGGCGAGCCGATCATCTTGACGATCAAGCGTCGTGATGTGGCGCAGGGCCAGAACCTGGAAAAGCTTTTCGAAGCATCCGTACAGATGTTTCGCACGATTTATCCCGAGTTGCGCATCATCCGTCAGCGCGAGTACAGCGTGGCGGGCAGTGCCGCCAAGTGCCTGGATTTCCACTTCAAGATCGGTCACGCCGAACGCCACGGACGTCTTGTGGGCGCCATTGTTCCTGTTGCCGGGAGTGAGGAAGTGCAGTGGCTGAATATTTCTTGCGTGATTGATCCAACCAAGCCTGTCCTCAGTCTTTGGCTTGTTGATTTTGACAGCATGCTCGAAGGCCTCGCGGCCCGCTGATACCTAATTTTTCGATTTCAGGAATTTACATCACATGGATTATGAATTGCAGGAAGGCAGCATCGCGTTGCCGCAGGGTTTTCAGGACCGCACGGTAAACATGTTTGTGCTGGGGGCGAGCATTCCTGCACCGCTGAGTATCACCATCTCCAGGGACATGCTGCTACCCGCCGAGGCGCTCAAAGCCTACGTTGATCGTCAGGTGAAAATGCTTGCCTCCAAGCTGCGCGGCTACACCCTGCTAGGCAAAAAGGCGGTTGCGCTGTCGACCTCTGCGCCGATCGACGGCATCCAGATCGATGCGTATTACATGACCGATGGTCGACCGTTCTATCAGCGCCAAGCGGCATTTCTGATTGAGCCCGGCCGCGCGATTATTTTCTCCACCACAGCCCAGGCCGATTTCAGTAGCGAGCAAAACCAGAACTGGATGGACCTGCTGGCCAGCTTCCAGCCTCGCCAGCCCGGCGCAACCAAGACCGACTCCAGCGCACAGGAGTAACGGCCATGTTTGAAGCCGCAAGGTTTGGCGATGAAATCGCTCACACCAGTGCCCTGGGCGGGTTTCTGATCGGTGCCGCGCTCGGTATTGCGCTGATCGCCACGGTTGCTATCGCGACGTTCACCTGTGGGTTTGGTGTGGCTTTGTTGGCGGGTCTTGCGGCAGGCGTCGGAGGTAGCCTGCTGACTGCCGCAGGGGAGGCGATAGGCAGTATGTTTTCATCGCCCTCCGGGACCATCGTCACCGCGTCGGACAACGTATTCATCAATAGCCGCAAGGCCGCCCATGTCGAAAAAAGCTTTGGCGCCTGCGACAAGCATCCCAGTCCGGTGCAAGTCGCGGAGGGCTCGACCAACGTCTTCATCAATGGCACGGCGGCGGCGCGCAAGGGCGACAAGATTACCTGCGGTGCGAAGATTTCCAGCGGCTCGGGCGATGTTTACATTGGCGGTGGTACACACCGCTATCTGCCGGTAGACGACGAGATCCCCGGCTGGTTACGAACTACGGTCGATATCCTCATGGCAGTCGCCGGTGCGGCGGGCGGTATCGCTCAATTGATCAAGGCCGGGACACAGGCCGGCATGAAAGCCATCATGCCCTGCGTGTTGAAATTCACCGCCGGCTTCGTCGCCGGTGAGGTGGCCAGCCGTTACGTGATCGGGCCGGCCATCGAGCGTGCGGTCGGTGGTCTGATGGGCAACCCTGTTGACGCCACCACTGGGCGCAAGGTCATTCCTGACGAAACCGACTTCAGCCTCCCGGGCCTGATGCCCATCGAATGGTCACGTTTCTATGCCAGCGACCTGACCGTCGACAGCGTGCTCGGCCGGGGCTGGGTATTACCCTGGGAACAAAGCCTGCGTCGCAGTGGCAACTTCGTTTACCTGACCGACAACCAGGGTCGCAGTGTGCCGTTTGTGGACGTGCCGCCGGGGGACCGCATCTACAATCCCCACGAGCAGGTTTATCTCGTCTGCACCGAAGGTGGTCACTACCTGCTGCAAACCCTCGACAACATCTTCTTCTACTTCGGCGAAGTACCGGACGACAACGTCCCCGTACCGCTGCAACGCATCGAAAACGCCCTCGGCCATTTCCTGCACTTCACCCACACGGTCGAAGGCACGCTCACCGACATCAGCGCCACCGGCGGCGTTCGTGTTCACCTGCATTACGACAACCCGCTGGGGCGCCTGACCGACGTCAAACGCATCGTCGATAACCAGGCCATCGAAACCCTGGTGCAATATCGCTACGACGACAATGGCCAGCTTACCGAGGTGATCAATCGCAACAGTGATTCGGTCCGCCGCTTCAGCTACGTCGACGGCGTGATGGCCAGCCACAGCAACGCCTTGGGCCTGACCTGTAACTACCGCTGGGAAACCATCGGTGAGCAGCCCCGCGTAGTGGAACACTGGACCAGCGACGGCGAACATTACCATTTCCGCTACGACGTGACGGCCCGCACCACATGGGTTACCGATGTGCTCGGGCGCGAAGCTGAAATTCACTACAACGGCGATCATCGCGTCATCGCCAGTCGCGACTTCGGTGGCGAGCACTACGTCATCGACATCGACGACAGCGGCAACATGACCGGTCTGACGCTGCCAGACGGCAATACGGTCACGCTCAAGTACGACGACTACGCGCGATTGGTCGAAGAAACCGATCCGCTCGGGCGCAAGATCAAGTACCAGTATCACCACCTGACTACGCTGGTCACTCAGGTTGATTATCCTGACGGCAGCACTTGGAAAGCCCGTTACGACGCCAAGGGCAACCTCATCGCCGAAGTCGACGCGTTGGGCAACAAAACCGAATACCTCAACAGCGATGACGGCCTGCCTCACACCCTCATCGACGCCACGCAAAAATCCAAATACCTGTGGTGGAACACCCTGGCCCAGGTCGAACGTTTTCAGGATTGCTCGGGCAAAAACACCCATTACCGCTTTGACGAGCGCCACCACCTGATCGCCGTCACCGATGCCCTGAACCAGACCACCACCCTGGAACGCAAACCCGACGGCGAAGTGCTGCGCATCCAGCACCCGGACGGCAGCGCCGAGTTGTTTACCTACAACGCCCTCGGCCAAGTGCTGACGCACACCGACGGCAAAGGCCAGACCACGCGCCTGCTGCGCACCGCGCGCGGCTTGCCGAGCAGCCGCCAGGACGCCAAAGGCCAGCGCATCCGCTACGAATACGACCAGGCCATTCGCCTGACCGCGCTGGTCAACGAAAACAATGCGGCTTACCAGTTTGCCTACGACGCGTCCGATCGCCTGATCGAAGAAAAACGCATCGACAACCTGACCCGCCAGTTCAGCTACAACCTGGGCGGGCATCTCACGCGGGTTGACGAAATCGGCTACGGCGAACGCGCCGAACGGCCACAGCGCCACACCGAATTCGAGCGCGACCCCATCGGCCGACTGTTGGCCAAGCTCAATGCCGATGCGCGTCAGGATTACACCTACGACGACGCGGACCGTTTGCTTTCCATCGAACGCCTGCCCACCGCCAACGGCAAGAAGCTCGGCGTCAGCGAAGAGAAACTCGATTTCTCCTACGACTTGCTGGGCAGGCTGATCAAAGAGACCACGCCGCAAGGCGCCTTGTCTTACGACTATGATCCGCTGAGCAACCTGACCACGCTGACCCTGCCCACCGGCCAGCACCTGAACCACCTGTATTACGGCAGCGGCCACCTGCACCAACTCAACCTCGACGGCCAGCTCATCAGCGACATGGAACGCGATGACCTGCACCGCGAGGTGTTACGCACTCAAGGCCAGCTCACCAGCTGCTTTGGCTACGACGCCATGGGCCGCAAAGCCTGGCAGTTCGCCTCGACCCTGCCGGCGGAAAAACTCTCGCAACTCCACAACCCCGGCATCCAGCCCGAGCTCCTGGTGGAGCACGCCTACAACCCGATCCACCGCCGTCACCAATACGACCCGGCCGGCGAACTCACCCGCACCCTCGACAAGTTGCGCGGCGAGATCAAGTACGACTACGAAGCCAACGGCCAACTGCACAGCCGTGACACTGGCAAGTTGGTGGACAGTGAGGAGTTCAGGTACGACGCGGCGGCGAACCGGTTGAACTTCAACACCAGTCAGTTCGATCACGTGAAGGACAACCGGATCAAGCAGTGGCGGGATCAGGAGTACACCTACGATGCGTGGGGCAACCTGATTGAAAAGCGCAGCGGCATGAACCGGCTGCAGACGTTCAGTTATGACGGTGAGAATCGGCTGGTTAAGGCCGAGACGTTGGTGAACGGCAAGCTGGAAAGTACCGGCACTTATCGTTACGACAGCCTGGGGCGTCGCGTGGCCAAGGTGTCAGCGGTCAACGGGGTTATCGAACAGAAGAATTTCCTGTGGCAAGGTCTGCGCCTGTTGCGCGAGGAAAGTCCGGGGCAGAGTCGTCTATACATTTACGAGCCGGGTAGTTATGCGCCGTTGGCGCGGGTGGATCAGGCCGAGGGTGAGGAGCAGACGCTCTACTATTTCCACACCGACCAGATCGGTACGCCGCTGGAGATGACTGACCGGGAAGGGCAGATCGTCTGGCAGGCGACGTACAAGGCGTGGGGTTCCATCGAAACGCTGACGGTGAACGAGGTTGAGCAAAACCTGAGGTTTCAGGGACAGTATTTCGACGACGAGACGGGGCTGCACTACAACACGTTTCGGTATTACGATCCGGAGGTTGGGCGGTTTATCACGCAGGATCCGATTGGGTTGTTTGGGGGGGATAATCTTTATCAATATGCCCCCAATACCAATGTGTGGATCGATCCTTTGGGGTGGTGTGTCAGTACCGCAGTCACACGTGGCGCAGCAGGGCAGCCTCTTCGAGCAACGGCGACTATTACTGCGAAGGATATAGGAACAGGGACGGCAACGAATGCATCGTCGAGAGTGTGGGCACGGGCGCTAGGTAACTCTAAGGATGACGCCGGTCACATAATCGGAAAGCTTCTGGGCGGTTCAGGCGGTAAAAATGGTGTTTTTCCTCAGTTATCAAAAGTAAATCGCGGTTTGTTCAGAGATTTTGAGAAGGACATTTCAGAGTTGGTACGGAAAAAAGGTTCTGTCGATGTAGATATTAGGTTCCTATATGAAAAATCACTGACTCGTCCGACTGAAATATTGTATGAGGTCTCTGAAGGCGGTAAAAGATTGCTATTTCAGAGTTTTCCAAACTAGTGGAGATTATTATGTCCGATTCGTCAGGTGCTATTGATGTTTTAACGTCTTTTATGGGCGAAATGTGCAAGTGGGAAAATAATTTTCTCAGTGAAAAGATGGCGCTTGTGGATGAGGGGAAATCCACATCACAGTGCAATGAAAAATATAAGAAATCACTTCAAATGATCTTTGCAAAATTTACAGTTGGTGATAGTAAAACGTTGGCCAGGCTTGATTTGCCTGGTGTTAGTTCACCTGCAATGTATGACCCAATAAGGGATGATATTCAGCAGCCTGAATTCGTCAAAGGAAAAGTACAAGTTGTAGTTCAGCAGGCCGAAGGTTTTGAGTCGAAATTTCGGTTTAGTTTGATTTGCGTGGATGATGAATGGAAGATCAATCGTAAGGATACGCTAAGAAGTAATAAGTGGGAAAAGTCGAGTTTGTAGATATTGATCCTGTTTTGGTATTTTGCCTAGTCCACTATTTGAAGTAAAATTGTAGTACGGATAATATAGATGAAGAGCTGATGAAAATTGAACATTGTAATTTTTTAACTATGGGAAAAGGCGGGCCAAATTTATTAATTTGGATAAGCGGTTTGCAGTTTCGATATTTGATGAGTTATATCGGAAAAACTTTTTGCAGTATAAAGAATCTCTAAGTAAGCCAGTTAATGCTGGTAGGGATCTATACGCCAAAGCAAGAAACGCCTTAGCTTCGTTAAGCAGCGATGAAAAGGCTGATGTATTTGCTTTCTTTAAAGTAGTCATGGCGGACAGCGCTTCGGTAATATTGGGCACTCTGGATGGAGTGCATTTTCCAGATAATTTAGATGGTGATTTCATCGTTACATGTAACGGCGAGGAAATTCACGGCGATCTCATGGATCACTTTATTGAGAAGGCTCAAGATAATAATTTATACGGCTGATCGTAGTTTTTTTGAGGTCAGAACGACCTGATGATCTAAAGTTATTGAACGAAGCAAAATGACGAAGTGTTTTGTGATCTCCTACGACTTGCTGGGTGGGGAGCGGACGCTTTACTACTTGCACACCGACCAGATTGGTACGCCGCTGGAGATGACGGACTGGGAAGGGCAGATCGTTTGGTAGGCGACGTATAAGGCGTGGGGCTCGCTGGATCGGTTGGACGTCAATGAAGCCGAACAGAGTTTGCGGTTTCAGGGGCAGTATTTCGACGACGAGACGGGGCTGCACTGCAACACGTTTCGGTATTACGATCCGGAGGTGGGGCGGTTTATTACGCAGGATCCGATTGCACTGGTGGGTGGGGATAACCTATACCAATATGCTCCAAACTCTATCGGCTGGACCGACCCTTGGGGCTGGAGTTGCAACCGTCCGGGCGGTTATAAGGCTGGTGATGTTGATACTCACGGTAACTTGTCACCCGGTGTTAACAGAGCGTCGGGTCACAAGAATATTTCGGAAGATAAACTCGTGCAGACGCACCACTTTATCCAAGATGAGTGGGCAAAAAGAAACGTTACTGGATACAAGAGAAATGATGCACCTGCTGTTCTTCTGAAAAGTTCCTCGGGAGATCCTCATGCTGTTGTCTCATCCCTTCAGCGAACTAGGCGTAGGCTTTCTGGATTTGGTGGGACTATCAAGGAGGAGTTTGGAACAGCATACAAAGAACTACTTGATGTAGGTGTTAATCCTGATGCAGTTAAAAAAGCTGCAAGCAAGTCATACAAATATTTTGATTCGCTAGGGGCGTTTAAATGACTATAAAATATACAGAAACAAAACACGCCGCATCAGCGAAATCCATAGCTGACATTATCCAAACGCTCGGAGTAGATAGCGACGTCTGGATTGTAAAATTTTGGTCACGCTACGACGGTGCATTGCTTAATGATCAAGTTTTGATGTACTCAACAAATGACATAGTTGAACGCAATCAAACGTATGAAATAGGCCTCAATTTTCCAGAGCAGGTTTTGATAGGCGATGACTCTGGAGGCAGACTTATTTTAATTGATAAAGCTATTTCAGATGTTTTCTATCTAATCGATTCTGGTGATCCATTCTTAGAGGATGCCATGATATCTCATTCGATTGACGAGCTGATTGATAATATTTCTGACGAGGAAACTGATCTGTCGGCTACGTTTAATATAGTGGCTATTGCGAACGACAAACCAACTCCGCAAGAAATGCTGGCTATCAAAAAAGGGCTGGGATTAAGTTTTTCAATAACAGATCTGAAGGAGAAGCTTGAGAAGAGATATGAGATAATTCTATCGGATGTTAAGATTTTTAAATATGAAGCGATAGTGATGGCGTACAGCCATCTAATTTGGTTTGACTCATAGTGAGCGCGAATTGATGATTTTATAAGTTGATTGCAGTATGAGGAAGTTGAGTTTGTAGCCTAAAGTATTGTGTGCTGGACTGTTTTTTCCATATGTGCGTGCTACGCCATTTTGTTCTTTAATAATTCGAGTTCGGGAGTGGCGGTGAGTATTTTTCTGCCACTCTCACCATCCTTGCCGATTAGCCCCACGGCAGCACTTGGAAAGCCCGCTACGACGCCAAAGGCAACCTCATCGCCGAAGTCGACGCGATGGGCCACAAAACCGAATACCTCAACAGCGATGACGGCTTGCCGCACACCATCATCGACGCCACCCAAAAGTCCAAATACCTGTGGTGGAACACCCTGGCCCAGGTCGAACGCTTCCAGGACTGCTCGGGTAAAAACACCCACTACCGTTTCGACGAACGCCATCACCTGATCGCCGTCACCGATGCCCTGAACCAGACCACCACCCTGGAACGCAAACCCGACGGGGAAGTGCTGCGTATCCAGCACCCGGACGGCAGCGCCGAGTCGTTTACCTACAACGCCCTCGGTCAGGTGCTGACGCAAACCGACGGCAAAGGCCAGACCACGCGTCTGTTGAGAACCGCAAGAGGGCTGCCCGCCAGCCGCCAGGACGCCAAAGGCCAACGCATTCGCTACGAATACGACCAGGCCATTCGCCTGACCGCGCTGGTCAACGAAAACAACGCCGCCTACCAGTTTGCCTACGATGCGTCCGATCGCCTGACCGAAGAAAAACGTATCGACAACCTGACCCGTCGATTTAGCTACAACATCGGCGGGCACCTGACGCGGGTTGACGAAATCGGCTACGGCGAGCGCGGCGAACGGCCACAACGCCACACCGAGTTCGAGCGCGACCCGATCGGCCGCCTGCTGGCCAAGCTCAACGCCGATGCGCGTCAGGATTACACCTACGACGACGCGGACCGTTTGCTGTCCATCGAACGCCTGCCCACCGCCAACGGCAAGAAGCTCGGCGTCAGCGAAGAGACACTCGAATTCTCCTACGACTTGCTGGGCAGGCTGATCAAAGAGACCACGCCGCAAGGCGCTCTGTCCTACGACTACGATCCACTGAGCAACCTGACCACGCTGACCCTGCCGACCGGCCAACACCTGAACCACCTGTATTACGGCAGCGGCCACCTGCACCAACTCAACCTCGACGGCCAGCTCATCAGCGACATGGAACGCGATGACCTGCACCGCGAAGTCTTGCGCACCCAAGGCCAGCTCACCAGCTGCTTCGGCTACGACGCCATGGGCCGCAAGGCCTGGCAGTTCGCCTCGACCCTGCCGGCGGAAAAACTCTCACAAATCCACAATCCGGGGATTCAACCCGAGCTCCTGGTGGAGCACGCCTACAACCCGATCCATCGCCGTCATCAATACGACCCGGCCGGGGACCTCATTCGCACCCTCGACAAGTTGCGCGGCGAGATCAAGTACGACTACGAAGCCAACGGTCAACTGCACAGCCGTGACACCGGCAAGTTGGTGGACAGTGAGGAGTTCCGCTACGACGCGGCGGCGAACCGGCTGAACTTCAACACCAGTCAGTTCGATCACGTGAAGGACAACCGGATCAAGCAGTGGCGGGATCAGGAATATGCCTACGATGCGTGGGGCAACCTGATTGAAAAGCGCAGTGGTTTGAGCCGACTGCAGACGTTCAGTTATGACGGTGAGAATCGGCTGGTTAAGGCTGAGACGTTGGTGAACGGCAAGCTGGAAAGTAGTGGCGCTTATCGTTACGACAGCCTGGGGCGTCGTGTGGCCAAGGTGTCAGCGGTCAACGGTGTCAACGAACAGAAGAACTTTCTGTGGCAAGGCTTGCGCCTGTTGCGCGAGGAAACACCGGGGCAGAGCAGCCTTTACGTTTACGAGCCGGGTAGTTATGCGCCGTTGGCGCGGGTGGATCAGGCGGAAGGCGAGGAGCAGAAGCTTTACTACTTTCACACCGATCAGATTGGTACGCCGC
The DNA here is from genome assembly GCF_056161485.1 of Pseudomonas sp. 5Vm1k. Classification (NCBI taxonomy): domain Bacteria; kingdom Pseudomonadati; phylum Pseudomonadota; class Gammaproteobacteria; order Pseudomonadales; family Pseudomonadaceae; genus Pseudomonas; species Pseudomonas sp. 5Vm1k. The sequence goes on from NZ_JBSPCZ010000019.1 coordinate 39,525, forward strand.
TGGAGATGACGGACCCCGAGGGGCAGATTGTCTGGCAGGCGACTTACAAAGCCTGGGGCGCCCTCGAAACGCTGACGGTGAACGAGGTAGAGCAGAAGCTGAGGTTCCAAGGGCAGTATTTTGATGATGAGACGGGGCTGCACTACAACACGTTTCGGTATTATGATCCGGAGGTGGGGCGGTTTATTACGCAGGATCCGATTGGCCTGTATGGAGGCAACAACCTCTATAAATATGCGCCGAGCGCTATCGGATGGGTCGATCCGTTGGGGCATTGTTCCAAAGCGCTAAGTAATAATATGACTAAAGGTGGTACTCCGCGACCAGCTAACTCCGCTGCTCATCATGTTGTTGGGGATACCGCAAAACTGGCAGCCCCCGCGAGAGCAGTATTGGCAAAGCATGATATTCATGTGGATGATGCAATTAACGGAGTATTTCTTCCTAATCGTAATAATGTTGATTCCGGCATGCTAGGGATATTGCATAATGGTAAACATCCAAATTCTTATTTTGAAAGCGTTAACCAACTTATTATTAGTGCGGACAAAGCTGGTGGTAAGCCGATGGTATTGAAAACTATTGATAGAATTCGTAATACGTTGCTTACAAGCCCTTGTGGTGCGCAGTGGTCTGGATTATTTGGGTGATTTTATGAAGATTTACTCGATTACACAAGATGACAAATACAAAACTCTTGTTGATGCGGATGAAGTGGAAGGCCTGCAGCAGTTTGCAACAAAACTAGCGTATAGTGATGTCAGCTCGGAGTCTGATGATCGAGAATACAGTGTTGTATATAATAGCGATGATAAGAAAAAAGCGGCGCTTTCTGATTTCTATACTTTTTTCAGGCCTGTCTTAATCGTCTCGAACAAAGCATACAAGGAGCTCGGTTTTTTACAGGGGCTTCCGCGCGTTAAGATATCTGGGGCCCGAGCGGGTGACGTGGCACTTTATGTTGTCGAGTTGATACCAGATTTGTTTGATTTTGAGAAATCTGATTTCGATAAAGGAGAGAGCGGGTACGTGGTTTATAAAACCGTACTAAAAACTCCCCAAAGCTTCAGGGGCGTAATCTTTCGTATTCCTGAAAGTCCGCAAGTACTATTTGTTAGCCAGTTTTTCAAAGATGCTGTTGAGTTAAATGGTCTTAAGGGACTTAGTTTTAAAGAGGTTGAGCGAAGTTCTTGAAAGCGGGGGTTCGGTACTCCTGATTCCGCAGTTGCTATTAGGCAGGGGCGAATTGAAAACAGCGCTACTTTCCGCTTCCGGCTGCTTGAGCGAAGAAAGTTAATCGATAACTTGAGCCGCCATTGAAGTTACGACTTTGGCGGACGCCTCACACGGGTCAACGAAATCGGCTACGGCGAACGCGCCGAACGGCCACAACGTCAGACAGAATTTGAACGCGACTCCATAGTCCGACTGCTGGCCAAACTCAACGCTGATGCCCGCCAGGATTACACCTACGACGACGCCGATCGCTTGTTGACCAACGAGCGCTTGCCAACCGCCAACGGCAAGAAGCTTGGCGTCAGCGAAGAGACACTCGAATTTTCCTACGACTTGCTGGGCCGCCTGATCAAAGAGACCACACCACGAGGCGCCTTGTCCTACGACTACGATCCGCTGAGCAACCTGATTGAAAAGCGAAGCGGGATGAACAGGCTGCAGACGTTTAGCTACGACTGTGAGAATCGGCTGGTTAAAGCTGAGACGTTGGTCGGCGGCGAGCTGGAAAGTATGGGGGATTATCGTTATGACAGCTTGGGGCGTCGTGTCGCCAAGGTGTCAGAAGTCAACGGCGTCACCGAACAGAAGAATTTTCTGTGGCAAGGCTTGCGCATGTTGCGTGAGGAAACGCCGGGGCAGAGCAGTCTGTATATATACGAGCCGGGTAGTTATGCGCCGTTGGCGCGGGTGGATCAGGCCGAGGGTGAGGAGCAGACGCTTTACTACTTCCATACCGATCAGATTGGTACGCCGTTGGAAATGACGGGCGCAGATGCGAAATCGTCTGGCAGGCGACGTACAAGGCGTGGGGTTCCATCGAAACGCTGACGGTGAACGAGGTTGAGCAAAACCTGAGGTTTCAGGGGCAGTATTTCGATGATGAGACGGGGCTGCACTACAACACGTTTCGGTATTACGATCCGGAGGTGGGGCGGTTTATTACGCAAGATCCGATTGGGTTGTTGGGTGGTAGTAATCTCTATGGTTACGCTCCGAATACCAACGGTTGGATTGACCCACTGGGCTGGTGCGTAAGTACTAGTGTCACAAGAGGGGGGAGAGGGCAGCCTTTAAAAGCAACCGCGACTATTACCCCGAAGGACATAGGCACGGGCACTGCCTCAAATGCTTCGTCTCGAGCTTGGGCCCGATTGTTGGGCAAGTCAGATGATGATGCCGGGCACATAATCGGTAAGCTTCTCGGCGGCGCGGGTGGGAAAGATGGGGTTTTCCCACAGTTGAAAGGGATAAATCGCGGTCTGTTTAGAGATTTTGAATCGGCTGTTGCAAATACAGTTAAAAAGAAAGGTCCGGTAGATGTTGAGCTGAATTTTATTTACGGCAATGGCGGTACGCGCCCTACATCGATAACATATGATGTTTACCGTCAGGGTAGTAAAGTACTAGAAGGGATATTTGGGAATTGATTATGACTGATAAAAAATCTTTGCAGGCATTACAGTGTGTTAATGAGTTTTTCATTGAGATGAACTTGTGGGAGGTGGGATTTTTTGCTGAGCGAAAAAAAAATATAGCGAGCGGAGGTGACGATCCTGCGATAAAAAACCGATATAGGGATAAGTTGGAGGAAATCTTAAGTCGCTATGCACTGAAGGATAAAAGTAATTTTGGTCGGTTAGTAGATTTGGGCTGTATTAGCCCTCCCACATATGATCCCCAGAGCGACGTTATAGAGATTACATCCACCGGAATTGATGAGATCGTTGTGGGGGTTCAGCAAACCGTAGGTGTGGAGGTTACATCAAGGATTACTATTATATATAAGGCGGGAAGTTGGAAGATAAAGAAAAAAGAAAGCTTCGGTTATGATGATAAGTGGAAGCGTTCCCCCTTGTAAGTTATAGGGGGTATTGTTAAAAATATCAGTGTGTTCGGTTGTTTTAGGCTTGTAGTTTTTTAAAAAATGATCGTTGAAGCGGCTGGGAGCGATACCCCGTGACTCGTTTTTTTTCACGGGGTTACGTTATTGGTTTTCTCAAGTTCGTGGCAGGACTCGAAATGTTCTAGCTAGCGATGTGCTATTTAATTGTGCAGTTTTTGAAGAGAAGCCATAGTTTACAAAAAAAACGGCGTTGAAGTATTTGGATGTTAGCAAAAATGCAAGTGTCTCTAAGTTAAAATTTCTCTCTTCTAGTTAAAGCCATGCTGATGAAAATGAAATCGGTTTGTCTTAAGGGTCTAAGATGTATCGGCTCCAAGCGCGCCATGTAAAGCAGTTGTAAAACATGCGCTCTATATCTTGGAGGCGAATTAAAAGTACAAGCTTACTACGATGATGAAGAAAGCATTTCCATAGGTTTGTTGACGACGCTGGACTCTATCCATAAGGGGTTAAATCGATTTCAACGATAGGACTTTACGAAACTCTATTATTCGAAGATAGTGGAAGAGAGTTTGAAACAAGGGTGGAGCTTTGTTCGGCTGCCATGGCAAACGAAGTTTATTGGGAGAATGCGTTAGTATCTGCCGCTTTTCATATAAGAAAACTACAATCAGTAGTGATGTTGGGGGTTGTGGTCCCCAACTTCTTTAACGATTATTTGCCTGCTCCACCCATGCCTCATATTTACCTTGCAGTACCATTTGTCTGGAATGATGCTCATTTTTCAGAGTTAAGCTTTTCAAGCTTGAAGTTTAATTGGCTGCAGTGCATTTCTGTTCATGAGGAAGAACGTATCTTTATTAACAAGTTTGGTGGCGGCGCTTTCGATGAGTTGTTGTCAGAGCAGGAAATAAATACACTCGATTGTAATAGGTGCCCGCTTTTATGGGGGTAAGATAGTCATTTTGCTGTCAGTGATAAGAGACAATTTTGAGGTCGGAATGAACGTTTGAGGTCGGAATGAACGAAAAATCTGAGATTTTGATTAAAGTTCTTTTAGATGAGGTGAGAGGGTCTCTATCTGGTGAGTTAATGTTACCGCTAAGAAAGCTGTTGTGGGAGACAATCACTGAAGGCCAGGTTGAAGAGGAACGACGTTTCACTCTCACCAGGCTTGATGCTCTTTGTGTAGAGCATGGTTCACTTTTTTGGGTTCGAAAGTTTGGGGGGGTTGAAGAAGTAGCTAGTATATTGTCTATGGCTCTTGCTCTGGCAAAAGGAGCGTTATCCGAAGAAAAGGCGATGAGTGTTCGGGATGAATTTTATGTGGCGGTAGTTGAGGATCAAGATTATGAACTTGATGAATACCCAGCAATGTTTGTGGGGCATGCAGCTGCCAACACAGTGATCACAGCAGCAAGCAAGTATGATTTTGATCCAGCGGACGGGCGAAGTGATCGCGACCTAGATCCCGCCGCTTTTGAACCTAGTTATTTGGTCGCATCGGCGTTCGCCGGAGGCTTGGCAGAGGATGGTGATGCTGAGTTACGTCGAAAATTTTGGCAGTGGTATCTAATTGATGCAGTTTCGCAAGTTTCGTAGCGCGGTATCAGTAATATGGGCTGTTGCAAGAGCCGAATAAGTATTGTTTTGTACAACCGCCCAAGGTCAGCTACATCTGGAAGTGCCGATTACGTCCTTGGCTCAAGTTATAAAGTGCTCGGCCAAACGGGTGGGCAGGTTGCTCATCTCCCTGCTAACTGGGTCAGGGCTGCACTGAGTGCGTGCCATGCTGCATGCCGGAGGTCAGTTTGAAGCATTGGTTGAGACGCTTGAGTTGCGCTCCCCACCTGAAATCGACAAGGAGGAGATCGTCGACGAGGTTCTGCCTTCATGAGCGAAGCCGCGGCGCGCCTGGATGACCCGATTGAGCATTCGAGCGCGTTAGGAGGGCTGCTAGCCGGGCTTGCAATTGGCGCTGGTGCAGTTTTGGTAGGTATTGCCATCGTCGGGACCGGCGGCTTGGGTGCAGTAGCACTGTGTGCGATGGTCGGCGCAGGGGCCGCGACCGGTGCGGGAGTAGGGCAATTGCTCGGTAGCCTCTCCTTTGCCAGCCATGGTGCAGGACAAATCAAGACGGGCTCTGGAAATGTCTTTACCAATAGTAAAGCTGCCGCTAGAGCTCACGTAGATACCGCCGTGTGTGACCAGCATGGCCCCGCTCCTCAAATTCTGGCGCAGGGTAGCGACTCTGTTTATATCAACGGCCAGCCCGCAGCGCGCGTTGGAGATAGAACCGTATGTGACGGCAAGATCAGTGCAGGCTCTGGGAATGTTTTTATTGGCGGCGGGACTGAGACTACGGATGCAATTGATCCAGAAGTTCCTGAGTGGTTAGAACGAGCAGTTCTTATCGTCGGTTTGGCCAGTGCTTTTGTGTTGGCAAGCCCGGTAATCGTAATCGCAGGCCTTGCCGGTGGGATCGCGGGTGGGATGGCGGGGAACTGGGCTGGTGGTGAACTTTTTGGTCAAGGTTCAGATGGCCAGAAGCTTATGGCGTTTGGCGGGGCGTTATTGGGGGGTGGGCTTGGAACCAAGGGGGGTAAGGCTTTTGACGCGCGGTATGAGATTAAGGTTCAGGGATTTGGGGCAAATCTGGGCAATGTCAAAATTGTAAAAAGGCCGGCACTTCCTCCGATTGAACACAAAGGTGTCTCACCAGATGCTTACCAAAAACTTAGAGCCAGGACGCCAAGCAAAGAAATTCAAAAAATGGTCAATGAAGATGTTGTACTTCCGATGAAAGATCCTGCTCTTCCTGGATTAGAAATTACGAAGCCCCTGCACGCTGATCACGTAGTTCCAATGAAACAAATTACAGAAATGGATGGTTTTAATAAGCTTTCATTTAATAATCAGCTTGAAGTTTTAAACCATAAACCAAATTTCGCCCCTTTGAGTGAAACTGCAAATACTTCACGAGGGGCCAAATCCTACGAGCAGTGGACGCGTTACAAAAAAGGAAATGTTGATGTTGATCCCACTTTCAGAAGCAGTATGATGGAACGCGCAGCTAAGCTGGAGATTGAATTGCAGGATAAAATTTATGGCCTTTTGCCCTAAAAGGAGTCGATATGATTACTTTGGATGATGTTGCTGAACAAGCTAGAGCTAGCTTTTCAGATCGGGATGTGTATTTTTCGTCAAGCGAATTGCCAAGCAATATCATTATACCTGGGGAGTGGTTGGAGTTTGGTGTGGCTGATGTAAACCCTCCTAAATTTCCATTCGCATGGTATTCCTTTAGGGAAAAACTGCCTTGGGTACTGTCCTTACTAGAAAATTGTTTAATTGGTACAATTGTCTTGGTTGGAGAGAAAATTGAGCTGGCGTATGTTTTTCATGATGCGAATGAGCTCTATTATTACATTGCAGGTATGCCAATAAATAGTTGTCCGTTGAACGATGATGTAGTCAACCCCGTTAAGGGTGAGCTTTCACGGTTTTACAGTCATGTGCATAATGGATTTACCTTTTTTCCAGCACGATCTATGGGGCCTCAACCAATTGAGGATTTTTCATGTGTAGCTGATTTAATCGATGAAGAAGAAACAAGCTTCGCTGAGAGTTGGCTGACGGTTTTTTCTAATGGAGGCGGTGATTATTTAGCCATAGATCTAAATAGTCAGAATCAGGATAAGGGCATTATCTGGTGGCATGAGGAGCCCATGGGTCCAGAGATAGATGTAAACGTTTTTGAAATTATGGATACATGGATTTCTATTTTTCTCGAAGACACTCAGTTACGCAACGATGTATTGATTGTCGAAACAAATCTCAAGACTTGAGTTATTTTACACGACCTACATAATCTGAGTATTCAGGAATACTAACTGGGGGGTAGATAAAAGTGTTCTTCCCCCCTCCGGTGCGAATTACAGATGCTCCGACTAGGATTTCATCAATTGTATAATGATGGCTCGCACGTCTACAATCACTTGCGGGGCCATCGCCGAAGCCGATGCGTTGGGCAACAGGGCCGAATAACTCAACAGCGACGACGGCCTGCCTCACACCCTCATCGACGCCACAACTAATACCGAATAACTGTGGTAGACCACCCTGACCCAGGTCGAACGCTTCCAGGATTGCTCGGGCAAAAACACCCACTACCGTTTCGACGAACGCCATCACCTGATCGCCGTCACCGATGCCCTGAATCAGACCACCACCCTGGAACGCAAACCCGACGGCGAAGTGCTGCGCATCCAGCACCCGGACGGCAGCGCCGAGTCGTTTACCTACAACGCCCTCGGTCAGGTGCTGACGCACACCGACGGCAAAGGCCAGACCACGCGCCTGCTGCGCACCGCCCGCGGCCTGCCGAGCAGCCGCCAGGACGCCAAAGGCCAACGCATTCGCTACGAATATGACCAGGCCATTCGCCTGACCGCGCTGGTCAACGAGAACAGCGCGGCTTATCAGTTTGCCTATGACGCTTCCGACCGGTTGGTTGAAGAAAAACGCATCGACAACTTGACCCGCCAGTTCAGCTACAACCTGGGCGGGCACCTGACGCGGGTTGACGAAATTGGCTACGGCGAACGCGCCGAACGGCCACAGCGCCACACCGAATTCGAGCGCGATTAATCGGCCGTCTGCTGGCCAAGCTCAACGCCGATGCGCGTCAGGATTACACCTACGACGACGCAGACCGCTTGCTCAGCATCGAGCGCCTGCCTACCGCCCACGGCAAAAAACTCGGCGTCAGCGAAGAAAAACTCGATTTCTCCTACGACCTGCTGGGCCGCCTGATCAAAGAGACCACGCCGCAAGGCGCCTTGTCCTACGACTACGATCCGCTGAGCAACCTGACCACACTGACCCTGCCGACCGGCCAACACCTGAACCACCTGTACTACGGCAGTGGCCACCTGCACCAACTCAACCTCGACGGCCAGCTCATCAGCGACATGGAACGCGATGACCTGCACCGCGAGGTGTTACGCACTCAAGGCAAGCTCACCAGTTGTTTCGGCTACGACGCCATGGGCCGCAAGGCCTGGCAGTTCGCCTCGACCCTGTCGGCGGAGAAACTCTCACAAATCCACAATCCGGGGATTCAACCCGAGCTCCTGGTGGAGCACGCCTACAACCCGATCCACCGCCGTCACCAGTACGACCCGGCCGGCGAACTGACCCGCACCCTCGACAAGTTGCGCGGCGAGATCAAGTACGACTACGAAGCCAACGGCCAGTTGCACAGCCGTGACACCGGCAAGTTGGTGGACAGTGAAGAGTTCCGCTACGACGCGGCGGCGAACCGGTTGAACTTCAACACCAGTCAGTTCGATCACGTGAAGGACAACCGGATCAAGCAGTGGCGGGATCAGGAATATGCCTACGATGCGTGGGGCAACCTGATTGAAAAACGCAGTGGCATGAGCAAGCTGCAGACGTTCAGTTATGACGGTGAAAATCGGCTGGTTAAGGCCGAGACGTTGGTTGACGGCAAGCTGGAAAGTAGTGGCGCTTATCGTTATGACAGTCTCGGTCGACGAGTTGGCAAGACCTCAACAGTTTCCGGAAAAACCCAGCACAAGAATTTCCTGTGGCAAGGTCTGCGCATGCTGCGTGAGGAAAGTCCGGGGCAGAGCAGCCTGTACATTTACGAGCCGGGTAGTTATGCGCCGTTGGCGCGGGTGGATCAGCAGGAGGGTGGGGAGCAGACGCTTTACTACTTCCACACTGATCAGATTGGTACGCCGTTGGAGATGACGGACCGGGAGGGACGGATTGTCTGGCAGGCGACGTACAAGGCGTGGGGCTCGCTGGAGCGATTAGACGTCAACGAAGTCGAGCAGAATCTGCGCTTTCAGGGGCAGTATTTCGACGACGAGACGGGGCTGCACTACAACACGTTTCGGTATTATGATCCGGAGGTGGGGCGGTTTATTACGCAGGATCCGATTGGTTTGATGGGGGGGGGATAACCTATATCAATATGCGGCTAACGCGATACGTTGGGTTGACCCTCTTGGTTGGTACAACGGGGAAGGCGTACGTGACTTAGGAAAGTATCACTCTAATCACGAACATACTTTGATGAATTCAGAGTACAAAATGACGGACGTCGAGCACTTCAGCCGTGCTAATCAATCAGTATATGAGCGTGTGAAAGTTGACTATTACTTCAAGAAAACGTTGCAGTCGAAGTATCCTGGCGTTGTAGAACACGTACAGCCGCGAGCGGATGGTTCGCTCCGTGGTAGTTCGCCTCCGGGTATGACTTGGCACCATGGAGATAAACCTGGATCGCTTCAGATGGTTGACAGATTAGATCATCAGACATATCACAAGGTATACCATCCTGATGGTAAGGGTGGACGAAATAAGTGGGGCGGTGGTACTGCCTGTCGATAATATGAGGATGTTATGAAGGTGTATAAAGGTTTTGCTGATCTGTTGGCCAACATTGATCGTTTGTCAAATGTTGGATGGCTGTTCGTCGATTCTACAATAGATAGAGCGTCAAAGGAGTCTGTAAGCTCTGCAGCTTTTTATGTTGCGGAAGATGATGCAGAGGAGATTCTTTTTGAAAAATCTAAGCGTACATTTGTTGAGTGTCCGACTATGCTAGACATCAAAGCTATCGCTGACACGCGAGTAGATAAGCCGGACTTAGAAGCATATTTGGAAGCGGCATTGTACTATCTTGAGAATGATGATTTTAAAGATTAATTGAACCCTGAGTCGGTGGAATTATCGCTTTCGTGAAAATTAATTGAGCTCTTTAAAATGTGAATTTTTTAAAGTGGCTGCTTGCCTCAGCCACTCATCTATACGCTTTTATTGCGTTCAATTTTTATGATGCTGCATTGACTGAGTGACCCAGCCGCGCTTATCCGGCCCACGTGTTGAGGACGTAGCATTATGCATTGCGGAATTGATTCCAAATGTATTTGATTTTGAAAAATCCGATTATGATAAAGGGGAGGGCGGGCATGTGGTTTATAAGGCTGTTTTAAAAATTCCAGAAAGTTACAGGGGCGAAATATTCCGTATTTCTGAAAGCCCGCAAATATTATATGTGAGCCAAGTGTTCAAGGATGCTGTTGAGTCAAAGGGTCTTAAAGGGCTTGATTTTAGAGAGGTTGAACGGAGTTATTGCAGAGGTGCATACGGGAGGGTAAATAACGGCCAAACAGGCGCAGATGCTGTAAGGGAATCTACCTGTCATTCAACGACGCACTGTGTTTCAGAACCAGATGTCGAGAAAAGAATTTGTAGGGAGTCAGAATTATTTGATGAAGCAATGGGAGGCAAATATCGGTAGAGTTTGGCCATCAATCGCAACAGCGATTCAGTACACCGCTTCAGCTACACTGACGGTGTGATGACGTATTAGGGCTCTGGAAGCGCAATCTAGCGATGCTCGGCGTGGTGATGCTTATGTATACTGCGCTCATCAGGGGCTTCGCGATGTTGGGCATGCAATTTCCAGGCTCTCTCGAAAGAGGCCTTGGTATCGGTGTTTCGATTTGCTATGGCATCAGCGTCAATTATGCGTACTTTCTAAAAGAAGTGAAGGGGTACAACGGCTGGAATCCTTTCAAATACTGAAGGTGCAATGCGTTGTCGTTTTTACGCTTTTCATCAGCGACGCTCGTCTCGATTGCCGTGTGTTTAAAATCAAAATCAATTTCTAGGGAAGTAATCATTTATGCAGCAATCACCCACGCTCGCTCCAATGGTGACAGGGAAGCTGATCAATACCTTCCGCCATGGCAAAGGTTTTCTGGTCTTCACGCTCTTATTCGGAATTGTCATGCTGTGCCTGGCGGGATTTGTGTTGTACCTGAGTACCATACTGCCGGTGAGTAGTCCCGGGACGAATGCAAACCATGGCTCGAGTCCGAAGTTGCTGATCTATTCTGTCAGTGGCTTGCTGGTAATCATTTCGGCAGTCCTGATTTGGATTCATTTATGGCAGAAGAAGTTACGCGGGACCCATTATGAGATTTACGAGCACGGCATTGCTGCTTTCAGCGGAGCGGATCAACAATATATGGCGTTTGCTGAAATAGAAGACCTTTATCTATTCGGCTCAGGGCAAGCTGCATTTACCGGCCTGATCACTAATTTGGCGTACCGTCGTAATGACAGTGAGTCATTTCATCGAGTGATCGAGTCACTCAAAGGCTTTCAGGAGTTTCAGCAACTAGTGCGCGAGTTGCACGTTCGCGAGCGTCTGCCGGTTGTGATGGACAGGCTTGTGTCTGGTGGTGCGGTGACTTTCAGGTTTGTGACTACAGGGCAGGTCTGGCACAAACGGCTCTCGGGGGACTTCCTCAATGTCACCACTCAGACAATCATTGTGACAAGTGAGTTTCTTGAAGTTGAGGGACGTAAAGTCCCAATGTCGACCCTATCCTCAATCGATTTAAATACATGGAGTGAGAGGGTCACCATTAAAGATGAGGCAGGGAATCAGATACTATCAACAGTGTGCACGGGCATCCTGAGTCATGACCTGTTCCTCACGACTCTGGATGTATTGCTGGATGCCCAGCGTGCAAGCAGCGGTGAGACTGTCCAAAGTCTGGCTTGAGGATCTAGAGGCGCCGACCGGCGTGTCATGTCAAAGACGACTGTTCACACCAAGAAAAACCCGGCTGATCAGGCTGGGTTTTTTGTGGGTGTAGCGATGTATTTAGGCGACGCGGTTCTGGATCAGACGATCCGAACCACGCTGACCCTGCCTACTGGCCAGCACCTCAATCACCTCTGCTACGGCAGCGGTCACCTGCACCAACTCAACCTCGACGGCCAGCTCATCAGCGACATGGAACGCGATGACCTGCACCGCGAAGTCCTGCGCACCCAGGGCCAGCTCACCAGTTGCTTTGGCTACGACGCCATGGGCCGCAAAGCCTGGCAGTTCGCCTCGACCCTGCCGGCGGAAAAACTCTCGCAACTCCACAACCCCGGCATTCAGCCCGAACTGCTGGTGGAGCACGCCTACAACCCGATCCACCGCCGTCACCAGTACGACCCCGCCGGCGAACTCACCCGCACCCTCGACAAGTTGCGCGGCGAGATCAAGTACGACTACGAAGCCAACGGCCAACTGCACAGCCGTGATACTGGCAAGTTGGTGGACAGTGAAGAGTTCCGCTACGACGCGGCGGCGAACCGGTTGAACTTCAACACCAGCCAGTTCGATCACGTGAAGGACAACCGGATCAAGCAGTGGCGGGATCAGGAATATACCTACGATGCGTGGGGCAACCTGATTGAAAAACGCAGTGGGATGAGCAGGCTGCAGACGTTCAGTTATGACGGTGAAAATCGGTTGGTTAAGGCCGAGACGTTGGTGAACGGCAAGCTGGAAAGTACCGGTGATTATCGTTATGACAGCCTGGGGCGTCGCGTGGCCAAGGTGTCAGAGGTTAACGGCGTCACCGAACAGAAGAATTTTCTGTGGCAAGGCTTGCGCCTGTTGCGCGAGGAAACACCGGGGCAGAGCAGCCTTTACGTTTACGAGCCGGGTAGTTATGCGCCGTTGGCGCGGGTGGATCAGGCGGAAGGCGAGGAGCAGAAGCTTTACTACTTTCACACCGATCAGATTGGTACGCCGCTGGAGATGACGGACCCCGAGGGGCAGATCGTCTGGCAGGCGACGTACAAGGCGTGGGGTTCCATCGAAACGCTGACGGTGAACGAGGTTGAGCAAAACCTGCGGTTTCAGGGACAGTATTTCGACGACGAGACGGGGCTGCACTACAACACGTTTCGGTATTACGATCCGGAGCTTTCGTAGGCGGTTCGAATGACGGTTCGTCAGCCGATTGCTACCTGTCACAACTGACCGAAATCGACTCCTGGCAGTCATTTCAATCAACAGGGCGCTCGTCCAGGATTGCCTGTGACCGTCAGGTTGTGTGGGTTTATGGTGACTTAGGCATTTCCACCAGCAACTGCCCAAATGCGCTGGCCGCCGGTGTTTTTCCGGTGACACTCCATACCAGTCGGAAATCGGCATCCGTTAGCGGGGGCAGGCCATATTGGCCGTCAATCACTACCATGCCGGGCTCCAGATCTTCCAGCGGTAGAGCGGTGACGGCGAGCCCCGCCAATACCGCTGCTCGCAGGCCTTGTTGGCTTGGAGAGGTAAAGGCGACTCGCCAGTCCACGGTAGAGTTTTTCAAGGCATCGACGGCTACCTGGCGGTGCACGCAGGGCGCGGGTGCAAACGCCAACGGCAAAGGGCCGGCGCCGTTAAAGTCGAAACTGTGCGCCGCTGCCCAGACAAACCGGGTTTCGCGCAGTACCATACCGCCCGCCGGGCTGCCCGGCAATGCCATGACCACGGCCAGATCGAGACCATCGGCATCGACCAGCGCGCGTAGATCGAGGTAGGTGCCGACGGTCACATCCAGGCGTACTGCGGGAAATTGTCTGGCGAACCGTGAGAGTAACGGCGGCAGGCCATCGCCGATAAAATTTTCCGGTGTGCCGAAGCGCACGGCCCCGGATACCGGTGACGTTTCGAAGCGCCGGGAGAGGGCGTCTTGTGCTGTGAGGACGTGTTCAGCATGGCGTAGAAAATCTTCGCCATCTTCTGTTAGCGTCAAATGGCGGGTGGTACGTACCAGTAGCGTGGTGCCGGCCTGTTCCTCCAGGCGGCGGATCTGATGACTGATCGCCGACTGACTCAAGTGCAGCCGCTCAGCGGCACGGGTGAAACTGCCGGTCTCGTTGATAGCGACAAAAGCACGCAACAGCGCTGGGTCGAAGTCCATTTGATCCACTCATGACGAATATTAATAAAACTTACGAAATTAAATCACTTCTGTCATTTATTAATGACTTCCAGAATGCGCTCGGTCACTTGGACATGCGCCCGGTGATGCTGGCGAAACTATTGAGTCTCTCCCTGACGGCGTTCAGGGCGGTCCTGCCAGCGCCCATCAACTTGATCTGGAAGATCACAATGCCGTTCTCCTCGTCGCAAAAAGATGTTTTCACAATAGCCGCCGTTTGTTTGGCCTCATTGATGTTCGGCCTGGAAATCTCAAGCGTACCGGCAATCCTGCCCACTCTTGAATCGATTCTGCGCAGCGATTTCAAAGAAATGCAGTGGATCATGAACGCCTACACAATCGCTTGCACCACGGTGTTGATGGCCACCGGCACACTGGCGGACAGGTATGGGCGCAAGCGCGTATTTACCATTAGCCTGGTGCTGTTTGGCATTACCTCACTGGGCTGTGGTTTGGCGAACAGCGCCAGCGTATTGATCGCAAGCCGATTCCTGCAAGGGATGTCCGGTGGTGCCATGCTGATCTGTCAGGTGGCAGTGTTGTCTCACCGATTCCAGTCGGGTGCTGCCCGTGGCAGAGCTTTCAGCGCTTGGGGGATCGTGTTTGGCATCGGCTTGGGGTTCGGTCCGATTATCGGCGCTGCAATCGTGGCGTTGTCGAGTTGGGAGTGGGTGTTCCTGGTGCACGCGCCAATTGCCGTGCTTGCGATGGTGCTGGTGATCGTCGGAGTCGATGAATCACGCGATCCACAGCGTCGCAGGCTGGATGTATTGGGCATTATTTCGCTGTCGCTGGCAGTGTTAGGTCTTTCCTGGTTCATCACGCAGGGCGCGGGAGTGGGTTTCTCCAGTGGATCGGTCATCGCCAGCCTGGTTGTGGCAATTGTCAGCTTCGTTGTTTTTGTCGTCGCGCAGCGCCGCCATGTCGATCCCATGTTCGACTTCTCCGTATTGCGCATCCGCCGCTTCTCGGGCGCCTTGTTAGGGTCGGCAGGCATGAACTTCAGCTTCTGGCCATTCATGATTTACCTGCCTCTGTACTTTCAAAATGGCCTGGGCTACGCCAGTGTCGGCACCGGCCTGGCACTACTGGCCTATACGCTGCCGACTCTGGTTGTCCCTCCGTTAGGCGAACGGCTGGCGCTACGCTATCGACCTGACGTAGTCATTCCTGCAGGCTTGTTCACCATCGGTTTGGGATTTCTGCTGATGAAATGGGGCAGCAGTGTCACGCATGCCAGTTGGCTGACGATGCTTCCAGGCTGCCTCATTGCCGGGATCGGACTGGGACTGACCAACACGCCAGTCACCAATACCACCACCGGATCGGTACCCAGTGAGCGAGCTGGCATGGCATCGGGCATTGATATCAGCGCTCGTATGATCAGTCTTGCAATCAATATCGCGCTCATGGGGTTCATCTTGGTGGAAGGCATTCTGTCTTCCCTGCACAGCCAGCTATCGGGTTCGCACGATGACGTGCAGTTGAGGTTGCTGGCGGAGAATATTTCAGCTGGCAACTCTGCTGTGCTGGGGCAGACTCGCCAAGGGATTACGATTCCGATCGATATCGCCAACGCGGCTTTGGCACATGGGTTTGGCTGGGTGATGCTCTATGGCGGAATTGCTGCGTGGGTGCTGGTGGCGGCGAGCTTCTGGGTCTTCCGTTCGAGCAAAGCCATTCATTCTCCGCAGTGAATGTAAACCGAAGGACTGCTTCTGGCCGAGAGCCGTCAAACGCTGGACGACAGTAGTGCTATCTCAATGACGGCGCGCGCTCATGGACAACAACCATGCCGAACAGCCAGGAGAACTGCTGCCTAAACTAGCGACTTTTGAATTTGATGATCAAATGTATCTAGAAAATCGTGCATGCTGATTTCTCCGAGATCTACAGCTTTAGCGCCGCCGGCGGCAATAAAGGTGACGTCAGTGATACCCAGGACATTCAGGATCAGTTTCAAATATTGGGTCGCAATGTCACGGTCTCTGATCGGGGAGTCGTTGCTGTATACACCTCCCGAGGCAAGCAGCACCGTTGCCTTTTTACCGGTCACCAGCCCTTTACCATCAAAGCCCAAGGTCAGGCCTTTACGTACCACGTGATCCACCCACGCCTTTAGCGCCGCAGGGACGTTGTAGTTGTAGACCGGCGTTGAAATGACCACGTGATCGGTTTCCAGCAGCTCGGCCGTAAGTTCATCGGATAGCTGTAACACGGCTTTCATTTCAGGCGAATGTTGGGGTTGCGGGGTGAAGTAAGCCTGTAACCAGGGGGCCGTCACGAACGTAAGCGGAGTGTCCGATAGATCCCGTATTTTGATGGCGCCCGTAGGGTGTGCAGCCTCCCACGCGGCCACAAATCGGCGAGTGAGCTGCCTGGAGATTGAAGTATCCCCACGGGGGCTGGTTTCAATGGTGAGAAGCCTGGACATGAAAGTAACTCCTGCGCGGTGACGCGGCGGTATGTTTTGCGTTGTCGCTGTAGGCGATGTGCGACACACTCTACCCAATGCGATCTCTAAGCAGGAGTGATGTAAATATGATTGAGTCCATCTGTTTAAGTGATGGTTCATGATCGGAAATCTCAGCCTGGATCAGTTGCGTATCCTTGTAACCATTGCTGATACAGGCAGTTTCTCGGCAACGGGCCGTCACCTGAGGCGTGCTCAATCTGCCATTAGCCAGTCGATTGCCACGCTTGAGTCAGTTCAAGGTGTGAGGCTGTTTGATCGCAGCGGCCATCGTCCGGCCCTCACTGAGGTAGGCCGAGTGCTAGTGGTTCAAGCGCGCGCAGTGCTGGCAAGCGCTGCCCAGTTTGAAGCAATGGCCGCAAGTACGGCAGCAGGGGTTGAGCCGGAGTTGGCTCTCGCCATAGACCCTCTAGTCCCTAGCGCACCGCTCATCGAAAGCCTGCGCGCTATCCGTGAGGCTTTTCCGCATCTGGCAGTGAGTTTTTCTACAGAAGGCTTAGGCGGCGCAGAGCGCCGATTGCGCAACGGCGATGCGGCACTGGCGCTTTGCACATTGATTCCGACAGTGCCCGACGATATCGATGCACTGCCGCTGCTCAGCGTCGACTTGAGGCCAGTGGTAGCCAGCGGACATCCCCTGGCTATGTTAGGCCGTCGGGCAACAAGTGCCGACCTCAAGCCTTATGTGCAACTGGTACTTTCCGATCCGGTTTCTCCCGACGGCCCTAGTTATGGGGTGGCGGGCAGTCACCAGTGGCGGTTTGTAGATTTGGCACGGCGGCTGGATTTTTTGCTCGCCGGGTTCGGTTGGTGTCGAATGCCAGAGCATCTGATTGCGGATCATCTGGCTTCAGGACGCCTCGTGACGCTTGAGTTAACCGCCGAACTTCAGCGCACACCAGACACACTTACGATCTACGCAGCGCACATGCAAAATCGCTCGTTAGGGATAGCAGGCCGATGGCTTCTGAATGATCTGACCTGTCGTCTGTGCATGTGATGATACGAAGACGACTAACGTCAGCGGTTTGGTTATCCCGTTGGCCAAAGGGCAGCTCCCCGAGTCGATCTCGACAATCAGAAGGTTAGACGATTGGGACGCCTTTCCTACAGTCCGGAGCCAAAGCAGGTACTGAGGGGAAGGCAGCTCAAGTCCATTTTTCCTGTTTCCAGCGACGCACGTTCAAGATACCGTTCTGAGTCTACGCGCATGGATTGACCTTATGATTTCCCACCACGCCCACCGCATCTGTGATCGATGCGGCGATTTGATAACGGCTTATTGCCCTTCGATTGAAACGCTATCAACTATCGGAATCTTTCATGAGGCGGGTGATCAGGCAGTAGTAGATGAGATAGTACGACGGGAAAATATTGATCCCATAATTGTGTGGGAGTACTTCGATCATCGGATGAGGCCACGGTGCGGGCAAAAGGTGGCCTTCTGTTCATTCTGCGGTGGACAGCTGAGAACCTGGCGGGCGCAACAATGCATGCACTGCTTAAAGGATTGGCACTGACACCCGATATTTGGAAAGGCTGGAGTTCATGGCAAGGAACGGAATTTTCAGCCCTATTCTGGCCACCAAGCGCGCTCTAAAACGTTTTCCCATAGCCTGGCCCCATAGCCGCCGGTCAAATCCAGGGAGGATTGGCTGATTGGTAAGTGTTATTGAAGGTAACTACCAATGGCCTGGGATTCTGTAAATGTAAGCGTCTAAGCTTTGTTCCGGCGACCTAGCAATACGAATAAACCGATAAGTTGGATTACGCCTACGCCTATTGCCACTTTCTGCAACACGGGGCTCAGGTTGCTCACCCATGCAACCAAGAGAATCAAAAGCCCCACGCAGAAGGGGGCCCAGCATACGATAAGTACCACTCGGATTAGTTTTCTATGGCGTCGAGACCAAGTGGATGGGCCATCTTTTCTCGCCTCAGAATCAATCAGGCCTATGTAGTCCAGGATAGAGAGGAGAAAATCAATCATGACTTCCTTTAACTTAACGTTTTTAGTCGGAGTGCTGCGTCAGCGGTCAGGTTCATTGAATATAGCAGCCAGTCGGCTGTGGCATATTTCATTGACAGCTATCGAAGGCGACATAGCCTGAGGAAGCTAGGGCGTAAAGCCCTAGCGGATAGCAGATGTCACTTTTTCTTTTTCGCCGGCTTTTCTGCCTTCTCTGATTTCTTAGCCTTTTCCGGCTTGCTCTCAGCTTTTTTTACAGATTTCTTTGGTTCGGCATCTTTTTTCTTGTCTTTCTTTTCGGAAGATTTCGAAAGAGCCGAGGCCGCAGCTGATTTCTTTGCCGGTGATGACTTTTTGTCCTTTAATTCCTTGCTGGCTTTCGAAGCTTCACCTTTGGTTTTCTTCTCGTCTTTAGCCACGTTGACCACCTCTCGGAGTATGTCGGTATTGGCACATTGCCTGTGCAATTATCCACAAGCTGATCATTAGGCGAGCGCGTCCGAAAGCGGTTCAAATTTTTTTGATGCGTCGGGATAGGCTTTGGGTGATGCACCGATAGGTACTGACGGCTGGATATCCAAATTTGGTCCTTCCATGGCCTGCCGAATTTTCTTGGCCAGATCGCCAGAAACTTTCCAGATCGATACGAGTGTCTATGCGCACTTCACATCTTCGTGCTTCAGGGGGCGATAGAACGAGCCATTTGCCGGCTGGCGCCGGGTGGCTGGCCGGTGATGCGCTTGAAGGCACGGCTGAAGGCCGCCTGCGAGGTGTAGCCCAGGCGCTGCGCCACGGCTTCGATAGACAATCTTTCCAGGCTCAGCCATTGACTGGCGAGGCGCATCCGCAGCTCCGTCGCATAGCGTAGCGGGGGAATACCGATAGTGGCTTGGAAGCGTTCCGCGAAGACCGAGCGCGAGGTATGACATTGCGCTGCGAGTTCCGCCACAGTCCAGTCACGCGCCGGCTCTTGGTGCAAGGCCAGGAGCGCGCGGGCCAGCCTGGGGTCGCGTAACGCGGCCACCAGGCCAGAGGCGTTGCCGCAGGCGCATTCAACCCAGCCACGCACGATCATGGCCGCCACGACATCGGCGAGACGCGCGAGAATGCCGGCGAAGCCGACGCGTGCGGAGCGAACTTCGTGCTCCATCGAGGCGAGAATCGGCATCAGTCCAGGGTAACGCTGCCCCCTGGCATCAATCAGCATCAGATCAGGCATCAAGCCGCCGAGACCATGCATGCTGCCAAGTTCAAACTCCATGCAGCCACTAAAGATAATGGTGCTGGGGCTGACCTCGGCACCGGGTGAGGCATCCACGGCGCAGACCGCGTCGCCGAGAGGGGCCGCGTCGAAGCTGCCGATGTCCTGGGCGGGTACGTCCAGGCTTGAGAGAAGTTGATGGGCTTCACCCTGGGCGATGAACACGGCGTTGCCGGCCGACAACTCGTACACAGTGCCGTCCTCCGCACGCAGGACGGCGGTGCCGACGGCGAGGAAGTGGAAGTAGGCGTGTCCTGGTTTGGCCGCGAAGCCCAGCCCGAAAGAGGGACCAGCCTGGATGCGACGGTACTCGACGCCCCGCAGGCGCATGTCGCGCAACAGTTCGTTGATGAGATCGGACGATAAAGCGAACTGATCTAGAGAGGTCATTCCGGGGTTTCGGTCAAAAACTAGAGATTTCGCATCATAGAGCATCCGTCTCTGCGTCCGTAGACTTCTGGTTGAGATAATTTTCCAGAGGTGTTTAACGATGAATAGTGGGGTGTGTGACGCTGTAGCCAATGCGCGCTTTGGCAACGAAGCTGATGTAGAGCCGGCGACGCCGGCCTGGATGGCGGTATTTTCGCTGGCGATGGGCGTGTTTGGATTGTTGACGGCGGAGTACCTTCCGGCCAGCTTGCTGACGCCGATGGCCGTTGAGCTGGGGGTGTCGGAAGCCTTGGCGGGGCAGGCGGTGACCGTCACGGCAGTGGTGGCGCTGTTCTCCGGGTTACTGCTGCCTGGCTTGACGCGAGGGATCGACCGGCGAGTGGTATTGCTGTGCTTTTCCACGCTGATGATTGCCTCCAACCTGCTGGTGGCTTTCTCTTCCAGCCTGACAGTGCTGCTGATCATGCGGATCCTGCTCGGCATCGCGCTGGGCGGCTTCTGGAGCATGGCGGCGGCAGTGGCGATGCGCTTGGTCCCAGCGGCGCTGCTGCCACGGGCCTTGTCGATTATTTTCAGCGGTATTGCCGTGGGCACAGTGGTGGCGGTGCCGCTCGGTAGCTATTTGGGCGGACTGTACGGCTGGCGCAGTGCTTTTGTGGCGGCCGCCGCCGTCGGGGTGGTGACGCTGGTTTTCCAGCTGTTCACGCTGCCGCCTCTGGCACCGCGCAGGGTGGCGCGGTTGAGAACGGTGCTTGAAGTGTTGCTGCGTCCGGGTATTGCCGTGGGCATGTTGGGCTGCGTGCTGGTGCACACAGGGCACTTCGCACTGTTTACCTACATCCGGCCGTTTCTGGAAAGCACAACCGGCGTGGGGGCCGAAGGACTGGCACTGATGCTGCTGGGGTTCGGCGCGGCTAACTTCGTCGGCACGCTGCTGGCCGGCTGGCTTCTTGAACGTAGCCCACGCGGGACAATGGTATTGATGCCCGCGCTGGTTGGCGTTGCAGCATTAGCCTTGGTGCTGCTGCCTGCTTCTGTGCCGTGTCAGGCGTTGCTGTTGGCACTCTGGGGCCTGGCTTTCGGCGGCGTGCCAGTGGCGTGGTCGAATTGGGTCGCCCGGGCGGTGCCCGATCAGGCGGAAAGCGCGGGGGGAATGGTGGTGGCCTCGGTGCAGTCGGCGATCGCTGCGGGTGCCGCTGCGGGTGGCGCTATGTTTAGTTTCAGTGGCATCACCGGTGTATTTGTCGCCGCCGGCATCCTGATGCTACTCGCAGCGCTGCTGATCGGACTGCGGGTCAAGGTCGAAGCGCCAGGGGGCGGTCCGGTTCTGCATCTTTAAGATGTGCGTTCAGGCGGACAACAAAAAGCCCGAACTTTGCCGGGCCTCTTTGGACATCGCTCAGCGAGAGTAAAGCTTCCTCACTTGCTCTGTGCGTTCGAGAATGGATCTACTCTTTCGCCTTTGAACCCAACCCCAGAATGCGTGCACGGGGTGAAGAACGGCTCCAAGCAAGCAAAGCAGCATGATGATGAAGAGCGAAATAAGCGGGATGCTTTCGTGCGAGAACATGGTGGGTTACTCCTGTATTCACTATGTCAGAACCTTGAGGGTAGACACCTACGGCTGCCGCTGTATGAATGTATGTTCATCTTTGCAGGCTTGAATTGCGCCAGGTCAGCTGTTACCCAATAACTCGTTGATAGGGGTGGAACAAGCAATTGTGGGGGCTGCTCCACTGATAAAAGTTTCATTGCGCATACGGTTCGCACAGGCGCAAACCGGTGATAGGGTGGCGCCTTTCAGGATGAGGAAGAATCATGCGGATTGTGAATGGACTGGCGCGATGGCTGATGGCAGCTGGTGTCGGCCTTGTTGTGACGATGAGCAGTGCACAGGCTCAAACTACGCCGCAGGCTACCCAGGAGATAAAAGGCTTGCTGGATTTTGTTGAGCACAGCGAATGTCAGTTTGTGCGCAATGGCAGCGAATACCCAGGCCCCGAGGCTCGAGCGCATCTCGAAAAAAAGCTGAATTACCTCCAAGACAAGAACATGGTGAGTAGCGCAGAGGATTTCATTGATCTCGCTGCTACTAAAAGCAGCATGAGCGGCAAAGCTTACGAGGTGCGATGCCCTACAGGATCACAACCAGCAAGTTCGTGGCTAAAGACTGAGCTGCAGAGACAACGCCAGCTTCAGTAATTTGGCTCAGTATGAAAAGCCCAGCTTAGCCGCTGGGCTTTTTCGTTTCAGACCATCCCGATACTGCGTTGCTCGCCTTTTCACAGGAGTGACCGGCATTAAACTTTTCGCAGGAGCGTTGGTCGTTGCGTTGTTGGCTGGGTCCGATTCGATGTTTTTTGGGCCCCAATCGCAGTGCCAAACAGACCGTAAATTCACCTGCCTGTAGCGCCCAATTAGACAGCCAGAATGAGTGCGTCAATCAGAGCGATTCGGTCTCTCTATCTTGTAGAGCAGGTACTCCTGAGTCCGGTCGGCGAGCTGTCTGGTGGCGCGATGGGAGAGAAGTCCGCCGATTTTTTCCATGGCTCGCTGAGATCGAATGTTCTGACTGTCAATGTGAAACCAAACAGTGTCCACCCATTGAAATGCATGAGTCAGCATTAAAAGTTTCAACTCTTTATTGGTTCCGCCTCCCCATTTGTCGCGAGCCAGGAAGGTGAATCCGATAACTACTTCGCGTTTTTTTTCATCGAACTCGTAGTAGCGAGAGGAGCCAATCACCTGGTTGTTGCTGCGGTCTATAACGATAAGCGCGCACTTTGAAGCAAGCGCCTCTTTAAACCACTCGCGAAATACGGGTTCTTGATACCGCATTGGGCTTGGATGTTGAACCCAGATCAGGGGATCGGATGCGACGCTGTACAGCGATTCGAAGTCATCAGCTTCTAGTGGGCGAAGCTCTAGCGACTCACCAACAATTGGCGGAGAGACTGGTAGTGATTGCATCATTTTCTGCCCAATAGATTCGGATGTGCCAAATCGTAGCGTTAGGTTCAGCTAGTGAGCAACGTAACGCGTCTGCGCCAGGTTCTACCAAGAGTTGGTAAACGCGGCGAACGCCGTCTATTCGCGTGCGGTGGAGGGACTGGAGGGAGGCACTTAATGGCGCGAACGAAAAAGCCCGGCACTGGGCCGGGCGTAGGGGTATTAGCCAAGATCCGGGGAAGACTGCCCATGAATTTTCTTTTTTGAGTAAAACCAAAAATACCCACGACGTCGAACTATCGCGAATACATCGCCTGGCACAGCGTGTGACCAAACATCATGGGCTACTCGGCGGCCCGCACAATCCTTCCCGCCTTCACCTCATCAGCGTGGCGGCTAATCTTTTCTTGCTGGGACTGCAGCAGCGCAGAGATCTTCATCAGCGTAGCGGCGTCATCGGGCGATTTGCCGCGGCCAGCCATATTAGTCAGCTCGGCCACTGACCAGCCGATGACTGCGGTCGCATCCTCAAGGTCGTAAAACAGCTCTTGTTGCGCTGTTCTGGGGCCGTCGAGCCCTTGTATCAGATCTGCCATTTATTCGACCGCCTTGGAGATTACATTGCACTTCAGCCGTGGCGCTCTTCAATGAAGAGTCACAACCCTGCGGCTTTCGCCAATCCTGATCCGATCAAGCGCCCGATTTAGCGCATCCAGGGCATCGAGGAGCGCTTTCGCCTCAGCTTCTCGGCCATCACCCCAGAGGCGTTCCGCCATTTTGTTCAGTGCTTGAATAGATCGCTCAATTTCGGCAGCAGTGACTGTTCTATCTTTCGATTGTTTCTTCGTCATTTCAGAAACCCTTCTACAGGGCGTTGCGAGTACATCCCCCGCTAAAGCACTAGCTGACTTGCAGTCTGGAGGTTGCTCATGCCCATATCCCTATGAAAAAGTTTTTACGATCAATCGGCGATAGTACATCGCCCACCAAAACACATGCCTCCAAATCGCGATCTGCTGCTCCGGATCTCGGCGAAGGTGTAAGCCTCGTCCGGGTGCTCGTCACGGTTGAAGCTGCGCAGGCGGATGCCGATTCTCATGCCGGCAATGCCGTGAGACAGAATACTGGAATAGGGTGCGGTTGCAGATCCAGCTAGCTGGCGTGGGTCATTCCAGGCTTCCTTCCAGTCCGACGCAACGAATGCCACGCCAAGGCCTCATATAAAGACGAGCGAAGCCTTTGCTGCTGTACGTAGGCACTGGCCAATTGCGGTTTAACCCCGACAATAGGTAATTGTTTTATGACGGCTGCTGAACAGAATCAAGTGACCTGGCTGGTCGAGCAATCCATGCTGCATGCTGCAAAACAGCGGGCCAAGCTGTATTCCGGGCAAGGCCGGTTGTGGCAACAACCCTATGCCCATACGCGGCCACGGGATGCTTCGGCCCTGGCGTCGGTGTGGTTCACCGCGTACCCGGCCTCCATCGTTACCCGCGAAAATGGCACGGTGCTGGAGGCGCTGGGGGATGAAACCCTGTGGCATGCGCTGTCGAGAATCGGCATTCAGGGCATCCACAATGGGCCGCTGAAAATGTCCGGTGGCCTGACGGGGACCAAGCACACGCCAACGATTGACGGCAACTTTGACCGCATCAGTTTCGAGATTGACCCGCAACTGGGCACCGAGGCGCAACTTCAGGCGCTGACCCGCATGGCCGCCGCGCATAATGCGGTGATCATCGATGACGTGATCCCTTCGCACACCGGCAAAGGCGCGGATTTCCGCCTGGCCGAGATGGCGTACGAGGATTATCCGGGCCTGTACCACATGGTCGAGATCCGTGAGGAAGACTGGCCGCTGCTGCCGGACATCGCCGAAGGGCGCGACGCGCAAAACCTCAGCCCGGCGCAGGTCGATGTGCTGCGGGACAAGCACTATATCGTCGGGCAATTGCAGCGAGTGATCTTCTTCGAGCCAGGGGTCAAGGAAACCGACTGGAGCGCAACCGCGGTCGTGGTCGGGGTCGATGGCAAGCCGCGGCGCTGGGTCTACCTGCATTACTTCAAGGAAGGGCAGCCGTCGTTGAACTGGCTGGACCCGACCTTCGCCGCGCAGCAGATGATCATCGGTGATGCCTTGCACGCCATCGATGTCATGGGTGCGAAAATCCTGCGCCTGGACGCCAATGGTTTCCTCGGCGTAGAGCGCAAGCTCGACGGCACTGCCTGGTCTGAAAGCCATCCGCTATCGATCACCGGCAATCAGTTGCTCGCCGGGGCGATTCGTAAGGCCGGTGGTTTCAGTTTCCAGGAGCTCAACCTGACCATCGACGATATCGCCGCCATGTCTCACGGCGGTGCTGATCTCTCGTACGACTTCATCACCCGACCGGCCTACCAACATGCGTTGTTGATGGGCGATACCGAGTTCCTGCGCCTGATGCTGCGGCAGATGCACACCCAAGGCATCGATCCGGGGTCGCTGATCCACGCGTTGCAGAACCACGACGAACTGACCCTGGAGTTGGTGCATTTCTGGACGCTGCACGCCCATGACAATTTCCTCTATCAGGGCCAGACCTTTCCCGGCAACATTTTGCGTGAGCATATCCGCGAGCAGATGTACGAACGCCTGGCCGGCGAGCACGCGCCCTACAACCTGAAATTCGTCACCAACGGTGTGTCCTGCACCACCGCCAGCATCATCACTGCCGCCTTGGGGATTCGTGACCTCGACGCGATTACCACGGCCGATATCCAGCAGATTCGCCAAGTCCATTTACTGTTGGTGATGTACAACGCCATGCAACCAGGCGTGTTCGCGCTGTCGGGTTGGGATTTGGTGGGGGCGCTGCCATTGCCGGCGGAACAGGTCGAGCATTTGATGGGCGACGGTGACACGCGCTGGGTTCATCGCGGCGCCTACGACCTGGTGGACCTCAACCCGGAAGCGCCGTTGTCGGCCGGGCAGATGCCACGTCCGAAGACGTTGTACGGTAGCCTGCCGAGCCAGTTGAAAGACCCGGACTCGTTCGTCTCGCAACTGCGCAAAATCCTCGCCGCACGCCGCGCCTACGACATCGCTGCCAGTCGCCAGATCCTGATTCCCGACGTTGAGCATCCCGGGCTGCTGATCATGGTTCACGAATTGCCGGCCGGCAAAGGCACGCAGATCACTGCGCTGAACTTCGGCTCGACGCCGATTACTGAGACTCTGCACCTGCCCAATATTGCGCCGGGGCCGGTGGTCGACATCATCAATGAGCGAGTTGAAGGAGATCTTACGCCTGAGGGTGAATTCACCATTACGCTGGATGCGTTTGAAGGTCTGGCGCTGCGGGTGGTCAGTAGTTCGCCGATGATCTAGGGTGGCGCAAGGGCGGTCGAAGTGGTGAAGGGTGAGCAGTAGAAAGCTCAGCGAACCGCGTAAACAGGTCGAGGGTGAGTGCTGGATCAGAACCTCTGAAGGTGACGAGCCAGTTCTCTATCTCAACGAGGATGATATCCAGTGCCGCTTGGGCCACGAGGTCTCGCTGACCTGCCTTGAGCGCCATCAGCGAAACTTCGTTTGTCGCGATGTTGAAAAGCTGATCCGTTGATCCGAGTGTTCTGAACCATCGTGTTTTCGCGCAGTTCAAATGATTACAGCGTCAGGCATTGCCTGCCCGGAGATGATCATATGAAACGCACGACCCCTTTACTGTTGGTGATTGCAGCAACCTTGCTGCTCGGCGGCTGCTGGCCGTATTGGCATGATGGGCATGGGCACGATCACGGTCGTGACTACGGCGGAGGTCATGAGTACCACCGCTACTAGCGAGAGCCTGGGCCCAACCTGAAAAGGTTGGGCTTTTTCATGCGTTTCAGGAGAGGCCCCAGCCGTCCCGGACCGCCCGTCGAATCCCCTCCAGCAACATCGCAAATGCCGGGTTGTCATTGTTCTCGCGCCAGATCAGATGCAGCTCACTTTGCACGCCTTCCCCTAGATCGATGTCGCGAAACACCACGTTCTTGAACACCACACTCGTAGCGCAGCGCGGCACCAGGGCCAGGCCCATTGCGGCGTTGACCAGGGCCAGGATCGTCAGCGATGAACCCAGCCATTGCACGTATTCCGGAGCGACACGCGCCGAGCGCAGCATACCGGTCAGCAGTTCGTTGAACGGCGGGTAGGCGGCGTGGGAGTACATTAGGAAAGGTTGCGCATCGAGGTCTTGCACGGAAACGTTTTCGGCGCTGGCCAGCCGATGATTGCTCGGCACGGCCAGGACAAAAGGCTCGCGCACCAGGCATTCGGTGGCGTAGCCCGGCTCCAGCAACGGCGCACGGACGATGCCCAAGTCGATACGGCGGGCGCGCAGCGCTTCGTGTTGCTGGTAGGTGTTCATCTCCGACAGATCGATTTTCACGTGGGGCTGTTTGAGCCGTGCTTCGGCGATGACCTTAGGCAGGAATTCATACACCGCGCTGCCGACGAAACTGATGTTGACCGTGCCGATATCCCCTTCGGCAAAGCGTCGGGCGGTGACCGCCGCTTGTTGTGCGCGCTCCAGCAGGTTCTGCGCTTCGATGAAGAACGCGCGACCGGCGGCGGTCAAGGCGACGCTGCGGGTGGTGCGGGTGAACAGCTCGACGCCCAGGTGATGCTCCAACAGCTGAATCTGTCGGCTGAGCGGCGGCTGGGTCATGTTCAAGCGTTCGGCGGCGCGACGGAAATTCAGTTCGGTGGCGACCGTGGTGAAGCAGCGCAGCTGGGTGAGTTCGAACATTGATCTAATCCAGGTATCAATCGAATGCCAAGTTAGATTAGACGGGATCAATTGCCGCGTCCATGATCGGGCTGTCCCCAAAAAAACAAGATCGGGAGTCGCCCCTTGAAAACCCTCCAGAGTTCGCCGGAGCCCACGGTACTCGCCCGTGCTGCCGCGAAAGTGAAACGGCATGTGCTGCCGCTGTTCGTGGTCATGTTCATCGTCAACTACATCGACCGGGTCAACATCGGTTTCGTACGCAGCCACATGGAGACGGACCTCGGTATCGGCGCCGCGGCCTATGGTTTGGGCGCCGGTTTGTTTTTTGTCGGTTACGCGCTGTTCGAAGTGCCGTCCAACATGCTGCTGCAACGCTACGGCGCGCGCGTCTGGCTGACGCGGATCATGTTCACCTGGGGCGCCGCTGCCATGGCGATGGCCTTCGTCAAAGGTGAAACCAGTTTCTATGTGCTGCGCTTTATCCTCGGCGCGGCAGAGGCCGGCTTCTTTCCCGGCATCATTTACTACTTCACCCAGTGGCTGCCGGCGTCTGAACGCGGCAAGACCATGGCGGTGTTCCTCAGCGGTTCGGCGATTGCCTCGGTGATTTCCGGCCCGGTCTCCGGCGCGCTGTTGAACGTCAACGGCTTGAACCTGCATGGCTGGCAGTGGATGTTCCTGATCGAGGGCTTCGCTTCCATCGTACTGTGCGGTTTTGTCTGGTTCTGGCTGCAATCCCATCCACGTGAGGCGAAATGGCTGAGCGAGGAAGAGCGGGGCGCGCTGATCAGCGCCATCGCCGAGGAACAGCAAATCCGCGAAGCCGCGAAAGGGCCCAAGCCGTCGATGTTCAAGCTGTTGGCCGACCGGCAGATTGCGTTGTTCTGCTTCATCTACTTTTCCATTGCCCTGACCATCTACGGCGCTACGTTCTGGCTGCCGAGCATGATCAAGAAGATGGGCAACCTCGGCGACTTCCAGGTCGGCCTGTTTAATTCGGTGCCGTGGATCATTTCCATCATCGCGATGTACGGCTTCGCGGCCATGGCCAGCAAATGGAAATTCCAGCAGGCCTGGGTCGCGCTGACCCTGGTGATCGCCGCGTTCGGCACGTTCATGTCCACCACCGGCGGCCCGGTCTTCGCCTTTGTCGCGATCTGTTTTGCCGCCATCGGCTTCAAGGCTGCTTCGGCACTGTTCTGGCCAATCCCGCAAAGCTATCTGGATGCGCGCATTGCGGCGGCAGTGATCGCGCTGATCAATTCCATCGGCAACCTGGGCGGCTTCGTCGCACCGACGGCGTTCGGCTTCCTGGAGCAATCCACCGGTTCAATCGAAGGTGGCATGTACGGCCTCGCAGCGACTTCGCTGGTGGCCGCCGTGGTGATCTTCTTTGCCCGCACCACCCCGAAAGCCGGCACACCAACCCCGCGCAACGACGTCGTGGTGCCGAGCCACGCCGCTTCACATTAAGACTTGAATAATCGGAGCCTGACCCTTTGAAAATCACACGAGTGACCGTGACCCCCATCGCCTTCCGTGATCCGCCACTGCTCAACGCCAGCGGCATTCACGAACCTTTTGCGCTGCGTTCGATCATTGAAATCGAGAGCGACAATGGCTACATCGGCCTCGGCGAGAGCTACGGCGATGCCCCGGCGCTGGCGATCCAGATGCAGCTCAAGGATCAACTGATCGGCCTCGACCCGTTCAACCTCAACCAGTTGCGCGCCAATGTGCAAGCGACCGTGGCGGCCAATAAAACCACGAGCATTGCCGGTGCCGAACTGGCTCCGGGTTCCCATGCCAGCAAGGCGGTGAGCAACGCGTATTCAGCGTTTGAAGTGGCGTTTCTCGACCTGCAGGCGCACTCATTGAACGTGCCGTTGGTGGACCTTCTGGGCGGGGCGATTCGTGATGAAATTCCGTTCAGCGCCTACCTGTTTTTCAAGTATGCACAGCACATCGATTCGCCCTACAAACCAGACAGTTGGGGCGAGGCGCTGAACGAAGAACAGATCGTCGCTCAAGCGCGGCGCATGATCGAAACCTACGGCTTCAAGAGCATCAAGCTCAAGGCTGGTGCGCTAGAGCCGGAACATGAAGTGGCGTGTATCAAGGCGTTGAAGAAGGCATTTCCCGGTTATCCATTGCGCATTGATCCGAATGCCAACTGGTCGCTGGAAACCTCGATTCGCATGGCCGAACTGCTGGGCGATGACCTGCAATATTACGAAGATCCGACGCCGGGCCTTGAAGGTATGTCCGAGCTGCACAAACGCACTGGTCTACCGTTGGCGACCAATATGGTGGTCACCGATTTCGATGAATTCCGCCGCAGCGTGGCGTTGAACAGTGTGCAGATCGTGCTTGCCGATCACCATTATTGGGGCGGCCTGCGCGACACCCAGGCCCTGGCGAAAATGTGCCAGACGTTTGGCCTGGGCGTGTCCATGCATTCCAACTCGCACCTGGGCATCAGCCTGATGGCGATGGCTCATGTGGCCGCGTCGGTGCCGAATCTGGATTACGCCTGCGACACTCATTACCCGTGGCAGGAACCGGACGAGGAGGTGATCAAGGGCGGCAAACTGCCGATCGTCGATGGTTGCGTGAAGATCACCCGTGCGCCCGGTTTGGGCCTGGAGCTGGATCACGATCAGTTGGGCAAGCTGCATGATCAATACCTGACCTGCGGCATTCGTCAGCGCGATGATGTGAAACAGATGCAGCGGTATAAGCCGGAGTGGAAGACGGTTAAGCCGAGGTTTTGATGTCTGAGTGAAAACTTACAGCTGGCACTGAACGTTGTGGCGAGGGAGCTTGCTCCCGCTGGACTGCGCAGCAGTCCCATTTTTTGGGGCCGCTTCGCACCCCAGCGGGAGCAAGCTCCCTCGCCACAGGTCTGGTGTTTGCCACAGGTTTTGCGTCAGTCAATTAATATCCGAATCACACCCATCCGGATCCGACTCACGGGCCTGTGCCGCACGCTGCAACTTGGCGGCGATCAGCGTGTTCTTCAGCAGGTACGCAATCGTCATCGGCCCAACACCTCCAGGTACCGGGGTGATCGCGCTGGCAACGGTACGCGCACTGGCGTAGTCGACATCGCCCACCAAATGGCTGCCGGATTCATCGGTCACGCGATTGATCCCGACATCGATCACCACCGCCCCAGGCTTGAGCCAACTGGCATCGATCAAGTGCGGCCGACCCACCGCCGCCACAACAATGTCCGCCAATCGGCACAGCGCCGGCGCATCGACGCTGCGCGAATGCACCACGCTGACCGAGCAATGAGCCTGTAACAGCAACGTCGCCATGGGTTTGCCGACAATGTTCGACCGGCCGATAACCACCGCGTGCAAACCGCTGATGTCGCCGCAAGTCTCCTTCAGCAGACGCATGCAGCCGCTCGGTGTGCAGGGCGTCAGCACGTCCATGCCTTGCACCAGGCCGCCGACGTTTTCCCGATGAAAACCGTCCACGTCCTTGATCGGGTCGATGGCATGAATCACCGCCGCCTCGTCGATATGCCCCGGCAACGGCAACTGCACCAGAATGCCATTCACCGAGGCATCGGCGTTCAGCTGCGCAATCTGTTCCAGCACCTGCGCCTGGCTGGCGGTGTCCGGCAGACGGTATTCGAGCGAGCGAATCCCGACTTCCTTGGCCCGCAGCAATTTGTTGCGCACATACACGTGGCTGGCCGGGTCGTCGCCAACCAGCAGGACGGCCAAAGCGGGATAAATCTGCTGCTCGGCCAGGGCCTGAACCTCTTCCCGGACCTCGTCGAGCACCTGGGCGGAGATGGCTTTACCGTCGATATCCCGGGCCAGGGTGGGGGTACTGCTGATCAAATGCGTCACCGTCGTCATTGAAAGAGCAGGGCGCAGGTTACCAGTCGAGGGTGGCCGTCTACCACCGGCAGCGGATGGACAGGATGTCGCGGGGGATGAAGCGCTGCAAAACCACTGTGGGAGCGGGCTTGCTCGCGAAGAGGGCATAACATTCAACATCATCGCTGAATGACACACCGCCTTCGCGAGCAAGCCCGCTCCCACATGTGATCTCTGTTGTTCATCAGCCAGGTATTCACACAAATCCCCTGTGGATTGCGATTCAGGACGCCTGCCGATACCGCCCCGGTGTCATCCCGAACCAGCGAATGCAGGCCTTGTGAAAACTGCTCTGATCCCGGAACCCCAACAACGCGCCGATGTACTTCACGCTGCGTGCCGAGTTGCGCAGGAAGTTGTGCGCCAGCATCAGCCGCGCCTCATCCTGCAACGCCGAGAAGTGCATGTCTTCATTGCTCAAACGCCGTTGCAAGCTGCGCGCGCTGACGCCGACCACCTGGGCAATCTTGTCCAGATCACTGGGCACGCCCTGGGCCAGACGCTCCGACAATACCCGCCGCACCCGCGCGGTCATCGAGCCGTTGAGCAACACGTTCAAGCGCGCACGCGCGTATTCAACGTGCAGCACATCAAGCGCCGGGTCGGCGGTGGGCAACGCAATCGAGCAATCGTCCTTGCTGAAGGTCAGGCTGTTATACGCCGCGCCAAACATCAGGTTGCTGCCCAGCAATCGTTCCAGTCGGGAGGTGTCAGCGGGTTCGGGGTAGGTGAACGTCGCGGCCAGCGGATGCGGTTTGTGCTTGGGCAACAGCCAGTGAACCAGCCCCAGGGTTTGCGCAGCGCCGGCGTCGATGAAGGGGCGGGGTGTGAGCGACGGCTCGACGCTGATGTCGAAACCGATCAACTTCAGCGCCCGGGGCTTGTGGTCCAGGCACATATAAAAGCCGTTGCTGATCAACGAGTGATAGTCCACCAGCCGTTGCAATGCAGTGCCAAGAGTGGCGCATGACATCACCGCGTAACCCAACACCTCCAGATTCGCCGGGTGTGCCCGGGTATACGCCAGCAGGCCGATGTCCGGATTGCCGGTGCGCTTGGCCGCTTCCGCCATCACCTTGTAGACCAGCTCCAGCCCGACACCCTTGGGGTTCGCAAAGACCTCTTCGCTGCTGTCGAATTGTTTGAGCAAGGCGTTAACGTTGGCCCCACCGTCAGTCAGGACATCGGCAAGCACCTGAAAACTGGCGCTGGTCATTCTGTGCATAGTCTTTCCCGAGGTGATGGCTAAGTGATGTCGCGCTAGCCGGCGCATGATCGCAATAAACAAATGATCGCAGTCGATAAACGGTATGTGCACGTTTCCAAGGACAAGCGAAAGGTATCCGGGAACACTTCCTGAGGGCTGGGTGAGCGTCGATTATGGCCGGCAGTCAACGCTCAACCGCGGCCGGCCGCCGCTTTGTCTACGGATATGACATGCACAGAGTCAGAAGCTTTTATCGGGAGTTGGCACAGGGCCGGTTGGTGTTGGCATTTCAACCGGTGGTTTGGTTGCCCGACAGCAGTCGGGTGCTGTACCAGGAAGGGTTGTTGCGGCACATGGATGCTCGAAGCGATGGCGTCTATCCCTTCGCCATGCTGGAAAAACATCAACTGATGCGCGAGCTCGACCGCAGCGTGGTGCACAGCGTGATCGAGCGCCTGCTGCAAAACGAACACCTGCGCCTGGGCTGCAACATTTCCGCGCAAAGCGCCATCGTTGATGTTCACTGGCGAGACATCCTGGCGCAATTACGCGATGCGCCTTCGGTGGCCGCACGACTGGTGATCGAAATCACCGAAAGCGCCACACCACCGAGCATCTCGGCTGCCATCGAGTTCGTCCTGTGCCTGCGCGAACTGGGTTGCCGGGTCGCCATTGACGACTTTGGCGCAGGCCTCGGTACCCTGGAATTCATCCGTCAGACCCGCCCCGACATCGTCAAAATCGACCAGGGCTACCTGCAACGCGCCCGCCTGGAAACCAACAACGCCCAGACGCTCGGGCACCTCGTGCAACTGTGCAAGACCCTGGCGCCGTGCGTGATTATCGAGGGGATCGAGTCCGAAGCGGATCGAGCGTTGGGCACGGCGTGCGGCAGCGAGTGGGGGCAGGGATATTTGTTTGGTCGGCCGCGGATGGATGCGTTGGGTGAACAGTGCGTGGTGCAGTCGATGGCGTAACAGGATCTCAATGTGGCGAGGGAGCTTGCTCCCGCTGGGCTGCGAAGCGGCCCCAAAATCTTGTGAGCGCTGCGCACTCAAGCGCGAGCAAGCTCCCTCGCCACAGGACGGTTACTGCCCCAAACGGTCCATCGTATGCACCATCGGTTCCAGCGACACACTGATCAACCCGTCCAGCGGTCGATTCAGCTCCTCAACCAGCAAAATCGTCGCCGCTGTCGAAGCGGCACACATCATCAACACCACCACAATCGTGCCGTTGCGCGGGGCGAACAAACCGAACGAGCCGAAGATGATCGACAGCCAGGTTATGAGGATCACCAGCATCACCGGCGGGATCGACTGATTAGCTTGCAGCATGGTCAGCCAGCGGGCGGCGAACACGGCGTCCATCGTCTGGATAGCCGAGGCCTTGAGGGTGCGTTGGATGTCGGTAGCGGGGGACAGCGCGGCGACCTGTTGTTGCAGCGCTTCAGAACGATTGATCGCTTCGGGGCTGTCGAGCAGGGCCAGTCGGGAGGGATCCCGGGAGGCGAGGACTTGCACGATTTCGGCGTAATTGTGTTTGAGTTGCGTGCGGATCGGTTGGGTGTCCGGGCCATAGCGCGCCAGCACCCGGTCGAATTCGACGACCTTGGCCGCCGCGCTCTCCAGTTGGGTATTGGTCGTTTCAAACGTGCCTTTGGCCGAAGAAACCAGCAGGCCCAACACCAACGCTGACATGGTTGCGATCAGGCCGGTGGCGAGCTTGAGGACGGCGACGGACTCATCGCTCAGGTGATGGGTCGGCAAGTGCTGCCGCACGTACGAGCCCACCAACGCACTGCCGAACAGGCAGGTGAACACGATCAGCGCAATCAGCAGATGATTCATTCAACCTCCGTTGACGCGACGCGGGACGGCGTGTTGAAGGTAGCAGACGGGCAGCGAGTTGCCACAGTGCCCGGCTTAACACTGGACCTGTGGCGAGGGAGCTTGCTCGCGCTTGAGTGCGTAGCGCTCACAAGATTTCAGGACCGCTGCGCAGTCCAGCGCGAGCAAGCTCCCTCGCCACAGGTACTCGTCAATCTGCGTCAGCCAGACAGCCCAACCTTTCACGGTCGGGATTTTTTGCTTATTGATCCTTCTCGCAATTCACCATCCACGCCACGCCAAACCGGTCCACCAGCATGCCGAAGCGCGCCGCCCAGAACGTCGCTTCCAGCGGCATTTGCACCGTGCCGCCGTCCGCCAATGCCGCGAAGACTCGCTCGGCTTCGGCGATGCTGTCGACATTCAGGGAAATCGAGCAGCCGCTCATGTCATCGGTCGGGCGGTCGGGTGTGGTGTCCGAGCCCATGATCGCCTGGTCACCCACGGACAGGCGGGTATGGATGATCAGGTTATGGTAGTCCGCCTGTACATGATCCTTGGCCGGGGTTTCGCCGAAGGTCATCATCGCGTCGATGGTGCCGGGCAGGGCCTTGGCGTAATAAGTGAAGGCGGCTTTGCAGTCGCCGTTGAAGATCAGGTAGGGATTGATTTTCATTGTGTGCTCCCGGTAACCGAGTAGACGGGAGGCCAGGACAGCCTCCCGCTTCAATTGGGTTTGACCTCAAATAGCAAAGCGTTAGAGGGCAACTTTTGCCGGGTTTGTTCAGACGTTTTTTCTATAGATAACTCGCGGCTTATTGCCCGATCAATCGACGATGACGCGCTCGTTGTCGTCATCGCCCAAGCACACCGTCAATTGCTGACCTTCCTTGCTAAAGGCGCAGTGGGGCAGGGTTTGCTGCTTGTAAATCGCCATGGGCACGCCAATGAAGAATGCGGCGAGCATCATGGCGACAATAAATTGCACCGACATGAACTCCCGGTCCAGCGCCCAGAGTTTGCGTTTGGCGCGAAAGTAGAGGCCGCTGCCCAGCAACATCGCGCCGATCAGCATCAAGGTGCCGATCTCGTGGGGGCTGGTGCTGTAGATCACGTCTTCGGCATTGTCCGGGTAGTTCAGTTGCCACCAGGCGCCGATGCCCAGCGGCACCAGGCCGGCGCCGATCCAGCCGTAGAGGGCGCCGGGCAGGCGTAACAACACGGCGACGATCAGGCCCAGCGTGGCCACGGTCCAGCCGATCAGATACAGCTGCGTGGCCATGCCACCGCCCATAAACGTTCCGCCGACGTCAATGGGTGTGATCAACAACCAATCGTAGAAGGCGTAGTGCAACATCAAGACGAGTACGACGAGCCAGCTCATGGCGTAAAAAATCCATGTCCACAGAGTATTGAGGCGCGAGAACACACGAAATCCTTTTGGTGTTTTGAGGGGGCGCCATTATGCCGTGAACGTCCGGGTTTCAGGCAACTGCGCGAGCAGCCGTAGGGCGCAGCAAGCGTTCGACGGCGCCACTCACCAGGTTTTCCAGCAATTCATCCCGCTCGGCATCCGCCAACGGATGCTGCATCAGCCAGCCGGGTGCGCTGTTGAGCAAATTGGCGATTGCGTGACCGACGGCTGACTGAGCCTGTTCATCAAACCGGGATCTGCTGCCGAGCATCTGCATCAGCGTGCGTTCGTATTGCTCGCGCAACTGGCGAACTCGCGCCTGCTGATCGTCATTCAAACAACCGCTGTCCCGCTCCGCCAAACGAAAATGCCAGGGCATTTCCCGGTGCAGGTTCAGGTGCGCCTGAATCAGCCTTGGCAGCATGTCGCGCTTGGTCTTTTTCTCGATACGGCCAAGTGTCGCCAGCAGCTCTTCGTAGAACTCTTCAATCAAGTCCGCCAGCAAGTGCTGCTTGCTTGGGTAATGGTGATACAACGAGCCCGGGGCGAGCCCCAGGCAGGTGGCGAGTTCGCGCATGCCGACCTGGCCGAACCCCTTGCTGGCGAACAGCTCCAACACTTTGTCCCGGTACTCGGCGAAGCGCGAACAACGCTCAGGCATAGGCATGGAAGCCACGCCCCGTTTTGCGACCCAGGTAGCCGGCGGCGACCATTTCCTTGAGCAGCGGCGCCGGACGATATTTGCTGTCGTTGAAGCCGTCGTAGAACGCTTCAAGGATCGCCAGCACGGTGTCCAGGCCAATCAGGTCGGCCAACGCCAATGGGCCGATCGGCTGGTTGCAACCCAGGCGCATGCCGGCATCGATGTCGTCGGCAGTGGCCAGGCCTTCCTGGAGTACCAGGATCGCTTCGTTGATCATCGGCACCAGAATCCGGTTCACCACGAAACCCGGACGGTTGCCGGCAGTGATCGCGGTTTTGCCGAGGGTGGTGGCCATGTCCAGCGCCAATGCGTGGGTCGTGTCGCTGGTCTGCAGGCCTCGAATGACTTCGATCAGCCCCATCACCGGCACCGGGTTGAAGAAGTGCAGACCGATGAAACGCTCGGGCTGACTGACGCTGGCGGCGAGTTGGGTAATCGACAGCGATGAGGTGTTGGACGCGATCACGCATTCAGCGCTGACCTGCGCGGCGATCTGTTGCAGTACCCGCAGTTTCAGGTCGAGGTTCTCGGTGGCGGCTTCGATCACCAGTTGCACGCTGTGCAAGCTGCTGTAGTCGGTGCTGGTGCGGATTTTGTCGAGGGCGGCGAGTTTTTGTTCCTCGCTCAGCGTCGCTTTGGCGACTTGCCGATCAAGGTTCTTGCCGACGGTGGCAACAGCCTTTTGCAGGGCGCTCTCGCTGATATCGATCAAGGTCACGTTGAAACCGGCCACCGCGCAGACCTGCGCAATACCGTTGCCCATGGTGCCCGCACCGATCACGCCAATGTGTTGCAGATTCATGCTTGAAGTCCTTGCGATCAAACCGTTCGATACCTTGGCGGCCGCAGCGGCCGAAGGCGTACTATGGCCGCGAGTCTAGAACCGGCAGGGCGCTTGTCCTATGCCGCAACTGTTCAACGGCACTGGTGTTTTTTGCCAGTCGGGCGATGGGGAGCAAAGCGTTCACATGCGGGAAACGGATTCAGTGGCGGCCTACTTCATGCAGGCGATGATCCATGGGCTGGCGGACAATCCCCAGCGTCTGACGGCGGTGCTGGAGCAGGCCAATATCGCCCCGGCGCTACTCGACCAGCCCACGGCCCGCGTGCCGGCCAGCGCCTTCGCTGCGTTGTGGCTGCTGCAGATTCGCGAACTCGACGACGAGTTCTTCGGACTCGACAGCCACGGCATGCCGCCGGGCAGTTTCGCGTTGATCTGCCGGGCGCTGATTCAGGAACCCGACCTGCACAAAGCCATGCGCCAATGCCTGGCCAATTTCGCCCTGTTTCTCAGCGATTTTCGCGGCACGCTGACCGTGCGTGGCAAGCGCGCGGTGATCAGCCTGCAAACCCGTTCGACCGACAGCGACGTCAGCCGCTTGGGCGAAGAAACTTTCCTGGTGCTGATGATCAGCCTGCTGTGCTGGCTCGGCGGGCGTCGCATCCCCATCGACCGCGCGGATTTTCGCCATGCCCGCGTCTCCCTCAGCGACGACCGCTTGCTCTGGGGACCCAACCTGACCTTCGGCGCTGAACATACCGAAATCGAATTCGCCAGCCACTACCTGCGCCTGCCGGTGGTGCAAGACCTGGCGTCGCTCAAAGTATTCCTGCGCACCGCGCCGCAATGGCTGGTGATCCGCTTCCGCAACCAGCACGGCCTCGCGTCCCAGGTTCACCAGCGCTTGCGCAACAGCCATTACAGCGAGTGGCCCACCTTGCAGGCCTTCGCCCTCGAACAACACCTGAGCCCCAGCACCTTCCGCCGCAAACTGGAGCGCGAAGGTTGTTCGTATCAGGAGATCAAGGACGAGGTGCGCCGTGGGGTGGCGTTTGAGCAGTTGCGCCATGGCAAGGCGAGTGTGAGTGACATTGCTGAACAGTTGGGGTTTCAGGAACCGAGTGCGTTTCATCGGGCGTTCAAGAAGTGGACGGGGGAGAGTCCGGGGCGGTATCGGGCGCGGTTTCAAGGGGAGTCTTCCAAGCCGTCGACGGAGTGTGTTGAATGAGCGAAGCAGTCAATCGTTTCGCCGCTCTGCTCGACCAGGCAAGACGTGCCCTGCTATTGGTCTGGGGCACCTCCCGCGGATTATTCCTGGGCTTGGTGCTGGCAACCCTGATCGCCGGTGTCCTCCCGGCCCTGGCCGCCTGGCTCGGCCAACGCATCGTCGACGCCGTGGTCACTGCGATGCAGTTGCACGCACAGCAGGGCAGCGCGCCGTTGTGGCCGGTGGTGCGTTATGTGTTGTTCGAGGCGGGAGTGTTGGCGTTGTTGTCCGGGACGCAACGGGCGTTGTCGGTTCAGCAGTCGCTGTTGCGGGTGCAGTTGGGGCAGAAGGTCAACACGATGATTCTGGAGAAGGCCCAGACATTGTCGTTGGTGCAGTTCGAGAACTCGGAGTTTTACGACAAGTTGGTACGGGTGCGGCGTGAAGCTTCGACCCGGCCGTTGGCATTGGTGATGAAGTCGTTGGGGTTGATTCAGAACCTGATTGTGCTGATCAGTTTCGGCGTGCTGCTGGTGCATTTTTCCCCGTGGGCGCTGGTGTTGCTGGTGGTCGGCGCGTTGCCGGTGTTTTTTGCCGAGGCGCATTTTTCCGGGGATGCGTTTCGGCTGTTCACCCGGCGGGCGCCGGAGAGTCGGCAGCAGAGTTACATCGAGACGCTGCTGTCCCACGAGGGCTACATCAAGGAGGTCAAGCTGTTCGGCTTTGCGCCGTTGCTGTTGAAGCGTTATCGCGAGACGTTTGCCCGGCTCTACGCCGAAGACCGACGCCTGACACTGCGCCGCGATGGCTGGGGTTTTGTTCTCGGGTTGCTGGGCACCGGGGCGTTTTATCTGGCGTATGCCTGGGTGGTGGTCGACACCGTGCACGGCAATATCAGCCTCGGGCAGATGACCATGTACCTGGTGCTGTTCAAGCAGGGGCAAACCGCCGTCAGTAGCAGCCTCAGTGCGATCAGCGGTCTTTACGAGGATGGCCTTTACCTGTCGGCGCTTTACGAATACCTGGCCGAGCCGGTGGTGAGCGATAACGGCAGCCTGACCGTGGGCGCGATGCCCGGTGATGGGCTGCGTTTCGAGAACGTCGGGTTTCGTTATCCGGGGGCCAGTCGCTCGGCTCTGGAAGGCATCGACCTGCACCTGGTGCCGGGTCGCAGCGTGGCGCTGGTGGGGGAAAACGGTTCGGGCAAGACCACCCTGATCAAATTGCTGACCCGGCTCTATCGCCCCGATCAGGGCCGCATTCTGCTGGACGGCAGCGACCTGCAAACCTGGGAAGAGGATGCGCTGCGTCGGCGCATCGGCGTGATTTTCCAGGACTACATTCGCTACCAGTTTTCCGTGGGCGAGAACATTGGTGTGGGCGATACCCTGGCCTTCGACGATGAACAACGCTGGAAAGCCGCCGCCGCCGAAGGCATGGCCGCGCCGTTTATCGAGGGGCTGGATCGCGGTTACGCCACGCAACTGGGACGCTGGTTCGCCGGGGGCCAGGAGTTGTCCGGCGGGCAATGGCAGAAGATCGCCTTGTCCCGCGCCTACATGCGCCGCGACGCCGACATTCTGATTCTCGACGAACCGACCTCAGCCCTCGACCCGGCGGCGGAAGCGGCGGTGTTCGAGCACTTCAGTGAGCACACCCAGGGCCGCATGACGTTGCTGATCTCCCACCGTTTTTCCAGTGTGCGCAACGCCGACCACATCATCGTGCTGGATCAGGGCTCGATCCTGGAGCGCGGCGATCACGACAGCCTGGTGGCGGCGGGCGGGCGTTATGCGCAGTTGTTCGATCTGCAGGCGCGGGGTTACCGCTAGGCCTCACGTCTCAGGAGAATCCCGATTCACCGCTGCGATCTGCGCAGGCTTGGCTTTCATCAGGTTTTCGATGGCCTGACGATACTGACTGCCGCCCAGGCTCATGCTGTTGTTGTGCGTACCACCGGGAATCAGCAGCAGGCGCTTCGGCTCGTTGGCGGCATTGAACAACTGCTGGCTGAAGCGCGACGGCATGAACGCATCCGCCAGACCGTGAACCACCAGCAATGGCATGTCGATGTCGGTGATCTTGTCGATGGAGTCAAATTTCTGCGACAGCAGCCAGCGCACCGGCAGCGACTTTACCGGCAGGTTGCTGTCGGCGACTTGCGCGACGGCATCCCCCAATGTGGTGAAGGTGGACTCGATCACCAACCCGCGCACCGGCACTGGGACATGGTCCTTTTTCGCCTGGGTTGCAAGGTCTGCGGCGAGGTCAATGGCGACCGCGCCGCCCAACGAATGGCCGTAGATCAGGCGTTTGTTGGCGTCCGGTTGCATCGCCTTGAAGCGCTCCCAAGCGACACGGGCGTCTTCGTAGACACTGGCTTCCGACGGCAGATCACCCTTGCTCTGGCCAAACCCGCGGTAGTCGATGGCCAGCACCGAGTAACCCATGGCCCGCAATTGCTCGATGCGGAACGCTTGACCGGTGAGGTTCCAGCGCACTCCGTGCAAGTAAAGAATCGACGGTGCATCGCGGCGCGCCGCTGGCCACCACCAGGCATGCAGGTTTTGCCCGCCCTTGAAACTGGCAGGCTTGATGTCGAACTCCTGAACGTCCTGCGGCAAGCCGTGATACCAGCCCGCCGTGCCCGGCTCGATACGAAACAGCAACTCGCGCTCTTTGTACTTGAGCACCCCGCAACTCGCGGGCAGGCCAACGACCAACAGCGCCATGCACAACAACGGCAACCAGCGCCGGCCCAAGCGGCTCATGAGGGTAGAAAACATGCAGCGATCCAGTCGAACAGGGGAAAGC
The DNA here is from genome assembly GCF_056161485.1 of Pseudomonas sp. 5Vm1k. Classification (NCBI taxonomy): domain Bacteria; kingdom Pseudomonadati; phylum Pseudomonadota; class Gammaproteobacteria; order Pseudomonadales; family Pseudomonadaceae; genus Pseudomonas; species Pseudomonas sp. 5Vm1k. The sequence goes on from NZ_JBSPCZ010000019.1 coordinate 81,077, forward strand.
ACGGGTTTTAACAGATGCGCGGTGGGGAGGGGAATTATTTCGACAGTCGTGTGTGTTCTGTGGGAGCGAGCCTGCTCACGAAGAGGGCTGCACAGTCAATATTGATGTCTGCTGTGATACCGCTTTCGCGAGCAAGCCCGCTCCCACAGTGGTTCTGTGTCGTTCACCCAATCAATGTTCGTCGCGGTCTCCCGTAGGAGCGAGGCTTGCCCGCGAAGGCGTCGGCACATCCAGCATCGATATCGGCTGACACACCGCTTTCGCGAGCAGGCTCGCTCCCACAGTGGTTCTGTGTCGTTCACCCAATCAATGTTCGTCGCGGTCTCCTGTAGGAGCGAGGCTTGCCCGCGAAAGCGTCGGCACATCCAGCATCGATATCGGCTGACACACCGCTTTCGCGAGCAAGCCCGCTCCCACATTGGTTCTGTGTCGTTCACCCAATCAATGTTCGCCGCGGTCTCCCGTAGGAGCGAGGCTTGCCCGCGAAGGCGTCGGCACATCCAGCATCGATATCGGCTGACACACCGCTTTCGCGAGCAAGCCCGCTCCCACAGTGGTTCTGTGTCGTTCACCCAATCAATGTTCGTCGCGGTCTCCTGTAGAAGCGAGGCTTGCCCGCGAAGGCGTCGGCACATCCAGCATCGATATCGGCTGACACACCGCTTTCGCGAGCAGGCTCGCTCCCACAGGGGTTCTGTGTCGTTCACCCAATCAATGTTCGTCGCGGTCTCCCGTAGGAGCGAGGCTTGCCCGCGAAGGCATCGGCACATCCAGCATCGATATCCGCTGACACACCGCTTTCGCGAGCAAGCCCGCTCCCACAATGGATCTGTGTTGTTCGCCCATCAGTGTTCGCCACCGCATTTGCGCAAAGCCGCTCGTCTTTGCTTGTCTGCCAATCCAATAAAAAAGATTGAATAATCACACAAAATGTTATTTAAATAACAAAACAACAACGCCGGACGCCAGTCTGGCAAGCCGCATCAAGGTGGGATAGCAATGAGCAAGATCGCAGTCATCGGCAGCAATATGGTGGATCTGATCACCTACATCGACCGCATGCCGGCCCAGGGCGAAACGCTGGAAGCGCCGGGGTTTGCCCTCGGTTGCGGCGGCAAGGGCGCCAACCAGGCGGTGGCTGCGGCCAAGCTCGGGGCGGATGTGCTGATGCTGACCAAGGTCGGCGATGACATGTTTGCCGACAACACCCTGGCGAATTTTCAGAGCTTTGGCATCGACACCCGTTACGTGCAGCGTGTGCCCGGCGTATCCAGCGGGGTGGCGCCGATCTTCGTCCAGGCCGATTCGCACAACAGCATCCTCATCGTCAAAGGTGCTAACGCCCATCTCGCCCCGGCAGATATCGACGCCGCCGCGCCAGCGTTGCGCGAATGTTCCCTGATCGTGCTGCAACTCGAAATCAATGTGGAAACCGTCTACCACGCCATCGCCTTCGGCCACGAACACAACATCCCGGTGTTGCTCAACCCGGCGCCAGCCTTGGCCGGCCTGAGTCGTGAATACCTGGCACAACTGGATTTCCTGGTGCCCAACGAATCAGAGCTGGCGCTGATCAGCGGCCAGACCGTGGACTCGCCTGCGTCAGCGCTGACAGCCGCGAAAACCCTGGTCGCCAGCGGCATTCGCCACGTGATCGTGACCCTCGGCCAACACGGCGCGCTGTACGTCGGCGAAGAGGGCGAGTTCCAGATTCCCGGCCTGCAAGTCGCTGCCCGCGACACTACCGGCGCCGGCGATGCCTTCATCGGTTGCTTCATCCAGCGCTGGAGCCGCGACCGCAACATCCGCGCCGCCATGACCGAGGCCGTGGCCTATTCCGCCTGCTCGGTTACTGGCCTGGGCACCCAAACCTCCTACCCGGACGCCAGCGCATTCGCTGAATTCCAGCGCCAATTCGACGCCTGACGCCGAACTGATTCACCTCAAAACCTACCCGGAGAACAACAATGACAAAGCCTCCGCTCCAACAGACGCCCGATGGTTTCTACCTGAACCGCACACCCTGGTTCGCCTTCATCTTGCTGTGCAGCATCTTTGCGCTGTGGGCGGCGGCCGCGAGCATGAACGACGTGCTCATCGCGCATTTCAAGAAAGCCTTCCTGCTCAGCGATTTCCAGACCGCATTCGTGCAGTCGGCGTTTTACCTCGGCTACTTCTTCGTGGCGATTCCGGCGGCGCTGGTGGTTCGGCGATTCAGCTACAAGACCACCATCCTCATCGGCCTGATGCTCTACATGCTCGGTTGTCTGTTGTTCTTCCCGGCGGCGTCCACCGCCAAGTACGGCATGTTCCTACTGGCGCTGTTCGTGATCGCGGCAGGCCTGTCGTTTCTCGAAACTGCGTGCAACACCTACTCGACGCTGATGGGCCCCCGTGAAACCGGCACCCGTCGCCTGAACATCTCCCAGACCTTCCACCCGTTCGGCGCAATGGCCGGGGTGTACGTCGGCAGCTTCGTGATGTTCAAGGATACCGACGCCACCCGCGAGCAGCTCACGCAAATGAGCGCTTCCGATGCGGCGATCCAGCAACTGCAAATGATCCAGTCCACTTTGCTGCCGTACAAATGGATGATTGCGGTGCTGGTGCTGATGTTTATCTTGATCGCCATCACCCGGTTTCCGGCATGCAAAGGCGTGCAAACCGCCACCAAAAAAACCGCCAGCCTCGGTCAGAGCCTGTCGCGGTTGTGGGGCAACAAGCGGTTCACTTTCGGTGTGCTGGCGCAGTTCCTGTATGTCGGCGCACAAGTCGGCGTCTGGAGTTTCACCATTCGCCTGGCCATGCAACTGGGTGGGATGAACGAGCGCAGCGCGTCGTGGTTTTTGCTGACGACCTTCGCCATGTATTTCATCGGCAAAATGATCGCCAACGTGCTGATGCGCAAACTGCACCCGGCCAAGGTGCTGGCGGTGTATGGCGTGCTGTGCATCGTGCTGCTGGCTTACACCATCCTCGTGCCAAACATCACCGCAGTTTATGCGGCGGTCGGTGTGAGCGTATTCCTCGGCCCCTGCTGGCCGACCATTTATGGCCTGACCATCGATGGCCTCGGTGAAGACACCGGCGTCGGCGGTTCGCTGCTGGTGATGAGCATCGTCGGTGGCGGGGTGATTCCGATCTTCCAGGGCCTGCTGTCCGACTACAGCGGCGGCAACATGCAACTGGCCTACACCGTGCCGTTGCTGTGCTTCATCGTGATCGTCGCCTACGCCGTGCGTTGCCTGCGTCACTCCGCCAGCGAACGGGCACCAGTGGGTGCGGCGGTGACTTCATGAGTACGCGGATCAATCTTTATCCGGCGCTGTTTGGCGAAGCGCCGAAGACACTGTTGGAGTCCGAGCAGTTCAGGGTTAGCGCCAGCGTCTACCCCAGCGGTGTGCTGGCGCTGGAAATGACCAACAGCCGTGGAAAACTGGTGGTGCTGCCGTATCAGGGCCAGATGATCTGGGACGCGGTGTTCGACGGCTGCGACCTGACCATGAGCAACCTGTTCAGCCAACCCAGACCGAGCCCGACGGTGATCGGCACATACGGCTGTTTCATGTTCCACAGCGGCCTGCTGCGCAACGGTTGCCCGACGCCCGAGGACGACCATCCGTTGCACGGCGAGATGCCGTGCGCGGCGATGGATCGTGCGTGGCTGGAAGTCGGTGAAGACAGCGCCGGACCTTTCCTGCGCCTCGGTGGCGAGTACGAATACGCCCAGGGTTTTGGCGAGCGTTATCTGGCCAACCCAAGCGTCACTTTGCGTGCCGATTCCGGGCTGTTCGATATCGCCATGACCGTGACCAACCTGGCCGGCAAACCCATGGACCTGATGTACATGGCCCACATGAATTACGCCTACGTCGAGGGCGCCCGGTTCATCGAGCCGTTAGGGTTTGAGCGGGTGCGTTTGCGCAGCAGCGTGCCGGCCCACGTCAAACCGACGCCGGCCTGGAGCCACTACATGGAGCAACTGGCGCTGGCGCCGGAACAGTTCCGCTGCCTGGATCGCCCCGACCTCTACGACCCGGAGATCGTGTTTTTCTTCGACGGCGTGCGCGCCGATGCCAATGGCGATGCGCTTTTCCTGCTGAGTCATCCGGACGGTGCGGCGTTCTACACGCGCTATCGCCCCGACCAATTCGACCACGCCGCACGCTGGGTTCTGCACAACGCCGATCAGCAAGTGGCGGCGTTCGTTTTGCCCGCCACCTGCGAGCCGGAAGGCTATCGGGCCGAGTCCGCCAAAGGCCATGTGCGTGCATTGGCGGCGGGGGAGACGGCGGCGTTCAAGGTCACCACCGGTTATCTGAATAAGGCCGAGCAACAGGCCTTGATCAGATAATCAACTGTGCGCCGCTGGCGGCGATGGCGTCGCGATAGGCCTTGGGGATTTTCTTGTCGCTGACCACGTACTGGAAATCCTCAAGGGCGGCGAAATGCGCAGTGCGCACCGTGTCGAACTTGCTGTGATCGGCCAGCAGCAACCGTTGCTGGGCCTGGCGCAAGACCTTCTGCTTGACCTCCACTTCATTGAAGTTGAAGCAGGTCACGCCGAAGTCCTGGCTGACCCCGGCGGCCGAGACGAAGGCCCAGGTCAGGCGCACGCCATCGAGAATGCCGGTTTCGGTGGTGTTCTCGAACACCTGGTTCTTGCGGTGGAACGTGCCGCCGCAGACCACGATGTGGCAGTTGGGTTTTTGCGAGAGTTTAAGCAGCACGTTGAGGGAGTTGCACACGGCGGTGAATTCGAGTTCGTCGGGGATGAAGTCCACTACGAATGGCGTGGTGGTGCCGCAGTCGAAAAACACCGTGTCGCCAGGCTGGATAAACCGCGCGGCGAGTTTGCCGATGCGGCGTTTCTCTTCGACGTGCCGGGTGTCTTGTTCGGCCACGCGGTAATCACCGGGTTCGTTGCCGTCGTGGATCTTGGTGATGTAACCGCCGAGCAGGCGCAGGTGGTCGGTGTACTTGCTCAGGTCGCGGCGCAGGGTCATCTCCGACACGTCCAGCAATGCCGCCATTTCGCGCAGGTGAATGGCGCTCTGGTCTTGCAGGGCTTGTTGAATCAGCTTGAGACGCTCGGCTTTTTTACTGTCCACAGGCATTCCGGGGTTGATTGTTGATGTTATTTAAGTAACATTAATTGTGAGTTTTGTAACGTTTTTGCGCAAATGATCCTCGATTGTGGCGCAGGGGCATTTGAATATACAAACAGGAGTTTTTGCGATGGCCCATCTCCCACCCCAGGCACTGGCGCAGTACATCGATCACACCTTGCTGGCGCCGGACGCCAGTCGCGAGCAAATCGCCACCCTGTGCCGTGAAGCCGCGGAACATGGCTTCTATTCGGTGTGCGTGAATTCCGGGCAGGTGCCCCACGCCGCTCAGTGCCTGGAAGGGCACAGCGTCAAGGTTTGCGCGGTAGTCGGCTTCCCGTTGGGTGCAGGCCTGAGCGACACCAAGGCCTTCGAAGCCGAACGGGCGATTGCCGCCGGTGCGGGTGAAATCGACATGGTGCTGAACATCGGTTGGTTGAAGGACGGTTTGTTCACCGAGGTTCAAGCTGACATCGCTCAGGTCAAACAGGCCTGCGGCAGCGTGCCGCTGAAAGTCATCCTGGAAACCTGCCTGCTCAACGACGCGGAAAAAGTGAAGGCCTGCGAAATCTGCCGCGAGCTGAACGTTGCGTTCGTCAAGACTTCCACCGGTTTCAGCCGCAGCGGTGCCACCGTCGAAGACGTCGCCCTGATGCGCCGCACTGTGGGCGCGGACATCGGTGTGAAGGCCTCGGGCGGCGTGCGCGATTATCCGACCGCCGTGGCGATGATCGAGGCCGGCGCAACCCGGTTGGGCAGCAGCTCCGGCATCGCAATCATCGGTGGCGCGCAGTCGGCGGGCGAGGGTTACTGATCAGTTCACCTGCAAGACGATCTTGCCGATGTGGTCACCTGCTTCCATCCGCGCATGGGCCTGCGCGGCGTCGGTGAACGGGTAGACCTTGTCGATCATCGGCAAGCAACGCCCGGCCGACAGCACTGGCCAGACATATTCGTACAGCCCTTGAGCGATGGCGGCTTTTTCTTCCTGGGTGCGCGAACGCAGCAGTGAACCGGTGATGATCGCGCGTTTGGCCATGATCGCCAGTAGGTCAACACCGTCGGCATGGGCGCCGCCGAGGAAGCCGAGCATCACCAGCCGGCCCTCCATCGCCAGGGCGGCGACGTTGTTGTTGAAGTACGAGCCACCCATGATGTCGAGGATCACGTTGACGCCTTTGCCGCCGGTTTTCTCGGCAATCACCTGGGCGAAATCCTGATCGCGATAGTTGATCGCCTTGGCGCCGAGTTTACGAATCGCGTCGCACTTTTCTTCGCTGCCGGCGGTGGCGAAGGCTTCGACACCAAACTCGCGGCACAGCATCAGTGCGGTGGTGCCGATGCCGCTGGTGCCGCCGTGAATCAAGGCGCGCTGGCCTTTGCTGGCGCCACCCATTTCAAACAGGTTGGCCCAGACCGTGAAGTAGGTTTCCGGGATCGCGGCGGCCTGAATCCAGTCCATGTCATCGGGAATCGGCAACGTCTGGCTGGCCGGGGCGACGCAATATTGCGCGTAGCCGCCGCCGTTGGTCAGTGCACAGACCTTGTCACCCAGCACAAACTCACTGACCCCTTTGCCGATGGCCACGACTTCGCCGGCCACTTCCAGGCCAGGGATTGGGCTCATGCCGGGTTTCATCGGGTACTTGCCGGCGCGCTGGATCACGTCGGGGCGATTGACCCCGGCGGCGTAGACGCGGATCAGCACTTCACCGGCGCCGACCGTGGGCATGGGCACGTCCCGTGGTTTCAATACCTCGGGGCCGCCGGGTTGGGTGATTTCGATCAGGGTCATGGTTTGGGGCAGGTTCATTTTTTTGGGTTCCTGTGGTGAAAGGGATCTGTAAATGGGATCGCCTGAGCAATCGAATAATTCAGTTCAGTACACAACCCCTGTGGGAGCGGGCTTGCTCGCGAAAGCGGTGTGTCATTCAGCATCAATGTGTCTGGCAGGCCGCCTTCGCGAGCAAGCCCGCTCCCACAGGGGATTGGGGTTTATTCAACAACTGCATCGCCAACTCCAAAACCAATGCAATAACAATGGCCCCACTCGCTATCACAAACAACAGCGCGTGGTGCCCGCCAGTGGCATTGAAAATCGCCGAATAGGCAAACCCGGTCAGCGCCTGGAACGTGGCAAACGACACCGTGGCGCGGCTCCAGGCCACTTGTTGCTGATGGTGATTGGGCACCAGTTCATGCACCCGAGCCAGCGCCAGTGGCACGATGCCTGGCGGGAACGAGCCGAGGATCACCGCCAGCAGGGCCAGGGCCAGGAAAGAGCTGGATATCGCCAGCAAACCCAGGGCAATCGCCTGCGCCACCAGCACAATCCGAATGCTCAACCGCGCGCCGAGTTTGTCGGCCAGAAAACCGTAGCTCACCGGCCCGACAATCGCCCCCAGGCCATACATGACCCAGATCAGCGCACCCACATGCGCCCCGGCGCCGAGACCTCGAGCGACGAAGTCCACCAGGAACACCATCGCTGGCACCAGGCCCGCCGCCATGAATGCGTATTGGGCGAACAGCAGGTAAAGGGCAGGCGGGGTTGGCGATTTCACGCTGTCAATGTGAGCAGGCGCGGTGTGTTGCGGGGGCGAGGTCGGCCAGCCAAACCAGCTCGCGGCGGTCAGCACCAGCGCCAGTACACCCAGCCCGAACCAGGTGTTCTGCAAGCCCAGGCTCAGCAGTGGCGGCACAATCGTCCCCGAGCCGGCAATGCCCAGGCCGATGCCAAGGAAAATCGCACCGCTGGCCAAACCTCGACGCGACACTGGCACGTGGGGCAATACGGTCGCCGCCACCAACACCATGATCGCGCCTCCGGCCACGCCCGACAGCAAGCGCCAGCCGAAGAACCAGCTCACCGACAACGGAAAGCCACAGGCGAAAAACGACAGCGTCACCGCCAGCATCATCAGGCGCAGGGCGGTGCTGTTGCTCAAGCGTCGGGCCAATGGATGGCCGATCAGTGCGCCAATCAGGTAACCCACCAGGTTGGCGGCACCGAGGTACACCACGTCACTGGCGGAGAACCACTGCGCCTGGATCAACGAAGGAATCAACGGCGTGTAGGCAAAACGCGCCAGGCCGATGCTGACCAGGCTGGCGCAGAGGCCGGCGAAGATCGGCAGCCAGATCGCGCTGCGCGGGGTGGTCGAGGTGCTGTGCATGAGAACTGTCCTGTGAGGTTATCTCTGGCCGCCAGCGTATCGAGGTTTATTGATGCAGTAACGCAGCGAATTCGCGCTACAGTGATGCGAATATGCATCGTAGGGGCAGCGGTATGAATTGGGATGACGCACGGGTATTTCTGGCGGTGTGCCGCGAATCGACGCTGCGCGGTGCGGCGCGGGTGCTGGGGGTCGATCAGGCCACGGTCGGGCGGCGGGTCACGGCGCTGGAGAAATCCTTGAGTGCGACGCTGTTCCTGCGCACCTCCGAAGGTTATGCACTGACGGCGGTGGGCGAGGCGGCGTTGCAGGCTGTGGAGAAAATGGAGGTGTCAGCGTTGGAACTGGAACGGCAAATCCTCGGTTTGGATGATCGACTGACGGGCACTGTGCGAGTCAGCACCACCGACTCCCTGGCCATCGATTTCCTGATCCCGGCGATTGCCCGTTTGCACGACAAACACCCGGATGTGCAGGTGCAACTGGACGCATCCACGCAAATGATCAGCCTGGCCAAGCGCGAAGCCGATATCGCCGTGCGCAATGCGCGGCCGGACAACCCGGACCTGATTGCCCGGCGCATTGCCCGCTGGCCGGTGGGCCTGTTCGCTTCCCAGGGTTATGTCGATGTTCACGGAGTGCCGGCGCCGGGTTCGGCGTTTGAAGGGCATGATTTGGTGGTGTATCAGCCGTATCTGGCGAGCAATAAGGAGATGACGCTGGTGTCGGAACCGGTGACGCGGGGGCGAATTGTGGCAAGCCTGGGCTCGGGTCTGCTGGTGCGTCGATCCATTGCGGCGGGGATTGGGTTGGGTGAGATTCCGGTGTACATCGGAGAGCGGGACGGGTTGGTGAGGTTGTGGCCGGAACGCACGCGACCGGTGCCCTATGACGTGTGGCTGGTGACCCACGCGGACCTGCGGCATACGGCGCGGGTGAGGGCGGTGATTGATGAGATTGTGGCGGGGTTTTCCGGTACGGGTGAATGAAGATCAAAAGATCGCAGCCTCGTTTCACTCGACAACTCCTACAGGGGAGAGGCGCAATCAATGGAATGCATTTCCCTGTAGGAGCTGTCGAGTGAAACGAGGCTGCGATCTCCTGATCTTGATGTGTTATGGCATTTCCGGCAATTCCTGCGGCCGCAAATCAAACACCAACACCTCGGCATCCACGCCATTGCTTAACGTCAGCACCTGTTCTTCGCGAACCCGCACACCATCGCCTTCCTGCAATTGCACGCCGTTCAGCTCAACACTGCCACGAGCCACATGCACATAGGCGTAACGGTTGGCCGCCAGTTCCAGGGTCGCGCTTTCCTTGCCGTCGAATAGCCCGGCATACACCCGCGCATCCTGACGTACCGACAGCGAACCCTTGGCCCCATCCGGGGAGATGATCAACTGCAGGCGCCCGCGTTTTTTCTGGGTGCTGAAGTGCTCCTGCTGATAACGCGGTTTTGCGCCGCTGACGTCCGGCACAATCCAGATTTGCAGGAAGTGCACGCCACGGGTGGTCGAGTGGTTGTACTCGCTGTGGGCCACGCCGCTGCCGGCGCTCATCAGTTGCACATCGCCGGGGCGGATCACCGAACCGGTGCCCAAAGTGTCCTTGTGTTCCAGGGCGCCTTCGAGCACATAGGAGAAAATCTCCATGTCCCGGTGCGGGTGCTGGCCGAAGCCTTTGCCGGCCGCCACGCGGTCATCGTTGATCACCAACAGATCAGAAAAACCCTGTTCTTTCGGGTTGCGATAGTTGGCGAAGGAAAAGGTGTGGAACGACTTCAACCAACCGTGATTGGCGGCGCCGCGATCCGAGGCTTTGCGAAGGGTCAGCATGATGAAATCTCCTGTCAGGACGTGAATTCGTCCGAGTGAGGAGAAGGTTAATATTTACTGTGCGATGCAATAAGTAGATGAAAATTGAAATACTGTCCCTTTCAGGTTGACAGTTTTGTGCGGGGGATCACGCATTCTAATCCGACACCCTCGCCGCACTTGGCCATAATGCACAGCACGCAACCCTGTGGGAGCGGGCTTGCTCGCGAAGGCGTTGTGTCAGTCGACATCTGCTTTGGTTGACCCACCGCCTTCGCGAGCAAGCCCGCTCCCACAGGGGTTTTGTGTTTAGCCAACAGACCTTTTTATGACTTCAGTGATACCCACCCCATGAAAACCGTGGCAATGGTGCTGTTCCCCAACTTTCTCCTGCTCGACATGGCTGGGCCGATGGAGGTGTTTTCCATCGCCAACCGGTATCTGCAGCCGGACGACCACTATGTGCTGTCGATGATCGGCACCGAGCACGGTCCGTTGCGCGCCTCCAACGGCGTCAGCGTCCAGGCGGACCTGCATATCGATCAGGCCAGCGAACACTACGACCTGTTGCTGATCCCCGGCGGCCCTGGCGCTTATAACGACAAACCGCAACCCTTGCTGACCTGGCTGCGGGGCGCCGTGAGCCGCGCCGGACGTTATGGCTCGATCTGTACCGGCGCGTTTGTGCTTGGGCATGCCGGGCTGCTGGACGGTTATCGCGTGACCACCCACTGGCACTACACCGAACGCCTGATCAAAGGCTTTCCCAAGGCAACGGTCGAGACCGATCAGATCTACGTCGAGGATCGCAACCTCATCACCTCCGGCGGGGTCACCGCCGGCATCGACCTGGCCCTGGCGATCGTCGCCCAGGACCACGGCAAAAAAGTCGCCCAGGACGTGGCCAAAGTGCTGCTGGTGGTAATGAAACGCCAAGGCGGGCAGGCGCAATTCAGTCCGTTGATGGCCACCGTCGCACCCCAGGAAACGCCGATCACACGAGTGCAGAACTACGTGCTCGAACACCTCGATGAAGCCTTCAGCATCGAACGCATGGCGAGCCTGGCGAACATGAGTTCGCGGCACTTCGCGCGCCTGTTTGCCCGGGAAGTGAACATGACGCCCATGGAGTTCCTGCAAAGTGCGCGCATCGACCACGCCCGCCATCTGCTGGAAACCTGCGACGCTCCACTCAAGACCGTGGCCTATAAAAGCGGCTTCGGCAGCGTGCGGCACATGCGCTTTTTGTTCAGTGAAAAACTCGGCCTGACCCCCGCGCAGTACCGCGAACAGTTCAGCTAGAGCCTCTGTGGCCGTATTGCGCACCGTGATGTCCGTGTTGCTCCCCGCGCGGTCGTTGTACGGTCATCGATGCCTGCCAAGATAGCCGTGAATGTTTTGCAATGGAGGTGCGGAAGCCTGGATGGACGTGCGCGACGGATTTTTCAGTACCTTGCCCGGCCAGGTCTTCAGCACGTGAACGTGCATGAACAGCCTCAGAGATTTAACCAGCGATGCGGTGCTGCGGTTCGGCCCCTACGCGTTCCATCCCAGCCAACGGCTGATCCTTGAAGGGGATCGGCCGTTGCGCATGGGCGGGCGGGCGCTGGACATTTTGCAGGTGCTGGTCGAGCGCGCCGGCCACGTGGTCAGCAAGGACGAATTGATCGCCCGGGTCTGGCCGACGTCGGTGGTCGAAGAGATCAACCTGCGGGTGCACATTGCGGCCCTGCGCCGGGCACTTGGCGATGGCCAGAACGGCGAGCGCTACATCGTCAACCTTCCCCAGCGCGGCTACAGCTTTATCGCCCCGGTGCAGCGCACGCTGGAGGCGACGCCGGTGTTCATCGACAGTGAGCACGCGCCCCAGCACAACCTGCCTGCGCGGCTGACGCCGGTCACCGGTCGCGACTCGATCGTTGGCAGCGTGGTGCGCCAGTTGCCGGTTCGACGGTTCATGACCGTGGTCGGCCCGGCCGGCATCGGCAAGACCACCGTGGCGCTGCGTGTGGCCGAATTGCTGTTGCAGCACTATCGCGACGGCGTCTGGTTCATTGATCTGGCGAGCATCGACGATCCGTCGCAGGTGGTGGATCACCTGACAAACACTCTGCAATTCGACACTAGCCTGACCTCACGGCATGCCTTGCTGGTGCTCGACAACTGCGAGCATGTGCTCGAACGTTGTCGCACACTGGTAGACGACTGGCTGGCCACCGCGCCACGCCTGTCGATCCTGGCCACCAGCCGCGAACCGCTGCTGGCGCTGGACGAAACCGTGTTGCGCCTGCCGCCCCTGGCGGTGCCGCCGGCCTCGGCGTTGTGCAGTGTGGCAGAGGCCATGGGTTATTCGGCGGTGCAGCTGTTTGTCAGCCGCGCCCGCACTCGCCAGCAAGGTTTCACCCTGCGCGAACAAGACCTCAAAGCCGTGCGCGACATCTGCCGACGGCTCGACGGTCTACCCCTAGCCATCGAACTGGCCGCCGCGCAGATCGATGCACTGGCGCTGGTGGGACTGCAAGCGCAACTGGGCAACTGCTTTCAATTGCTGACCCAGGGGCGGCGCACTGCCGTGCCGCGCCACCAGACCCTCAAAGCCGCGCTGGATTGGAGCTACGAACGCCTGAGCCCGCTGGAGCAAAGGGTGTTGCAGCATCTGGCGGTGTTCAAAATGGCCTTCACCCTGGATGCCGCGATTGGCGTGATCAGTTGCGCCGCGCTGCCACCCATGCACCTGTTGGCCATGATTGAACGACTGGTGAGCAAATCGCTGCTGTCGGTCGAGCAGGTCAACGGCACGCCCCGTTATCGCTTCCTCAACACCACGCGCACCTATGCCCTGGAGAAACTCGAAAACAGCGGCCACCTGCGCGCGCTCGAATTGAATCATGCGCAGTACACCAGCCGGGCCCGCTGGATCTCAGGCGTGCAATTGCCCGCTGAGCTCATCGAGTAAGCGCCGGACTTTGGTCAGGTCCGGCGTGGCGAAGCCTTCAGTGAATCGAGCATAAATCGGCGCCAGTAATTCATAGGCTCGCCGGACGTGTCCCTGACCTTGCCAAAGCTGCGCCAACGAAGTCGCACTGCGCAACTCCCAAGCCAACGCCCCTTGCTCCCGCGCCACCTCCAACGCCCTCAACAACACCGCTTCCCCCCTGTGGGAGCGAGCCTGCTCGCGAAGACGTTCTTCCAGACACCCCGTATCAGCCAACAAAGCCTCCCCCCGAACCCGAAAAATCTCCGCCGCGCTCCAACCCGCCGCACCACTTTCAGCGCGATCCAACAGCCCCTCATCCACAAAGCCGCCATCCAGCGTCACCATGATCTCTTTCACCAACCCAACCCCCGGCTGCGAAGGCCCCTCGACGCCATCGATCACCTGCGCGTACTGCCGGGCCCAGTTGTAAAACAACAGCACCGAATGCTTCTGCGCTTGCTCCAGCAACAGCCTTACCAGTTCGCGGGCGGTAGCAGTGTCGCCGTTGTACTGGGCGATCAGGCAACCGGACAACGCCAGGGTGTAGCAGATGGACGTGCCGTGATTGATCTGGACCGCGATGTCCAGCGCCTGGCGAGCGGTGCGCCAGGCTTGTTCCGGCAAACCTTGCAGCCAGAGAATCCGCGCCAGAATGGTCAACGCCGCGACGCTCTGGTCGTACTGCACGCCAAAGCCATGGGTGAAGCGGTTGAGGTGGCCGCTTTGGGCCATGCGCTGGAGGACCTGCTCGGCGTTCTCCCGCGCCTGTTGCTGATCCCCGGAAAAGTGCAGGGCCAGAACCCGCAGGCGGTGAGCACTCAGCGACAGCAGCGCATCGCCGTCCAGCCCCAATCGGTCGAACTGACGGGTTTGCTCCAGGGCCATTTGATAGTTGCCGCTACAAAGATTGACCGCCATGTGCCCGGACACCGCCCGCAACTGACCGGCGATATCGTTACAACGTTCGGCCAGGGTCCGGGCGCTGACAAAGGCGTCGACGGTTTCGGCGGTGCCGCCCTGGGCGTGGTAGCACGAGCTGCCCAGGGCGAGCTTGAGGGACATGGTCAGACGAGGGCAGGGCTCGGGGGTAGCGTCCAGTAAAGCCAAGGCCCGGCGCACATACACGCCGTGCTCCTTGAGCAGTGACAGTTCCTGCCACAGCGGCATCGAGGTGGCGGTCAAGCGGATCGCCAGCGCTTGCGGCCCGGCGGCGTTCAAGCCCCATTCGAGGGCGGCGCGAATGTCTTCCAGGCCCCGGGTGTAACGCTCGATCCACAGGTGCGTGGGGGTTTGTTCCCAATCGTTCTGCGCCTGGTGCATCAAGGCCAGGCAGCGCTCGGCATGCCGTTGCCGGGTATCCGACAGTTCAGCGGCCAAGTGCAGTTTTTCCAGGGCATAGCTGCGGGTGGTGTCCAGCAGCCGATAAAACACCTCTTCGTCGCCGACTTCCACGTTCAGCAAAGATTTGGCCACCAGTTGGGTGATTGAACCAAACACCCTACTGGGCTCGATGTGTTCACCGACGATCACCGCTGCTGCCGATTCCAGTGTGAAACTGCCGCGGAATATCCCCAATCGGCGCAGGCAGGTTTGTTCGCAGGCACTGAGCAGTTCGAAGCTCCAGTCCAGTGTCGCGCGCAAGGTTTGATGGCGGCCCAGAGGTGTTTGGCTGCCTTGGGTCAGCAGCCGGAAATTGCCTTGCAGTTGTGTGTGCAAGCCACTGAGGCCGAGGTCGGCGACTTGCGCTGCCGCTAATTCGATGGCCAGCGGAATGCCGTCCAGGCGCCGACAGATTTCAATCGCCAGCGGCAGTTCTGCATCGCTCATTTCGAAACTGTCGTGGCTGGCCATCGCCCGTTCGACGAACAATTGCAGCGCGGAAAAACTCAGGGCCTGGGCGCGGTCGAGCACGGCGATGGGCGGTGGACAGTCCAGGGATTCCAGGCGCTGCACAAACTCGCCTTCGGCCCGCAGGCTCTCGCGGCTGGTGGCCAAAATGTGAACCTGCGACGCACCGCGCAGGATGCTTTCGCACAGCAGCGCAATGGCATCGATCAAGTGCTCGCAATTGTCGATCACCAACAGCATCTGCCGCTCGCGCAGGAAGCTCGCCAGGCCGTTCATCGGCTCGCCGTCGTGCAGGGACAGGTCCAGCAGCGTCGCCAGATGCGCGGTGATCATCGCCGGGTCGTTGATCGGTGCCAAATCCAACAGGCGAATGCCGTCGCGGTAGTGACCAATCAATTGCTCGGCCACCCGCAGGGCCACGGTTGTCTTGCCGATGCCGCCGGGTCCGACCAGGGTGATGAAGCGCTGGCGGGTCAGGTGCGTCACCACGCTGTCGACCAAATGCTGGCGCCCGATCATGCGAGTACGTCGCACCGGCAGGTTATGCCGACGGGGTTCGTGACCCGTGTTGTCAGGGTGCTGGCCGACGGCTTCCAGGGAGAACGGTGCGACAAAACTGTAACCGCGCTGCGCCACGGTGACGATGTAGCGCTGACCGGCCTGACCGTCGCCCAGCGCCTTGCGTAGCGCCGCCATGTGCACCCGCAGATTGATGTCTTCGACGACGCTTTTTGGCCACACCTGCGCGATCAATTGCTGTTTGCTGACCACGTTCCCGGCGTGCTCCAGCAGGATCAACAGAATGTCCATGGCGCGCCTGCCCAGGCGCAAAGGCTGGTCGCCCTCCAGGATCAGACGTTGTCCGGGGTAGGTCCGGTAAGGGCCGAAAAGCACGGCCTGTTCGGGGGAAAGGGTCAACGGGTCACTCCTGCTTGCATCCGTCTAGATCACGGTTTTGCGAGCATATTCGTCAGGATTGTTGGCCAGCGCAACGAGGGCTCGACTGACTATCAGGTGTTCACTGCGACTGTTGCGTTCCAGGTGTCGGTCGCGGCTCCCTATTTATTGAGCGCAAGTGTGACAAAAAGGGCAGCGGTGCGTTGTGCGCGATTTTGAAAATTAACAACGTTTAACTCGTCGAAAGTCTGGTCTACGCCCAAAACTCTAGAGCTTCAAGTCCAACGAAGATCGTTGTCTTCGCGCTGTAAAAGGAATGGACACTTCTGGAGGATGCCGGAATGAGCGATGTGGTGGTGGTCTATCACAGTGGCTACGGGCACACCCGGGTCATGGCCGAAGCCGTGGCGATGGGCGTGGAACGGCACGTGGGCAGCACCTGTCGGCTGATTTCGGTAGAGGACGTCGACACCCAGTGGGAACACCTGCACCAGGCCGACGCAATCATCTTTGGCGCCCCGACCTACATGGGCAGCGCCTCGGCATCCTTCAAGGATTTTATGGAAGCCACGGCAGCGTTCTACCTCGCCCAGCCCTGGCGCGACAAGCTCGCCGCCGGGTTCACCAATTCTGGCTGTCTGTGCGGCGACAAACTCAACACCTTGCTGCAAATGGCCGTGTTTGCTGCCCAGCATTCGATGATCTGGGTCGGCCTCGACCTGTTGCCGGCCCGTAGCAGCACTGGCCTGTTCGACGGCCAACTCAATCGCCTCGGCAGCTCCCTCGGCGCCATGGCCCAGTCGAATGTCGAGCAATCCCCCGACGACGCACCACCGCCCGAGGACCGCTGCACCGCCGCGCATCTGGGCGAGCGGGTCGCGCGCCTGGCCGAACGTATGCACCACCCACCGATTTGATACATCCCCTCAAAAAAAGGAGCGCCACATGAGCACATTCACCACCCGCGACGGAACCGAGATTTACTACAAGGACTGGGCCACCGGCCAACCCATCGTCTTCAGCCACGGCTGGCCGTTGAACGCCGACAGCTGGGAATCGCAGATGATCTTCCTCGCCTCCAAAGGCTACCGGGTCATCGCCCACGACCGTCGTGGTCATGGCCGCTCCAGCCAACCATGGTCGGGCAACGACATGGACACCTACGCCGACGACCTGGCGCAATTGATCGAGTTGCTGGACCTGAAAGACGCCGTGCTGTTCGGCTTCTCCACCGGTGGTGGCGAAGTGGCACGTTACATCGGTCGCCACGGCACCGGTCGCGTTGCGAAAGCCGGGCTGATTTCCTCGGTGCCGCCGCTGATGCTCAAGACCGAAGCCAATCCCGGTGGCCTGCCAATCGAAGTGTTTGACGGCATTCGCCAGGCTTCGCTGGTGGATCGTTCGCAGCTCTATAAAGACCTAGCCGCCGGCCCGTTCTTTGGCTTCAACAAACCGGACGCCAAGCCGTCGCAAGGCATGATCGACTGGTTCTGGCTGCAAGGCATGAGCTCCGGCCACAAGAACGCTTATGACTGCATCAAGGCGTTCTCGGAAACCGACTTCACCGAAGACCTGAAGAAGTTCGACGTGCCGACGCTGGTGGTGCATGGCGATGCGGATCAGGTGGTGCCGATTGAAGCGGCGGGGATTGCTTCGGCCCGGTTGGTGAAGGGTTCGACGCTGAAGGTCTATCCGGGCGCGCCCCATGGCCTGACGGATACCCATAAGGATCAGCTCAACGAGGATCTGTTGGCATTCCTCAAGGCCTAATCAGGATCACAAAACAACAACTGTGGGAGCGAGCTTGCTCGCGATAGCGGTTGATCAGTCAGCATTGATGTTGACTGATACTCCGCCATCGCGAGCAGGCTCGCTCCCACAGGGATTTATGGATGCGCACATAACCCCGCAGGAGTTGCCGAAGGCTGCGATCTTTTGCTGCTGAATGGCACCGCGCGCACAACCTTGCACCGCCACGCAAACGGCGTGATCCCTTCGCTGCGGGTGAAGATGTGGCAGAAATGCGCCTGATCGCAAAACCCGCATTCCAGACTAATCTGCGTCAAGGTCAGGTCAGTATCTCGGATCAACTGCTTGGCTTTGGCGATGCGCTGGCAACGAATCCAGTCCTGGGGCGACAACCCGGTACTGCACTTGAACGCCCGGGAAAAATGACTGCGCGACAGGGCACAAGCCCGGGCCAGTTCGGTCACTTCCAGGGTGTCGCTCAGGCCTTCGAGGATGAGTTGCTTGACCAGACTTTCGCGCCAGGGGGCGAGGCCGCCGGTGGTGATTTTTTGCGCTGGCGTGGCGGACGCCCTGACGGCGTAATGCTGAATGTGGGCCATGACAAATGTCCGTGTCGGTGGGAATGCGCGGGCGCACTGCACGGTGGGTCAGCACCTTCCCTTTTGAAGAAAACAGGTCTGCGCAGAGGTCTTCATTCTTGGGCTCGGGGGGCATGCAGGCGAGTTAAACGTTGTTAATTCCGCGCTCGGTCCGAGGCGAAGAAACCGCGCTAACTCAGCACATCGCTGCAAGTGTGCGGGGGCCGGTCCGGTGCAAGATGTGGCAAGTATGGCGGGCCTTGTTGGACCGCTTTCCTCAGAACATCAAAGGTGAAGGCATGAAGCATTCTCTGGCTGGCACACTGGGCCTCGCGGTTGCGCTGGCCTCCGGTATTTCCCTCGCGGCGGCGCCGGCGCAGGTCGGCACCCAAGTGCCCGGTTACTACCGATTGGCCGTGGGCGATTACGAAGTCACGGCATTGTTTGACGGCTACAACGACCTGTCGCCGAAACTGCTCAAGGGCCTGACCCAGAGCCAGATCCGCGCATTGCTGGCCCGTCGTTCGATTGAAACGCCGGGCGTGCAAACCGCGTTCAATGCCTTTCTGATCAACACCGGCAAGCAACTGATTCTGGTGGACACCGGGGCAGGGCAGTGCATCGGCGCCACCGCCGGCATGCTCTCGGACAACATGAAAGCTGCCGGTTATCAGCCGGAGCAGGTCGACACCATCCTGCTGACTCACCTGCACCTGGACCATGTGTGCGGTCTGGTCGATGCCCAACAAAAACCGGTGTTCGCCAACGCCACGGTCTACGCCGCCAAGGCCGAAGCCGCTTATTGGCTTGACCCGCAAGCCATCGCCAAAGCGCCCGAGGGTGCCAAGCCGTACTTCAAAATCGCCCAGGATTCCACGGCGCCTTATGTCGCGGCGGGTCGCTTCAAAACCTTCGACGCCGGCCAGTCGCCGGTGCCGGGCGTCGAGGCCACGCTGGAAGCCGGGCACACGCCGGGCAGCACCACGTACCGCTTCACCTCCGAAGGGCAGAGCATTTTGTTCATGGGCGATCTGGTGCATAACCTCGCGGTGCAATTCCTCCACCCCGAGGTGTCGATCGGTTTTGACGTCAACAGTCAGCAAGCGATCAAGAGCCGTAACCAGGTCTTCACCGCTGCCGCCACCAGCAAAACCTGGGTCACGGCCGCGCACTTGCCGTTCCCCGGCATCGGCCACATCGCCGCCGAGGGCAAGCATTTCCAATGGGTGCCCGTGGAATACGGCCCGTACAAACGAGCGGCGAAAGTGCCGTTGATCGAGTAAAGTCTCGGCACAGAGCTCAATGGCAGATTGAACACAAACCTGTGGCGAGGGGGCTTGCTTGTGGCGAGGGGGCTTGCCCCCGCTGGGCTGCGAAGGGGCCCAAAAATCTTCGCTGCGATGCCGATTTTGTGAGTGCTGCGCACTCAGGCGGGAGCAAGCTCCCTCGCCATAAGGTTTGGCGCTGACCACTCAGCCACGGTGTAAACACAAAGGAACCCAGCTGATGAACCGTAACGATCTGCGTCGCGTCGACATGAACCTGCTGGTGATTTTCGAATCTCTGATGTTCGAAAAGAACCTGACCCGGGTCGCTGAAAAACTCTTCATGGGTCAACCGGCGGTGAGCGCGGCGCTGGGGCGGTTGCGTGATCTGTTCGACGATCCGTTGCTGTTGCGCAACGGTCGCGGCATGGAGCCGACGGCGCGGGCGCTGGCGATTCTCAAGGAACTGCAACCGGCGATGGACGTGATCTCCGGGGCGGTCAGCCGCGCAAAGGAGTTCGAACCGGCCAGCAGTTGTGACGTGTTTCGCATCGGCCTCTCGGATGATGCCGAGTTCGGGTTGTTTCCGCCGTTGCTGACTCAGTTGCGGGAAGAAGCACCGGGGATCATCGTCGTCGTGCGTCGGGCCAACTACCTGCTGATGCCGGCGTTGCTGGCGTCCGGGGAAATCTCGGTGGGCGTCAGCTACACCACCGATTTGCCGGCCAATGCCAAACGCAAAAAACTGCGGGATATTCCCTGCAAAGTCTTGCGCGGGGACAAACGTTCCGGCCCGCTGACCCTGGACGAGTACTGCGAACGGCCCCATGCGATGGTGTCGTTTTCCGGGGACTTGAGCGGCAATATCGACCTGGACCTGGCCAAGATCGGTCGCAGTCGGCGAGTGGTATTGGGCGTGCCGCAATTCAGCGGCTTGCGCGCCTTGCTGGCTGGCACCGAGATGATCGCCACCGTGCCCGATTACGCTGCTTGCGCCCTGGTCGAAGGCTGCGCCCTGCGCGCCGAAGACCCACCGTTTCCTATCGAAGCCGCACAACTGTCGATGGCCTGGAGCGGGGTGCATGACAACGACCCGGCGGAGAAATGGCTGCGTGCCCGGATCAGCCAATTCATGTCCGAACCCCTCAACATCCCGACCCCGTAACCCCAGTCCAACACCGACTTATCGTTCCCACGCTCCCGCGTGGGAATGCCTCAACGGACGCTCCGCGTTCGGCTTTGGTTGGGACGCGGAGCGTCCCGGGATGCATTCCCACGCAGAGCGTGGGAACGATCAAAACATCCCAACCCCGTAACCCCTTGTGGGAGCGAGCCTGCTCGCGAATGCAGTGGATCAGTCACTATCGATGTTGGCTGACACTCCGTCTTCGCGAGCAAGCTTTGCTCCTACAGGGTTTTGCGGTGTTTAAACGGGCGTGTTTAATCTTGGTGCGTGTTACTTGAAGAAAGCTACACAACCTTGCTCCTTTGCCTACCCTTACGCCAGAATCCGCCGGCTTGTGCGCCTTGGGTCCGGGTTTTATCGTTTCCGGGTCGCTGACCAATCAGCGATCGGGTTTAGCAGCCCGGTAAATTTCAAGGCACGTAAGTACGCCGTTTGATCAGCATTGCCTGGTCTTTTTTAATGGCGGCTGTGCGTGGGGCACTTCGGTGCGCCGGGTTCCTTGATCCCTGGTCTGCTAACCCGCGTACAGTCGCCACCCAATCGTTTAGCAGCGATGTGCGGCGGCTCCCATGATCAAGGAGCTTCACCATGTTCAAAGCCACACCCAATCCCCCGCGCAAACCCAGTCCATTCTTCTTGGTGGGCCCCGACATCAACACTGAAAACCTATTGGCTCATGCTTGCGAATCACTGGCCTCGGCCAATGTCATGGCCAGTGATTTGGCGGGATTCCTTGAAGGTTCGCATCGCAACACGCTGCTGGGGATCGCGCAGATCATCATGCTGGGTGAGCTGGCGGTGAATCGGGCGCTGGATAATCTCGACTCGCAAGGTTAACGGCTGATCGTTCCCACGCTCCCGCGTGGGAATACCTCAACGGACGCTCTGCGTTCGGCGCTTGACGGGACGCAGAGTGTGGGAACGATATCAATCAGGGGATTTGTGGTGCGACGGAAGCCCCCTTGCCACGGGGTTGCGTTAGCAGGACGCTCACTGGCTATACCTACCGTCCATCGATAACCCTATGCACCTGTAAGTTATGACAGTAGCCAGCCCCTCGCAGTTGGAGCCCAATCACAGCACGTGTTCTCGCGTAAATCTGTATTGGTGTCGTTGCCAAGGAGCTGCGTCATGACTGCTTACAGCCTGTTCCTGTTTCCACCGCTTGAACCTGGCCTGGCACCAACGGCCCTTCGGCCGATCATCATTCCGGGCCTGGTCGAGCCGGTTGACGGTGGTGACGGAGGGGTCAATATTGCCCTGCTCAACGATTATCCCGATGGCGTGCTATGCGCCATCAGTGCTTATCGGGCACCGATGAGCGCCGGCGACAAAATCGAGGTTTACTGGGGTCTCGATAAGGTGCTAACAAAAACGGTGCTGCCCGAAGAAGTCAACGAGCGGCTGTATTTTTACCTGCCCAAGGAGTCGATTCAGCCGGGTTGGGTCGAACCCGTCTATTACGATTTGACCCGTCTGGGGCAGTCCACGCCTGACGACTCTTCATCTCCTTTACGCTTGCTGGTCAAACTCGATCGGCCGGGAGGGCGGGATAGGGCTCCGCACTTGCCCATCGGCCACTCTGAGCTGTATCCGGTGAAATTACCCGATGAGGTGATCAGCGACGGCGTCGATTCAGGCTGGGCGCAGCGTAGCGTTCCAATGACTGTCGACACTTACCCAAATATCAGCGTGCGCGACAAAATTCGAATCAGATGGGGCAATGTCCAGCTTCCCACTCATGTGGTCACCCAGGAACAGGCTGACGGTACGGCACCCATCGTGATCGCGGCCACCCGGGACTACATTCTGGCAGCCGGTGACGGGCCGGCGCTGGTGGTGAGGTACGAATTGGTTGATGAGTGCGGAAACCGTGGCGAACGACATTCGCAGCCCGCCACGGTGAAGGTTGGCGCTGGCGCTGGACTCATGGACGCGCCCATCATCCAGGACTCGGTCGGCGGGATAATCGATCTTGAGGTACTGAGCAAAGATGGCGCCCTCATTTATATAAATCTCAAACGTGCTGAGGTCGATCTCGACGACAGCATTACGATGACCTGGGTCGGTACGCCGGAGGTCGGCGAGCCGTTGATTCATACCGAAACGGTCACCGTGACCAGCGTTCCCAG
This sequence comes from Pseudomonas sp. 5Vm1k, assembly GCF_056161485.1. Lineage (NCBI taxonomy): Bacteria > Pseudomonadati > Pseudomonadota > Gammaproteobacteria > Pseudomonadales > Pseudomonadaceae > Pseudomonas > Pseudomonas sp. 5Vm1k. Next base: position 103,810 of record NZ_JBSPCZ010000019.1, read on the forward strand.
CCTCCTGTCGTTGTATGTGCCTTACGTTGACGTCCGCGCGATTGGCGGGGGATCGGCTTACGTATTTTATGTGCTGACCAAAAAAATCGGTGGCGCCCCTATATCTTCCAAGCGCGCGGCCACCCTGGTGTTCGGCGATCCGTCGTTGTTACCCGAACCGACCATTCGTGAGGTGCTGGGCGATACGCTAGAGCCCACCGAAAACGTCGCCACAGTGGACGTCGCCTACGACAGCATGGCCTCCGGAGATCTCGTGTGCATCCACTGGATGGGCACCCGTAACAATGGCGACCCTTATGTTCATGAGCAGGAATACCTGGTCAGCGCAGGGGATGCGGCGTACAAGCGAATTACCTTTTACGTAGAGAGCGAACACATCCGCATGCTCGAAAACGGCAGCCTCGATCTCTGGTATCAGGTGGCCAACGACGCCTGGGCGGTGGCAGGTGTGAAAGACTCCGAACATCTGTTGGTGAAGGTCGAGCAGGTGAGGGCATCATTGCCGATGCCGACGGTTGTGGAAGCCGATCCGCCGGACATACTCGACCCATCGAAAGTGGGGGATTCCGTTACAGTTTGGATCAGGAACGAAACGTCAAGACAGGGCGACATCCTGACCTACTACTGGACCGGAGCCTACGACGCCAGTAGCACCAGGGACTCGTTGCCGATCACCAGTATTACCGCAGGGCAGCCCATCACTTTTCGAGTCAGCGCCGAGTTTGTCCAGGCCAACATCGGCAAGTACGTCAAGGTGCGTTATACCCTTTGGCGTGTTGCGACCAAGCTCTTCAGCTATTCGGCGACGTTGAACCTGCTCATCGGTGAATTGGTCGGTGACCTGCCACCACCGGAAGTGCTGCAGGCGCCGGACGGCAACCTGAACCCGATGCAAGGGCTTGGCGGTGTGGACGTAAAAGCAGGTTACGAAAGCATGAAGCCGGACCTCGATGTCGTCGGCCTGCATTGGCAAGGAACCCCGGGAGCGGGTACCTCCGAGGGGCTTGAGCTACCGGCAGACCCAAGTAAAAATGTGCAGTTTCATCTACCCGAAACCGTCGTCGGTCCCAACATTGGCCGGACCGTGCAAGTGACCTATGACGTCATGCGTTACGGCACCCGGACACCTTCAGAACCTTTGATCCTCAACGTCTTGACGTTCCAGGATCCGGAAACGCAACTACCACGCCCTCAGGTGCCGGAGGCGGTGGCCGGGGTGCTCGACTTGATGGAAATCCCCGCCAATGCCACCGCCACGCTGGGGACCTGGCCCTATATCGCGGCGCGACAGAAGGTATGGTTCCGCCTCTTGGGGACGACGCCGGTTGGCGCCGATTACACCATCGATTTACTGACGGGCGCCGAGATTTCAGCGGGGCAGGTGAGTAGCGGTCTTCGCGAGACCCTGCTACGGAGCGAACTGTTGAAACTGGCCCACAACTCGCCCGCTACCCTGATGGCCAAAGTGGCGTTCGACCCCAGTCTTGTGGAAGACGACGCGATCGAATTCCCTGTGCTGCAGCTGACCATTCGCACGCGATACGACTATGTAACGCCGTTGATTTACAAAGTCACCGATGCCCGTGGTGAAATCCCTCACGAGGGTAAAACCTTCGATGCCGAAGTGACCTTTGAAGGCAGCGCAACCCGAGGCGAGGTTGTTGAGCTGTTCGATGGAACCACCCAATCGATTGGCAGGGCAAACGTCAATGACTCGGGCGTGTGGCAGCGCAGACTCAGCAACCTGATGGAAAAAACCTACTACATCACCGCCAATGCTCTGTATGACGTGGACCCGGTGTCGAGTGAAACCCGAACTTTTACGGTCGACTTCGCGGTTACGCCGATGATCTCCAACATCACCGACTCCAAAGGTGAGGTTCTCCCCGACGCCATTACCTATGACAACGCGGTGGAGCTGGTAGGTAGCGCGAGCCCGGACGAGCGGGTGGAAGTGTTCAACGGTAGCGAGTCATTGCGTGTGCTCGATGTCGACGGCTTTGGCGTATGGAAACTGCGTCTGACCAATCTGGAGATAAAAACCTACACCCTCACAGTCAAGGCGCTGTACGACGTGGACCCGGTGTCCAGCCCGCAAAGGACTTTCCGTGTCGCACAAGCCGTGACGCCGACGATTTCGTCGGTGACAGATGTGCGAGGGGCGATCAGCAATGGCGGCACGACTTATTACAAATCCGTGACGCTGAGTGGCAAAGCCAGCCCCAATGAAAAAATCGAGCTCCTGGATGGCCCCGGTTCTGTTGACATCATCGATGTCAAAGCCAGCGGCGATTGGACTTACGTATTCTCCGGCATGCAGTTGAAAGACTATCGACTCACGGCAGTCGCGCAGTACGGTGACAGGCCTGTGTCCACCCCAGTGCGCACCTTTACCGTGGCTGCGCAGATTTCCCCCACCATTACGTCAATGGCCGACGCGGCCGGCCAGATGGCGCAGGGCGCTACGACCTACTACACCACCGTCACGGCGACTGGTAGAGCCACGCCACGTGAAGTCGTCGAAATTCTCGATAACAGCACGGTAAAAGGCCCAGCCAACGTCAATGACAGTGGTGTCTGGGCGTACACGCTGAGCAGCCTTGACCCCAGGTTTTACAGCATCACCGCCAGGGCTCGCTATGACGTGAACCCCGGAACGAGCGGCGCGCGGTCCTTTACCGTTGGGACGCATGTCGTTCCAAGGCTGGACTCGGTCCGGGATTCTCGTGGAGAAGTGGCTGATCAAGGCACGACCATCGATACCTCTGTCAGCCTGACAGGTGTGGTTACGCCTCTGCATTCGGTACAGATTTACGACAACAATTCGCCAAAACACACGGCCTCGGCCAATAGCAGTGGCACCTGGTCCACCACTCTGTTGGTGCCGATCAGTCCACACACCATTAATGTCAAAGCGGTCACTACGGGGCAAATATCCAACACGCGCAGTTTTACGGTGCAATCGCCGACACCGCCGCTCAACTTCAACCAAAATCCCGTGACGCTGAGCGGCAGGGCCTATGTGATTCCTGGAAATCCCGGGATCTTGCCTGTATTTGGCGCAGGTACGTCAATTCGTCATAGCGCCAGTGGGGGCGTCCAACCCTATCAATATAGCTCCAGCAACATAGCCGTCGCGGTGGTGGACAACACCGGGCTGGTGACGGTGCGAAGGAACGGTCAAGCGACGATCAGAGTGCAAGACAATTCCCAGCAATTCAAAACCTATACCGTGACGGTTACAGGTGTCATGCAGTGCGTTGGCGTAGGTCGTCAGCAGTGGGGGGCTGCCAATAATGCCGTTGGTGGCATAGGAGCCAGATTACCGACCATCGCTGAGATGCGTGTTGTACTTGCACAGTTTGGGAGTCGCTGGCCGATGGGGCAGGATTTTTACTGGACATCGGAGGCTGCGAGTGGAAGCGCACACTGGATAGTGCATATTCCCGGTGACGGTCAGGCAATCAGTCGTTTGAATGCGGGGACGGCGTTAGCCTTTGGTATCAAAGCCTATTGATGGTTTTTGAAACTTCGAAGATGACAATCTATGGCTAGAGGCTGCTACCTATAGCCACAGGTTTGCGTGGAATGGAGATGTACGAGAACCTCTACCACTCGTCGCTACTGTCAGATTTGACAGTAGCCAACCCACCCCCTTCCTCCGCGTAATACCCCCTGTCAACGTCCTTCCTCCCGACAGGAGTTTTCGCCATGCCTTCCACCCCTTCGGACAACACCCCACTGCTCCTGGCCGAACTGGACATCCCCGGGCGTACCGGCCCGATCCTCGGGACCACCAATGTCTGGGGCCTGAACATCGCCGCCGTGCAGGACAACTTCCCACGTCAGGGCCTGCAATGCCGTGCCGGGCCATGGGGTGTCATGGACCAGGGCGATGACTTGCGGATTTTTCTGGGTGCGGGCAATGAAGTGCTGCAGGAAACCGTTAACCAGGCTCAGGTCGGCGAGACGCTGACCTTGTTCATCAAGGCCAGCGACATCAGCGAAGGCCCCCAGGACGCGTTCTACACCGTCAGACGCGTGGGTCAGACCCCGGAGCCTTCCGAAGTGATGAAGGTGTTCTGCAAACTCACTCGGCCCGGCGGTCATGATGACAACGGCGAGCCGGGGCATTCCAAACTGGTCATGCGCATTCCGGCGGAAATCGTCGACGGTGGCATCGACAGGGACAACGTGCAGGACGGCGTACCGATCACGATTGAACACTTTCCCAACATGGCTGCCGGCGATGTGATTCAGGTGACCTGGGGCGGTGTGTTTGTGCTCAGCGATCCGCTGACCCAACGGCAAGTCGATGGGCTGGACCCGATGGTTGTCCAGATCACTGAAGCCAACATTCGCGAAGCCGGGGATGCCGACGCTCCTGGCCTGGCAGTGGCGTTCGAGGTGTATGACTGTGTCGACAACCGCTCTGAAGACTGGAGCCCACAACAGCTCATCATCGTCGCCGTTGACGCCGACCGTCTCGACGCGCCGCTGCTCAAGGAGGCCGCCAACAACGTCCTGGACGTCGACCAATTGGGCAATGCCAACGGCACGGCGCAGATCATTGCTGTCGACAGAACCAAATTCGCGGCAGGCGACGAAATTTTTGTCCGGCTTAAAGGCACCCCGCTAGAAGGCGCACCGATCGATATTGAGATCGGGCCCAAACGATTGGACAGCGTACCCAGCATTGTAGAAATCGAGGTGCCCAACGCGCAACTCCGGCAATTGGCCAAGACGCAAATGGTGCTGTCCTTCCGCTTGAAAAAGGCCGATGGCTCCGCCGACTTGTTGTCCAAGGGCCAGTTCATACGGGTGATCGGCGAAGTCCAGCGGCTCAAACCACCGATTGCCCGGGATGCCCATCAGGGCGCCATCGACCCGGAGCTGCCAGGCGCACTGATTGAAATTCCCTTCGCCCCGTCCTTCCATGCTGGTCAGGTCATCAAGCTGTTCTGGCTCGGCACCACCTATGATTTCGCCACCTACTTGCCTGACCTGCCGCCGCGCCCGATCACCGACGGCGAGGCCGCGGCCAAGGATCCGCTGTTTATTATCGTGGAGGGCCGGCACCTCAAGGCCATCGAGGGTGGCACCCTGGAGCTGTATTACCAGTTGCTGCTCGACGACAAGGTGCTGGCGACGATGAACAGGTTCAACGCGACTCACACCATTCGCGAGTCGGAGCACCAGGAGGTGCTGAACATCGGCGACCCACGGCTGGAGCTGGTCGCGCCGATTGTCCTCGGCGAACAGGACGGCGTGCTCAACCCGGATGACCTGCCCAACGGCATCGGCGAGCTGACCGCGCCCCCGCCAACGAGGGAAATCACCAAGGCTGGCGACAAAGTGACGTACACCTGGGTCGGCTCGGTGACGGGCAGGACGAGTGACACCATTAACCTCAACACGCAAAGCGCCAATAAGGACGTGCCGTTCACCCTCGATGTCGGGTTTGTTAACACACACCTCAAGCCGAATCAGAGCGGAACGGTAAAGGCGTCGTATGAGATTTATCGGGCGGCGAAAGGGACTACCCCGGCGCGGACCAGCTATTCGGAGGTATTGGTGTTTAGCGTTGGGGCGGCGATGGTGCTGGACAAGCCGAGGGTCAAGGAGGCCCCGAATGGCGTCACCCTTAACCCGGTAGCCGCAAAAGACACCCTGACCGCCATTTTGGATTACGACATGCGGGACGGAGACAAGATCACCGTCACCTGGACCGGCGCCAGTGGCACTGGGGCTGAGGGTTCTCACACCACGGCACCGCTCACTGTCGAAACCATGGGGCCCAAACAAATACCCCTGCTAAATTCCGTGGTGGCGTTCAACCTGAGCAAAACGGTGACCGTGACCTACAGCGTCACCCGTGGCAGTACACCGGCAACAGCTTCACTGCCGCTGACGTTGAACGTGTTGACGATTCCAGCCAGCGACCTCGATGCCCCGCGGATACTGGAAGCACAGAACAACGGTGATGGGCCGGAGCTGAATATCAGCAACCTGACCGCCGGCGCCACACTCAAACACGGTAGTTGGCCGCTGCTCGCCTTGCGTCAACGCATCTGGTCTCACCTCAAAGGTCAGAAACCCAATGGCGATACGCACGATAAAGTGATGATGTATGGGGAATACAACCAACTTCATCAGGACTGGCTAGAGAAAGGCTATTACTCGCAGCCCGTTCCCTACGACTACCTCAAGGAGTTGGCCGATGGCAGCCTGTTGAACCTTGAGTTTAAAGTCGGGATGGACAAATCGCCGGATCCGAACACGGCGCTGAGTTTCCCGGTGCGGACTTATACGATTAAAGCCATCGAGTTGGTGAACCCGGTAATTGATTCGGTGACGGGCGCCTCAAGTGGTGTCGAGATTCCCGATAACGGCACGACCACTGAAACCAGCGTTACCCTGACCGGCACTGCCAGCAAGGGCCAACAAATTGAAGTTTTCGACGGTTCCGGTGCAAGTGCAGTTTCCAAAGGCACAGCAACGGCCGATGTCATCACCGGCATCTGGCGACGTACCATTACCGTCGCACAAGGCGCACACCGCTTGTATGTGAAATCGAATTATCACAGCAGCCCCGTCTATTCGAACGTACGCAACTTGACGGTGGTGGCTGTGGTCGTCCCATCCATCACCTCGGTCAAAGGCTCGCCAAGCAATGTCGAAATCCCTAAGAGTGGTATCACTGTCGAAACCAGTGTCATCCTGACCGGCGCCGCGAGCAAAGGTCAGAAGGTACAAATCAAGGATGGGGCGACGGTCAAAGGAGAGGTGACGGCCAACGCGACCAGCGGCCTCTGGAGCTATGCCGCCAGCGCTTTGAGCGTAACCGACCACAGCTTTGCTGCCACGGCCTTGTATGGCACAGGGAGCACTTCGGCGACGTGGGCGTTGACTGTGACGGCCGTGGTTGCTCCGACGATCACCTCGGTGAAAGGCTCGCCGAGTGGTGTCGAGATTCCCAAGAATGGCTTCACCGTTGAGACCAGTGTGACACTGAGCGGGATAGCGAGTAGAGGTCAGGAAGTCGAGGTTTTTGATGGCGCTACTTCCAAAGGGAAAGCCAGGGCTCACGCGACAACAGGAGTCTGGACCCTTCCGGTATCGGGTTTAAGTGTGTTGGTACACAACTTCAAGGTCAGAGGGCTCTATAGCAGCCTTCCAGAATCGACGGTGTGGAAGTTAGAAGTGATAAGGATATTGAGCGCAGGGCCGAATAAAACAATGAATACCTCTGGTTATGTTGTTATTCAGGGTAAACCTCCTCTAAACCCACCTGCCAGTGCGATCTTTACTCAAGTAGCTACTGGCGGAGCTACTCCTTATACATATAAGTCTAGTGATAATAATGTTGCGCTTGTTGACGCAAGCAGTGGAAGAATTGTCGCATCCGGAAATGGCTCTTGTACGATCACTGTCACTGACGCAGTCCATACAACATCCAGCTTTACTGTAACTGTAATTAATGCAGTCTTTTGGATGAGCGTTCATAACGGGCAGCCAACGCTTGTGGGAACCAACGCGTGGACCAGAACCAATCAAGCTATCGCTGCGAGCGGAACAAGGTTGCCAACGGAAAGTGATACGAGGGCGCTTCTCGTTTTGTATTCTACATATCCCAACAGTTCAGTTCACGGTATGTCCTGGTGGGCAGGAGGCGTGTCCCAAACAAAGTATGTAATCGGTTCGCTTTACCATAATTTAGCTACTAATAAATTTGATTACATGACGCGGGAATATGATATAGGCGCTCCTATTGCTGTTCCTACTTTTGGCGTTCGATAAGTAATTGGTGAGCCCGACGCGGGCCCCCCAGAAGACTCTTTGCGGGATCTGTGTTCAAGCAGTAAGCCTCACTAGGTTTCATACCTGTGCCCACCCGCAAAAAAGAGCACGTACATCCAATTTTTCCCATCCCCACCCCGGCACTCTCTCATCAAGTGCCGGCGAAGCCATGCCGGTGGTTTTTCAATGGGGCGGACAGGCCATGAATGCATCGGGATGGGATGAGCGGGCTCGGGATTTGGGGCTGCTGTTTTTGCGGGTCAGTGGCGGGTTGTTTCTGCTGTGGGTGCATGGCTTGCCCAAGCTTCTGCATTACAGCGAACAACTGCAAAACATCGAAGACCCGTTCCACCTCGGCGCCTATCTCACGCTGATCCTGGCGATTTTTGCCGAGGTGTTGTGCCCGCTACTGATCGTCGCCGGGGTGCTGGTGCGTTTGGCGTGTTTGCCTATCCTGTTTCTGCTGCTGGTGGCGTTGTTGATCGTGCATCCGCAATGGAGCCTGTTCGAGGGGCAGTTCGGCTGGCTGCTGTTGATTGTGTTCACCAGCATCCTAATCGCCGGGCCCGGACGGCTGGCGCTCAATGATCGATTCGCCGGAGTTTTGCGTTATGCCTGAGTCCTCAAACACCGCTGCAACCACGCGGCCGGGTTTCGATGAGATCGTCACCCTGATCATCAAACACCGGGTCAAGGCCGGTTTTGAAGCGCCGTATGAAGCCTGGTTGCGCAACATCGTGACGATTGCCGGGCAGCAGGAAGGGCATTTGGGCGTGGACGTGATGCGCGGCAAAAACGCCGGCCTCGACATGTACACCTGCGTGCTGCGTTTTTGCTCCACCGAGGCGATGCAACATTGGCTGGATTCACCGCAGCGTCTTGAACTGGTCAACGAAGCCACGCCAATGCTGGCCGACGGCGACCAGACCGAGGTCAACCCGGTCAATGAATTCTGGTTCGCGCCAACCGCCGACGCCGCGTCGCCACCGCCACCGCGCTGGAAGCAAGCCGTGGTGACGTTGCTGGTGATTCTGCCGCACACCTTGCTGGTGCCGCTGCTCTGGGGGCCGCTGCTCAAGCTTCACCCCATCCTGTCCAATTACGTGCTCGCCACGTTCCTGATCACCGTGACCATCGTGGTGTCGGTGGTGTACCTGTTCATGCCCCGGGCGACCCGATTGTTCGCGCCCTGGCTTTCTCATTCCACTGCGACGAAGGAAACGCGATGAACGCCGATCTGATTCTATTCAATGGCCAATTTCATACCGTTGACCGCGAAAACCCGCTGGCCAGCGCGGTAGCGATCAAGGACGGGCGCTTTGTCGCGGTCGGTAACGACGGTGAAGCCATGGCCCTGCGCGGCTCGGGTACCCAGGTCATCGACCTCAAGGGCCGCTGCGTCATCCCCGGCCTCAACGACTCGCACTTGCACCTGATCCGTGGCGGCCTCAATTACAACCTCGAACTGCGCTGGGAAGGCGTGCCGTCGTTGGTCGATGCCCTGCGTATGCTCAAGGACCAGGCCGACCGCACCCCCACGCCGCAATGGGTGCGGGTGGTCGGTGGCTGGAATGAATTCCAGTTCGCTGAAAAACGCATGCCAACCCTGGAAGAACTCAACCAGGCCGCGCCGGACACCCCTGTATTTGTCCTGCACCTCTACGACCGCGCCTTGCTCAACCGTGCCGCGCTGCGCGTTGCCGGCTACACCCGCGATACGCCGAACCCGCCGGGCGGTGAGATTGTCCGGGATGCGAATGGCAACCCCACCGGGATGCTGGTCGCGCGGCCTAACGCGATGATTCTCTACTCGACCCTGGCCAAAGGGCCGAAGTTGCCGCTGGAATATCAGGTCAACTCGACCCGCCAATTCATGCGCGAACTCAATCGCCTGGGCCTGACCAGTGCCATCGATGCTGGCGGTGGTTTTCAGAATTACCCGGACGATTATCAGGTGATCGAGCAGTTGGCCAAGGATCAGCAACTGACGATTCGCATCGCCTACAACCTGTTCACCCAGAAACCCAAGGAAGAGCTGACCGACTTCAAAAACTGGACGTCGAGCGTGACCCTGCATCAGGGCGACGACTACCTGCGCCACAACGGCGCCGGCGAGATGCTGGTGTTCTCGGCGGCGGATTTCGAGGACTTCCTCGAGCCGCGTCCGGACCTGCCGCAAACCATGGAAGCCGAGCTGGAACCAGTGGTTCGTCACTTGGTGGAACAACGCTGGCCGTTCCGTTTGCACGCCACCTATAACGAATCCATCAGCCGCATGCTCGACGTGTTCGAGAAGGTCAATCGCGACATTCCGTTCAACGGTTTGCCATGGTTTTTCGACCACGCTGAGACCATCACCCCGCAAAACATCGAGCGGGTGAGGGCGCTGGGCGGTGGCATTGCGATCCAGGATCGCATGGCGTTCCAGGGCGAGTATTTCGTCGAACGCTACGGCGCCAAAGCCGCCGAAGCCACACCGCCAATCAAGCGCATGTTGGCCGAAGGCGTACCGGTCGGCGCCGGCACCGATGCCACGCGGGTGTCCAGCTACAATCCTTGGACCTCGCTGTACTGGATGGTCAGCGGCCGTACCGTTGGCGGTCTGGAGCTGCACGCCGAAGGTCTGTCGCGACTGACCGCGCTGGAGCTGTTCACCCACGGCAGCGCCTGGTTCTCCTCCGAGCAGGGCAAGAAAGGCCAGATCAAGATTGGCCAACTGGCCGACGTCGCCGCCCTCAGCGCGGATTTTTTCAGCGTCGATGAAGAGGCGATCAAGTGGATCGAGTCCGTGTTGACCGTGGTCGGCGGCAAGGTGGTGTACGCCGCCGGTGACTTCGAAAAACTCGGCCCGGCCAGCGTGCCGGTGCTGCCGGACTGGTCGCCGGTGGTGAAAGTCCCTGGCCACTGGCGCCCGACCTCGCCGATGCAGGCCCAGGTTCACCATTGCAGCGGGCCGTGTGGCGTGCACTCCCACAGCCATGAAAAGGCGCGCCTGTCGAATGCGCCGGTCAGTGATTTTGCCGGTTTCTGGGGCGCCTTTGGCTGCTCGTGCTTTGCCTTCTGACGCACATAAAAAAGCGCCGGCCCAACGTTCCGGCGCTATAAGCACCATCCATCTACCAAGGAGTTTCACATGAGCAACGTTCCGTACAAACGCCTGAACAAAGACGATGCCGTTGTACTGTTGGTTGACCACCAGACCGGCCTGATCTCGTTGGTGCAGGATTTCTCGCCCAACGAATTCAAGAACAACGTGCTGGCCCTCGCGGACCTGGCCAAGTTCTTCAAACTGCCGACCATTCTCACCACCAGTTTCGAAAACGGCCCCAACGGCCCGATGGTCCCTGAGCTCAAAGAACTGTTCCCGGACGCGCCGTACATCCCGCGCCCAGGCCAGATCAACGCTTGGGACAACGAAGACTTTGTCAAAGCCGTCAAAGCCACTGGCCGCAAGCAGCTGATCATTGCCGGTGTGGTAACTGACGTATGCGTGACCTTCCCAACCTTGTCGGCGCTGGCTGAAGGGTTTGAAGTGTTCGTGGTTACCGATGCTTCGGGTACTTTCAACGAAACCGTGCAACAAGCCGCATGGGCGCGCATGTCGGCGGCCGGAGCACAACTGGTGAACTGGTTCTCCGTGGCCTGCGAGCTGCAAGGCGACTGGCGCAACGACATGGAAGGCCTGGCCAACCTGCTGTCCCCGCGTATTCCGAACTATCGCAATCTGATGAACAGCTATTCGGTGTTGACCGCCAAGTAAGATCGCGCAACCTGTGGGAGCGGGCTTGCTCGCGAATGCGGTGTGTCAGGCAATACAAATGCCGACGGATACACCGCATTCGCGAGCAAGCCCGCTCCCACATTGATCATTGTGTTTGGCGCTTCTGCAACCACCCCAAAAACCCTCCTTTCTTGACCGGCACAGGCACGGCCATCAACGCCAACCGACTGTTCTGCTGCCGTACCGCCTGCAACTTGTTCAACGCCTGCCCAACCTCTCCGCGCTGCGCCATGCAATCGCGGGTCAGGGACTTGTCGATCCGGTAAATGATGCACGACGTCAGCGCCGTGAAGCAGGCCTGGGACGGCGTGTCGGTGAGGATGCTCTGTTCGCCCATGACTTCGCTCGGCCCCATGCGCCCGGCTTCCGTCTGCACGGCGCCGTCGGGCACGGTGGCGCTGACCACGCCGGTCGCGATCACGAACAGGCTGTCCGGCACTTCATTCAATTCCAGCACCACCTGACCCGCCGTGTACTGCTGCGGGATCATCGCTTGCGCCAGTCGATCCCGTTCATCCTCGCTCAGCGAGCGGAAGATTTTCACTTCATCCAGCAATGCCCGAGCCCGGGTCGACGGCTCGATCACGCCATCGAGTTGCCGGGAAATCCCTGCCGCTTCCAGATGCCGGTGAGCCAGGTCGAACAGCTGATTGCGCACGTCGCCTTTTTTGCTCAGTTCGGCGATAAAGCCGCTGGCCACGTAGACGGACATGGTTTCGCCAGCCTCTTTCAACACGGCTTTCGGCGCCGGGTTGAGCAGCAACGTGCTGCTGCCCTGAAGCGTGCGATCCAGCGCATCCAGCACCCGACGCGGGCGGATATGGTTGGGCACCTGAATGCTGATCGACACGCCGTGCATGTTGTTTGGCCGGCTCAGGTTGACGATCTTTGCCTTGGCCGCCACCGAGTTCGGCACCACCGCCATGGTGCCGGCGCTGGTGAGCAAGTGCGTGGCGCGCCAGTCGATGTCGAGCACCTTGCCTTCCACGCCGTCGATCACGACAAAATCATCCACCTGATACGGCTTGGTGGTGTTGAGCACGATCCCGGAAAACACATCGCTCAAGGTGCTCTGCAACGCCAGGCCGACCACGATCGCCACCACCCCGGAGGTCGCCAGCAAACCCTTGACCGGCAGCTCCAGCACATAACCGGCCGCCGCGACGATGGCCACCAGAAACACCAGCGCGCCGATGACGTCTTGCAACAACCGCCCGCTGTGGCCGATGCGGCGCATCAGCACCAGGCCGATGACTTCGGTGAGCACCCGCGCGGCGTACAGCCACCAGACAATCCCCAACGCCGTGGCCCCGAGTTGAGCCACGCGGTCATCGGCAAACTGCGGCGCCTGCAAAGGGCTGACACCGGCGTTGATGATGATCGCGCTGAAGATCAGGAACAGGCCAGGCGCAGGCCGATGCGGGTGACGCGGTGCTGCAACGGCGCGAGGTGCCAGAGCAGGGCGTCGATCACCAGGATCAGGGTGCTCCAGGACAGGGGGTGGTCGTAGACAAAGGACATGGCGAACTCCGGGAATTTTGGCGTGGCGCAAAAAAAGATCGCAGCCTCCGGCAGCTCCTACAGGGATTGAGTACACCCGATTAGTTGCGGTTGCAGGTGATCCTGTAGGAGCTGCCGAAGGCTGCGATCTTTTGCTTTTTAGACTCAGTTCAAATGCGTCTTCAGTTCCAGCGCCGCCTGCCGCACCGCCGCTTTGACTTCAGGAATCTGGCTCAGCGGATTGAGCAAGCCAAAGTCATGAATCATCCCGTTGTAACGCACCGCCGTCACAGCCACACCGGCCGCATCCAGATGCCGGGCATAGGCCTCGCCTTCATCGCGCAACACGTCGAACTCGGCGGTTTGCACCAGCGCTGCCGGCAAGCCTTTGAGCTGTTCGGCACTGGCCTGCAACGGCGAGGCATGGATCTGTGCACGCTGGTCGGCGTCAGTGGTGTAGTTGTCCCAGAACCAATTCATCATGCCCTTGGTCAGGAAATGCCCTTCGGCAAATTGCTGGTACGACCCGGTATCGAACTGCGCATTGGTCACCGGCCACATCAGCAACTGGAAGCGCAACGCCGGGGTTTTCTGTTCCTTGGCCATCAACGCCACGACCGCCGCCATGTTGCCGCCGACGCTGTTGCCGGCCACCGCCAGGCGTTTGCCATCGACGCCGATCTCTTTGCCATGCTCGGCAACCCAACGGGTGGCGGCATAAGCCTGGTTGATCGCGGTCGGGTACTGCGCTTCCGGGGACGGCGTGTAATCCACATACACCGCCACCGCGCCGGAGCCCACCACCAGGTCATGAATCAAGCGTTGGTGCGTCGGGTAATCACCAAGCACCCAGCCGCCACCGTGGAAGAACATGAACACCGGCAACTCACCCTTGACCTTGGCTGGACGCACGATTTTCAGGTTGATGCTTTGCTCGCCGACCTTGATCGCACGCTCGCTGACCTCCACACCCGACAGATCCACTTTCACCGAATTCTGCGCACCGGTCAGCACCGCACGGGCATCCTTGGGGCTCAGTTGTTCAAGAGGTTTGCCACCGCCAGCGGCGAGGGCTTCGAGGAAGGCCTGGGTGTTGTGTTCGACACCAGGGCTGCCAGCAGCGAATGCATTGCCAACAGCAAGGGCGAGGAGGGAAGCGGTCAGGGTTTTCTGGACGATGTTCATGGCGTAAATCCTTTTTAATTATGTATTCGGTCCCTGTAGGAGCTGCCGAAGGCTGCGATCTTTTGATCTTGCTTTTAAAAGATCGCAACCTTCGGCAGCTCCTACCGGTAATAGGTTTGGGGTCAGTAGCAGCGCCTGTCGCTGCGCCATGGACACAGATTAATGGGGTGCCATAAACGGAAAAAGCGGCTATAAAGTGTTTGACTGTCAACCAGGGCGTGACAATGAACCCGTTTGAAGATATGCGTATTTTTTGCCAGGTCATGGACTCCGGCAGCTTCACCGCGGCCGCCGATCAACTGGGCCTGTCCAAGCAATTCGTTAGCCGCCGGTTGATGCAACTGGAAGAACGCCTCGGCGTGCGCCTGCTCAATCGCTCGACCCGACGCCTGGACGTCACGCCTCTGGGCCAGAGTTATTACGAGTCAGCCTTGCGCCTGCTCAGCGAAGTCGAGCAAGTGGAGCAGGGCATCGCCGGCCAGACCACCGAACCCCGGGGCACCATTCGCCTGAGCGCGCCGTTGTCGTTTGCGCTGGCGCATTTGGGTTGTCTACTGCCGGTGTTTTTGCAGCGCTACCGCGACGTCACCGTGGAAGTCGACCTCAGCGACCGTCCGGTGGATTTGCTCGGTGAAGGCTACGACCTGGCGCTACGCATCGGCGTGCTGGAAGACTCGACCCTGATCGCCCGGCGCATCGCTTCCATCCAGCGGGTGTACTGCGCCAGCCCGGCCTACCTGGCCGAGCGCGGCACCCCGGGCAAACCCGAAGACCTGCTCAACCACGACTGCCTGCCCTACGGCCACGGGCGTCAGGTGCAATGGCGGTTCGAAGGGCTGGGCAAACCGTTGACGGTCAACGTCACCGGACGGATGCGGGTCAACAACGGGGAGTTGCTCAAGGATGCGGCGATTGCGGGGATGGGGGTTACGTACCTGCCGACCTTCATCGTTGGCGCGGCGTTGAAGGATGGGCGACTGGTGCCAGTGCTGGAGGATTTTCAGCCGGAGCCGCTGACGTTGTCGGCGGTGTACCCGCAGCACCGCCAAGGGTCGCGGCCGGTGCAGGCGTTTATCGAGTTTTTACGGGAGCGGTTGGATCACCAACCATTGTAGGAGCGAAGCTTGCTCGCGAAGACGGTGGGTCAGCCAACACGTATGTTGAATGATCCACCGTCTTCGCGAGCAAGCTTCGCTCCTACAGGGGATGCTGGGGCGTCAGTTAACCCGTTTGTCATCCCCGAGTTCGCCACCGACGTGAACGCCATGATCGTCGGCCACTTGGCCGGCAGTGTGAACGCCATGGTCATCGCCCACTTCACCGGCCCGATGCACACCGTGGTCATCGCCCACTTGACCCGCTGCGTGGACGCCATGGTCATCGCCCACTTCACCCGCACGATGGACACCATGGTCGTCGCCCACTTCACCGGCGCGATGAACCCCATGATCGTCCCCCGGCTCGGCATGGGTACCATTACGCCCGGAAGACGCCGAATCCCCAGAGTGTCCGCTGCCACTGTGACCGCTGCCGTTGCCGCCACTACCACCGTTGCCACCACTGCCACTGCCGCCGTGACCGCCACCATTGCCGCCGCCACCGCCACCGCCACCACCATTGCCGCCGCCACTTCCTCCGTGCCCACCGCCATTGCCGCCGCTTCCGCCACCGCCACCACTTCCGCCATGGCCACCACCTCCGCTACCCCCTTCCTTGGCCTGCGCGCTTGATACACCGGACAGGCTGTCCGGAATCAAAATGGTTGACGCCGACAGGACTGCGCCAATCGCTACTGCCAGTAAAAGCTTGTTGATGTGCATGTCGTTCTCCGTCTTCTTATTCAAGTTGGAACGTTGATGAACAATGCAACGTGCTGCCTGATTCAGTTCGTAAACACATCAACGTCCCGATTTATTCGTTCGTGACGTCGATGACCGATGCACGGTACTGCTCGACCCCGTTCCAGGAGGTCAGTGAATACTCGAGGCCAGTTCGAAAATCGGCATGTACATCAGGATCACGATGACCCCGATCAGCAGGCCGATGAAGGTCATCAGCAGCGGTTCGAACAGGCGCACGAACCACTCGAGCCAGCGGCTGATTTCTTCGTCGTAGAAGTCGGCGCTGCGCTCCATCATTTGCCCGAGGTTGCCGGACTGCTCGCCCGCACGCAGCAAACGCAGGGACACCGGGGTCACCAGGTGATTGAGTTCCAGCGCGGTGGATAACGATTGACCCTCGCGCACCCGTTCGCAGGCCTGGTCCAGGCGAACCCGCGAGGCCACGGTGAGCAGGCCGCGAACCATGCTCATGGCGGTGACGAGCGGTATCCCGCCCTGTAGCAGAATCCCCAGGGAACGATAGAAGCGCGCCAGTTCATACATGAAGATCCGTTGATGCACCGCCGGGAGTTTTTCGATCAGGCGGTCTACGCCCCGACGAAACGCCGGTTGGCGCTGGAGGAAGGCGAGGGCGACGATGATCGCCGCCAGCGTGCCGAAAAATTCCACCTGATGCGTGTGAAGGAACATGCCGCTGCTCATCAGGACCTGCGACATCCACGGCAGGTTCGAGCCCAAGCCTTCGAACACCAGGCTGAAGCGCGGCACCACGTAGCCCATCAGAAACAGCACCACACCGCCGCCGACAATCAGCAGCAGCATCGGGTAGATCGAGGCGCTGATGATCTTCTGCCGGACCTCGTCCATGCGCTGGCGATAACTGACGTAACGCCCGAGAGCCTCACCCACCGCACCGGTCTTCTCGCTGGACTGCACCAGCGCTACGTAGAGCGGTGGGAACACCGCTGACAACTGGCCCAGCGCCTGGGAGAACGATTTGCCCTCATACAGCAGGCGCACCAGTTCGCTCAGGGTTTTGCGGGCCTGGGGCGCGGTTTCCTTTTCCGCGAGGCTTTCCAGCGCATCGATCAACGGCAGGCCGGCATTCAGCAATGTGGTCAGCTCCTGGCTGAACAGCACCAGGTTGAACGTCTCGCGCTGGCGCAGGCGCAAGGCCCGCCAGTGCCGTTCGGCTTGCAGGCTGACCACGCGCAAGCCCTGGTCTTCGACGATGCGTCGGGCTTCGCTGTGGCCGGGGGCTTCGACGGTCATCGAGACCACGCCGGCCTTGCCGACAGCCTTGAGATGAAAGCGCATGGGCGTCGCTCCGGTCATTGCCAGTTAGTGACTTCAGCGTTTTCGCCTTCGCCGCCGGGTTGCCCGTCCTTGCCCATCGACAGCAAGTCGTACTCGCTGTTTTCCCCGGGGTAGCGGTAGGTGTAGCTGCGACCCCACGGGTCCAGGGGCAGTTTTTTCTGCAAGTAAGGGCCGGTCCAGCGGGTTTCATCGCTGGGCGCAGTGACCAGCGCCTGCAAACCCTGCTCGGTGGACGGGTAGTGGCCGACCTCCAGTCGGTACAGATCAAGTGCCTTGCTCAGGCCTTCGATCTGCGCCTTGGCCACCTTCACTTCCGAGCGCCCGAGCTGGGCGAAATACTTCGGTGCGACGATGCCGGCCAACAGCCCCAGCACCACCAACACCACCAACAATTCGAGCAAGGTGAACCCGCTTTGGGAGCGCGGGGCAGAGCACAGACGCTGATTCATGATGACCTCATCCAGTCGGCAGCAGGGTCGCTATAGAGGCCTATGCAATTGCCATGCTCACGCTCGGTGATACCGCTGAACCCCTTGTGATCCGGGCCTTGGCGCTGACGGCACAGTGCTTGCGTATGGCTGGTTGACTACCGGCCATTGGGGCATAAGCCCCGTTTTTCGGGGCCGGCCAGGGGAGGTATGAAACATGAAAACTTTCACCGCAGGACTGCTCGGCACGCTACTGCTGACCAGCGTCGCCCAGGCCGATGTCTTCGTTTCCATGGACACCAAGGGCAGCTACGTTTTGTCCAATGTGCACCGTCCCGGACGGCACTATGAACGGGTGATCCACGAGCCCGAAGCCGCCCAACTGAGCATGGATCAGCAACCGCAGATGATCACCAATCAGCCCTATGCCGAGTTGGTGTCAGCGGCGGCCACGGCCAATCAACTGCCAGCGGCGCTGTTGCACGCGGTAATCCGGGAAGAGTCCCGCTACAACGCCGACGCGACGTCGGCAAAAGGGGCCGGCGGGTTGATGCAGTTGATGCCCGGCACCGCCCGGGAACTGGGGGTGACCGACGTCTACGACCCCAAGGCCAACATCCAGGGTGGCGCCCGTTATCTCAAGCGCCTGATGACCTTGTTCGGCAACGACATCAGCCTCGCTGTGGCGGCCTACAACGCCGGGCCGCAAGCGGTGCTCAGCCGTGGCGGGGTGATCCCGCCGTTCGCCGAAACCCAGCGTTATGTGCCCAGTGTCTTGCGCCAATACCGACGCTTGCAGGGCCTGGCCGTGGATGCGCCGTTGTGATCAACGGTCGTGGGGCAGGTTGCCCCAAATGTGGGGGAAACCGGGGGCCCCGTAGCAGCTGCCGAGCCCCGGCGAGGCTGCGTTCGGCGGCGAAGCCGTCGCAAACCCTATGTACACGGTTGACCTGATACACCGCGCCGCCTGATCTCACAACGGCTTCGCCGCCGAACACAGCCTCGCCGAGGCTCGGCAACTGCTACGGGGAAATCGTCTCCAAACGTGGCTGGGAAGTGGGGAATGGGGGTGGGTTATTTCCCCCGACTGATTAACTCGTAACTTTAAGCTACTGATAAACAACAAAATTATTTATGGCATGCGGATTGCTCAACCGGACTTGTCGAGAATTAATCCTGTGAGCACCCACAGCGAGGCCCGTGATCATGACCGGCATACCCCACGCTCATCACTTGGTTAACCTGCTGCTGTTTTTGGCGCCGATGTTTGGCCTGCAGCTGGCGGAAGCCGCCGTGCGCTGCGAGCGCAATCTGGTGGCGAACATCGTGGCGTTCGATCAGCCGCTGATGTTCAACCGCCTCGGCGCGCAGAACGCCAACGGCATGATGTTCGCCCTGCGCCGTGATGTGGTCGATGATCATGATCGCTCCCTGGCCCAGGGTGGTTCGGCGGTGCCGGGCAAGGTTTCGCTGCGCCCCGACAAGCGCCCGCGGCCGCTGGTGTTGCGCGTCGCCGCCGGTGACTGCCTGACCGTTAACCTGCAAAACCTGCTGGCCTATCAGGCCAATCCGGGGGCGCACGAGGGCGGCGAGGAAGAAGAGGGCGAAGTCGAATTCGGCAACGATGACTTCAAGGTCGATGAGCAAGTCACTGACCGCCACGTCGGCTTCCAGGTCAACGGCCTGCAAGCGGTCAACAGCATCGACGACATCGCCTCCTACACCGGGCGCAACGCCAACACCCTGGTCGCCCCCGGCGCCACCCGTTCCTACACCTTGTACGCCGAGCGCGAAGGCGCGTTTGCCGCCAGCAGCCGTGGCGCGACCTTCGGTGGCGAGGGTGATGCGGGCAACGTCGCCAACGGGCTGTTCGGCGAAGTGGTGGTAGTGCCCAAGGGCGGCCGCACCTATCGCAACACCGTCACCGAAGAAGAAATGCGCCTGGCCAGCACTGGCCGCACGCCGACCGGTCAGCCGATTGTCGACTACCAGGCACGCTACCCGCAGCGCGAACCGTGGGTCCGTGAAGGCAAGGCCGGCACGCCGATCATCAGCATGGTCGACGGCAATGAAATCATTTCCAGCGAGAGCGACGCGATTGTCATGGGCAGCAACGCCGACGGCAGCTTCCCACCCTCGACCTATCCACTGGAAGCGGTTGGCAAACGCAATCCGGCGATCCCCAATCGACTGGAACCGTTCCGCGATTTCGCCTCGCAGTTCCAGGATGAAACCGCCGCCACTCAAGCGTTCCCGGCCTACTGGGCCGACCCGGTGATGGCCCACGTGCTGGAACCGACCCGCGACTCGTTCATGATCAACTACGGCTCCGGCGGCATGGGCGCCGAGGTGATTGCCAACCGTTTGGGCGTCGGGCCGATGCACGATTGCCTGTCCTGCGCCTACGAAGAATTTTTCCTCAGTTCCCACACCGTGGGCGACGTGGCGATGCTGGTGGACGTACCGGCCAACGCCGGCCTGGAAAATATTCGCCCCGGCGAAACGCCCCGCGCCGATCAGGTCGGGGTCAAGGCGACCATGGCGCTGTATCCGTCCGAACCGTCCAACGTCAACCACAGCTACATCGGTGACTTCGTCAAATTCCGCAACACCCACAACGGCCACGAGCAGCACATCTTTCACCTGCACGGTCATCAGTGGTTGTTCAACCCGAACGACGATAACTCCGACTATGTGGATGCCCAGGGCATCGGACCGGGCGCCGGCTACACCTACGAAATCGCCAACGGTGGTTCGGGCAACCGCAACCGCGTCGCCGGCGATGCGATTTATCACTGCCACTTCTACCCGCACTTTGCCCAAGGCATGTGGAGCATGTGGCGGGTGCATGATGTGTTCGAAGAAGGCACCAAACTCGAAGTGTCGCAGCAGGGCGCCGACGGTTATCACAGCGAACCCTACGCCTTGCGCAGCGGTAAACCGGCTGCGGGTGCACGAGCCTTGCCCGATGGCGAAATTGTCGCCGGGACGCCGATTCCAGCCGTCGTGCCGCTACCAGGCAAAGCCATGGCGCCGATGCCGGGCAAAGTCGCCGTGGTGCCGAAAATCGGCGAAACCCTGGTGGCTGGAAACGATGACGATGACGATGACGACGATGATGACGGCGAACACCATGGCGGTGGCACGCAAGCCATCGGTTCCCTGGCGCTGGTGGATCGCAGTGAAGCCAACCGCAACGCCGACGGCAGCCTGAAAAACCCTGGTTATCCGTTCTGGATCGGCGGAATGGAAAGTTCGGTCGGTCAACGTCCGCCAACGCCACCGCTGGACATGCTCGACGCCGCCAAGGCGCAGGCCTTGAAAGGCAGCGGCAAGGCCTTGTGGGCCAATCTAGACCCGGCGCAATCCGGCGGTTGGGACGGCGGTCTGGGCCGGCATTCCCTGGACGGTTTCTCCTCCGGTGGTGTGGCACACACCGTGACCACGTCCCTGGATTTCTCCAAGGAAGTGACCCGCGCCAAACCGATCTACATGCCGGAAGAAGGCACCGAAGTCGAACAGGCGGCCATGGCCTTCCACGCGAAAAAGGATCACCCAAGCTTCGCGCTGCTGCCCGGTAATCAAATCGTGGCGAAAGCTTTCCGCACCAACGGCGCGTTGCCGATTGCCGGTGCGCCGTATTACGAACCGTGCATGGACGACCGGCAAAAACGCCTGACCGCCAGCGCCGGCATGGGCGAATTCAACAGTGGCGAGCGGGTCGATGGCCTGTCTTTCACTGGTGCCTCGACCTTCACCGCCGACCGTCCACGCATCTACAAAGCCGCGAACATCCAGTTCGACGCGGTGTACAACAAGGTCGGCTACCACTTCCCGCAAGCACGCATCCTCGCCCTGTGGGAGGACGCCTGGCCGGTGATCACCAAACAGCGTCCGCCAGAACCCCTGGTGATGCGCATGAACACCTTCGACTGCGTGCAATACCAGCAAACCAACCTGGTGCCGGCGACCTATGAAATGGACGACTATCAGGTGCGCACGCCGACCGACGTGATCGGCCAGCACATTCATTTGCCGAAGTGGGACCTGACCGCCGCCGACGGTTCGGCCAACGGCTGGAACTATGAAGACGGCGTGCTCTCACCCGGTGCCGTGCAAGAACGCATCCACGCAATTCGCGAGTTCAACCAGTGCGAAGGCACCGACCCGCGTGACGGCACGCCGGCCTGCCCGAAAGCCAAGACTCACCCGTTCTTCGGTCAATATGGCCGCGCGGATTGGCTGGGCGCACGCACGGCGATGCAGCGCTGGTTTGTCGATCCGGTGGTGAATGCCAAAGGCGTCGACCGTGGCCTCGGGACCATTTTCACTCACGACCACCTAGGCCCATCGACGCACCAACAGATTGGCTTGTACGCCACCGTGCTGGCCGAACCGGCCGGTTCCACCTGGTTCCACGCCGAAACCGGCGAGCCTTTGTACAGCGGCGCGCGGCAGGATGGCGGGCCGACGTCGTGGCAAGCAGTGGTGTCCACCGGCGACCTGGACGGCGACGGCAAGAACGACAGCTTCCGCGAGTTCTTCCTCGAATACAGCGACTTCCAGCATGCCTATGAAGCGGGTGTGTATGTGGGCGCCGGACCGGATGGCGTGCCGAATCCGCAAGCGTTCCCGGCCACCGCGGACAGCTTCCGCTACTCGATCAACCCACCGCTGCGTAAAGAAGCCGAGACCCTGCTGGAACAAGTGGTCGAAACCCGTGGCGGCTTGATGCCGGGATGCCCGAGCCGGCCATGTCCGCAAGCGATCTCGGTGGATGACCCCGGTATGTTCGTGGTCAATTACCGCAACGAACCCCTGGCCCTGCGGGTGTACGACCCGAACAAGGTCGGCCCGGACGGCAAGCGCGGCATGCAGGCCGACGGCCTCGGCGGCGACCTCGCGTATGCCATGCAAAGCCGTACCGACCGCGCGATCCCGGCGATGAACCTGGCGCCGAACCTGGTCACCGCAGCCACCGGCCCTACCGGCGGCACCACGCTGTTCCCGCCGCACATCAACCGTGGCGGCGCCGAGCCGGGTGACCCGTTCACCCCGATGCTGCGCACCTACACCGGTGACAACGTGCGGTTGCGGGTGCATGCCGGCGGCCACGAAGAAGAGCACAACGTTACCCTGCACGGCGTGAAGTGGCTGCAAAGCGGTTCCGGATTCGGCAACAGCTCCAACTCCGGCTGGCGCTCGTCGCAGATGATCGGGATTTCCGAGCAGATGGGCTTCATTGCGCCGGTCTCGATGCTGTCCAGTTCGGCGGCGACCACCGGGGATTATCTGTATTCGATGGACGCCTCCCTGGAAGGCTACTGGAGCGGAATCTGGGGCGTGATGCGCAACTACACGGCCCAGCGCAACGACCTGTTCGCATTGCCGAACAACCCGAAACCGGCGGGCATGCGCAACACCGTGGCGTTCGACGGCACTTGCCCACGGATCGGCGCTAATCCTAACGGCATCGGCACGCGGCCCACCGTGCAGCGCAACTATGACGTGGTCGCGGCGCTGGCCAACGACATCCTCGGTAATCCGCTGAGCCTGTCCATCGGCGACCCGGCGGGGCTCGGTCAGCACGTTGGCGGGCCGTTGAATCCGGCGGGTGGCACGCTGGTCTACAACTCTCGGGCGGTGAGCATTCCGCAAGTGACCGTGACCGATCCTGAAGATGGCGAGACCTTCACCATCGGCGGGCAAAGCGGTCCGTTGCATGACCCGACGGCGATCCTCTACGTGCGCAAATCCGATCTCGATCCGGTCACCGGCAAGTTGAAACCTGGTGTGCCTGTGGAACCGCTGGTGCTGCGAGCGGCAGCCGGTGATTGCATCAACATCACCCTGGAAAACCGCCTGCCGAGTGTGATGCCGGACCTGGCCCAGACCGCCGTGATGCAAGGCATCGTCAAACGCGATCGCAACCATGGCGAAGGCTCGACCACCTTCAGCAACAACCTGATGCGGCCGTCGAGCCACGTCGGCCTGCACGCGCAATTGCTGGCCTACGACATCACCAAATCCGACGGCACCAACGTCGGCGCCAACCCGATCCAGACCGTGCCACCACGGGTCGGCAACAGCGGTGCGTACCCGACCCGCACGTATCAGTACTACGCCGGGCACCTGGAGCGCGAAGGCAAGCCGATCTCGCAACTGGGCCGCAGCGTCGACAACATCAACGCCACGGCGGTGGAGTTTGGCGGGTTGAATTTCACCCCGGCGGATGTGATCAAGCAGCCGCAAAAAGGCCTTGGCGGTGCGATGAGTATCCTGCCGATCGGCGCGACCTGGGTTGACGATGTGCGCAAGGTGTCGGCCACGGTTACGGCGGCGGGGCAGACCACCTACCGCGACTTTGCGATGGTCTGGCAGAAGGCGTTGAACATGCGTTGGGCCAACGGTCGGCCGGTGGAAGGCATCGCCTCGGAAGGCAACGGCGTGCCGACTGATCCGCAGGACAACTCGAGCATGGCGATCAACTACAAGACCGAACCGCTGTGGTACCGCTTCGGCCTGGCGCCGGACGCACCGTTCGGGCATGCCGAGGGCAACGGTTACGGCGACGTGCCCAACGCGCACATGGCGTACAGCAATGCGCTGGTGGGCGGCGATCCGCAGACGCCGGTGCTGTATGTGAAACCGGGGCAACCGTTCCGTACGCACATCCTGATGCCGACCGGGGGCAGTCGCGGTTCGACCTTCCAGCTTGATGGGCATGTGTGGTCGGTCAATCCGTTCCAGTCGGAGAAGAGCGATACCGGTGGTTATCCGATGAGCACGCCAGGCGTGGGTTCGGTGCGGTTCGGCCTGAACCCGATGTCGATGTACATCGGCGCCCACGAAAGCATCCTGCCGGCGGCGCACTTCAGCTTCATGCACCCGAGCGCCGGGGGCAGCAACGCGATACCGGGCGACTACCTGTTCCGCGACTACGCCGCCTACGGCAACACCGCCGGGTTGTGGGGATTGCTGCGGGTGACCAACGAACCGGAACCGGCACCCATCCCGTAGGAGCGAGGCTTGCCCGCGAAAGCGGTGGGTCAGGCGACATTGATGGTGAATGTGATGGCCCCTTCGCGAGCAAGCCCGCTCCCACAGGGGGCACCGTTTCTGTAGGAGCGAGGCTTGCCCGCGAAGGGAACG
>NZ_JBSPCZ010000020.1:0-98538 GCF_056161485.1 Pseudomonas sp. 5Vm1k
GCGCAACCGACTCGCTATGTCTGGAACGCCAAAGGCGAAGATATCTTGAACAAAATCCAGCGCGCCCGTGAGGCAATGGGCTCATAGGCTAATGGGTAAATTATTTAGAGAACAGCACACTAGCGTTTTGCGGTCCATCAGAAAAGAATCAACATGATCAAAGCGGCGGCGAAGCTGGTTCAGAATTGCGAAGCCGTGCGTATCGATATCCCCCCAATAATGAATCGTACAGCGCGAAAGCCAACTGGCCCGGCCCACTGCTTCCCAGCCATAACCAGCGCCGAAGATCACAATGGAATTCGATATGGCAGGAAAGGCAAGAAAGTTAGTTTCGTTCTCAGTAATGAACACATGCCCTACGGATAAATCCAGCTTGGCAAAGTTGTCCGAATCCAACGTAATATCGGGCAATATTGAGCCGCGCATTAAAGCAATCCGATCATCAAGCACTCGAAAGCGAATTCGCGCCGGTTTATCTAGAAAGCCATAGCGAGCAGCAAATTTTCCGATGCCCGTTTGCTCAAGAGAAATGGCCTCTTCCGGCAGCGCCAAATCGAATAGCTCACAAAGTACTCCCCTGTACTTTTCCATGAATTTGCTATGAATCCCCGGAATGTCTACCTGCCTGAGGTAAATACCCGGACGTTGATGCTTAGTGATCCAATCAACTATTTTCAGTAAATGAGGCCACTGCGCTGCAAGCTCGATAGCGAGCAATGGTCGTGCACACAACCAATGGACCAATGAAGGTTGTTCTTGGCGTGTAAGAGCGAGCATCTTCACAAAGCTCTTTAAGTCTTCGCTCTTTCCAATCAACGCGGTTGCAGCTTCTAGGGTGTCCACCCAGACCGTGGTCGGGAGGCGTTGGACACCTAAAACCCTGTGATTGACTTCACGCCATTCAATTCGGATATAGGGAATGGCGGTGATACTGGTGAGCCACGACCTTACTGAGTCGAACTCTCCGCTTAATTCCCCAGAGCTTGGTATTTTCAGCGTTAATCGTCGTGGTATCCATGCATCACCCATCACAAGAGGGCGCAGCAAATCGCCACGCTCCCAAAGGCGTCGTAGTTGATGCTTAAAATCGTTTGACGTTGACCAGGTCATGATGAGAAGTCTGACTTATTCAATCGATACTCTTCGATCGAAAGATTGCGCAGTTTGGAGGCCTTACCACCGTCGTTCTGAACAAAACCTACACTGGAGACGAAAGGTTCAATGATATGGATTTTCTGCAAGGGTGTGACGATGAGTAGCTGCAAGTTAAGCTGCTGAAAGAGCCTCAAGCCGTATTGTGCAGACTCATCAGAACCGCGCCCAAATGCTTCATCGATAACTACAAAGCGGAACGAGCGCGAACGCACGGCTCCCCACTCCAAGCCAAATTGATACGCTAGACTCGCCGCTAGAATGGTGTAGGCAAGTTTTTCCTTTTGCCCACCGGACTTGCCGCCGGAGTCGGAGTAATGCTCATGCTCGCGGTCGTCCTCGCGCCAACGTTCACTGGCGGCAAATAAAAACCAATTGCGTACATCAGTGACCTTGGTCGTCCAGCGCCGATCTTGCTCTGAAAGCCCCTCTCGACCACGAAAACGGTCAATGATGGTTTTAACCTGCAGAAATTTAACCTCTGAGTACTGAGCGTCATCGGAACCGGTTAGTGCCCCTTCGGTACAAGCACGCAACTCAGTCTGAAAGTCTCGAATCTCGGCATCGGGACTAACCTGCGACTCAAGTACGATATAGCGCCCAGGATTGTAGTCAATCTGCCCTAAAGACTCGTTAATTCTCGCAATACGCTCCTTGATGGTTTCACGCTCCCGAGCGAGCTGGCCGTTGAAATTAGCAATCTCGTTTATGGTATTGACGTTGAGCAATTCCTTGAATCGCAGCTCAAAGCGCGGCAGATCGTCTCGGTTCAGTTGGTCAAGTAGATCTCGATATTCAGAAGCAGCGTTCAAGTCTGCGTCAAACTCACTGGTTTCGAGTTTGTAAATCTCCTTGTAGGCCGCCATCGCCTTGATGATCTTATCTCTAAGGCGCTCCAGTACCTTTGCTTCGGCGTCTATCCTTTCCTGCAGTGCCTTGCGCATCTCGCTTTCACGGTTGTCACAGGACTCAACAGAAAGCTGGTGATCGCCCAGCACATCCGTACGCAACTCATTTAACCGATTACGAGTTTCGATCAAGATGTCAGTCAGTAGATTGCTCGTTTCGAGGCGCAATGCCGTAGCGGATTCATGTTTCGACTCGATACTGCCGAGATCCTTGTCCATGTTCGATATATCGGTCTCGAGCAAATCCAACTCAGATTGCACTTTTTCGAGCTGGGCACTTAATTGCAACAAAGTGTCATTGGCAGCTTCCAACTGCGCTTTCTCATCTTGTAATCGCGCGACTACGGCAGCGCAGCTGGCCCAGTCAACATCCCGATAGTCATTAAACTCGTTGATCGCGGCCAATGCATCGAGTTGCTGACGCCATTCCTGTCGAAGTTTTTCACCTCCACCAATGTCTGAGCCGATTTTGCCCAGCAGCAACTCAAGAGTGCCTTTCGTAGCCTCCAGCGCGGCTATTTTGGCGGTATTGCTCCAACCCAGGACAAAGCGGCTACGGTCATCCAGTCGATGGCGGTCATCTTTTTCATGACGCTCCCCAGGAGCCTTGATTTGGCCGGATCTGGAGATAGCTCGAGTCTCTCGGCGAAACTGCTCTGATGTCTCACAGCAGACGAAGTTGAAGCGATGAGCGAGCTCGCGCTCTAACCAGCGGTAAAAAACTGAATCGGGTTTGACGCTTAGCCTTCTTACCAATGATTCCGGATGTATGTCT
Source organism: Pseudomonas sp. 5Vm1k (assembly GCF_056161485.1). Taxonomy (NCBI): domain Bacteria; kingdom Pseudomonadati; phylum Pseudomonadota; class Gammaproteobacteria; order Pseudomonadales; family Pseudomonadaceae; genus Pseudomonas; species Pseudomonas sp. 5Vm1k. The sequence goes on from NZ_JBSPCZ010000020.1 coordinate 2,836, forward strand.
GGCGTATCACCCTGACGTGGCGACCGAACCCTGAAGTACACCAGTCGCCCAGCCAAATGAGTTCGGTCGACCCACTCCGCCACTTGGGCGTAGTGCTCGTCCGGGACCAACAAGGCCAAACCGAAATTATGCAGGACCCGTTCAATAGCACCCTCCCAGCCAAAATGCTCTTCTCGAACCTGTAGCAACTCCCCGACAAAGGGCATAGTTTCTTCATCGAATCCGAGCGCCTCGCACATAGCTGCGCGCATGTTGATCTGGATTGACGGAATATTGCTGCGCCTTGCCTTGAGACTGTTGATCTCGCCTAACAACAGGCCATGCTCACTCTTGCCTTCACGCAGTGACACGCCCCATTCAGTGATCTGATTCTGTAAATCAGCTTCCTGCTGGCTGATCTCTTCGCGGTGAACCGATGTTCGCTGCCTCAGCCGAGTGAATTCATCTTCATCATTGCCGGAAGATTCGCCTATTGCAGAAAGCAGTTGTGCATAACGTTTTGCACGTTGTTGTCGCCGATCACGTTCGCTTTCCTGCTCGCGTATTTCCGCAGCCAGTTCCTCCAGCCGCGCTCCGCCGTGATCTGCAACCGCACGCTTGAGCGACTCCACCTGTTTGCGTAGCCCGTCTCGTTGTTCAGTGCCACGTTCTTTTTTCTTGGCTAATCGCGCCAATTCCTCAGCCAGCGATTGCAACCGCTTATCCAACAAACTGAGCTTGAGCTCCGAGAACCATGGCTTAAGGGCTTCACGGCAGTCACGTAAGCTTTCATGTTCCGCTGCTTGCATTCGGTGTCGCTCACAATCCGTCACAAGAGGCACGAGCAATTCCACTTGATGCTTTGCTTTAAGCACAGCCTCATGGGCCCGACTCAAGTCATCGAAGTGAGTGATCAAAGCACTGATACGTTGCGCGGCATCGAACGGTTCTAGCATATGACTACGTACGAAATCGGTAAGATTGCCTACTGACTTCATCGACACCGTTTGATGAAAAAGTTCCAATGCTTGATCATTGTCTATACCAAGGCGGCGCCGAAACCAAGCGCCGTACTTGGGGAAACTATCCTCGATATCGGCGCCCAGAGTTCGCAGTCTCTTCCGTAGCAATACGAAATCCGAATTGAAGTTAGCAAAGTCCTTGGCGATGGACAGATCGCTTTCAGTTCCAACATAGAAGCGAGCTGGCTGACCTTGAGCCTCCTTCATCCAAAATACTTGGGCTAAGGTGACCGTCTGGTCATATCCAGCATTGCGAAATACGGCAAGAATCACCGAATAGTTGTTGTGATTGCGCAAGGCAACAGGCTTAGCCGTCCCCGTCACCTCATTGCGTTCTGACTTGTAATGTCCAAGTACGTACGAGCGTAGTGTTCGCTCCTTGTTATCGGCACCTGCAGCTTTGTTGTAGGCAATACGATGAGCAGGTACGAGTAACGTTGTAATCGCATCCACTAGGGTGGATTTTCCGGACCCAATATCACCTGTAAGCAAACTGTTTTTGCTATCGGGCGATAACGTCCAGACCCTGTTGTCGAAAGTGCCCCAGTTGAACACCTCCAACCGCTGTAGACGGAAGCCCGACAACGTATCATCGCCTACGAAGTCCAACCCTAATGATTGCGGTTCATTCATTGTGTATCTCCTTAAGTATGTACAGCTATCAGCAGGTGCACTTCCATGTCCCTCTGCACTCTCGCCTTTCTAACCCTTATCTTCCCCCGGTCTCTCGAATTCATCAGCGAGCCGAGCTTGATACTGCGCCAGTCTGTCATCGAATTCCGCCAGCCATTGAGCGTCGACGAAAGCCTTGAGAATGCGGCGTACCTCATAGTTGGCAGATCCGCTTGCCGTCCTAAGACGACGCAAAAAACCCAGTTCAACAATCTTGGTGATATGAGTCTCAATCTGGTCGAAAAGCTTCGCTTCGTTACTGCTGTCAGGCAGGAATACGCGTATTAACTCGATAATGTCGTCATGCGTCAGAATTAGTCGTGTATCACCTCCACTGGCATCGAACTCTGCAAGTTTCTTGCGCAGTAGGGCCAACAGCAGGCTGACAGGGAATGACAAAGGGCGACGAGCGACAAGACGAGGAGTCTTCAGAGCAACGTTTTCTTCGGAGAGTTCGGGGCGGCTTTTGAGAAAAGCGTAGCCCTCAGCCTCGTCGAGCATCAGGTCCAGCCCCAAAACAGCTACGTAGTCACGAATTCGAGCCTGCAATTCGAAAAGCGCCCCCCACCGCCTCTCATCGCCCTCACGGTAAATAACTCCCTTTAGTAGCGAAACCACCAGTGTTGAAAGGTCCATCTGACCAGACTGCATCGGAGTGCCAAGAGCGGCTGGCTCTTCGTTCATTCTCACCTCACAAAAATAATGCGCGGCAGCAGAGCCTGCTTGCTGACTAATGCGCCATCGCGGGCCATCGCATCCCAATCTATAGACTCAGGTGTAGTTTCATCCACCATCGTTTTGAACGAATCACTGCCTAGCTGGAGATAGGCAATTAACTCTGCCAACCCCTGCTGCAATGGCTGTAATTCGGTCAGCTCACGCAGTGTGATTTGTGAACGATCCTGCAATGCGTGACGGATATGGCTAGCTAACTTTGCAGAATCAACCACCCGCTGTGAATACAATGCACCGGCATCAACATCCTCCTCTCCAGCGTGCAGAGCTAATTCAGCAAACACGGGTTTGAGGGCTGGCGTATGCAGAGGCCGCTCCATGGTCAGCTCAATATCAGCAGCCAGTTCAGCGATGGTCATGACCTCACCCTGTGGGGGGTTATCCCGGGCATTCAAGGCTTTTGCTTCAATGCCCCGCAGGATGTCCATGATCCGACGATTCTCCAACCAAACCTGATCGTCCAGAAAGCGTCGCAGTTGTTGTGAAAGCTGTGCGACCGTTCGTTGCGTGTGCTCACCCGCCTCTAGCCAGTCGTAATGTACTCGTCGAGTGCGGATGTCTGGTTTAAGCTCAACTACGGGCGCCAATGCCAGCACCCGATCAAGCAGATCAGTCAATTCTTCTTGACGTCGACTTGACATCAGGAACCCCCAAAAAGCTCTAAAGCTACGCCCTTGATCAGAGTCCGAAATTGCATCTCGTTCTCCCATGATTTCTTCCAACAGGGCGCCTTTAGCTCCGTCCCACAATGCAATACGCTCACGTACATGCCGATCAAGCAACCGGAAGTTATGCTCGACCTCTCGAAAATCAGAGAGTAATTCTCGTGCCAACTGAGTGAACTGCTGAAAACGGTCCTTCAAGGCCGTGTCGTCTAACAACGGGATATTGCCTGCTAGGATTTGGGCAATCTCTGCATCGATATCATCACGTCGCTTTTGCAAATCGGTAATGCGCTTGCCTGGATCAGACTCACTACCTTCGCTCATTTGCTTTAGCAGCTCGAACAATGTCAATAAACGAGACTCAGTCCCTACGAAGCCGCGCTCAGCCAGTGTGTCTAACCATGCAATGGCTTTCTCGGTTGAGGGAGTCAAGTCGAATTGCGGCTCATCAGACCCCTGACGGTAAAATTTGCGCAACCAGCCCTTCTCGGGACTGGCCCATTCATTAAGATAATGCATCGCAGGCTTGGGAAAAGCATCCTCGTCCAATCGTCTGCGCAATAAGTACAGCTCATCCTCTAACGCTTCAGCCAAGTCAGCAGCGGAGATGACACGTACATTGGGAGTTACAAATACTCGGTTCAGAAAGCTAGCCACCAGCGCCGCATGGTCTGAACGCAATAATCGCCACGCTGGATGGTGCGTACGCATGGCATCTAGGGTGGCGTAATCGATCACTGATTGATTCCTGAGCGTTAACTGGCGACTCGACAATGTCGCCCCTCTGCGGAATTTACCAGCGCTGAATTGTTTCACCGTCCGTACGAATGGCGAACCGAACGATTCAAGGCACGTATCGGTTCTTGTTCATCGCCTCACGGCTTCGATTTACGCGTCCTTCCCACATTCGGTCAACCTCATGCAGTTGCGCTTCACTTGGGTCGCTATGGTCAGTTTACGGCGGAACTTCCACCTGCAAGATTGGGCCCATACTGGGCGCGCATGAAAAAGCCCCAAAGCTTAAGCGTCGGGGCCTTTTGGGTTTTAAATGTTTTAGCCTAGTGATCGACGCTGCTCGATTCGAACAGCCTGCCAATATCTCTCGCGCTATGTAGCATCCGCTCGATGTGCACATCGTTAGCGATGACGCAGTAAAAAATCAGATATCGACCATAGCGAAAACAAAAAAACCGCCGAAGCGGTTTTTTTATCATTCAGTCGTCCAATCAAACTCGTCATATTCATCGTCGTCCTCGTCCCCATCCTCCAACACCTCATCCTCAACGGTGTCTTCCTCAGGGGCGACTCCTTCCTGCTTATTCAGCAGAAATTCCTTACGACTCTCGGCAATGGCCCGTCTCAACTCCTCCCCTTTATCAGGGCAGTTGAACATTTGGGCGATGCGATCGATTTTTTTCGCCACGGCTTCCTCCAACGCATCGGCTATGCCCCGATAGTGCGCGCTTTCGGGGGTTGTTGCCAAATTGGCAGAGGCTCTTTGGCTCAGTTTTTCTTCAAGGCGTTGAGTCGCGCGGTGAGGTTTTGGTCAGGGAAACGCTTGTGCAATGTCTTCAACAGCTCATCGGCGGCTTGGGTTTGACCGGTGTTTTGCAGGCGCAGCACTTCGCGTAATTGATCATCAAGGGTTTTCACCGGAGCAGCCGCACGTTTGCTGACCTTGGCTTCGTCTGCCATTTCCGCGCTGATGGATTCGCTCTGGGCGGGCGCGGCGTAATCAGCCATTGGCGCAGCGGGTGAAGGTGCAGATAACGCGCCAGCCGGCGCGGACAACGAACGCGCTATCGGTGCAGGCGCTTCTTTCTTAGCAGCCGCAAAGGATGAAGTTTTAGACGCCGGGGCAGAGTCGAACTGCGGTTCTTGCTCCGGCGTACGCTGCACCAGCGCCAACATCAGTGCCACGCCAACGAGGCTGGCAAACGCAACTTGCCAAAGAGGTTTCTGGCAAGCCTGGACCCAACGCTGCCAAACGCTCGGTTTGCGTATAGGCGTTTCCCGGTGTGCAGCGGCCAGGATGAAGGCATCAAGATGCGTCGGTGGGCCATCGTTGCTGTGTTCACGATAGTGCTTCAACACTTCGTCTTCTTTTGTAGAACGGGCGTCAGTCATGTCAGTACCTCCTCGGCCAGCAGCCGACGCAGTTTTTGCTGGGCGTAGCGCAAGCGGCTTTTGACGGTTTCCAGCGGTGTTTCGGTGAGGGTGGCGATTTGTGGCAGGTCGAGGTCGCCGTGGGCGCGTAGCAGGAAGACTTCGCGTTGATCGGCGGGCAGGGTTTGCAGGGCGGTTTCGAGGCGCTGGGTGTCGCGGCTGAGGCTCAGCAGTTGCTCGGGGTCGGCGGCGTTGTCGATCACGGCGTGGGCCTGTTCGTCGTAGCTGTCGTGCAACGGGTTGTGGATGCCATGTTTGCGCCAGTGGTCGATCAGTCGGTTGCGGGCAATCTGGTACAGCCAGGTACGAAAATTCGCCCGGCCTTGTGGCTGACTGGTGCTGCGGATCAGGCTCAGCCAGGTGTCCTGGTAGACCTCTTCCGCCAGTTCAGCTTTGCCGCTGAGCCCGAGGAGAAATCGATAAAGACCCTGACGATGACGGGCGTACAAGATCTCGAACGCCGGCCCGTCGCCCGAGCGATAACGCGCCAGCAGCGATTCGTCGCTGCTGGCGTCGGTGCTCAATTCAGGAGCAGTCATATCAGCGATGATCCCTTTCACTCGATGCGGTTGGCATTGGACACCTGATTCGATGCCGTGGAAAGCCGCAGGCTCTGGGCCAATTCGACCAATTGCACAAACTCTGCGCGCAGGCCGAAGCGGTCATCGCCACGAGCACCGCGGGCCAGGGCTTCGGTGTCTTTCAGGCTGAAATTGCCGGTGTAGCGACCGTCCTTCAACTGCTGAGAAAACGCTGCCACTGCCGCCGCAAATCGTAGGTCATCACTCGCTTTAGCAACCGAACTGTTGCCAATAGGCCGTTCGATCAAGCGACTATTCCCACCCTCAGGCAACTGATATCGCACGCGCAGCATCGCCATTTCTTCAGACTTTCCACTAGAAACAGCCGTGGAGTCACCATACCGCAACGGCTCCAACCACCCCTTCTCGCCCTTCGGCACAATTTCATACAACGCCGTCACCGTATGCCCCGCGCCAATTTCCCCGGCATCGACCTTGTCGTTGTTGAAATCCTCACGCTTCAACGCGCGATTTTCATACCCCAACAGCCGATATTCACTGACCTGCGCCGGGTTGAACTCCACTTGCAGCTTCACGTTCTTCGCGACCACGTCGAGGGTCGAGCCGAGTTGATCCACCAAGACTTTGCGCGCCTCACGCAGGTTGTCGATGTAGGCGTAGTTACCGTCGCCGGCATCGGCCAGTTGCTCCATCAGGTGTTCATTGTAGTTATCCACACCAAAACCCAGGGTGGTCAGGGAAATGCCGGTCTTGCGTTTATCCACAGCCATTTGCTTGAGGCTGTCGAAGTCGCTGCTGCCGACGTTGAAGTCACCGTCGGTGGCCAGCAGGATGCGGTTGATGCCTTTGGGGATAAACGCCTGTTGCGCCATTTGATAGGCCAGTTCGATGCCTGAGGCTCCGGCAGTCGAGCCGCCCGCCGTCAGTTGGTCGATGGCTGTACGAATCTTCGCTTTTTCACGTCCGGAAGTCGGCTCCAGTACCACACGGGATTCGCCGGCGTAGACCACCAGCGACACCCGATCCTGTTCGCGCAGTTGATCGACCAGCAATTTCAGAGTGCTTTTGACCAGTGGCAATCCTTCACGACGGTCCATCGAACCCGACACGTCCACCAGAAACACCAAATTTGCCGGAGCCAATGACGCCACCGCACGGTCCGAAGCCTTGATGCCGATGCGCAGCAAGCGGGTATGCGGGTTCCATGGCGACGGCGCCAATTCGGTGGTCACGCCGAACGGCGAGCCATCGGTGGGCAAGGCGTAATCGTAGGGGAAGTAATTGACCATCTCTTCAAGTCGCACTGCGCCCTCGGGCGGCAAACGTCCCTGATTCAGCAAACGCCGGACATTGGCGTAGGCGCCGGTATCGACATCGGCGCTGAAGGTGGAAACCGGCGCTTCGGCGACGCTGTGGATCGGGTTGTCTGCCAGCGCTTGATACTGCTCGCGCTGCTCATCCCGATAGCCGGGCGGCGCGGCTTCAGACATCGGCGCGAAGCTGGCCATCGGTGCCGCACGCACACTGCGCTTGGCCATCGCGGTATCCGCCATGACCGCCTCAGGCTGCACCAACACTTCAGTTTTCAACTCACCTTGAGCCGGTGCCGGCGACGGTGGCGCCACGACAGCGGAATCAGGCTTGGACGAAACACCACAACCGGCAACGGCCAGCAGCAGCCCGATGGCGAAACCATGGGCGGCCGGACGGAGGAAATGCAGAGGGAGGGACATGGGGGCTGACCTCAGGAGGAAAATGATCCATTCATCCTCTGAGACGGACAGCCCGCCAGGTTCGGGTTAAACCGCTGTGAAATAAATCTTCAGCGGTGATAACGCCGTACCACGCTGCTGTTGCGCAGCACGTGATCTTTGATCTTTTCCAGCAGTTGCGCGCGGGTCAGGCCGGCCGGCAAGGCGTCCGGTGCCAGGTCCAGGGCGTAAATCTGGATGATGTAGTGGTGCGCGCTGTCGCCGGCCGGCGGGCAAGGGCCGACATAAGTCGTGGTGCCTTTGACGTTCAAGCCACCGACTCCTTCGAGGGCGTTTTTAGCACCGACACCGGCCGGGATCTGGCGGGTGGTCGCCTTGATGCCGTAATGCACCCAGTGATCGACGCCCTGGCCTTTCGCGCCGTCGGGGTCATGCATGACGATGGCGTAGCTGAGGGTGCCTGCCGGGCCGGCGGTCCAGTTCAGGGCTGGGGACTGATTATGCCCGCCACAATTGGGCGCATCGCTGGCAGCCGCCGAAGTAAACAGTCGATCGTCCGTGACACCTGGGATGTTGAGGGTGAAACGTTCCTGGGCCTGCACGGGCAATTGCACGCAAAGGGCGACTGCAACGGCCGCCAGCCAAGGGTTCAGAGAGGTCAATCGGGTCATTACCGGAGCACCTTGTGCGGGTTGGGCCGTCGTCGGCTGGCAGACTATAGCCGGACCGTTCGCGCGGTGGCAGTGGCAATTGAGCTGAACCTCGGGATAAGCGCCAAACTCAATAGAGAAACACCTGCCTGGAGAGCGCTCATGGCACTTCACCGCGTTGCCCGTTTCGCCGATGTGCCGGAAAACCGAGGCCTTGAGGTCCGGATCGATGACACCAAAATTCTCCTGCTGCGGGTCGGTGAGCAATTGCGCGCCTTCCAGGGCGAATGTCCCCACGCCGGGGCACCGCTGGCCGACGGCGCGCTGTGTCACGGACGGCTGATTTGTCCGTGGCACAAGGCTGCCTACCGAATCGAGGACGGCGCGCTGTGCGAACCGCCGTCCCTCGACAGCCTCAAGCGCTACCGGCTGGAAATACGCGAAGACGAAGTCTGGGTCGACGATCAGCCCATGTCAGATCCCCACACGCCGCCAGCGGACGATGAGCGAACCTTTTTGATCGTCGGGGCCGGGGCCGCAGGCACCGCAGCGGCGGCAGCGTTACGCGAGAAAGGCTTCGGCGGCCGGGTGCTGCTGATTGATCGAGAAAACGACGCTGGTTACGACCGCACCGTACTGAGCAAATTCGTAATCGCCGGGGAGATGCCGCCGGAAGAAGTCCCGCCCCTGCGCGAAGAGGCGTTTTATGGCGAACAACGCATAGAACGCATCCGCGGCGAAGTGGCGAGCCTCAATGCGCAGGACAAAACTTTAAAACTGGCCGACGGACAAACCCTGAGCTACGACGCCGCGTTGCTGGCTACTGGCGGCATTCCCAAGCCTCTGGAGCTGCTCGGCGCCAACCTGCCGCAAGTCTTCCTGCTGCGCTCGAAGGATCAGGCGCAGCGAATTCTCGACGCCGCCAAACCCGGTCAGCGGGCGGTAATCATCGGTGACAGTTTCATTGCCCTGGAATCGGCTTCGTCCCTGCGCCAGTTCGGGCTGGAGGTCACCGTGCTGGCCCGCCATGCCGTGCCCTTCGCGGTTCAGTTCGGCGAAGCCGTCGGCAAGGCGATTCGCGCCTTGCATGAGGCCCATGGCGTGATCTTTCACACCGACGGCGAAGCAGCATCCATTGAAGGTTCGGCCAAGGTCGAAGCGGTGCTTCTGGACAATGGCCAACGGTTACCGGCGGATTTGGTGCTGGTTGGCATTGGCGTCAGTCCGGCCACCGCGGTGTTTGCCGACCTGCCGAAGGAAAAAGACCAATCGCTGAAAGTCGATGGCGGGATGCGCGTGGCCGAAGGCCTGTGGGCGGTCGGCGATATCGCCACCTTCCCGCTCAACGGCCAGCCGCAACGGATCGAACACTGGCGCCTGGCGCAGCAACAGGCGCGGATCGCTGCCTCGAATATGCTCGGCGGCGATGAGCATTATCTCGACGTGCCGTATTTCTGGACGTGGCACTTCGGTAAAAACTACGACTATCTGGGTCATGCCGAGAGTTGGGATGAGGTGGAATTCAAGGGTGATCCTGACCATCCGCCGTTTATCGGGCTGTTCGGCAAGCACGGGGTGGTGGTGGCTGCGGTGGCTTGTGAAGAAGAGCGGGCGATGGCGATGCTGGCGGAGCGGATGAAACAGCCGCTGCCGGTGGATGAGGCGTGGCGGCTGGTTCGGGATATTGGATGAATTTGAATGTGTAGGAGCGAGGCTTGCCCGCGAAGGCGATCTTACGGGCACCTTCGCGGGCAAGCCTCGCTCCTACAGGGATCTGTGTCGAGTTTAGAGATGGCTCAACGGTTCTCTGTTGTCATCATCCTCAGCCGGCAACCGAATCACCAACGGATGCTCCAGCGGTGCCAACGGCAACGCTCGCTGTGCCTGATCAATAGGAAAATAGTGCGTAATCACATGGCTGACGTCGCCGTCCTGGTTGTTGTGAATGGTCATCGAGCCCGGTGTGCGCAATTTTTCCAGTCGATCGCCCGTCAACTTGAAGCTTTTGCTCAACCCATGATCATCCACCACCGGCGCCGGCAGGCGACGCTGGGCGAAGCTTTTGCTTTTGCGATGTTGATAACGCGCCCAGGAAATCAGGATCACCGCGTTCAACAGCGCCACCCACAAGTAAATCTGCAAAGTGCCAAGGGCGTCGAACACTGACGCATCAATACGCGGGCCGTCGTGGGTATCGATCAGCGGCCAAAGTCCGCGCACCAGTAAATAGAGCAGACCCACCCAGGCCAAAACGGTGAAAAAGACATCGAGCAGTACCAGAAAGGGCCGCTGCCGGGTTCTGATGATTTTCATTTGATGACTTCCTCCTCATCGTCCAACGGCTTGATGCCCCGGTCTGGACTGACCCAACGGGCGCGCTTCTGATGTTGGCCGAACAGCACTTTGGGGAAACTGACCAGGGTGGTGAGCAAACTGACGAACCAGAACACCAGCGGATACCAGACCACCCAGAACATGGTCTTGCCCAAGCCCTGCTCATAGCGCCGGTCGATCATGATGCTAACCGCGAACTGCAACAGGCAAACCAGTGCCAGCAACAAACCGGTAAAGGCCGGCGGCAACAGGTGATGCACGGCGATGGCATCGGGCATTTCGACAAACTTGCCCACGCCCCAGAAGATCACCGACAGCAGGAAGGTGAAGGCCCAACCGGTGGACAGGCAGTATTCGAACAGCAGCGGCCACAGGTAGCGATGGCGGTACTGCCAGATGCCGCGAATGTTCTTGAACAGCACTTCGGCACCGCCCTGGGCCCAGCGCAGACGCTGCTTCCACAGGCCGCCGAGGGTTTCCGGCATCAGAATCCAGCACAGGGCGCGGGGCTCATAGAAGATGCTCCAGTGGTCCAGTTGCAGTTTCCAGCTGATGTCGATGTCTTCGGTGATCATGTCCGGGCTCCAGTAGCCGACCCGGTTCAGCGCCGTGCGCCGGAACGCCACGATCACCCCGGAGACGGTAAAGATCCGCCCAAACACCCGTTGCGTACGCTTGATCAAACCAATGATCGACGAGAACTCGCCGACCTGCACCCGACCCACCAGCGTCGAACGAGTGCGGATGCGCGGGTTGCCGGTCACGGCGCCGAGGCGCGCGTTATCGAGCATTGGCGCCACCAGATAGGCCGCCGTGTTCGGCGCCAACAGCGCGTCACCGTCGATGCACACCAGGTATTCGCTATGCGCCGCGATGGCACCCATGCGCAGGGCCACGGCTTTGCCCTGGTTTTCCGCCAGGTGCAGCACCCGCAGGCGTGGGTCTTGCGCTGCCAGTGCGTCGAGCACGGCGGCGGTGTTGTCTTTGGAGCCGTCGTTGATCGCGATCACTTCGATGTTCGGGTAATGCTGGGCCAGCGCCGCGTGAATGGTGTCGGCGGCGTTGTCACCTTCGTTGTAGCAAGGGATCAGGATCGAAATCAGCGGCTCGCCGGCCAACGGCGGCGGCAAGGTGTCGTCCTTCCACGGCCAGTGGCGCTCCCAGTGCAGCCAGAAATACAGGCCGCCGGCGATCCACAGCCCGGACATGAACAGCGGATAAAAGAACACGAAGTCCATCAGGAATTGCCCGGTCACCAGGAAGATCAGCCCGAGGGGTATCCCGAGGACGATCGCCAGTACCAGCAGGGCCAGCAGTCTATCCAGCATGTTATGGATTCCACTTGTTGGAGAGCGCGGGCCGCACGGTGTTCAGGTCCGGCTGGTTCTCGAGGAAATTGTCCGGGTAGTAGCCGAAACTGGTGGCGCCCTGACGCTTGAGGCGGCCCATCCAGTCGCTCAGCTGCGCGCCATCGATGTCGGAATCGGTTTTTTTCGTCCAGTCCTTGGCCTGCAATTCGAACACCGTGCGGTCGAGCGCACCGGGACGCGCCTTGACCGTGGCCACCAACGCTTCGAGCCATGGCCCCGATTGCGCGTTGCTTTGTTTTTCCATCAGCGGCATGGCCATCGGCGCCGTCCAGTCGTAGGCGGCGAGGAAGTCGTCGAGGTTCTGCGCGAACCAGGCTTCGCTCTGGGGATTGAGCATCGGTTCGGCAAAGATATTGCGTGCGGTCAGCACCTGCGGACCGCGAATGGCGCGGACTTTGGCGGTGAGTTCGTTGGTGAAGTCGATCAGGTAGCGGCTTTTGAACCGCGTCCAGCGTTGCAACGTGGCCGGATCGTCCCGCAGCGCCGCAATTGAGCCCGGTAAACCGTTGGCCGCGTAGACCTTGAGCGCTTCGGGGCTGGCGTCTTCGAAATCCGAGAGCACCGCGTCATCGTGATAGAGGATGCCGTCGACCGAGGTCAGGCGCGCCACGTCTTCGTAGATTTCCCCGATGATGCGCCGCACGTTCGGGTCAAAGGGCGACAGGCGTTTGTACTGATCCGGGTCCACCGACGTGGTGCCGGTTTTCGGGTCCCAACGCGTCACGCGGGGCAGATTCGAATCCAGTGCGAAACTCAGCACTGGCATCCAGGCGAAGACTTTGACGTGAGCCCGAGTGCGTAGCTGCCAGGCCACGCGATCGAAGATGTCGGCGCGCACCGGCAAATGGCGGTTGGGGAAATACAACGAGTGCACCAGGCCATCGCCTTGGGGATCGGCGAAGGCTTGCAGGAACACCGTGTTCGCGCCCATGTCGGCCATGCGCTGGATCAGTTTGCCGAGGTTGATTTCCTGCTGGGCCGGGTCGGCGTCGTAGACGTTATCCAGGTCCACATGCACCACGCGCATCGGCGATTCGGCTTGCACCGAAACGATGCTGTTGGCGAAGTGCTCGCCGTCCGGGTCCGAAGCCACCAGGAAGCGCGGGCTGCTCATCAGGTTGTCGAGGGCATCGAGGCCATCGTCCAGGGTCAGGGCCATTTGGTAGCCCTGCTCGCTGACCACTTGCAGCGACGTGCCGTCCGCCGCGCCGTAGGGCCAGACCCAGATGCGCGGCTTGTAACCGGTGACTTTGCGGATTTTCTCGGTGATCGTTGCGACGTCGCTGCGCATCCGCGCCTGGAACTCGGCCTCGGTTTCGTAGCGCCCGTTGAGCGCATCGTAGCGACGGGTCGCGGCGGCCGGTTGCAGGTTACCTTGCGGGTTGGCCAACACGCCTTTGTGGCTGGCATCGGTGTGCGCGGCGATTTCCACCAGCCCCGATTTCGAGATCTCGCGAATCTGATCCCAGGTCAGGAAGTCTGAACGCTGACGCGGTGTGCCGGCGAAATCCACCGGTTGGTTCAGCGGCGTGTCGATCCACACCCCGACCGGCGCCAGCAAGGCGTGCCAGTTGTAGGCGCGCAGCACCGGCAACACGCGGGTGTAGAAGCTTGAATAGCCGTCGTCGAAACTCAGCAGAATCGCCTTGGGCGGCAGTTCCGGACCACCGTTGCGAGCGGCGATAATCTGGTCGACGGTGACCGGTTTGTAGTTGTTCTCTCTTAACCAGGCAAGCTGCTCGATCATGCGCTCGGTGCGCACGGCCACCACCGCTTGATCGGGGTCGCGGTCTTCGACGTCGTGGTAGGCAATTCCGAGTACGTGGTTTTTCGGCCACGGCTTTTCGTTAGCCTGCACGGGGCGCTCGGCGGGCGGCGTAAACGCCGGGGCTTGCTGGGCGCAGGCGCTGACCAGCAGCGCTCCCAGCAGAAGGATGAAACGCGAGATAAAAGGCATCTTCAAACTCTTCTAGAAGCGGTAAGTGAGGTCGACGAGCAGGCGCAGATCGGTTTCGCGGTCGCCGTCGTAAGGCCGGTTGATCACGGTCAACAAGCCGCCCACCTCGAAGACGTCGTTCCAGCTGTAGCGCTGTCCGTAGCCCAGCAAGCCGATGCCGCCGGTGCCGTGATCACGCTGGCTATAGGTGCCCGCGCCGGCCTGGAATTGCTGGCTCCAGGAGGTTTCGTAGCGGCGATAAAGCACGTGGTTGACGTTGACTGTCGGCAACACGCTGAAATCGGATTTTGGATTGAAGTACGGCACGTCCTCGGACGCAGAGTTGTGGCTGGTGCCGACTTCCAGGCCCAGATCGACTTGCACTTTCGGCGCGGTATAAACACCCTCGCGCCCGGTGAGCAAGGCTTCGACACGGTTGTTGCCGTCGCTGAAATGCGACGGGCTGACCGCCAGTTTCCATTCGCGGCTTTCATTGGCGCGCCAGCGAATGAAACCGCTACCACCGTTGGACGTGACATCGCTGTTCAATGCGCGCAACGGTGTGTCGGCCGAGAGGTAAGCGAAGCTGCCGCCGTACTGCCAGTGATCGTCGATGTCCCGGGCAATTGCCAGGCGTGCGCCCTGTTTGTCGCCGTAACCGAAGTTGTGATTGGAGACTTCCGCTTCCAGGGTCATGTCCCGGGTGCGACGCTCAACGCCGAGGCGTTGTGTGCGATCGCGACCGGTGCCTTCCTGGAAATCACCGGTGGCGTAACCGACACCAGCGAACACTCGCCAGTCTTCGTCGATGGGCGGGCTGTAGAGCACGGTTTCGATCCCGAAATCCTTGCTGCCAGCCACCGCACCGGCGCCGCTGTCGCCGCCGCCATAACTTTTGCCGCCGTAGCTCTGCACCCGCAGCTCGGCCATGTCATGCACCTCGCGCTGGCGCTGCAAACGCTGGACCTGACGGTTGTCCGGGAAACGCGCGGCCACGTCGTCGGTCAGCGCATCCATCTGCCGCCATTCCTGCAAATCCATGGCGGTGTGGGCCTGGGCGACTTCGAGGCCCATGTCCCGTGGGACCATGCTTTCGGTTTCCTTGAGCTGCAATTCCGCGCGGCGTGGCCAGTCCCGTGCCAGGTACAAATCGGCCTGGGCCAGGCGCAAGCCGATGTTGCCCGGCGCCTGATCGACCAAGGTCTGCAAACGCTGCTCGCCGGATGGCAGATCGGCCCCGTAGGTCCCGGCCTGGGCGGCGAGTTGTTGCGCGTCCATCCATTCATCGTTGGGGTTGCCCACCGGCAAGCCCTTGAGTTCGACCCGTGGTTTCTGGGTTTTTGCCAGATCCTCGGCAACTTTGCGGGCTTCGTCGGCCTTGTCGCTTTCGAGCAGCGCGTAATAGAGCTCGGTGCTGTCTTCGAGGCGATCACCGACGTCGGCGTCCGGCGCGACCAGCACCTGGCGATAGAGGTCGGTGGCGATTTCCGGCTGACGCTGGTCCAGGTAGGACGACGCCACCCAACGCAGGGCGTAAGTCGGAATCTTCACCCCTTCGCCGATCAGCTTCTGGTATTCGCTGATCACATCAGCGGTGCGCGCACGGGCCTTGAGGGCGCCCATGCGGTCGATGCGCCAACGGGTGACGTCATCCTGGGCCGCCGGGTCCGGGGTCCAGGTGGCGATCAATTGGTCGTAGTCGGCCAGCGCCCGATCAGCGATCACATAACGTTCTTTTTCGCTGCGGGTGGCCAGTTCTGCCAGGCGCACGCGTTCGGCGGCGAGGTCGCCTTCGATGCGGCGCATCTGCACCGGATCAATCAGCCCCGGCCGTTGATGGGCCAGGCGCAGGGCCGGTTCCGGCAGACGTGCGCGTTGCAGGGCAAACACGTATTCCCGGGCGACTTCCGGTTTGTTGCCGGCGCGGATAAAGGCCTGGTCGTATTCGAACAACGCGTCGTAGTTATTGCCGGCGCGGGTCAACGCGTAGGCCAGCGCCAGGCGACGGGACGGATCGTCCGGTTTGGCGGCTACCAGGGCTTTGCTGCGGATGACGGATTCGTCGGGTTTGCCAGCGTCAGCCTGAGTCATGGCCAGACCGAGCTGCAGGTCCGGGTTCTGTGGTTCCAGCGCCAAGGCCTTGTTGTAGACCTCGGTCGCCGAATCCCAGCGCTTGAGATTGCGATAGGCCCGCGCCGTGGCGGTCAATGCCTGTACCGGCAGCACACGGTTGCGGCCCTGGGTTTCATAGACCTGCACCACTTCGGCGTCCAGGCCGGCCCAACTGGCGATCTGCAAATGATCGCTGACCTGGCCAGTGGTGGCCTGGCTCTCCGGCACCTGACGCAGCACGGTCAGTGCCGACGCGTAGTTCCCCGCCCGGGCATCGCGGACCATCTGGTCGTAAGGCGTGTCGGCAAACGCCAGCGCTGGCCAGAGCAACTGACTGCACAGCGCAACGCGAAACAACGGGCGTAAGCCACGATGAATAGATGGACCTGCAAAACGCGGCATTCGTCAGCATCCTTACATGGCCAGCCGGGTCGCAATGCCCCCCTTGCCCATTCGTAGAAACCGGGTCCACAGGACCCAGCCAGCGTGTCGGGGCGCAGTCTTGCACGCGAATGTGGTCAGCTATTCAGAACACAATATTTATTCAGATTCGTGACATTGGGCCCCTTACGTCCGGGCGATGTTCAAACACCAGACAGCAAAACGCCCGGCGTCTGAGGCCGGGCGTTGGTGTGTAACCCTTGGTTTTACTGGACTTGCCCAGCGCCGCCGAGTTTGCCCATCACGAAACCGACAAACTGCTCGACGGTCATTTTCTGGCCGTTGAATTCCACCTGATTGTTGGCGTAATGCAGTTTTGTGACGACGTCAGTGCCGTCCAGCTTGGCCAGTTGTGTACCCACGGCCATGCTGCTGAACATGTCGCTGGTGGCAGTTGCCTGATCGACGATGGTCTTGGCGTCGGTCTGGCCGTCCGCTTGCGCCTGAATGCTGAGCAGGTCAACCAGCATTGGCTTGGACACTTTCACGTTGATGTCCAACAGGGCGATCAACTGACGGACCAATTGGTCTGGCGGCAAGTCCATGGAGGCCGGTTTGGTCAGGTCGACCACCAGGTTGGCGCGGCTTTCACCATTGGCCGTGTTGAACGACAGGTTTTCCAGGGCGAACTGGGGACCAGCGGCCAGCAGTTTTTCCAGACCAGCCTTGACCTGCGCCTCTTCGGCCGGGGTGAGGTTCAGCTCGGGTGCTGGCTCACCGGCGGCAGCGGCTTCAGTAGCGGCTTTCTCGTACGGTTGCAATTTGGTCTGGTAAATCTCCATCAGCGCCATGGTTGACGGGATGTCGAGGTTCTTCAGGCTCATGGCCATCTGGGCCGAACCGACGGTTTTACCGTTGAACGACACTTCGCCGACCTTGTAATCGGCACGCCCGGAAGCGCTGGTGCCGGATTCTTCGGTCTGGTTCTTCATTTCGAATTTGTTGACGCCGACGATAGACTGCTTGGCGCCGAACGTGGTTTTGCTGCTGGTCAGCTCGACGGTGTTTTCGCCGGTGTAGTAGCCGTAGGTGCTTTTGACCAGGTTGCTGGCCAGGGTCAGGCCATTCAGCTCGACCGACACCGGCGCCTGATCTTCAGACACTGTGGTCAGCTTGAGGCTGTCCATATAACCGTCGGCCTTGACCTTCTGGGCCTGGGCGCTGGCGGCGATGTCCATGTTCAGACCGGAAAACTTCAGGCTGGACTTGTCATCCAGTGCCACTTCCAGCGGCAGCAATTCGAAAGCGCCGTTGGTGGAATTATCGTAACCAATGTTGACCACGCCTTTGACCGGCGACTGGCCGTTGGCAGCGGCGAACCATTTTTCCGTGGTTGGGGTCTTTTCCAGTTCGAAATGGTTGGTGGCCATGACCGGCAACCATTTCAACGACGCCAGACGCGAGAACGGCAGCGGGCCGTGTTCGACACGATCGACAAAGAGCAATTCGACCGGAGCTTCACCGAACATCTCGCCTTCGCCCTTGAGGCGGTAGTGGGCGGTGCTGCTGAACACCCCACGCTCCACGGACACCAGTTCCAGGGACGCTGTGCCGTTGGAACCAACCAGCGCGGCTTGCAGTTCTTTATTGGCGTCTACGACGGAGGCGTTGAGCACGCCTTCCAGTTTAGTGCCGGTGTACCAGGCACCGCCGGCGCTGATTGCACCGATGGCAACGACAATTCCAAGAAGCACGCCTGCTGATTTATTCATGAATTACCCGATCAATGTCCGTTGTTGAAAATGTGGTCGTCTTCCCTGAACCCATGACGGGTTGTGGTCACGACTGCGCAAAAGTGCGATGGAGATTAGCATTTGCGGGGCGAGAGGGCTTAATGATTAAAGGTGAAAGAGTGTCTATGGACAGGTGGCGGGGGTTGAGAGTTTCAGCGGCCATGAAATCGCCTTCGCGAGCAAGCCCGCTCCCACAGGGGAACGGTGGTGAACACAGGATTTATGCACACCAGAGATCCACTGTGGGAGCGGGCTTGCTCGCGAAGGCGTCAGTTCAAACACCAACGAATCAGGAATACTGCATTTCAATCTCATCCAACTGATGATCAAAGCTTTTAAGCCGCGCCGTCCACGTATAGACCAGCACTTCAAAATCCCGATTGATCACCGCCCCGCCCGTCACTTCCGCGCGCGGGTCGCAGAAGTCCAGTTGATAGCGCTCGCGGGCCATGGCGTTGGCGACATCGGAGAGTTCGCGGGCGTTGTTGAGCCAGTGCCAGCCTTCTTCGGTGACTTGCTTGTCGAGGGCCAGGCATTGGGTTTTCAAGGCTTCGAGGCTTTTTTCCAGCGGCGTGCCGGTCAGTTCGCCCATGACTTCCTGGAACGTGCGCCCCGGTTGCCAGTAGCTGCCCCAGAAATATCGGTCGAATACCGTTTCGACACGACGCAGCGCCACCTTGGTGTCCCAGATCAGCACCAGGGTCTTGCCTTGTTCGAGGTGTCTTCTTTTGATGCGCGTGCCCTGAACCGAAGCCCAGGCGACCACCACGATGGACATCACGGCAATCAGTGCTGACGCGCTGTCGAGGAACACCAGCGCCTTGTCGATCTGGTGGGCGAGCATGATGCCGTAGAAATAGGTGGCCGACAGCAACACCAATGCCGCAATAGCGCACCAGAAGCCGGGAGCATAAGGGTTTTTCATTATTAGAGTCCCCATGACCAACGCGAGCCTTGATTGACGGGATCGTCGCGCGACCCCGTCAAATCAAAGCATAGCAACGGCCTCAGGGTTTGCCGGGCTGTGACGCTTGCGTTCGTCCGCTTTCCCAACCGCCGCCCAGGGCGAGGAACAAATCGATCTGGCTCATCGCGACCTGGGTGTTGGCCGACGCCAGTTGCGCCGTGACATCGGTGTAGGTGCGGGTGGCTTGCAGGTCCGCCAGGAACGACGCGCGGCCAGCCTGGAAGAAGCGGTGGGTCTGGTCCGCCGCCAGTTGTGCCGACTGCTCGGCATCGGCCAAAGCATCGCGGCGTTGCAACAACGCGGAGTACTGGGCGAGGCCGGTCTGGGTCTCGCGGATCGCGTTGAGCACCACGCCATCGAAGTGCGCCAGCGCGCCTTGGGTCGAAGCTTCGGCTTCGCGGATTCGCGCGCGGGAGCCGTTGGACGGCACGGTCCAGCTCAGCAACGGGCCAAAGCCCCAGCGATTGGTCTGCGGTTTTCCGAGGTTTTCCAGGGTGCCGACGGTGCCGATGGACGCGCCGATGCTGATGTCCGGGTACAACTCGCCGGTGGCGATGCCGATACCAGCGGTCGCAGCCGCCAAACGGCGCTCGGCCTGACGTACATCGGGACGGCGTTTGAGCAGCGTGGCGCCGTCACCCACTGGCAACAATTGCGCAATCTTCGGCAGTTCGGCGCAACTGGCAGTGCCGGCCGGCAATTGATCCAGCGGCTTGGCCAGCAGCATCGACAAGCGGAACAGCCCGGCCTGACGCGACGCCTCATAACGCGGCATGTCGGCGCGCAAGGATTTGAATTGGGTTTGCGAACGGGTGACCTGAGTTTCATCGCCACGCCCGGCATCGCGCAGACGCTGGGTCAACGTAGTGCTCTGGGCTTGCAGATCGAGGGAATGCTGGGCGATTTCCCGTTCTTCGTTGGCCGCACAGACTTGGGTGTAAGCCCGAACCACGTCGGCTACCAGGGTAATGCGCGCCGTGTCCGCCGCCGCTTGGGTCGCATCGGCATTGGCCTTGGCCGCCTCGATACCGCGCTGCAAGGTGCCGAACAGGTCGAATTGATAAGACGTGGTAATGCCGATGTCACCGACGTTGGCCACTGGCACTTTTTCAGGCAACAGGAAGGCTTCGCCGGACTCCTGCAAACGCTGGGCGCCCATCTTCACGCCGCCGCTCCAGCCGCCTGCCGCTTGCGCTTCATCGACTTGCGCACGGGCCCGGGACAGATTCGCCGCCGCCACGCGCAGATCGGTGTTGGAGGCCATGGCCTGCTGCACCAATTGGTCGAGACGCGGGTCCTGATACAAGCGCCACCAATCGCTGGGCACTGGCGCCGAGACGACATCCTTGTCGTTCGCCGCCAAGTTGCCTTGAAAGTCATCACGGTGAACGGCAGCTTCGTCCGGCAAGTGATAATCCGGCCCGACCACCTGACACGCCGACAGCAACAGGCCTAACCCGGCCACCGCCAAAGCCGAGGCTTTGCTCATTTCGCGGGCTCCTCGGTTTTATCGTCAATGATCGACACCGTCGCGGTGCGCCCGGCAATCATGCGGAAATCTGCCGGCACATCGTCGAAGGCGATCCGCACCGGAATCCGCTGAGCCAGTCGCACCCAACTGAACGCCGGGTTGACGTTGGGCAGCAGGTTACTGCCGCTGCTACGGTCGCGGTCTTCGATGCCGGCGACGATGCTTTCCACATGCCCGCGCAAGCGAGCGCGGTCGCCAATCACCCGAATATCCACACCTTGGCCGACGTGAATGCCGTCCAGTTTGGTTTCTTCAAAATAACCGTCGATGTGGAACGAATTGCTGTCCACCACCGACAACACCGGACGCCCGGCGGTGACGAATTCCTGGGCACGGGGCGCACGGTCATTGATGTAGCCGTCCACCGGGCTGCGGATGGTCGAGCGGTCGAGGTTGAGCTGAGCGCTGTCCACCGTCACCAGGGCTTCGGACAAGGCCGATTGCGCACGGGCGACTTTCGACAGGCTTTCTTCCAGTTGCTCGCCGGGCACCAGATTGCCGAGGCCGCGGTTACGCTTGGCCTCGCGCTGAGCCTGGGCCAGGGTTTCTTCACGGTCGGCTACGGCGGCTTTCGCCTGGCGCAGGGCCAGTTTGAAACGGTCCTGGTCGATGCTGAACAGCACTTGGCCACGCTGCACCAACTGGTTGTCGCGCACTTGCACTTGCTGGATCAGGCCGGACACGTCCGGGGCGATCTGCACGATGTCGGCACGGATGTGCCCGTCCCGGGTCCAGGGCGCGAACATGTAATACATCACCATGCGCCAGACCACGACGACGGCGAAGGACACGATCAGCAGGGTCAGCAGCACGCGACCAATGGTCAAAAAAGGTTTTTTCATGTCATCAGGTATCGACTGAGTGAGTCCACGGCGCCGAGCAGCAAAGCGTAGAGAGCCACGTTGAACAATGCCCGGTGCCAGACCAGACGGTAAAAGTGCAGGCGCGTGAGCACCACGTGCACCAACAGGTAAAACACATACGTAATGCCCATCAGCACCAGCAGCGTGGGCAGGAACACCCCGCTGATATCCAGATCACCGATCATAAAGGCGCTCCATCGATGCCATGGGGAAGCGGTTCTTCGAGTTCACTTGTGCCGACGAATTCAACGCCGGGCAGCAAGGCCAGGCGCAGACCGCTCAAGGCGTGCAGCAAATGTAGCCGGGCCTCGCCATCGCACTCGGTGTTGAGGGCGCGGCGAGTGCGGTCGAGGGTCATCAACAACGGACTCGGCGCGGGTAAACGTTCACCAGCCTTGAGGCATGCCTTGAAGTATTCGCCGACTTCCGCCACCACTTGATGCAACAACACTTGCGGCACGCCGAGCACGCGCGGGGTATAGGCCAGCAGGTCGAGCAGGTTCAGGGCCACGCGCACTTCGCGCAGGGCAACACCGGTGTCCTGACCGATCAGGCCCAGACGCGGCAAGTGCTGCATCAACCGGTCGAGCATCTGCACACCCAACTTGCGGTGTTCAGACAACGTGGCCGGTTCGGTGAGGCTGACAATGTCGCGCCAGCTGAAACGAGTCAGACGCTTAGCCGCCAGTTCCGCACCGAATGGGCGGGCAATCAGCGTCCAGACAAAGGCAAACAGCAAGCCAATCGGCCCGGCCAGGTTGGAGTTGGAGAAGCTGAGGAAATCCGCATCGTAGGCGCCCTGAATGCTGATGAATGACGAGGTGTTCACCAGCGTCAGCAGCATGCCGAGGTAAAACTGCGGCTTGACCGTCAGGGTGCCGATGCAGATAAACGGCACGGCAAACGCCAGCACCAGCATCGGGAAGTCATGCAGGTTCGGCAGGACCAGAAACAGGTAGAGACTGGCGAACAACACCGACATCGCGGTCCAGAAAAAGAACCGGAAAATCTGCGGCGCCGGGTCATCCATCGAGGCGAAGAAGCTGCACGCCACCGCCGCCAGAATCACCGCGCTGCCGCCGTCGGTCCAGCCGAGCAAAATCCACAGCACCGAAGCGACGATGATCGCGCTGACCGTGGACATTGCCGAATAAAACATCAGCCCACGATCAAGAAATGGTGTCAGGCGACCGAGACGCCAGTGGCGATAGACCGCGCGCCAGCTGTCCTGGCTTTCGCACTGGATGGCGTATTGCAGGCTGCGGCAGTCCTGCCACAAATCGATCCACTCGCCGAGGCGATACAGGGCGTTGGAGAACAGCAACTGCTTGCGATCCTCCAGCGCTTCGGCACTGGGTTGCAGCGCTTCGAGTTGATCTTTCAGCGCTTGCCAGCGCTCGAGGTCGGCGTCTTTGTGCTTGAGCCATTCGGTGGTCGCGGCCAGCAGAGGCGCGAACTTATCTACAAGCTCCGGGGTGCGACGTTCGAGCGCGTAAAGCGCGTCGTCGAGGGCGTCGATCACCGGCAGCAAGTGAATCATCCGCCCGCGCAGCTCCTTGGTATTACGCACCGTTTGCGGCCGCGCGCCTTCGTGGGGCAGTTGGCCGATCATCAGCTCCAGGCTGTTGAAGGTCGTGACCATCGCCGAGCGCAGAGCACTGACTTCATTCGGCTGCACAGTGCGACTGAGGAAACGCAGGCTGTAGGTCGAAGCGTCGGTGAACCATTTATTCACCGAATCGTTGAACACCGGCGCCAGCCGTCGAGGCCAGAACATCGCACCGACCACCGCTGCCACGGCGATGCCAAGGAAGATTTCTTCAGTGCGCGCTTCAGCGATGTCCCACACCGCCAGCGGGTTATCCAGCACCGGCAGGGCAATCAGCGGCAAGGTGTAACCGGCGAGCATCAAGGCATAGCTGTTGGCGGTACGCAGGTGCAAGGACAGGAACAGCAAGGTCCCGGTCCACAACGCGATGATCACCACAAGTACCCACGGGCTCTGGACAAACATCGGTACAAAAAACACCGCCGCCGCCGCGCCCATGAACGTACCGACCGCGCGGTACAACGCCTTGGAACTGGTCGGGCCGACAAACGGGCTGGAAACGATGTACACCGTGGCCATCGCCCAATACGGACGCGGCATCTGCATGAGCATCGCGATGTACAGCGCGGTCATCGAGGCCGCGAACGTGCGCACACCGTAGAACCAGTCCCGCGCCGGGGGAACGCCCGTCCAGAAACCGCTCAAGGCTGGATCACCGACGGATGGTTGGCGCCTTCAAAAGCTCTTAGCACACGCAGCGCCGCTTCAAGATCACTCTGGTCGATGCCTTCAAGCACTTCATGACGCAAGCGCACCAGCTCGACTTCAACCGCTTGCACCAGCTCGCGACCGGTGTCGGTCAGACTCAAGCATTTGGCACGGCGATCATGGGCGTCTTCAGTCCGTCGCACGTAACCGGCATGGCACAACTGATCGAGCAAACGCACCAGGGACGGACTCTCCATCCCCGCCGCCTGCGCCACCGTCACCTGCCGCACACCCTCCCCCAAACGCCCGATCATCAACAACGGGACGGCGCAGGCTTCGGAGATTCCATAATTGACCAGCGTGGTCTGGCAGATCTTCCGCCAATGCCTGGCGGCCACCACCATGGCACTGCTGATATTCATCTGGAGAGCGTCGAGGTTTTTCGGCACGGGGGAATGACACACTGTTAGTTTGCTAACTATCAATATCGCATTCGTGGGAAAGGGTGGTCAAGTTTTGAAACAATTTGGCGATCAACGACAGCGCAGCTACCTTCCAATAGATCTCATTCAGAAATGTCTTCATACGTGTTTGGCACAATGGGTGGGTTGTGAATCCTGAGTCTCGCGCCTAGAATCTCCCAAAATGGGAGAATTTCGATTCGTGCGAATAATTGCCAAAGGGACATTGAAAATTTTCTGGGAAAGTAGCCCGGCCTACGCCGACGCGGTCACTCCTCTCTCAGAGTGGTATCGACACATGGAGAAGTCGTCATATCGCACACCCCAGGAAGTAAAAGCCGAGCTGAGAACCGCCAGCGTTCTAAAGGGTGGACGTGTGGTATTCAATATTGCCGGCAACAAGTATCGAGTGATCCTGGCAATTGACTACGAACGGCAGTTGGGTTTTGTGCGCTTCGTCGGCACGCATGCCCAATACGATCAGATCAATGCGGAGACTGTGTAATGAACATCAAACCCATCCGAACCGATGAGGACCTCACCAATGCGCTTTTGCGTATTGAGCAACTGTGGGGGGCGGCTTTGGACTCACCTGAGGGTGACGAACTCGAGATACTGGCCCTGCTGGTAGAAAAGTATGAAGACGAGCACTTTCCGATTCCGGCTTCCGACCCCATTGAGGCGATCAAATTTCGCATGGACCAGCAAGGTTTGACTGCCCGAGACCTGGAAGCCTTTATCGGTCCCAGCGGTCGAGTATCAGAAGTGCTGAACCGTAAGCGCCCGCTGAGCTTGAAAATGATCAAGCGCCTGCACGACGGATTGCGAATTCCTTATGAATGTTTGTTTGCAGAGATAGTTTGAAATTAACTGGGCTCACCCTCCTTTGAACGAAGGAGGGCAGAAGTGGGAAATAGAGCCTATAGGTCATCCAGACTTACCGGGATCGGTGTTTCATGCCTGCGTGAGCGAACAATTTCAACCAACTCAAGATCATCAAGACGTTCGATCATGCACTTGGAAACATCGGCAGGAACCTCGACTGCAGTCCCGCCATGAGCCTCATCTAGTACCACTGAAGGATTTTTCTTCATCTCAGACACGATTTTTTACACCCCCCGCCCCTTCCTCATCAACACATCCAACTGATCCACCACCTCCGCCCAATCCGCATCATCCAGAATCTCATCCCGCAAAAAAGCGGCCTGGCTCTTGGTCCAGAAAAACGCGTCCGCCAGGTGCAGTTCGGGTTTGAGCGGTGAATGGGTGGCGATGAATTGGTCGATGCTGACCGGGTCGTTGGCCAGGCCGAGTTGTTTGAACAGGGAGGGTAGGTTGTGGGTTGGGGATTCCATGTTGGGCTCCTGGGTGATTGGGAAAATTGTTCGCGGGCAAGCCTCGCTCCTACAGGAGAACGCGATCCCTTGTAGGAGCGAGGCTTGCCCGCGAAGGCGGTATCACTAACACCGTAAACCTAATGACTCAACTCGCAAACCTCCGCATGCGGCACCATTTTCAAAAACTCCGGCATGCTCATGTGCAGCAGGTTGTTGTGGTTGCCCGCCTCCAGATAGATGTCTTTCTGCCGCGTCAGCAGCGGGTCGATGACCATGTCCAGGCCATAGGATTCACCCAGCGCCGGCACCGCGCCGCGTTCGCAGTCGTTGAACAGGTGCGCCAGGGTGCTTTCCCGGGTGATCTGCCATTCGCCGCTGCCGCGTACTTTGCTCAGGTCCAGGTGACGACTGGCAGGGAGCACGGCCATCAGAAAATGCCCGTGGTGGTCGTCGAGGATCACCGATTTGGCCACCCGTTCGGCAGGAATGCCCGACACGCGAGCCGTTTCAAGGCTGCTGGCCGAGTGCGGGTGGGTGACGATGTCGAATTCGCATTGAGCCCGATTGAGGCTGTCCTGCACGGTTCTTGCCATACGCATGATGCACCTCGGTGTCCGCTGCAAGGACAAACGGACGATGATTAAAGCTGTTTTCTTCCACTAAAAGTCTAGGCCCGTCGACGCCTTCGCGTGGGAAATCTGCCCGTCGGAATCACGGCAAAAACTGGTCAAAATTCGTACAACTCACAGCTCAGCTAGACTCTATACAGAACCACCCGACTCTCGCGGAGGGTCACGTGAACATTCGTTGCTGTGCTGTAGCGCTGTTGTTGGCCTTGAGCGGATCTGTGTTCGCGGCGGACAACGTTGTGCTGTTCATTGCCGACCCTCTTGGCCTTTGGCTGATTGCGTTTGGCATCGCTTTCCTGGTGGCCGAGGTCACCGTGCCCAATTACGGCGTGATCGGTCTCGGCGGCCTGGTGATGTTTATCGCTGGCGCGGTGATTCTGACCAACACCGAGGTGCCCGTGCCGTTGATGATCGGTCTGGGGCTGATCAGCGTTCTGCTGCTGGTCTTCCTGGTGATTCACGCGCTGAAAACCCGCCCGCGCCGCATCGTCAGCGGCGATGCCGGACTGGTGGGCAGTGTGACACCGGTGATGTCGTTGCAGGCCAACAGCGCCTACAACGGCTGGGTGCATTTGCAAGGCGAAAAGTGGCAAGTGCTGAGCGCTACGCCGCTACAACCCGGGCAGAACGTCCGGGTCGTGGGGCGCAAGGGATTACTGCTACAAGTGGCCGCGGCTGACGCGGCGCCGGTTGGAGAATAACCATGGGCCTGCAATTGGGTTTTGCCGCGCTGCTGCTGTTGGTGATTGCACTGGCGGGGTCGACCTTTCGCATCCTGCGCGAATACGAGCGCGGCGTGGTGTTCCAGCTCGGGCGCTTCTGGCAGGTCAAGGGCCCCGGCCTGATCCTGCTGATTCCGGCGGTGCAGCAAATGGTCCGCGTCGACCTGCGGACCATCGTCCTCGACGTCCCGCCCCAAGATGTGATCACCCGCGACAACGTTTCGGTGAAGGTCAACGCCGTGCTGTACTTCCGCGTGCTAGACCCGCAGAAGGCGATCATTCAGGTCGAAGACTTCCTCATGGCCACCAGCCAACTGGCGCAGACCACGTTGCGTGCGGTGCTGGGTAAACATGAATTGGATGAACTGCTGGCCGAACGGGAACGGTTGAACGTCGATATCCAGCAAGTGCTCGACGCTCAGACGGACAACTGGGGGATCAAGGTTGCCAACGTCGAAATCAAGCACGTGGACCTTAACGAATCGATGGTGCGCGCCATCGCCAAACAGGCCGAAGCCGAACGGGAGCGGCGGGCCAAGGTGATTCACGCCGAAGGCGAATTGCAGGCGTCGGAAAAATTGATGCAAGCGGCGGAAATGCTCGGGCGTCAGCCGGGGGCGATGCAGTTGCGGTATATGCAGACGTTGAGTTCGATTGCCGGGGACAAAAGTTCGACGATTGTCTTTCCGTTGCCGATTGAGTTGCTTAAGGGGATGGCGGATTTGTCTTCGAAACCTTGAAAACGCTAAAAGATCGCAGCCTTCGGCGGCGCCCACAGGCGCGTAGGAGCTGCCGAAGGCTGCGATCTTTTGATCTTCCCCACAAACGCCAACGTCCGGCAATCCCATCGGAGATTTCCTTCAAGTTGTAGCGGCATTGGTGAACTTGTTCCGGCCCGGAGCCAGGTCTAGTCTGGCCTTGTCACTGAATAAGCGGTGACACGGACGTGCAATGAGCATTTATTGGCTCGCTGCTTTATGGCGGCTGCGCGCAGGAGATCCTCGGATCTGCTGGGTGTCCTAAACCGTCCCGGTCTTGCACACCTGTGCTCGGCCGCCACCCCATTCGCGTGCAAGGCGATCAGCCGTTTGAGTGACGGTGTGCAGTTGTTGGTGGCGCGGGTGCTGGATCACCATGAGGCGATGGCTGAGGCCAAGGTCTAGCCATTAGTTTTGTGGTGAATTGAAGGCCGCCTTCGCGGGCAAGCCTCGCTCCTACAAGGGATTCAGGCCGGACACACAATTTGTATTCACCGAATATCACCTGTGGGAGCGGGCTTGCCCGCGAAGGCGTCAGACCTGCCGACTATTTTCCAGCGTTTCATACGGCCCTCGCGCCCAACGCTCAACCTGTTCATACAAAATCGCCGAGGCCTCGCGGCGCTTGCCGTCACTGTCCCCGACAAACACTTCCGACGGCTGTTTGGCATGTCGCCCAACCGCCGCAAACACCTGTTCACGCTGCACATCATCCAACCCAAAAAACCCGGACAACCGCCCGGCCATGGCCCCCGGCAATTCGCTGTAATTCACCGCCAACCCACCAAACTCGCGGCATTGCGCCAACCCCAAACCCAGCAACCGCCCTAACCGCCGCGCAATGAAATCCTCGCGACTGTCGAATGGCTGATCATCGTCCAACCCACTCGCCCCAATCATCCCCGGCACCATATGCATGCCTGGCCGACGCAAATGTGAAACGGCAATTTCCAACGGATCGCGGTACACAAACAGCCAAGGCGTATCAGGAAAACACTCGCGCAAGAGGGGCAGTTCAGCGATGTTCCACGCATCGAGTTTGATCACCAACCGTTGCTCCAAGCCAGCGCGACGCTGGCCATAAGCGGACAGCAATCCCTCAATCGCCCTACGCCGCGAAGCCGCTGGCAAACCACTGCGCAGCAGGGCGTCCAGCGGCGGCGGTTCGCTTATGACAATGTGATCATCAAGCCGTGCAAGCATCTGACTGATCAACGTCGACCCACACCGCGATGCGTGAAAGATAAACGCGCTCGGCGCCAATCCCGGACTTATCCCCTGCCAGTCGCTTAGCACAGCCAACGGCGTTTGCCGACGAAACGCCTGGTTGAACGGCAGGCGCAGCGCATCGTCCACAGCTTCGCGGAAAAACGGCTGATGCAGCGGCGTATCGCCAAACCAGCACCAATCCACAAGCCACTCGCCAGCCTGCTGCCAGACCCGAATCGGCAACCAACCTTCCAGGTTCAGGCGTTCCATTGTTCATTCCATTGGCGACGGCCATTGCGCATCGCGGCACGCAACTCTTCGCGGGAAAACTCCAGGCCTCGCTCGGCCGCGATCTCTAAAACACGGACGACGAAAACCTCAGCGTCCACCAGGCCCTGCAAGGTTTTTGAAAGCTGCGGATCACTGGCCACCAAACGCTGAAACTGCAGCAAAGCCCCTTCCCCACCATCAGGCGCAGGCGTGGTCGGCAAACCATCGACAATCGCCTGTTCCAGCCAGGCACCAGGACGGCAATCAAGCACCAGATGAACCCGCGCCGATTGATCGCGATTGCCCACACGATGAGGTCTCGACAAATCGAGAAACCAGCACTCTCCCGCCGCCATCGGCATACGTTGGCCATCGAGCATAAAGTCCACGTGAGGCGGACTCAGCAGCGGAATGTGCAGGCGCAAATCGGCGTCCGGCTCGCCCAGGTCATAGTCGCGATGTTCATGAATTTGCCCGCCGGGCCCAAGCCGCAACAGACGCGCCGAGACGATGTCCAGCGGCAGGTCGCGCAAGGCTTGCTGCCACCGAATATCTCGCCGCCACGGCGCACGCAATAGCGGCTCACCCAGGCCCGGCGACAGTTCGGTCAGCGCATCCGCTGCCGAAATCAGCGCCACGCCACTCCACTCGCCAGCGTAATAAGCCGTGTTGAAATGACCGTGCCACTCGTCCTCGGTAATCGCCGCCAACGCTTGCAACAGCAACGGTAAATCCACCGTCACCGGCAAGCGAGAGAACGCCGCTCGGCTCATCGTTTCGGTAGCACCGAGCACTCGCCGAGCCAGGTCAGCAAACGGTCGAGACACGCCTCTACCGACTGCACGCCGGTGTCGAGCACCAGTGACGCGCACGGCGGCGATTCGTAAGGCGCGGAGACCCCGGTGAAACCCGCCATATCGCCACGACGGGCGCGGGCGTAGTGACCTTTCGGGTCGCGCTGTTCGCACACCGCCAGGGAGGCGCTGCACCAGACTTCGCGATAATCCTCGCCCAACCGTTGAGCAAATATCTCCCGCAGTTCCACCAGCGGCGCAATCATCGCCAGGATCACAATCTGCCCGTTCTCGACCAGCAACGCGGCCAGTTCACTGGCACGGCGGATGTTTTCCTGACGATCGCTGTCGGTAAACCCCAGATCGCGATTGAGCCCGACCCGCAGCCCGTCGCCATCGAGCACCACACTCTGCACGCCGCGCTCAAACAACGCGGCGTGCAGCGCCTGGGCCAGGGTCGATTTACCCGCCGCCGGCAAACCGGTCAGCAACATCGCCGTGCCGCGATGGCCGTTACGGGCCTCGCGTTGCTCACGGCTGATGCTGGCGGTCGGCGCCAACAAATTATTGGGCAGTGGCATGAGCCGTCACCGGCACCGCAATGTTGCCCGACGCCCACGCGGCTTCACGATTGGCCAACGCCGTGGCGATGGACTGGACTTCGGTGGATTGCACTTCATCCGGCATCGGGTCGAGCCCGGCGCTGGCGAAGATCTGGCCGTAGGCGTTGCGCAGATCGGCGTAGGACAGGTCCCGACGCAAATCCGCCTGCAAGGTGTTCAGTTCACCCTGGATCAGATCCAGTTCGCCGAGGCCGGCCGCCTGATGACGGTTACGCAACTGGCCGAGAATCTGCCCGTCGATGCTCGACAGTTCCTGGTTGGTCTGGAACTGATGCAGCGCTTCCTGATAGTTGGCGTTGGCCACGTAGAGCTGGGCCAACACCGCAATGGACATCGCCTGACGGCGAGCCTTGGCCACTTCTTCGCCGGCCTTGGCGACGTTGATTGCCGCGGGTGCGGAGATCACGTTGAACAGATTCCAGGTCAGCTTGACCCCGTAGTCGGCCCACTTGTCGTTGACCAGAAACGAGTTGCTGTCGTAATGCCCGCCGGCCGAAAACTCCAGCCCCGGCAACAGCCGCAGCATCGCTTTGCGGGTTTCGGCGGTGCTGATGCGGGTTTGGTAATCCTGTTCACGCAGTTCCGGACGGCTGGCCAGTGCTTCGTGTTCCAGGCTGGCCATGCCGACTTTCAACTGTGGAATCGTGTAGTCATCCGGAGTCGCCAATTTCAGGTCGGTGCCCATCGGCAGGTTGATCAAAGTCGACAGCTCGGTTTTGGCCAGGGACAACGCGCGCCGCTGCTCTTGCAACTGGCGGGTCGCCTCAATCAGCGAGCGCTGATAACCCAGCGCCACGACCGGATCGCCGATGCGTTGCTCGCTCATGCTCTGGCTGTTGCTGCGCGCCGTATCGACCCGCGCCATCAGGCTGTCGATCTGCGTGAGCAGGCGTTCGGCGGCCACGGCGCGCCAATAGGCCGAGCGCACGTCCTGGACGATGGTGTTGATCACCTTGCGCCGGCGTTCCTGAACGATCAGGCGCTGGTCGCCCTGCTGCTTGGCGCTGATGTAACTGACGCCGAAGTCGAGGACGTTCCAGACCATGGTCAGGTCAGCGACTTTACGATCACGGTCCTGTGAAGTCGAAGGTTCCAGGGATTGGGTGCCGGTCAGTACACTCTGGCTGCTGGAGGCCCCCTGGTTGTTACGCCCGACATAGCCTGCATCGAGGGCCATGCGCGGCAGCATATCGAAACTGGCCAGGTCGAGTTGGCGCTTGGCCAAGGCTTCTTCCATGATCTTGAGCCGGCCTTCGAGGTTGTATTTCACCGCGCGGGCCATGGCCTGGTGCAAGGTCAATGGGCCGTTGAGCGGTTCCTGACCGGAGTACATGGTCTTCATATCGCTGTTGGCACGTTGCTCACTGACGCTGCGTTCAATCGGTTCACTTTTAACTGCACATCCGCTGATCGCCAGCGCCAACAGGCTTGCGCCGAATAACTTATGACTTCTTTTCATCCTTGGATTGCCCCTGGGTGCCGCACTGAATTATGTGTGTGTTCAAGCCTGCATTTCGCTGATGCCGACGTGTTGCAAAGCGGCGGCCAGGCGATTGACCTGCCGTTGCTCGGTGTCTTTGAGTTCTTGTAATTGTTGGACCAGCGACGGCGCGCCAAACACTCCGCGTAGCCCTTGGGAAGCATCCCCACCCCGAATCGAATGACTGCCGAAGGAATTCAGCGAGTCGCGCTCGGCGCTGGTGTCCTGATTGAACAGACTCGACAGCGTACTGGTGCTGAACACCCCGCCATCGCCGCCGCCAAAACCGAGGAAACCGTGGCCCGTGCCATCGCCACCGCTCTCGCTGCTGCTGAATACTTGGGCGATAAAACTCGGCGACAGCGCCCCGCGGTTGATGAAAATGTCGCCCAGTGGCCGGATGCCGTCGCCGATGATCCGGTCTTCGAACAACGGAGCAAAGGTCAGTGGCGAGGCCAGTGTGCCGGTTGGCGCGGCGAAGATGACCGGTTGCAGCGGCAGGTGCGGTTGATCGATGACGATCACCGGTTGCGAGACGCGAAACTCCGGATCCGGCGGCACCACCACGATCGGCGAAGTCGGTACCGACACGGTGTTGATCGCATAGCCGTTCGACTGGCTGGTGCCGCTACCGGCATTGCCCGAACCGTCCGTGACGCCCGCGATGTTCAGACTGATCGCGTTGTTGCCGTTGCTGACATTGCTGGTCGGCGTCAGCAGCGCGGTCCAGGTTTTGCCACCGTCGTTGCTCGACAGGTTGGACAAGGTGCCATTGGCCACGCTGACGTCCGACAGGTCGAAACCGCTCACCGCCTCATTGAACGTGAAGGTCACCAGTGACGTCTGGCCGACACCCAGGTTCGGGTTGGCCACCACCACCGTGGCGGTCGGCCGCTCGCCGTCGATCACATAGTTATTGGAAACCGCCACACCATCGCCGGTGTTGCCTGCCAGGTCGGTGACGTTGCTGGTGTCCAGGGCAATGAAGTTGCTCGGGTCGGTGATGTTCGCGGTCGGCGTGAAGGTGCCGGTCCAGGTTTTGCCGCCGTCGCTGCTGGCCAGGTTGGTCAGCTCGCCGTTGGTCACGCTGAGGTCCGACAGGTCGAAGTTGTTCACCGCTTCGCTGAAGGTAATCGTTACCAGTGTGGTCTGGCCCATGCCCAGGTTCGGGTTGGCGACCACGATGGTTGCCGTCGGCCGCGTGGCATCGAGCGCGTAGTTGTTGGAAATCGCGATCCCGGCGCCGGCATTGCCTGCGGCGTCCGTCACGTTGCTGTTGTCGAGCAGGATCAGGTTGGTGGTGTCGTTGATGTTGGCCGTCGGGGTCAGGGTCGCCGTCCAGGTTTTGCCGCCGTCACTGCTGAGCAGGTTGGACAGGGTGCCATTGGCGACGCTGAGGTCCGACAAGTCGAAACCCGAAACCGTCTCTGTGAAGGTGATGGTGACCGTAGTCGTTTCGCCGATGCCCAAGCGGTTATCTGCCACGACAATGGTCGCGGTCGGCCGTGCGGTGTCGATGGCGTAGTTGTTGGAATCGGTCACGCCCACGCCACTGTTGCCCGATGCGTTGGTCACACCGCTGTTGTCGAGGCTGATCAGGTTGGTGGTGTCCGTCACATTGACGGTTGGCGTGAAGGTCGCGGTCCAGGTGATACCGCCGTCACTGCTGCTGACGTTGCTCAACGTGCCGTTGGCGATGGTCAGGTCGGCGTTGGTGAAACCGCTCACGGCTTCGCTGAAGGTGATGGTCACCCCTGAAGTTTCACCGGCCTTGAGGGCGGTGTCAGCGATCACGATAGTCGCGGTCGGCACCTCGGTATCGACCGCGTAGTTGGCCGAGTTGGTCACACCCGTCCCGGCGTTGCCGGCAATGTCCGTAACGCCGGCATTGTTCAGGGTGATCAGGTTAGTCGCATCGGTCACGCCCACTGTCGGAGTGAAGGTCCCGGTCCAGGTAATGCCGCCGTCACTGCTGCTGACGTTGCTCAATGTGCCGTTGGCGACGCTCAAATCACTGTTATCGAAACCGCTGACGGCTTCGCTGAAGGTGATGGTCACCAGCGACGTTTCCCCGGGCCGCAGATCGGTATCGGACATGACGATGGTGGCGGTCGGACGTTGGCTGTCGATCACATAGTTATTGGAATCGGTGGTGCCGCTGCCGGCGTTGCCCGCCAGATCGGCCACGCCGGTATTGTCCAGGCGCACGATGTTGCTGGTGTCGGTAATGCCAGCCAACGGCGTCAAGGTGGCGGTCCAGGTGATCCCGCCGTCGCTGCTGGTGACGTTGCTCAGGGTGGCGTTATCGATGGTCAGATCGCTGTTATCGAAACCGCTGACTGCCTCACTGAAGGTGATAGTCACTTGGGTCGTCTGACCAACCCCCAGGGCAGCGTCGGCCACGACGATGGTCGCGGTTGGGCGCACGGTGTCGATGGCGTAGTTGTTCGAATCGGTGGTGCCGGAGCCTGAGTTGCCCGAGGCGTTTTGCACGCCGCTGTTATCCAGGGTGATCAGGTTGGTGGTGTCGGTGATGGCGTTGGTCGGCGTAAACGTCGCCGTCCAGGTAATGCCGCCATCGCTGCTGGTCAGCGCGCCCAACGTGCCGTTGGCAATCGTCAGGTCGGCATTGCTAAAGCCTGTCACCGCTTCAGAGAAGGTGATGGTTACCAGCGAGGTTTCGCCGATCTTCAGCGCGTTGTCGGCGACCACGATGGTGGCCGTCGGTAGCACGGTGTCGATGGTGAAGTTGGCCGAATTGGTGATGCCGCTGCCCGCGTTACCGGCAAGGTCGGCCACACCGGCGTTGCTCAGGCTGATCAGGTTGGTGGTGTCCTTGACGCCGACTGTCGGTGTGAAGGTCGCAGTCCAGGTGATGCCGCCGTCGCTGCTGCTCACCGCGCTCAACGTGCCGTTGGGAATGCTCAGGTCGGCGTTGGTGAAACCGCTCACCGCCTCGCTGAAGGTGATGGTCACCAGCGACGTTTCGCCCGCACTCAGGGTCGGGTCGGCGACCACGATAGTGGCGGTCGGGCGCAGGCTGTCGATCACGTAGTTGTTGGAATCGGTGGTACCCGCGCCCGCATTGCCGGCCACGTCGGTGATCCCGGTGTTGTTCAGCGTGATGAGGTTAGTCGCGTCGTTGATGCTCGCGTTCGGCGTGAACGTCGCGGTGTAGGTGATGTTGTCGCTGGTGGTCAAACCGGTGAGGTTGCCGTTCTCGACCGTAAAGTCGGCGAGGGTCAGGCCGGTCACCGCTTCGCTGAACGTGATGGTCACCAGCGAGTTTTGGCCCAGCGCCAATGTCGGGTCGGCCACGACGACGGTCGCGGTTGGGCGCACGGTGTCGATGGCGTAGTTGTTCGAGTCGGTGCTGCCGCTGCCGACGTTACCGGAAGAGACGCCCTGAACACCCGTGTTGTCCAGGGTGATCAGGTTAGTGCCATCAGTAATGGCGTTGGTCGGCGTGAAGGTCGCCGTCCAGGTAATGCCACCGTCGCTGGAGCTGACGGCGGTCAACGTACCGTTGGCGATGGTCAGGTCAGCGTTGGTGAAACCGGTCACCGCCTCGCTGAAGGTGATGGTTACCAGCGAGGTTTCGCCGATGTTCAGCGCATTGTCAGCGACCACGATGGTCGCCGTCGGCGCCACGGTGTCGATGGTGTAGTTGCCGGAGTTGGTGGTGCCCGCGCCCGCGTTACCGGCCAGGTCAGCCACGCCGGCATTGGCCAGGGTGATGACGTTGGTCGCGTCATTGATGCCGGCGGTCGGGGTGAAGGTCGCGGTCCAGGTGATGCCACCGTCGCTGGAGCTGACGGCGGTCAACGTGCCGTTGGCGATGCTCAGGTCAGCGTTGGTGAAACCGCTCACTGCTTCACTGAAGGTGATGGTCACCAGCGAGGTTTCGCCGGCACTCAGGGTCGGGTCGGCCAGGACGATGGTTGCCGTCGGGCGGACCGTGTCGATCGCGTAGTTATTGGAATCGGTGGTGCCGCTGCCGGCGTTGCCCGCCGTGTCGCTGACCCCAGTGTTGTCCAGGGTGATCAGGTTGGTCGCGTCGTTGGTGCTGGCGCTTGGGGTAAAGGTTGCCGTCCAGGTGATGCCGCCGTCGCTGCTGCTCACCGCCGTCAACGTGCCGTTGGCAATGGTGAGGTCAGCGTTGGTGAAACCGGTCACGGCTTCGCTGAAGGTGATGGTCACCAGCGAGGTTTCGCCGATTTTCAGAGCATTGTCCGCCACCACGATGGAGGCAGTCGGCCGCACGGTGTCGATGGCATAGTTGTTGGAGTTGGTCGAGCCGCTGCCGGCATTGCCTGACAGGTCCTGCACGCCGGTGTTGTCCAGGGTGATCAGGTTCGTCGCGTCATTGGTGCTGGCGCTTGGGGTAAAGGTCGCCGTCCAGGTGATGCCGCCGTCGCTGCTGCTCACCGCGGTGAGTGTGCCGTTGGCGATGGTCAGGTCGGCGTTGGTAAAACCGGTCACGGCCTCGCTGAAGGTGATGGTCACCAGCGAGGTTTCGCCGATTTTCAGCGCGTTGTCGGCCACCACGATGGTCGCGGTCGGACGCAGGGTGTCGATGGCGTAGTTGTTCGAGTTGGTCGAGCCGGCCCCGGCATTGCCGGACAGATCCTGCACGCCGGTGTTGTCCAGGGTGATCAGATTGGTGGTGTCATTGGTGCTGGCAGTTGGGGTAAAGGTCGCCGTCCAGGTGATACCGCCGTCGCTGCTGCTCACGGCGGTGAGTGTGCCGTTGGCGATGGTCAGGTCGGCGTTGGTGAAACCGCTCACGGCTTCGCTGAAGGTAATGGTCACCAGCGACGTTTCGCCAATGCTCAACGCGGTGTCGGCCACGACGATGGTCGCGGTCGGGCGCACGGTATCGATGGCGTAATTGTTGGAATCGG
Organism: Pseudomonas sp. 5Vm1k; assembly: GCF_056161485.1. Lineage (NCBI taxonomy): Bacteria > Pseudomonadati > Pseudomonadota > Gammaproteobacteria > Pseudomonadales > Pseudomonadaceae > Pseudomonas > Pseudomonas sp. 5Vm1k. The sequence goes on from NZ_JBSPCZ010000020.1 coordinate 39,710, forward strand.
TGGTGCCGGTGCCCGCGTTGCCTGCCGTGTCGCTGACCCCGGTGTTGGCCAGGGTGATCAGGTTGGTCGTGTCAGTGATGCTGGCGGTTGGCGTGAAGGTTGCCGTCCAGGTGATGCCGCCGTCGCTGCTGCTCACGGCCGTGAGTGTGCCGTTGGCGATGGTCAGGTCGGCGTTGGTGAAACCGGTCACGGCTTCGCTGAAGGTGAAGGTCACGAGCGAGGTTTCGCCGATTTTCAGCGCGGTGTCCGCCACCACGATGGTCGCCGTCGGGCGCTGGGTGTCGATGGCATAGTTGTTGGAGTTGATCACACCGAGCCCGGCATTGCCGGACAGGTCCTGCACGCCGGTCTTGTCCAGGGTGATCAGGTTGGTGGTGTCAGTGATGCCGGCGGTTGGCGTGAAGGTCGCGGTCCAGGTGATGCCGCCGTCGCTGCTGCTCACCGCCGTCAACGTGCCGTTGGCGATGGTCAGGTCAGCGTTGGTGAAACCGGTCACGGCTTCACTGAAGGTGATGGTCACCAGCGAGGTTTCGCTGCCGTTCAGCGCGGTGTCCGCGACCACGATGGTCGCCGTCGGCGCCACGGTATCGTGGATCACGTAGTTGTTGGAGGTGCCGGAACCGGTGCCGACGTTACCCGCCAAATCCTGCACACCGGTGGTGTCGAGGGTGATGGCGTTGGTCGGTGCGTTGATATTGCCCGCCGCCGTCAGGGTCGCGGTCCAGGTGATGCCGCCATCGCTGCTGCTGAGCCCGCTGACCGAACCGTTGGCCACGGTCAGGTCGGCAGTGGTGAAACCGGTCACGGCTTCACTGAAAGTGATGGTCACCAGCGACGTGCCGCCGGAGTTCAATGATGTGGTGCCGACTACGATGCTGGACACGGTCGGCGGGGTCACGTCCGGTGCGTAGTTGGTATTGACCACACCGCCGTCGTTGAAGATGTTGCTGACAGCGGCCGGAGAGCTGCCTGTCGCGCCTCCGCCCGATGCCGGTCCGCCTGCACCGCTGCCGCCAGCGTTGCCGGCCATGGCGCCGAAGTTGGCCGCCGTCATCAGCAGGGTGCCTTTGTTCCAGATCGCGCCGACGCCTTTGCCGCCCGCGCCGCCCGGGTCGGACGAACCGCCCAGGCCACCGCCACCGCCGCCACCGCCACCAGCCGCGACGTTGTTGGAGATGACGGACGTACCGACGACCGTCAGGGTGCCGGTCGATGCGTTGTAGATACCGCCGGATGCCGAAGAACCGGCCCGGCCGGGATGGTCCCAACCGGAGCCACCGCCACCACCGCCGATGGACACGGTGCCGTTGGTCGCCGTGCCACCGTTGCCGCCGCTACTGTAATTGGAAGCGCCGATGCCGCCGGCGCCGCCAGTGGTAGTCCCCCCTTTGCCGCCCATGTAATTGGAGTTGTAGGTGCCCCCATTGCCACCACTGCCCGCCCCGCCGCCCGTACCGGCATAAACGCCAGTGCCGAAACCGGCGGTGCCGCCATGACCACCGGTTTGACCACCCAGCGCACCGCCACCACCACCGCCACCGCCGACCGCACCACCGACGTAAGGAGCGGTGACACCACCGCCGCCACCGCCGCCCGAGGCCGCGTTATCAGTCACGGTGACGTTTTTGAGGGTCAGGTTGCCGGAGTTGAAAATACCACCGCCCATCGCCCCGGCGCCGTCCGTCCCTGCCGCCGCGCCCACACCGGCCACCATGCCTTGCTTGATGACCAAACCGTCGAAGGTCGCTGTGACGCCGGAGTTGACCTGTACCACACGGGTTTTGTACTGGCCGTTAAGGGTGACATCGGCAATGCCGTCGTTATTGAGATCACCATCAATGGTGACGTTCTTGGTGATGGTCAGTTGCGAGTTCAGGCTGACGATCATGCTGCTACTGAAGGTGACGGTGTCGCCGGCCACAGCAGTGGACAGAGCAGTACGCAAAGAACCCACGCCGCTGTCGCTGTTGTTGAGTACGGTCAGCGTCGCCAGGCTGTACTGGTAACCGGCCATGGACTCGGACGACAGCACACTGCGGCTTTCAATACTGCCGGTAGCGATTTCCAGGTTCCAGTCACCGCCCACACCGGTACGGTTGGTGGACGCGGCGATATCGCGGCCGGTGAGTTGCGCCAGCGAGTCGACAAAACTCACGCCGCGTTCGCCGGCGGCGGTATTACAGGCGTAAATCAGAATATCGCCACCAACGTTCATGTCCTTGCCGATCTGGGCCAGCACGTCGCTGCGGGCGGCGACGTTGTCAGCCGACAGGTAGCTGTTGCCCAGCCACAGGTCGCCGGCGTTGCCGTGGGCGATGATCTGCACCGAACTGACACCCTGATGGGTATCGAGGTAAGCGGCAATCTGCTGCAAGCCGTCCTTGGTGGCGTCCAGCGTCACCACTTGGGTGCCTGGTGCCACGCCTTTGAGCAAGCTGTCGGTATCTTTGATTCGCGAATCGACGAACACCACGCTTTGGCCGGGCACGGCAGTGGGAGTTGCCGCCGGTGCGGGTGTGGCTGCCGAGGCGTTGTCCGCCTGGCCATGGGTGTCTTTGCTGGCAGCCGGGTGATCGGCCGCCGGCGCCTTGGCGGCGTCAGCCGTTGGGTGACTGTCAGGCTGGGCAGCGTCGGCCACCGTGGCCGCGACCGCGCCGTCGAACAGCATTCGCGGTTCCAGGGACATGATCATCGGCGATGCCAGTACGCGAGCGCCCTGGGCCTTTTGCGATTTGCCGTTGCTCCACCACATGCTGCTCACCCGAACTCGAACTTTTATGACGGCCAAGAAAAAGCCGCGATCAATTAATTGATCGCGGCGTCGGATTTCATACGAATGACATTGGCGGCGCTGGAGGACCCATCGTGCCAAAAAGACAGTTCTGCATATTTGTCGAACAGGTCCGGCGGCAGGATCGTGCGCCGTGATTCCAGCGCCACTTGGCGTTTGACCCGATGCAACCCCGAAACACCCAGCGCCTGGTCAAACTCCGGCGCGTCGTAGACGAGGTTGTTGAAGTCATGCTCGAACCACGGCTCGCCGATAAATTCGTACACCAGCCGCAATACTCGCTCCGGCGCCTGGCTGAGCAGGTCGTAATCGACAATCAGCAACGAGTCGGCGTTTTCACCGTAATAAGCTTCTTTGAGCGCCGTCCAGGCAAAACCCACCAGGCGATTGCGCTGGGCCAGGGTTTCACAACGGCTGTAGACGGTGTTGCGCTCGACTTCGTCGTTGAACAGCTTGGTGTTCTCGAACGGGTTGGCGCGGTAAAGGCGCTCGAGGCTGTCCATCACCCAGGCGACGTTGCGCACACAGGCAATGGTTTTGGCCTTGGGAAACAAGTCCTGCAGCGCAGGCAGACGCGAGCACCATTGGCGGTTGGTATCGAAGATGACGGGCTTGTCGGCCTGGTCGGCGTAGTAGGAGTCAAACAACCCGCGCAGCAGACGGCGACGCATAGGTTTGTCGATCACCGCGCCGAACTCGCTGCCGGCGCTGCATTGTTCCAGGACGCTGGTAAAGAGGGTGCCAACGGGGCTGCTCATGCCGGCATGAAAGCGCGGGTTTTGCAGCAATATGGCGGCCAGCAGGGTCGACCCTGAGCGTGGCAAACCGGAGATAAAGTGGAACTGCTGCAATCCCTTCACCCTAAACTAAGTCCTTTTGTAGGACAGAGCGTAGTTCATGGATCACGGTTCAACTAGTGGTGTTTTGATATCAATTCGAAGCTAAAAACTACTGAGCTCCTCTCAAAGCATTGAACCAGATGTGTTGAAACGTTTAAGCGGATTCTGCAATCCACGGTCAGGGGTGCGAGGTCCGCTCAGCGCTTGCCGGTTGCCATCAAAAACAACCGCGCACGGTTATTGCCTGCGGCCATTTCACTGACTTTTTGCCAGCCTGCGGGTAACGGGGCGAATTCATCTGGCTGGTCGGCGGTACTGATCAACCACACACGCCCCGTCCCTGGCGGCAGTTCACTGAGGTGGTCGAGGTAGATTTTTTCGGCGTTGTCATCAACGAGTGTGCCGAACCCGTAGGCATTCGGACGGCTGGAAGCACCATTGGCCAGTGGCGGCGTATAGAGCAACGGAGCGGCGTCGGTGCGGTTGTAATAGACATAGGGCATGTACCAGAGCAAGTCGCTGATAACGATCTGGTCGCCATCGACGTAATGCTGATTGACGAACTCCACCATCACACTGGTCTGGTCGTTCACATCGACCGTGGCGTTGGTTTTCAGGCCCACTAGCTCGGTGCCGACCAGCAGCACCAGCAATGCCAGCGCCAGCACGCGAAAGCCGTCCCACAACCGGTCGATGGCCAGCGCCATGATCAGCGGCAAGCCCAGCGCAAAAGCGGTCAGGTAGCGTTCGATAAACACCGGCGAAATAAACGACACGCCGTACACCGTCAGCAGCGGCAGCACGGTGTAGATGGCAAGCAAGGCACTCCAGCGAAAGAGGCTGCGATCTCGCACAACCGTCACCCCGATCACCACCAGCAACAGCAGTGGCAGGGCAATGAAGATTGGCCACGGCAAGGCATCGCCATCGTCCTGGATCAGGTAATCCCAGACCATCGATGGCAACGAGCCCAAGGTAACGGGCATCTCCCAGCCCACATCACCGTTGGCCTTGAGCTGATCCAGGTGCTGAACCAGATCGACCAGGCCAGGCAGCCAGGGGAGGAACAGCACCACAATCGCAACGTTGGTCAGCCACCAGGCCGGGCGAGTGATGAGTTTCATCGGATGGGCTGGATGCAGGCGCAGGACCAACAGATAAGTCCAATGGGCGATCACGCACAGGGCCGTGAAGTAGTGGGTGTAGAACCCCGCGGTCATCAGCAACGCGTAGATCGCCAGATAACGCGTGCGCCGGGGTTGCTTGACCCAGTACACCAACGCAATCGTCGCGCCGAGCAACCACAGCCCAAGCAGCGAATACATCCGCACTTCCTGGCTGTAGCGAACCGCCGTGGGCAACAGTGCCAGCAACAAACCGGCGAGTAAGGCGGCACGGGGATTGGCGATCAACCGGACCAGCCAGACGCCCAGCGCTACGGTAGCGATACCAGGCAACGCGCTTAAGCTGCGGATAGAGAAAATGCCGTCACCGAACCATTCGATCCAGCCATGCAACACCATGAAATACAGTGGCGGATGCACGTCATGGGCGGCGTGAAACCAGATCTCGCCCAGCGAGTACTGGCTCATCAACAGGCTTGAACCTTCGTCGCCCCAAATAGCGGCTGCCGTGAGGTCGTAAAAACGCACCAACGCGGCCAACAACAGAATCAGCCAGAACCCGTAGTCAGCCAGCCATTGCGGCAGAGGCGAGAACGCCGTGGCCCGAGTGCGTCCGGGACGCCCGTCAGGCTTGCCGGCAAGTTCTGTTTCCCTGCGGTACTCCATCAATCTCACCCTCCCGCTCGAAAAAATCCCAATCACTTAGAGCACGCTCAGGAGTTGTCGTTCGATGCTGCCCCCATCTTCGCAAGAACGCAATCCGGCGACATTTGCACCAGCGTCTACGCTGAGTACTGGCCCAGGCAGTAGCGTCGGGCCAGTACGGCACCCTCCAAAAAACCACATGGATAAAAAAAACTATGGACGTTTTTCTCGGAACCATTCTTCCCTTTGGCTTCTCGTATGCTCCCAGCGGCTGGATGCAAGCTAACGGGCAGACGCTGCCAGTCAACCAGTACAACGCGTTGTTTGCCTTGCTAGGGATAACCTATGGCGGCAATGGCTCGCAAACCTTCATGCTGCCCAACCTGTGCGGGCGCCTGCCCATGCACCAGGGACAAGGCGTCAATCTGACGAACCGGGTCATCGGTGAAGTCATTGGCACCGAAAATACCAGTGTGCTGCTGACCAACCTGCCACCCCATGCCCCAGTCATCACGGCCACCGCGACCTCGGCCCTGACCGCCGCCACCACGGTCAACCTGGCCAGCGTCGCCAGCACTCCTACCACCGCGCCGTCGAATGACAATGCCTACATTGGCGCCTCTATCGCGTCGGGGCCAACCTCCGCCGCGATCTTCTCGACCGCGCAGGGCGCCAACCCGATAGCGCTCAAGGGTGTCAACAGCACCGTAGGCGGCACCGTCAACGTGACCGCCACCGCGCAGACCATCGGCAGCGGCACGCCACTGGGCATTATCAACCCGGTCCTGGTGTTGAACTTCTGTGTGGCCCTGCAGGGTCTTTTCCCTTCACGCAACTGACCTTGGTGTCGGGGCCGATGGCCCCGACCCTCCATTTTTTCAGGGAGCAGATTCATGCTTGATCAGATTACCGGCGACCATTTCCGCCAGTTGCTCGGCACTTCCAAGCCGCTTTACCTCAGCGATGGCAGCGAGATACCCGTAGTGATCGTGTCCGTGGTGGATAAGCCTAATGCACGCATGTCCGCCACCGGGCGCATGCCGTTTGGGGTGGAACTGAGCAGCCCGGCGCAGACCACCTTCATTGACGGGCCCTGCGCCATCGAGCTGCCGGAGCTGGGCCGGATCGAAGGCATTGTGGTCTCTCGCACTCCGGAGCTGGGGCGCGACGCCAACCACACCTACTTCGATATCACCGTCAACTGACTACCGCCGACTGCGGCTGGCCCGGATACCAGACCAGCCGCTCGGCCGCCACGTTGCTTTCCTCGACCTGAAACCCCAGCGCCAGATAATGCCGACGCGCATGGGGATTGTTGGCCCAAACCACCGTTGCCACCGGGCAACGCACCTGCTCGGCGGCTTTCTGTACACCTTGCAACACCGTGCGGCCATAGCCCTTGCCCCGCGCCGCTGGAATAAACGCCAGGTACAGCACGCGAATTTCGTTGGTGCCGAAATCGGCGGTAAGCGCGCCAATCGGCGTGCCGAGTTTTTCCACCACAAAGTGCATGGCATTGGGATAAGACTCCCCGGTGCCCTGCTCTTGCACTTTGAATTGCTGGGCGATCACTTCTTCCACCAGCTCTTGCTCGCCATCGATCCATTGCAGATCGGGCCGCGCGGCGTGGTAAAGGTTGTGCAAAAACGGCCCGTCGGTGGCACCGGACGGACGCACCACCAGATCACCCACGTCATTGGAATTGTTATTCAGCATTGCGATCTCTCCCTGCGCTAAAAACCACTCTCCCTCACACCCAGCGCCGCCATTCGGCGCCAGGCCGTTCCCAGCAATGACTCACTGTGGCCTTGCACGACCACCACACCACGTAACGGCTGCATGGGCGTCGCGATGTTTTCCAGCGTCGTCAGGCGTACCGCGTATTGCGCCTGGACCGGCTCCGGTCGCTGGTTTTGATCGCGACGAACAGCGATGGGGCCGTGGTGATCGGACGTCAGGGCTTCCAGATCGATGAAGCCGGCACCGTTGGCATCGATTTCACTCAATTGCACGGCGACAGCCGGGTGCATCGGGTCCTCGGCGATAAAACGCCCTTTGGCACCGGGGGCGACCCGCCACAATTCCGCCTCGGCCAGATAGCCACGCAATCGCGCGCCTTCTTCGACTACCCGGGCCAAGGCGTCTTTAGGCGACAGCCAACGGCCCGCGATCAATTGCGGCAACAGGTCCCGCACCTTTCCGGCCTGCGGTGCCCGAATCAGCAAGCGCTCTCGTTGCGCCGCCAAACCACGGTATTCGGCCACGGCCTCGGCCAGACGCTGCTCGACAATCCCGGCATCAGCAACGGTTTCACTGCGGCTGGCCTGACGGCGCATCTGCAATTGCTGGATCTGGATTTCCCGCCGGACGATGGCCTGGCGCGAATCGAGATCGGGCGATTCCAGCTCAATCAAAACGTCACCTTGGGCCACTAATTGACCATCGCTGACATTTACCTGTTTGACCCGCGCCGCCACCGGCGCATGCAACGTGCTCACGCGGCCCGCCTCCAGCATCGATGGCAACTCCACCGCACTGCGCCACGGCACGGCCAGCAGCAAGACAATCGCCACCAGCCCCAAGGTACTCAGCAACACCCGCGGTGCGTGGGCCTGATCGCGACGGGTCCACCACTCGCGCCATTCGCGCACGATCGGCAGGAAGATGAACCACACCAGTTCCACCATCATCAAGAAGATGCCCAACAGCTTGAAGAACAGGTGATACACCGCCAGCGCAATCCCGAAAAACAGCACCGCGCGCCACAGCCACGAGCCGTAACCCCAGATCAGCAAACGCCGTTGCATCGACGGCGACCAAGGCTCCGGTGCCGGCGCACCATAGCCAAACAAGGCTTCACGCAATCGCCAGCGGCACAAGGCGAAGGCCCGGCCCTGAAGGTTGTCGACTTCCCAGAAATCGCTGAGCAAAAAGTAACCATCGAAACGCATGAAAGGGTTGAGGTTGATCACCAGTGTGGTGATCCAGGTCGCACTGGCGAGCATGAATGCCGCCGTGCGTCCGGGACCATCGGGTAGAAACGACCAGGCCAGCAAAGCGATGCTGGCCAGCAGCAGTTCCGCCAACACGCCGCCGGCACCGATCAGCAAGCGTGCACGCCGATCATTGACCCGCCAGGCGTCACTGACGTCGGTGTAGAACATCGGCAGCATCACCATGAACGCCACACCCATGCTTTGCACCCGGCAACCAGCGCGCTTGGCCATGAAGGCATGGCCGAATTCGTGGCACAGCTTGGCGAAAAATAGCGCCACGCCGAACGCCAGCGCGCCGCCGAGGCTGAACAAGTGTGGGAAGGTCGCGATAAAGCGCTGCCAGTCCCGGGACACCAGAAACACCCCGAGGCCCAGGGTGGCCGGCAACCCATAGCGCAATGCCCGCGGACCGAAACGCTCCAGCCAAGGCCAGGCGCGATTAAGAAACGCGTCCGGGCGCCACAGCGGAATGCGGAAAAACAGGTATTGATGCAACAGGATCTGCCACAACGACTGGCGCTGGGCGGCGGCTTTAAGGCTGTAACTGGCGCGCTGTTGCGGGTCGAGGGCGGTGATCAGGTCATGGCCGCGCAGGAAATTCAGCAGTTGATCAAGCTCGGCACCGTCCAGTGGCAAACCCGGCTCGCGGTTCGCCGCTTGCAAGACCTTTTCGGGGTCGCCCAGAGACCAGTGGCGCAACAGACGCATGGCCGCCGCGCCGAGTTTGAAATAGCGACCGCGTACCGGGTCAGCCAAGGTCCAGCGCGGCGAGCCGTCGAGAGCTGGAGCCGCCGCCGACAGTTGCAGGTCTGCCCGCAGGCTCGGCAGGCTCATCTACAGGCCCACGCTTTGACGCAACCCGGCCAGCGGTCGGCGCAACAGGTATAACGCCAGCGGCGCGCGGTCGCCGAAAATTTTCGCGGTGCCGCGCAAGCCGATACGCGGGGGCGCCGCATCGAAATTCGCGTCCAGTCGGTAAGCCAATTGTCCACCGGCGGTGGGCTGCGCTTCGTAGGCCGAGCGTTCGAGTTTGGCCTGGTGCCGTTGCAACGGATCGCTGTCGAGAAACAGTGAAACCTGCGCGCCCGGTTCCAGGGCAATCGCATCACCGACCGCCAGTTCGATGCGTAATTCGGCCTGGTTAGGATCGGCGATTTCCATCAGCCGCTCGCCGGTCTGCACCGGTTTGCCGGTCCAGCGTTCGGCGTCGGCAAACACCGCGATGCCGTCCCGCTCGGCGCGCACTTCGCTGCGTTTGAGCAGCTCGCGGGCGTAATCCCGTTCGGCGCGTTTCTGTTCGACCCGTGCCGCCAGCAAATCGATTTTCGAGCTGGATTCAGCGTCGGCGAAGGAGCGCTGGGAATTGGCCTTGAGTTCGGCCTCGGCCACGCCCAAGGCGCGCTGGGACACATCGGCCTGGGCCGTGAGGGTGGTGTTTTCGAAGCGCAGCAGCAGGTCGCCGGTTTTCACCGTTTGATTGGGTTTAACCAGGAACTCTGAAATCACCCCGTCCAGCGGTGCGGCGACCACTCGGCCACCCAGCGGTACCACTTCGGCGGGCGCCAGCACCGATTGGCGCACCGGGATCAAAAGCGCGATCAGTGCCGCTGCCACCAGCAGCACCTGACGCTTACGGGTCCAGCGCAGTCGCCACGGTTTTCGCGGTTGCAGCGCCAGCCAGGCATGGCTGTAGGTATCGTCGAGTTGCGAGAGCAAAACTTGTTCGGAAGGATTCCAGGGATTGTCCCGGGCCAGCCACAAACCACCAAAGACTTCGCCTTGATGATCCACCAGCGGCAACCAGAACACCTGTGCGGCGGAAAGGCTTTGCCAATCCGCGCGGATCGACTCGCTAAGCACATCATGCGGGATCACTCGCGCCTGCTTCAGGACGTCGAGCTTGAACAACTGCGCCACCGCGTGCTCGACGAACGCCACAAACGGTGCATTCGGGTCCACCGCGCTCACGCCGGTCACGGCTTGCACCTTGCCGGCAATCAACAACGCCGCATGGCGAAAGCCGAACAGTGCCTGGCTGTCATTGACCAGGCTGTAGGCCAGTTGCGCCGGGGTGCGAGCCGCACGGGTCAGGCGTTCGAGGTCGAGAAAGCGGGCGAACACCTGTTCAGCGCCGCCCGGCAGCGGGGCGTTCACTTAAGCTCCGCGAAGCGCGCCGTTCCGCTCATGCCGGCCAACAGGCCGGTAGCATTAGGCAGTGTCGCCACCAGCAACAAGGTCTGGCTGCCTTCATCGATCCGCGCACCGAGGCGCTTGACCGTGGCATCCAGCGGCTGACCGGTCTCATCGGGAACAAAACTGAAGGTCTGGCCGGGTTTGAGCTTGCCCATCCAGCGCGACGGAATCAGCAGATGAATTTCCAGGGTGCGGTTATCGACCACATCCAGCAACGGCGCACCGGCAGCCACACTTTCATAGCGCTGGACCTTACGTTCGACGACCTGACCGTCAAACGGCGCCAGCACGCTGCAGCGCTTGACCTGCACCTGATAGACCTGGGATTGCGCCTGGGTTTCGCTGACCTTGGCCTCGGCCCGCGCCACTTCAAAACGCCCGACCGAATTCAACGCCGCCAGTTGCCTGTTGTGCGCCAGTTCTTCACTGGCCCCACGGCTGGCGGCCTGGGCCGCATTGAGCTGAGCTTGAAACCCCGAACAATCGAACTTGGCCAGGGTATCGCCCTTCTTGAACGACTCACCCTCGCTGAACGGCAACTCGACAACCCGCCCCGGTAATTCGCTGGCGAGCACCGCCTGGTCCCGAGCCCGCAGCACACCACGAGCCTCGCTGCTGGCCTGGGCAGCGCCACCGGCGGAATTGTTTTCCAGCAGCGGATCGTCTGGCGCAGGGGTTTGCGCCTGTACTGCACACGATACAAAGGCTAATCCTATAACCCAACTTCCAAGACGCTGCATAACCGTGACTCCCTGACGGATGGTCGGAGTCTACGACAGCGGGGGTTTGCGTCAAGCGAATAGCCATCATTGCTGAAAGAGAGCGATAAGCGACCGGTGTTTATTTACTTACAAGCTGCCAGGAAGCGTCCTACGGACTGCTCGGAATGCAGTCCATTGTTGGTATGACTGGATCACATTAATCTTTACCCACCCTTGTACGCAGCGATTAAGTTCGGCTGGCCGTTAGGGGCGCAAAAACCGGCTTCGGCCGGTTTTTCAATTTTTGCGAACTGACTAACGCTGCGCAGTCTCCGCTACCGGATAAACCGACTCCCATCCCCCACCCAACGCCTTGTACAACCCCACCATCGCCAACGACACGCCCGTCGAGCTCTCGACCCATTGCTGCTGAGTCGCCAGCAACTCGCCCTGCACGGTCAGTACGTTGACGAAATCCACCACGCCTTCGACGTATTGCTGTTGCGCGGTGCGCAGGGCGATCTGGTTCTGGCGCACGGCTTCGGCGAGGCTGTCGCGGCGAAGTTGGCTGGCGTTGTAGGCGGTCAGTTGGTCGTCGATCTCATGCCAGGCACGCAGCACGGTTTGTTGGTAGGCAATGGCGGCTTCCTGTTGCTGGGCTTCGCGCAGGTTGAGCATGCCGCGCAGGCGGCCGCCGTCGAACAGCGGCAGGCTGAATTGCGGGCCGATGCCAAACGAGCGCGAGCCCCAGGAGCCAAAATCGCTCAGTTGCATGGCTTGGGAACCGATGTTGCCGGACAGGGTGATTCGCGGATAAAAATCGCCCTTGGCCACGCCGATGCTGGCCGTCGCGGCATGCAGGCGGGCTTCGGCCTGACGGATGTCGGGGCGGCGTTCGGCCAATTGCGACGGCAGGCCGATCGCGACTTGGCGCGGGGTCTGTGGCACCGGGGCGTCTGTGGATAACTCGGCTAGCAGCGCTTGCGGCCGCTCGCCCATCAACAGGCTCAGGGCATTGATCAGTTGCGACTGACGCTGCTCCAACGCCGGCAGGCGCGATTCGATGGCAGCCACTTGCGCGGCGGCTTCGGCGACGTCCAGATCCGTGGCAACGCCGTCTGCCAGACGTAGTTGCGAGAGCTTCAGGCTATGGCGGGCGACGTCGAGGTTCTGCTCGGTGACGGCCCGAGTGTTCTGCACGCCGCGTAACTGGATGTAGTCCTGAGCGGTTTCGGCCAATACCGACAGCAGCACGCCACGACGATCGTTTTCGGCGCCTTCAAGGGTCGCATCGGCGGCTTCGGTTTCGCGGCGCACGCGGCCCCAGAAGTCCAGTTCCCAGGACGCGGAGAAACCGGCGTCCCAGAGATTGAAGGCCGAGCGGCCATTTTTGCCCGAGGGATCGCTCAGGCCTTCGCCACTGTTGCGTTCGCGTCCATAGCTGCCCGTGGCGGCGGTCGTCGGGTAGCGGTCAGCGGTGATCACCTGACGTGCGGCGCGACTTTGCTGCAAGCGGCTGCTGGCGAGTTTCAGGTCGAGGTTATCGGTCAGGGCACGTTGGCTCAGAGCTGAGAGTTTTGGGTCGTGAAAAACTTCCCACCAGCGTTCGTCCATCGTCTGTGTCGTTGCTTGGCTTTGCGCAGCTTTGGCTGGTTTTGACCAGTCGGTGATTTGTTGCGGCTGGGGTTTGTGGAAGTCTGGGCCGACGGTGCAAGCGGACATCCCCATGACGAGCAAGGCGCAGAAACTCAGTTGCGGCCACTGGCCTCTTCGCGAGCAAGCCCGCTCCCACATTGAAATGCGGTCCCCTGTGGGAGCGGGCTTGCTCGCGAAGGCGCCAGACAGATCAACAAAAATCTTCATCGTTGAACCACCTCATGCTTATCCACGCTGGCGGTATCAATCCGCGCATCCACCGACATCCCCACCCGCAACCGCTCAGCCAACGGCTGTCCCGGATCCAGCACAATCTTCACCGGAATCCGCTGCACCACTTTGGTGAAGTTGCCCGTGGCGTTGTCCGGTTTAACCGAGGCAAAGGTCACCCCGGTGGCCGGTGCGATGCTTTCGACGCGACCGCTCAACACCTCGCCGCCAAGGCTGTCGACACGCACCTGCACGTCCTGCCCCTGCTGCACATCCCTCAGTTGAGTCTCCTGGAAATTGGCGACCACAAAAGCCTGGGCCAACGGCACCACAGCCAGAATCTTGCTCCCCGGCGTGACATAAGCGCCCACCCGCACCGCCCGCTCACCGACCATGCCGTCCTGCGGCGCGACGATCCGCGTGTAGGACAGCTCGTAACTGGCAATCTCCAGCGCCGCTTGCGCGCGTTTCAGCCCACCTTCGGCGGCATCGCGCTGGGCGGTGAGAATGTCCACCTGCTTGCGTTCCGCCGCCAGCACCGCCGTGGCGTTGGCCAATCGAGCGGTCGCCTGATCGATGCGGGTTCGCGCCTGTTGCGCGTTCTGCACCGTACCGGCACCGACACCCGCGAGGTGGTCGTAGCGGTTCAATTCATGCTCGGCGAAGGCCATTTCAGCCTTGGCCGAGACCACGGTGGCCTGGGCCTGGGCGATCACAGACGCCTGGCGCTCAAGAGTCGCACGGGCGTTTTGCAGCTGCGCCCTGGCCACCAGGGTTTCGGCATCGGCAGCCTGGGCAGCGGCGCGCAGGTCGCGATCATCGATCAACGCCAGCAGTTGCCCGGCCTTGACCTGCTGGTTGTCCTCCACCAACACCTCTTTGATAAACCCGGCAACCCGTGGCACGACCAGGGTGAAATCCGCCGAGATAAAGGCGTCGTTGGTGCTCTGTTGCGTGCGTTTGCCGAACAGGCCTGGCGCGACCAGATAAATCAGCACGCCGACCGCGATCGCTGCGGCGACGCCGACAGCCACTTTTTGCTTGGTAAAAGTCGTCATAAAAACCTTCTGGTTCAGTGAAGCGTTCAAGTCGGTGCCCGCGGTGGATACATCCGCGTCGGCAGCCAGAAAATCAGCAGGATCAGCGCCGCAGCGACGCCCGCCATGCACAGATAAAGATCAGAAGCCGTCAGCACCACGGCTTGCTCATGCAGTCGATGGGCAAGGCCGGCGCTGTCGCTATCGGCCAGGGGCGAGTTGCCGAGGTTGTCCACCAACATGGTCGAGTGGAAATGCAGGCGTGCAGTGGTCAATGCATCCAGCACGCCGGTGGCGACCACTGCGGACAGGCCTTTCACCGTGTTGAACCACGCCGAGGCGAACGGCCCTTCCATCGGCGTGATGCTGCCGGTGGCGAGCATCAACAGCGGCAACACCGCCATGGGCTGACCGAAGATTTGCAGCAGTTGCAGCACGTAGAAATCGTCGCGAATCCATGCCGACGTCAGTTGCGAGCCGCCGAGGCAGGACAACGCCAGCATGCTCAGGCCAATCCCCAGCACCCAGCGACAATCGACCCAACGAAAGTTGCACAACGCCGCCACCAACGGCAGCGCGATCAATTGCGGCAACGCCGCGAGCAGCATGATCGGCGCGGTCTGGATCGGCCGATAACCCTGGACTTGCGCCAGGTAGCTGGACGGAATGATCACCACTGCCAACAGCACCACCAACACGCCGGCGAGGGTCATCAAGGCGAACGACAGGTTTCGAATCCCGAGCATCTGCAACTTGAAGAACGGAATCGGCTGCGACCATTCGTTGATCAAAAACAGCACCAGCAACAGCAACCCGCCACCGAGCAAAAAGCAGATGAGGCTCGATTCAAACCAGTCCAGCCGATTGCCCTGCAGAATGCCGATCACCAGCATGCAAATCGCCGGAAAACCCAGGAGCAAACCGCGCCAGTTGAACTGCTTGAGACGCTCAAGACGCAGCGGGTCCTGGGGCAAACCGTAAGCCACCGCCGCCATGGCAATCAGGCACGGCACGATGATCTGCCAGAAGGTCCATTGCCAGCCGACGTACTCGGTCCATAACCCGGCCAACGGCGTACCGAGACCAGGGCCGAAGGTTGCGGTCAGGGCATATCCGGCCAGGCCATAAAGCTTGACGTTGGCCGGCAGGAAACGCAGGGCGACAGTCATCAGCATCGGCGGCAACGCCCCACCCGCCAGGCCTTGCACGATGCGCATCAGCAACAGGCTTTCGTAGTTCGGGGCAAACGGGCACAACACGCCCAGTAGCGTGAAAACGCCGATGGCATAGAGGGTGAAACGCCGCAGCGAGAACGTCACCGAGCACCACGGCGCGAACGCCATGGCGGCCACCGAGGTCGCGGTGTAACTGGCGACCAGCCACGTACCTTCGTCGTAACCGATGGCCAACGCGCCGCGAATGTCGGCCAGGGCGACTTTGGTCACCATCTCGTTCAGGCCGGACACCAGCACCGCCAGCAACACGCCTACCAGACCGATGATGATCCGCAGACCGAAGACCGGTGGCGCAGCGGCGGCAGGGCTGGCTACGCCGAGAGGGGCCGGGGCCGTGAGGGAAGTCATGTACTGCAAGCTCCGGGAGGGGAATACCGGGGCATTTTATGGAGGGTTGGGCGTTACGAAAATTGACTTGTTGGCAGGTTATAAGTGCGTCAGACGCAGCAATCCAAAACCCCTTGTGGGAGCGGGCTTGCTCGCGAAAGCGGTGGGTCAGTCAATATGGATGTTGAATGAGCTGGCCTCTTCGCGAGCAAGCCCGCTCCCACAGGGGATTTGTGTTGGCTTCAAGTGGGTTGCGCGGCCAGCCAGGTCTCGTCGCAACACGCCTTGAGCATCTCGCGCATCCAGCGGTGGGCCGGATCCTTGTCGTAGCGAGGGTGCCAGGCCTGGGTCAACATCAGCGTTGGCAACGGAATCGGCAAGGTGAACGAGCGCAGCTTCAGGCCCAAACGCCGCACGCTCAGCAGTGCTTCTTTCGGCACCGGCAGCAGCAGATCGGAATCGGGCAGCGCAAACATCGCCGCATGGAAACTCGGCGCAATCACCGCCACTCGCCGCTCCAGCCCCAAGGCATTGAGCGCCGTGTCGATCGGCCCACGGGCAATCCCGCGACGGGACATGCTGATATGAGAAAAACCGGCATAACGTTCGGCGGTGATCTCTTCGGCAAACAGCGGATGATCTTCCCGGGCCAAGCCGACGAAATGAGTGGCAAACAGGTTCTGGATCTTCACTTCCGGCATCAACGGGCGATTGTTGCTGATGCTCAGATCGATCCTTCCTTCGCGCAACGCCTCATCGTCGCCATCGCCTTCCGGGACGAAACGCAGCTCACAATGCGGTGCCTGACGCTCCATGGTGTCGAACAGCTTGCCGCCATACACACCGACGAAAAAATCATTGGCGCGAATGCTGAAGCGACGCCGCAAACTGCCCAGTTCCACCGCATCGGCGGAGCGGAACAGCAGCGCAGCTTGCTCGACCACGTCGCGCACCTGTTCGCGCAGCGCCAATGCTTTGGGGGTTGGCACCAGGCCACGACCGGCGCGCACCAGGATCGGGTCGCCGATGGCCTCACGAATTCGAGTCAGGGTGCGGCTCATGGCCGCTGGGCTGAGGTTCATCCGCCGCGCGGCGCCCACCACACTGCCCTCGTCGAGCAAAGCGTCGAGGGCGACCAGCAGGTTCATGTCCGGGAGTTGCATGCTGAGCACTCGTGGCTGATCAGGATTGATTCAGACGCAATGCTAGCAAACATCCTGAATTATTGGGTTGGCTGGGCCATTCGCGAGCAGGCTCGCTCCCACAGGGGAATGCATTTCAATGTGGGAGCGGGCTTGCTCGCGAAGAGGCCCGCCCAGACAACAAAGAATTTAGCGCTGCATCCCCCACCGCTTCACCGTCACCCGCTCCAGTGTGTCGAACACCAGGTTCTCCACCAGCAACCCAATCAAAATCACCACCGCCAACCCGGCAAACACTTTGTCGGTGTACAGCTCATTACGATTCTGAAAAATATACCAACCCAAACCACCCTTGCCGCTGGTCGCACCAAACACCAGTTCCGCCGCGATCAATGTGCGCCAGGCAAACGCCCAACCGATTTTCAACCCCGCAAGGATCGACGGCAGCGCCGCCGGAATCAGGATAAACAACACAAAGCGCATGCCCTTGAGGCCATAGTTGCGCCCGGCCATGCGCAGGGTTTCCGAGACGCCGAGAAACCCGGCATAGGTGTTCAACGCCAAGGCCCAGAGCACCGAATGCACCAGCACAAAAATCAGACTGTTCTGCCCCAGGCCAAACCACAGCAGCGCCAGCGGCAACAACGCGATTGCCGGCAGCGGGTTGAACATCGAGGTCAGCGTGCTCAGCAGATCACGACCGAATTGCGTCGAGACCGCTAGCGTGGTCAAGGCAAAGGCCAGAACGATGCCGATCAGGTAACCCTTGAGCAACACGATCAGGGAAATCCATACCTTGCTCAGCAATTCACCACTGAGCAGGCCGTCGTACAGCGCACTGCTGGTTTGCAGAAAACTCGGCAGCAGCAGGTCGTTGTTCTGGATGCGGGCAACCACTTCCCACAGCACCGCGAGCAAAATCAGGATTAGGCTTTTGCGAACCCAGCCCTGTTGCCAGACACGCTGGCCGAGGGGTAACTCTCGCTCCAGCGGTACGCTCGTCAGGGGCTCTAATACGGTTTCGAATTCTTTACGTGCAGATGAAAACTGGCTCATCGGGCAATCCTCTCAATGGCTCAATAAGCGATGCGAATGTCGGAGAAATCCAGCTCGCGCTCGGTTTCCGGGGACTGGCCTTCATCGAACAACAACCGATGAATGCGCCGCGCCGACTCCTGGAACGCCACGCCGCCGAGGCTGTGCAAATCGTATTGATGGCTATGGACTTCCGCCCGCACCCGCCCCGGATGCGGCGACAGCAGCAGGATGCGATTGCCCACCACCAGCGCTTCTTCGATGGAGTGGGTTACAAACAGCAGCGTGAACCGCACCTCCTCCCAAAGCAGTAGCAATTCCTCCTGCATCTTGCGTCGGGTCAGGGCATCGAGGGCGGCGAAGGGTTCGTCCATCAAGAGGATTTTCGGTTGCATGGCCAACGCGCGGGCAATCGCCACCCGCGCCTTCATGCCGCCGGACAAGGTGTGCGGATAGGCATCGGCAAACGCCGCCAACCCGACCTTATCCAGATAGTGCAACGCCCGCTCTTCAGCCTCTTTGCGCTTGAGGGTTTTCGAGGCCAACAGTGGAAACATCACGTTCTGTTTGACGGTTTTCCACGGTGGCAGTTGATCGAACTCCTGGAACACCACGATCCGGTCCGGGCCCGGTGCGTGGACGGTTTGCCCCTGAAGACGAATCTCGCCCTCGCACGGCTGTATAAACCCGGCGACCGCTTTGAGCAGCGTCGATTTACCGCACCCCGACGGGCCGAGCAGCACAAAACGGTCCGCGGGATCGATCTCGAAACTGACTTGGTGGGTGGCCCGAACTACGCGCTGCGGCGTGCGGTATTCGAGGCTGACGTGATCGACCGACAGCAGCGCTTCGACTGCCGGTGCGATCGGGTTGCTGGCCGTGTGGCCTTGCAAGGGGGCGTTCATGTCGATCAGCTCCCTTGCAGCGGCTTGGCGTCCTGGAAGAAGTAGTCCTTCCACGAATCCGGTTTGTTTTTGATCGCGCCGACGCGGTAGAGGAATTCGGCCAGCGGGTAGGTATTTTTCGGCGTGACGCTGAATTCGAACTGCGGGTTATCGATGATTTTCAGCAGCGCAGCACGGTCGATTTTGGCCTTGGTTACGCGGATGTAGGTGTCAGCCGCCGCGCCTTTATCGTTCTGGGCGAACTCGGCCGCTTCGGTCAGGGCTTCGACGAAGGCCTTGTAGGTTTTCGGGTTCTCGTCGCGGAATTTCTCGGTGGCGAACAGCACCGTCGGCGAGTTCGGACCCAGCACGTCATAGGAGTTGAGCACCACGTGCACGTTCGGGTTTTCCAGCGCCTGATCCTGGAACGGAGGGTTGGAGAAGTGCCCGGTCAATTCGGTGCCGCCGGCAATCAGCGCAGCGGTTGCATCCGGGTGCGGAACGGCGATGGTGTACTTGTCGAGGCGATTGAATTCCTTGTCACCCCACTGCTTGGCCGCCGCGTATTGCAGGAAGCGCGACTGCACCGAGACGCCGACCGCCGGCACCGCGATGCGGTCCTTCTCGGTGAAGTCGGCGATGGTTTTGACCTTGGGATTGTTGCTCACCAGGTAGTACGGGAAGTTACCGAGGGACGCCACGGCTTTGACGTTCTGCTTGCCGTGGGTACGGTCCCAGATGGTCAGCAGCGGACCGACGCCGGCACCGGCAATGTCGATAGAGCCGGAGAGCAACGCATCGTTGACCGCCGCGCCGCCCGAGAGCTGAGTCCAGTCGACCTTGATGTCGATGCCTTCCTGCTTGCCGTACTTCTCGATCAGGTTTTGATCGCGCACTACGTTGAGCAATAAATAAACAATCCCGAACTGCTCGGCGATACGGATTTCACCTTCAGCGTGGGCCACGGTCGGCGCCACCAGGCTGCCGGCGATCAAGCTGAAACCCAGACCGATGGCCGCCGCCAACGGCGCGAATGGAAGACGTTTGGACATGATGGTTCTCCGGCAAATCAGAAAGGCGCGTCGCCCTGGATGGTGGTGCGATACAACTTGCGGCGCAGGTAGCTGGGGCAACCGGCGGCAAGGTGGATCAGCGAACGGTTGTCCCAGAACACCAGGTCGTGGGGCTGCCACTGATGGCGGTAGATGTTTTGCGGCAACACGCTGTGGGCGTAGAGCTCGTCGAGCAGTTGTTTGCTCTCGTCTTCCGGCAAGCCAACGATGCGCGTGGTGAAGCCTTCGCTGACGAACAACGCCTTGCGCCCGTTTTCCGGATGGGTGCGCACGATCGGGTGCACGACTTCGGCCACCTGAGCCAGTTGCTCCGGGGTCAGGGTCGGGCGCCAGTTGCCTTCGAATTTGGTTTCGCTGTAGCGCGCGGTGTAGGAATGCGCAGCGGACCGGCCCTCGACGGCTTTACGCAGCGCGTCGGGCAGGCCGTCCCAGGCCTTGTGCATGTCGGCGAACAGGGTGTCGCCGCCTTCGGACGGCAGCTCCTGGGCGTGCAGCATCGAGCCCAGGCTCGGCAACTCTTTATAAGAGAGGTCGGAGTGCCAGAACTTACCGGCGTCACCGAGGCCGACGGACACGCCGTTTTCGATGATGTTGGAAACGATGAGGATTTCCGGGTGCCCGGCCAGCAGGAACTGCTTAAGCACATGAATCTGCAACACGCCGAAGCGGCGGCTGAAGGCGATCTGCTGTTCGGGGGTTATGCGTTGGTCGCGAAATACAACGACGTGATGATCCAGGTGCGCGCGGTGGATGCGCGCGAAATCCTGGTCATTGATCGGGCGGGACAAGTCCAGGCCGATGATTTCGGCACCGACGGCGCCGCTGAATGGGCGGATGTCGAAGGTTTGCGGCGCGATGCTTTGAGATGCAGAGACTGCTGACATTTAAATCACTCCCACGCACGGCACGCTCAAGGGCGCGCGCGTCGATCAGAAACTCACGGAGGTCCCGTGTTGGTTCGTGTCGTGCGGCGCGCCGATTGGTCGGCAGGTACGCAGGAGAGTGACTTTATAGTCATAAGAATTGAAATTTAAATACCGTTAGCGAATAACGATATGGCTTTTGGGCTGTAGCGCATTTTAGGCCGCCATCGCGAGCAAGCTCGCTCCCACAGGGGTTATCTGTCGGACACAAAACCCTGTGGGAGCGAGCTTGCTCGCGATGAGGCCATCAGCCTCAGCCAAGATCTACCGCTCGTGCAAAGCCTCAGCCCGCGCCCGAATAATCGGTTTCAGTAGATAGCTGAGCACGGTCTTCTTGCCCGTGATGATATCCACCGACGCCACCATCCCCGGAATGATCAGCAACGGCTTCTCATCCGTCCCCAAATGGCTGCGATCCGTGCGCAGCTTGATGATGTAGTAGGTGGTCTTCTTGTCTTCATCGGTGATGGTGTCAGCACCGATCTGCTCAAGCTTGGCTTTGAGCCCACCATAAATGGTGTAGTCATACGCGGTGAATTTCACCGTCGCTTCCTGCCCAGGGTGCAGGAAGGCGATGTCTTGCGGGCGAACCTTGGCTTCCACCAGCAAGGTGTCGTCCAGCGGCACGATCTCTACCAGGTCGCTGCCCGGCTGGATTACGCCGCCGATGGTGTTCACCAGCAATTTGTTGACGATGCCGCGCACCGGCGATGTCACCAGCGTGCGGCTGACCCTGTCTTCCAGCGCCTTGCCGGTGGCTTGGGCCTTGTTCAGGTCGGTGCGCGCTTCGTTGAGTTGGGTCAGGGCTTCGCTGCGGAATTTGCCGCGAGTCTCGTCGATCTTGCGCTGCACTTCCTTGATCGCGGATTCAGCGCGGGGAATCGCCAGGGTGGTCGCGTCCAGTTGCCCGCGGGTTTCCACTTCGGCGCGTTTGAGTCGCAGCACTTCCACCGGCGATACCGCGCCCTGAGCCACCAGCGGCTCGGACATGTTGATTTCCTGGCGTTGCAACGCCAGGCCACTGCGGTATTGCGCCTGCTTCGAGGAAAATTCGCGCAGCTCTTGCTGACGCTGGATCAACTGCTCCTGCAAGCCGCCGATTTCATCGTGCAACTGCTGGCGACGGCTGGTGTACAGCGACTCTTCGCTGGCGGCCTGGCCAGGCACGGCTTTAAGCACGTCGGCCGGGAAATTCAGCGGACGGTCATCCACCTCGGCGCTCAAGCGCTCAACCCGCAGCAGCATCGACAGGCGATCGGCCTCGGTTTCGCCAACGTTGGAGGCAAACCGGGTGTCGTCCAGACGAATCAGCGGCGCGCCAGCCTCGACGATCTGCCCTTCCTTGACGAACAGTTCGGAGACGATACCGCCCTCAAGGTTCTGGATTTTCTGGATCTTCGACGATGGAATCGCCTTGCCGTCGCCCTTGGTCACTTCGTCGATCACCGCAAAGTTGGCCCAGAGCATCAGAAAGACGAAGAAGCCAATGATCGCCCAAATGGTCAGGCGCACCACACGCGGTGCGTCTTCGATCAGCGCCTTGTTCACTTCCGGCAACGGTTGGCCTTGCAGCGAGGCGGAGCCTTTGAAGTAACGGCGGATAGAGTCCTTGAAACCCGACTTAAGCAACACTGATCTGCCCCTTCTTCAACGCTTCCATCACAACGGCTTTCGGCCCATCGGCGAGAATCTGCCCACGGTCGATCACCAGCAAGCGATCCACCAGCGACAGCAGCGACGCCCGGTGCGTCACCAGCACTACGGTTTTGCTTTCGATCACCGCGGCAAGGCGTTGCTTGAGGCGTTCTTCGCCAGTGTTATCCATGGCGCTGGTCGGTTCGTCGAGCAGCAGGATCGGTGGGTTGAGCAGCAGCGCACGAGCGAGTGCCACGTTCTGCCGTTGGCCGCCGGACAGGTTCTGCCCACGCTCGCCGACTTGCAGCTCGTAACCTTGCGGGTGCAAACGGGCGAATTCGTGCACGCCGGCCAATTCGGCGGCTTGCAGCACCAGTTCGTCTTCTACATAACGCGCACCGGACACCAAATTGTCGCGCAGGGTGCCGGCGAGCAATTGGATGTCTTGAGGCACGTAGCCGATGTTGTGGCGCAATTCGCTGACATCGATCTGACGGATATCAACGCCATCCACCAGTAACGCGCCATCGTCCGGCTGATAGAGGCCCACCAGCAGTTTGGCCAGGGAGCTTTTGCCCGAGCCGCTGCGACCGATGATGCCGATTTTCTCGCCAGGCTTGATGATCAGGTTGATGTTCTTCAGCGCCGGGTTTTGCTGATTCGGGTAGGTGAAGTTCAGTTGACGGCACTCGATGGCGCCTTGCAGCACCTTGCGGCTCAGTGGTCGCTCGTCGAAATTGCGCTCTTGCGGCAATTCCATCATCTGGTCTACCGAAACCATCGTCACCTTCGCTTGCTGGTAGCGGGTCAGCAGGCCGGACAACGAAGCCAACGGGCTAAGCGCGCGACCGCTGAGCATATAGCAGGCAATCAGACCGCCCATGCTCAGGTGGCCGTCGATGATCTGGTACACGCCGAAGACGATCATGATCACCCCGGCCAGTTGCTGGATCAGCAGGGTGATGTTCATCGCCAGGCCGGAGAGCATTTTCACCCGCAGTTCGAGGCGGCTGAGGGTGCCGATGGTCTGTTCCCACTGGTACTGACGCTCGCTTTCGGCGTTGTTGACCTTCACCGCATCAAGACCGGCGAGGGTTTCGATCAGGCTCGACTGACGCTCGGCGGCAAGGGCCATGGTTCGTTCCATGGTCGCCACCAATGGCTTCTGCAGCGCGTAGCCGATCAGCAGGGCAATCGGGAACGCCAACACTGGAATCCACACCAGGTGGCCGCCAAGGATCGCGATGACCATAAAGATCAGCAGCGTAAACGGCAGGTCGATCAGGCTGGTCAGCGTCAGCGACGCGAGGAAGTCGCGCAGGCTCTGAAACTCGTGGATGTTCTGGGCAAAGCTGCCGACCCGGGCCGGGCGGTACTTCATCGCCATACCGACGATGCGCTCGAACAACGTAGCCGAGATGATCAGGTCGGTTTTCTTGCCGGCAAGGTCCAGGCACAGACTGCGCAGGCTCTTGAGGATCAGGTCGAACAGGTAGGCGCCGGTGATGCCGATTGCCAATACCCACAGGGTCGATTCAGCCTGGTTCGGCACGACGCGGTCGTAGACGTTCATCACGAACAGCGGCGCGGCCATGGCGATGATGTTGATCAGGAAGCTGGCGGCGATGGCATCGGCGTACAGCCAGCGCGAACGCTTGAGGGTGTCACGGAACCATGAACGCGCACGCGGGATCAGCGTGCCGTGGTTCACATCGAATTTGTGTTGAGGTTGTGCGAAGAAGACTTTGCCAATGTAGTCGTCGGCCAGCAGCTCACGACTGACGATACTTTCGCCACCATCGGTTTCGCTGAGTAGCACGCGGGCCTGGTCGTCACCGTGCCAGCCAAGCAGCACCGCACTGCGGCCATCCTTGAGCAGCAACAGCGCCGGCATCGCAATCGCCGGAATATCTTGCAGCTTGCGTTGCAGCACCCGACCTTGCAGACCGGCGCGAGCGGCGGCGCGGGGCAGCAACTCGATGCTCAGTCGCTGCTTGGGCAACGGCAGGCCGGTGGTGAGCATGGCGGCGCTGGCCGGTTTCTGGTGCAGGGTGCACAGGGCCAGCAGACCATCCAGTAACGGATCGTCATGCAGCGCGCGTGGATCATGAATGAGTTGAACTCGACTGACTTCTGATTCCACGCTCGGCACTCTTGGCTAACAATTGAACAATGAAGGTTCTGCTCAATTCATACCGGGCAGTTGGACCTTTGGCTTCACGTCGTTCTGCACAACGGATGCCAACGGCGCGACCACTCCCTGGCTCTTGAGCAACTCGCCCATGGTCGCCTTGATTCGGTACTGAGTAAATAACTGAATGTTTTTGATGTCCGCCAGACGACGGGACGCGGTGAACAGTTCGTTTTCACTGTCGAGCAAGTCGAGCAAAGTGCGCTGACCGAGGCTGAACTGCTTCTGATAAGCCGTGCGCACCGCGGTGCTGTGATCAACATATTGCTGGGCGATCGGCACTTGGGCATTCGCATTGTTCAGCGCGTTCCAGGCCAGACCCAGCTCTTCGTTCAATACACGCAAGGCGTTGTTGCGGATGTCCAGCGCCTGGTTGGACAGGTAGGACTTGGATTCCAGGTCAGCCTTGTTGCTGCCACCGGCAAACAGGTTGAAGCGCATGCGCAGCATGGCTTGCCACTCGTTGCTGTGACCGTTCTGACCGTCGAGGTCGTTGTCGGCGGTGCGGCCCAACTCAGCGTCGAAGCGCGGGTAGAACGTTGATTTTGCAGCTTCGTACTGCTTCTCGGCAGCGGCGATGTCGGATTCAGCGGAACGCAAGATCGGGCTGTTCTCCAGCATCTGCGTACGCGCTTCATTCAGGTTGGCCGGCAGCAGCGCCATGAAAGGCGCAGGACGCTCGAGCTGATCGGGCATCTGGCCCACGGCGCTGAGGAAGTTGGTTTCGGCGTCGGCCAGGTTGGTCTGTTCGGTGATCAGGTTGTTGCGGGCCTGGGCCATACGGGCTTCAGCCTGATCGAGGTCAGCACCGCTGCCCACGCCGCGCGAGGTGCGCAGTTTGATCTGGTCAAAGATCCGCTCGTGGCTCTTCAGGTTCTCTTCGGCCAGGCGCACGAATTCGCGGCGGGTCAGCACGTCGAGATAAACCTGGGCCACGGTCAGCGCGGTGCGTTCCGACGTCCCCAGCAAGGAGTAGGCGCGGGAGTTAACGGTGGCTTGTTGACGCCCCACTTCACTGGACGTCGCAAAACCGTCAAAAACCATTTGCGACAGACGCAAACTTGACTCGCTGCGGTTCAGGGTTTCCCAGTGATTGTTCCCGGTATCGGCACGAGTGGTGACGTTATCGGTGCCTTCGCGACCATAACCGCCCAGCAGATCGACCCTTGGCAGGTATCCACCTTTGGCGGCCTTTAACTGATAATCCGCAGCCAATCGGCTATTCACCGCAGCCTGGATTTCCGGATGGACATCCAGTGCCTGTTGCATGGCTTCAGGCAGGGATTGTGCCTGGACGAAACTGGCGGCGAGGGCGAAGGGTAAGGCCTTGAGCAAATACGAACGCATGTAGGAAATATCCCAGAACTTCTTGTCTTGAATCACAGCAAATAGTGGCGCTGCGTCGGATGATGGCAACCGGAATGACCGTATGTCGGAAAGTTCAAAACAGGAACTGGATCACACGCTGTAGGACAGGTCGCCGCTTAAATATCAATGTGACATTACTGGGGCGATTGTTTAGGATGGCACCCATAAGGTCAATAGTTTGGCATAAACTAAATAGCGAAAAAATATAGCCAAATTATTGACGAATCGTAGCGTCAAGCTTATGCGTTAATTTTTTAAAAGTACGTCCAGACTGCTTTGGCAAGTTCGCCATCAGGTCCATGGAAGTCAACTGAACGTGACACCCCGGAGAGTCTTCAATGAGCAGTGTTGTTGCCATCGTCAAAAGCATTGTTGGTCAGGTTTTCGCGGTGTCCCCAGAGGGCGTCCGCCGCGTACTCGTTGAAGGCGACCGGCTGTTTGTCGGCGATCAGGTAGACACCGGTGCCGCTGGCGCCGTCACGCTCGAATTGGCCGATGGCCGGACCCTGGACCTGGGGCGCGACACTCAATGGAGTGGCACCGACCCGGATTCCAGCACTGACCTGGCAGAAGCCACTGCACAAGCCGCGCCATCGGTTGAAGAATTGCAGCAAGCCATCGCTGCCGGCGCCGACCCGACCACCGATCTTGAAGCCACCGCAGCCGGCCCGACCGCTGCAGGTACTGGCGGCGCGGCCGGCGGCGGCCACAGCTTCGTGCTTCTGGACGCGACCGCTGGCCGGGTAGACCCGACCATTGGTTTCCCGACCGCGGGTATCGGCTCCGCAGGGGCCGCCACACAGAACACTATCGGCGGCCAGACCACCAACAACGCCAACATTGTGCAGGCGTCGACCCTGAGCCTGAGCGCCACGCCGACCATCACCGAAGCCGGTGGCGTACTGGTTTACACCGCGACCCTGACCCAGGCACCGACCAGCGACCTGACCATTACCCTGTCCAACGGCTCAGTGATCGTGATTCAGGCTGGTCAAACAACCGGCACCGTCAACGTACCATTGGCGCCGAACGACACCGTCTATAACGACCCGACCCAGATCGACGTTACCGTCACTGGCATCGCTGGCGGCGCCGGCATCGTGGTTACCACGCCGACCGTGCCGGCCACGACCCAGGTCACCGACACCATCGACACCACCACTGTCACTCTGACGGCTGGCGGCAGTGTCACTGAAGGCGGCCAGATCACTTACACCGCCACGCTGACCAACCCGGCGCAGACGCCCGTTACCGTCACGCTGTCCAATGGTTCGACAATCACCATTGACGCCGGCAAGACCACGGGCAGCGTGAACGTTCCGACGCCTGCCAACGACGTCTATAACAATGGCAGCACGGTCACCACGACCATTACTGGCGCAACGGGCGGCAACTTCGAACAGTTGACTCCGAACCCGACTCCGGCCGTGACAACCATCGTCGATTCTGTCGACACCACCACCGTCACTCTGACGGCGGGTTCCACCGTCACTGAAGGCGGCCAGATCACTTACACCGCGACCCTGACCAACCCGGCGCAGACGCCGGTGACCGTCACCCTGTCGAACGGTTCGACCATTACCATTGACGCCGGCAAGACCACGGGCAGCGTGAACGTTCCGACGCCTGCCAACGACGTCTATAACAATAGCAGCACCGTCAGCACCACGATCACCGGCACCACCGGCGGCAATTTCGAGAACCTGGCACCGAACCCGGCCCCGGCGGTCACGAACATTACCGACTCGGTCGACAACACCGGGCTGACCCTGACCGCGACTGGCAGCGTCACTGAAGGTGGCCAGATCACCTACACCGCAACCCTGACCAATCCGGCCCAGACGCCGGTAACCGTCACGCTGTCGAACGGCTCGACCATCACCATCGAAGCCGGTAAAACCACGGGGTCGGTGAACGTCGACACTCCGGCCAATGACGTTTATCAAAACGGCAGCACCGTTAGCACCACGATTACCGGCGCCACCGGCGGCAACTTTGAACAGTTGACCGCGAACCCGACTCCGGCCGTGACGACCATCACCGACTCGATCGACAATACCGGCCTGAGCCTCACCGCTACCGGCACGGTCGTCGAAGGCGGCCAGATCACCTACACCGCGACCCTGACCAACCCGGCGGGCACGCCGATGACCGTGACCTTGAGCAATGGCTCGGTCATTACCATCGAAGCGGGCAAAACCACGGGCAGCGTCACCGTCGATACCCCGCCGAACGACGTCTATAACAATGGCAGCACCGTCAGCACCACGATCACCGGCACCACTGGCGGTAATTTCGAGCAGCTGACCCCAAGCACCGAGCCGGCGCTGACCAC
This sequence comes from Pseudomonas sp. 5Vm1k, assembly GCF_056161485.1. NCBI lineage: Bacteria > Pseudomonadati > Pseudomonadota > Gammaproteobacteria > Pseudomonadales > Pseudomonadaceae > Pseudomonas > Pseudomonas sp. 5Vm1k. The sequence goes on from NZ_JBSPCZ010000020.1 coordinate 68,050, forward strand.
CATCACCGACTCGAAAGACACCACCACGCTGAGCCTGTCGGCTACCGATTCGGTCGCCGAGGGCGGTTCGATTGTCTACACCGCCACCCTGACCAACCCGGCTGGCACGCCGGTAACCGTGACCCTGAGCAACGGCGCGGTAATCACCATCGCCGCCGGCGCCACCAGCGGTAATGTCACCGTCGCCGCTCCGGCCGATGACGTCTATAAAGACGCCGGCAAGGTTGAAGTCACCGTTAAAGATGCCACCGGTGGCAACTTCGAAAACCTGGCCACTGACCCGGCTCCAGCGGTGACCAACGTCACCGACACCATCGACACGTCGGTGGTGACTTTGACCGCGACGTCGACCGTTGCCGAAGGCGGCACGGTGGTTTACACCGCGTCCGTCGGCGCTCCAGTGACCGGTGCCCCGGTCATCGTGACCCTGGCCAACGGCCAGACCATCACCATCGACATCGGCAAAAGCTCCGGCACCGTCAACGCCGTGGCACCGAACGATGTGCTCAATGGCCACGCCCCGCTGAGCAACTCGATCACCGACGTGAGCGGTGGCAACTACGAGAACCTGGTCGCCAACAAGACCCCGGTTTCGACCGAAGTTACTGATACTGCCGACACCACTACCCTGAGCCTGAGCGCAACTGACTCCGTGGCTGAAGGCGGTTCAATTGTCTACACCGCTACCCTGACCAATCCGGCTGGCACGCCGGTAACCGTGACCCTGAGCAACGGCGCGGTGATTACCATCGCCGCCGGCGCCACCAGCGGTAACGTCACCGTCGCCGCCCCGGCCGATGACGTCTATAAAGACGCCGGCAAGGTCGAAGTCACCGTTAAAGATGCCACCGGTGGCAACTTCGAAAACCTGGCCACTGACCCGGCTCCAGCGGTGACCAACGTCACCGACACCATCGACACGTCGGTGGTGACCTTGACCGCGACGTCGACCGTTGCCGAAGGCGGCACGGTGGTTTACACCGCGTCCGTCGGCGCTCCAGTGACCGGCGCCCCGGTCATCGTGACCCTGGCCAACGGCCAGACCATCACCATCGACATCGGCAAAAGCTCCGGCACCGTCAACGCCGTGGCACCGAATGACGTGCTCAATGGCCACGCCCCGCTGAGCAACTCGATCACCGACGTGAGCGGTGGCAACTACGAGAACCTGGTCGCTAACAAGACCCCGGTTTCGACCACGGTCACTGATACCGCCGACACCACTACGCTGAGCCTGAGCGCTACTGACTCCGTGGCTGAAGGTGGTTCGATTGTCTACACCGCTACCCTGACCAACGCCGCTGGCACCCCAGTGACCGTGACCCTGAGCAATGGCGCGGTTATTACCATCGCCGCCGGCGCCACCAGTGGCAACGTCACCGTCGCCGCCCCAGCCGATGACGTCTACAAAGACGCCGGCAAGGTTGAAGTCACCGTTAAAGATGCCACCGGTGGCAACTTTGAAAACCTGGCCACTGATCCTGCTCCAGCGGTGACCAACGTCACCGACACCATCGACACCTCTACCGTGACCCTGACCGCCACCAGCAGCGTGGCCGAAGGCGGAACTGTCGTTTACACCGCATCCGTCGGCGCTCCAGTGACCGGCGCCCCGGTCATCGTGACCCTGGCCAACGGCCAGACCATCACCATCGACATCGGCAAAAGCTCCGGCACCGTCAACGCCGTGGCACCGAATGACGTGCTCAATGGCCACGCCCCGCTGAGCAACTCGATCACCGACGTGAGCGGTGGCAACTACGAGAACCTGGTCGCTAACAAGACCCCGGTTTCGACCACGGTCACTGATACCGCCGACACCACTACGCTGAGCCTGAGCGCTACTGACTCCGTGGCTGAAGGTGGTTCGATTGTCTACACCGCTACCCTGACCAACGCCGCTGGCACCCCAGTGACCGTGACCCTGAGCAATGGCGCGGTTATTACCATCGCCGCCGGCGCCACCAGTGGCAACGTCACCGTCGCCGCCCCAGCCGATGACGTCTACAAAGACGCCGGCAAGGTTGAAGTCACCGTTAAAGATGCCACCGGTGGCAACTTTGAAAACCTGGCCACTGATCCTGCTCCAGCGGTGACCAACGTCACCGACACCATCGACACCTCTACCGTGACCCTGACCGCCACCAGCAGGGTGGCCGAAGGCGGAACTGTCGTTTACACCGCATCCGTCGGCGCTCCAGTGACCGGCGCCCCGGTCATCGTGACCCTGGCCAACGGCCAGACCATCACCATCGACATCGGCAAAAGCAGCGGCGCCGTCAATGCCGTGGCCCCGAACGACGCGCTGACCGGTCACGCACCACTGACCAACTCGATCACCAACATCAGCGGCGGCAACTACGAAAACCTGGTTGCCGATAAAACACCGGTCAGCACCACTGTCACCGATACCCCGGACACCACGACCCTCAGCCTGAGCGCGACTGACTCCGTGGCTGAAGGCGGCTCGATCGTTTACACCGCCAGTTTGACCAACGCCGCCGGCACCCCGGTAACCGTGACCCTGAGCAACGGCGCGGTGATCACCATCGCCGCTGGCGCCACCAGCGGTTCCGTGACCGTCGCCGCACCGGCGGATGATGTCTATAAAGACGCCGGCAAAGTCGAAGTGACCGTCAAGGATGCAGCGGGCGGCAACTTCGAAAATCTGGTCACCAATCCAGCGCCAGCCGTCACAGATGTGACGGACACCATCGACACGTCGACCGTCAACCTGACGGCCACCAGCACAGTGGCTGAAGGCGGAACTGTCGTTTACACCGCTTCCGTTTCTGCACCGGTCACTGGCTCGCCAGTGGTCGTCACCCTGTCCAATGGCCAGACCATTACCATTCCAGTTGGCGCGAGCAGCGGTTCCGTCAACTTCGTGGCGCCGAACGACGCCTTGGCGGGCGGTGGTTCCCTGAGCGTCAAGATTGATGATGCGAAGGGCGGCAACTACGAGAAACTGGACGTTGACGGCAAACCAGCTGAAACCTCGGTTACAGACACGCCAGACACCACCACCCTTAGCCTGAGCGCAACTGACTCCGTGGCTGAAGGCGGCCAGATCACTTACACCGCGACCCTGACCAATGCGGCGGGCACTCCTGTGACTGTCACGCTGAGCAACGGCGCCGTGATCACCATCGACGCTGGCAAAACCACCGGCACCGTGACCGTCGCAGCGCCAGCCGATGACGTCTACAAAGACGCCGGCAAAGTTGAAGTCACCGTCAAAGATGCCGCTGGTGGCAACTTCGAAAACCTGGCCACGAACCCGGCGCCAGCAGTGACCACCGTCACCGACACCATCGACACCTCGACCGTGACTCTGACCGCCACCAGCAGCGTGGCTGAAGGCGGCACGGTGGTTTACACCGCATCGGTCGGCGCGCCTGTGACTGGCGCCCCAGTCATCGTGACCCTGGCAAACGGCCAGACCATCACCATCGACATCGGTAAAACCACTGGCACGGTCAACGCTGTTGCCCCGAACGATGCACTCAATGGCCACGCGCCGTTGACCACCTCGATCACCGACGTGAGCGGTGGCAACTACGAAAACCTGGTCGCTGACAAAACACCGGTCAGCACCACCGTCACCGACACCCCGGACACCACGACCCTCAGCCTGAGCGCGACTGACTCCGTAGCTGAAGGTGGTTCGATCGTTTACACCGCCAGCCTGACCAACGCCGCTGGCACGCCAGTGACCGTCACCCTGAGCAACGGTGCCGTCATCACTATCGCAGCTGGCGCCACCAGCGGCTCTGTCACCGTCGATGCACCGAAAGATGACGTCTACAAAGACGCTGGCAAAGTTGAAGTCACCGTCAAAGATGCCGCCGGTGGCAACTTCGAAAACCTGGCCACTGACCCGGCGCCAGCCGTGACCAACGTCACCGACACCATCGACACCAGCACTGTTTCGCTGACTGCTACATCTACCGTCGCTGAAGGCGGCACGGTGGTTTACACCGCGTCCGTCAGCGCTCCAGTGACCGACGCGCCTGTCGTCGTAACCCTGTCCAACGGTCAGACCATCACCATTCCGGTCGGCGCGAGCAGCGGTTCCGTCAACTTTGTAGCCCCGAACGACGCCTTGGCGGGCGGTGCTTCCCTGAGCGTCAAAATTGATGATGCGAAGGGCGGCAACTACGAGAAGCTGGACGTTGACGGCAAACCAGCGGAGACCTCGGTAACCGACACGCCAGACACCACCACCCTCAGCCTGAGCGCAACTGACTCGGTCGCTGAAGGCGGTTCGATTGTTTACACCGCGACCCTGACCAATGCGGCCGGCACACCAGTTACCGTGACCCTGAGCAATGGCGCGGTGATCACCATCGATGCCGGTAAAACCACTGGCACCGTGACCGTTCCAGCGCCAGCCGATGACGTCTACAAAGACGCCGGCAAAGTCGAAGCAACGATTTCTACCGCTACCGGTGGCAACTTCGAGAACCTGGTGCCGAGTACCGCTCCAGCGGTGACCAATGTCGCCGACACCATCGACACCTCGACCGTCACCCTGACCGCCACCAACAGCGTCGCTGAAGGTGGCACTGTGGTTTACACCGCGACTGTCGGCCAGCCAGTAACCGGCAGCCCAGTCACCGTGTCGTTGGCCAACGGCCAGACCATCACTATCGACATCGGCAAAACCACTGGCACCGTCAATGCAGTCGCGCCGAACGACGCGCTGACCGGTCACGCGCCACTGACCAACTCGATCACCAACGTCAGCGGCGGCAACTACGAAAACCTGGTCGCTGACAAAGCACCCGTCAGCACCACCGTTACCGATACAACCGACACCACCAACCTGTCGCTGACCGCGACCGGCGCAGTGGACGAAGGCGGCCAGATCACCTACACCGCAACCTTGACCAATGCTGCCGGCACACCTGTGACCGTGACGCTGAGCAACGGCGCCGTGATCACCATCGACGCCGGTAAAACTACCGGCACCGTAACCGTCGATGCACCGAAGGACGACGTCTACAAAGACGCCGGCACCGTTGAAGCGACCATCAAGGGCGCGACCGGTGGCAACTTCGAGAACCTGGTCAGCAGCGACACCCCGGCGGTCACCACCGTCAATGACACCATCGATACCAGCACCGTATCGCTGACCGCCACCGCGAACGTCGCCGAAGGCGAAACCGTGGTCTACACCGCGTCCGTCACCGCTCCGGTGACCGGCGCACCGGTTGTGGTGACCCTGTCCAACGGCCAGACCATCACCATCCCGGTGGGCGAAACCAGCGGCAGCGTGAACTTCATCGCGCCGAACAGTCCGCTGGCGGGCGGCACGTCCCTGAGCGTCAAGATCGACGGCGCCACCGGTGGCAACTACGAAAAACTGGAAGTGGACGGCAAGCCTGCGGACACGGCTGTCAGCGACACGCCTGACACCACGACCCTGAGCCTGAGCGCAACCGATACCGTGGCCGAGGGCGGCTCGATCGTCTACACCGCCACCCTGACCAACGCTGCCGGCACTCCGGTAACCGTGACCCTGAGCAATGGCGCCGTCATCACCATCGCCGCCGGCGCCACCAGCGGCACCGTGACCGTCGCCGCCCCGGCCGATGACGTCTACAAAGACGCCGGCAAGGTTGAAGCGACCATCAAGGACGCCAGCGGCGGCAACTTTGAAAACCTGGCGACCAATTCGACGGCGGCCGTGACCAACGTCACCGACACCATCGACACCTCGACGGTCAACCTGACCGCGACGTCGACCGTTGCCGAAGGCGGCACCGTGGTCTACACCGCGTCCGTCACCGCACCGGTGACCGGCGCGCCAGTCGTCGTCACCCTGTCGAATGGCCAGACCATCACCATCCCGGTCGGCGCGAGCAGCGGCAGCGTGAATTTCGTTGCTCCGAACGATGCGTTGGCGGGCGGCGGTTCCCTGAGCGTCAAGATTGATGATGCGAAGGGCGGCAACTACGAGAAACTGGACGTTGACGGCAAACCAGCAGAGACCTCGGTTACCGACACACCAGACACCACGAACCTGAGCCTGAGCGCGACTGACTCGGTAGCTGAAGGTGGTTCGATTGTTTACACCGCGACATTGACCAATGCGGCCGGCACTCCGGTGACCGTGACCCTGAGCAATGGCGCCGTGATCACTATCGACGCGGGCAAAATCACTGGCACCGTGACCGTTCCAGCTCCGGCTGATGACGTCTATAAAGACGCCGGCAAAGTCGAAGCGACGATCTCTACCGCTACCGGTGGCAACTTCGAGAACCTGGTACCGAGCACGGTTCCGGCAGTGACCAATGTCGCTGACACCATCGACACCTCGACCGTCAAACTGACTGCCACCGAGAGCACTGCTGAAGGCGGGACCGTCGTTTACACCGCGACTGTCGGCCAACCAGTAACCGGTTCGCCGGTCACCGTGACCTTGGCTAACGGCCAGACCATCACCATCGACATCGGCAAAACCAGCGGCACCGTTAACGCTGTCGCGCCGAACGATGCACTGACTGGTCATGCGCCACTGACCAACTCGATCACCAATGTCAGCGGCGGTAACTACGAAAATCTGGTTGCCGACAAAACCCCGGTCAGCACCACCGTCACTGACACTCCGGACACCACCAACCTGTCCTTGAGCGCTACCGATTCGGTCGCTGAGGGCGGTTCGATTATCTACACCGCGACACTGACCAACGCTGCTGGCTCGCCGGTCACCGTGACTCTGTCGAACGGCGCCGTGATCACCATCGATGCTGGTAAAACCACTGGCACCGTGACCGTTCCAGCTCCGGCTGATGACGTTTACAAAGACGCCGGCAAAGTCGAAGCAACCATTTCCACCGCTACTGGCGGCAATTTCGAGAACTTGGTACCGAGCACTGCTCCTGCGGTGACCAACGTCTCCGACACCATCGACACCTCAACCGTCAAACTGACTGCCACCGAGAGCGCTGCTGAAGGCGGGACCGTCGTTTACACCGCGACAGTCGGCCAGCCAGTCACTGGCTCGCCGGTCACCGTGACCTTGGCTAACGGCCAGACCATCACCATCGACATCGGCAAAACCAGCGGCACCGTCAACGCTGTCGCGCCGAACGATGCACTGACTGGTCATGCGCCACTGACCAACTCGATCACCGAAGTGAGCGGCGGTAACTACGAGAAACTGGTTGCCGACACGACACCTGTTTCGACCACTGTCACTGACACTGCTGACACCACCAACCTGACCTTGAGCGCTACCGATTCGGTCGCTGAGGGCGGTTCGATTATCTACACCGCGACACTGACCAACGCTGCTGGCTCGCCGGTCACCGTGACTCTGTCGAACGGCGCCGTGATCACCATCGATGCTGGTAAAACCACTGGCACCGTGACCGTTCCAGCTCCGGCTGATGACGTTTACAAAGACGCCGGCAAAGTCGAAGCAACCATTTCCACCGCTACTGGCGGCAATTTCGAGAACTTGGTACCGAGCACGGTTCCAGCGGTGACCAACGTCGCTGACACCATTGATACCTCGACCGTCAAACTGACTGCAACCGAGAGCGTTGCTGAAGGCGGAACCGTGGTTTACACCGCGACTGTCGGCCAGCCAGTCACTGGCAGCCCGGTCACTGTGACCCTGGCCAACGGCCAGACGATCACCATCGACATCGGCAAAACCAGCGGCACTGTCAACGCTGTTGCGCCGAACGATGCATTGACTGGTCATGCGCCACTGACCAACTCGATCACCGAAGTGAGCGGTGGTAACTACGAGAACCTGGTGGCTGATAAGACGCCGGTTTCGACCACGGTCACTGACACTGCGGACACCACCAACCTGTCCTTGAGCGCTACCGATTCGGTTGCTGAGGGCGGTTCGATTATCTACACCGCGACACTGACCAACGCTGCTGGCTCGCCGGTCACCGTGACTCTGTCGAATGGCGCCGTGATCACCATCGATGCCGGTAAAACCACTGGCACCGTGACTGTTCCAGCGCCAGCCGATGACGTTTACAAAGACGCCGGCAAAGTCGAAGCAACCATTTCCACCGCTACTGGCGGCAATTTCGAGAACTTGGTACCGAGCACGGTTCCGGCAGTGACCAATGTCGCTGACACCATCGACACCTCGACCGTCAAACTGACTGCCACCGAGAGCGCTGCTGAAGGCGGGACCGTGGTTTACACCGCAACTGTCGGCCAGCCAGTCACTGGCAGCCCGGTCACCGTGACCTTGGCCAACGGCCAATCGATCACCATCGACATCGGCAAAACCGCCGGCACCGTCAATGCTGTCGCACCTAATGACGCACTCAATGGCCATGCGCCGCTGACCAACTCGATCACTAACGTCAGCGGCGGCAACTACGAAAACCTCGTAGCCGACAAGACGCCGGTCAGCACCACCGTGACCGATACCCCGGACACCACGACCCTCAGCTTGAGCGCGACTGACTCCGTGGCTGAAGGCGGTTCGATTGTCTACACCGCGACCCTGACCAATGCGGCCGGCACTCCGGTGACCGTGACCTTAAGCAACGGCGCCGTCATCCTCATCGCCGCCGGCGCCACCAGCGGCAATGTGACCGTCGCGGCTCCGGCCGATGACGTCTACAAAGACGCCGGCAAGGTTGAAGCAACGATCAAGGACGCCACCGGCGGCAACTTCGAAAACCTGGTCAAAGACCCGTCGGCTGCCGTGACCAGCGTCACCGACACCATCGACACCAGCACCGTATCGCTGACCGCCACGTCGACCGTCGCTGAAGGCGGCACCGTCGTCTACACCGCGTCCGTGAGCGCGCCAGTGACCGGCGCCCCGGTTGTCGTGACGCTGTCCAACGGCCAAACCATTACCATCGACATCGGCAAAAGCAGCGGCACGGTCAATTTCGTCGCGCCAAACGATGCCCTGGCTGGCGGCGGCTCGCTGAGCACCACCATCAAGGACGCGACCGGCGGCAATTACGAAAAACTGGACGTCAACGGTGACCCGGCTAAAACCACCGTCACTGACACGGTGGATAACACCACCCTGTCGCTGACGGCGACCGACACCGTAGCTGAAGGTGGCCAGATCACCTACACCGCGACCCTGACCAATGCGGCCGGCACACCTGTGACCGTGACGTTGAGCAACGGCGCCGTGATCACCATCGACGCGGGCAAAACCACCGGCACCGTGACCGTCGCGGCCCCGGCTGATGACGTTTATAAAGATGCGGGCAAGGTTGAAGTTACCGTCAAAGATGCAACCGGCGGCAACTTCGAAAGCCTGGTGCCGAGTACTGTCCCGGCAGTAACCAACGTCACCGACACCATCGACACCTCGACCGTCAAACTGACGGCGACCGGCACTGCCGCTGAAGGTGGCACCGTCACCTACACCGCGACTGTTGGGCAGCCAGTAACTGGCTCGCCAGTGACCGTGACCTTGGCCAATGGCCAAAACATCACCATCGACATCGGTAAAACCACCGGTACCGTCACCACCATCGCGCCGAACGATGTACTCAATGGCCATGCGCCGTTGACCAACTCGATCACCAACGTGAGCGGCGGCAACTACGAAAACCTGGTCGCTGACAAAACCCCGGTCAGCACCACCGTGACCGATACTGTCGACACCACGAATCTCAGCCTTTCCGCTACCGGTTCTGTCGCTGAAGGCGGTTCGATCGTCTACACCGCGACACTGACTAACGCTGCTGGCACTCCGGTAACCGTGACGCTGAGCAACGGCGCCGTGATCACAATCGACGCCGGCAAAACCTCCGGCACCGTGACGGTTGATGCGCCGAAAGACGACGTCTACCTCGACGCCGGCAAGGTCAGCGCCACCATCAGCACCGCAACCGGCGGCAACTTCGAAAGCCTGGTGCCGAGTACTGTCCCGGCAGTGACCAACGTCACCGACACCATCGACACCTCGACCGTCAAACTGACCGCCACCGGCACTGCCGCTGAAGGTGGCACCGTCACCTACACCGCCACCGTCGGCCAGCCAGTGACTGGCTCTCCAGTGACCGTGACCTTGGCCAACGGCCAAAACATCACCATCGAAATCGGTAAAACCACCGGTACCGTCACCACCATCGCGCCGAACGATGTACTCAATGGCCATGCGCCGTTGACCAACTCGATCACCAACGTGAGCGGTGGCAACTACGAGAACCTGGTCGCTGACAAAACCCCGGTCAGCACCACCGTGACCGACACCGTCGACACCACCAACCTGTCGCTGAGCGCAACCAACTCGGTGGCCGAAGGTGGCCAGATCACTTACACCGCGACCCTGACCAACGCTGCTGGCACCCCGGTGACCGTGACGCTGAGCAACGGCTCGGTGATCACCATCGACGCGGGCAAGACCACTGGCACCGTGACCGTTCCCGCTCCGGCTGATGACGTCTACAAAGACGCCGGCACTGTTCAGGCAACGATCACCAAAGCCACCGGCGGCAACTTCGAGAATCTGGCTACCAGCAGCACGCCTGCTGTAACCAACGTTACCGATACCATCGATACCTCGACGGTGAAACTGACAGCCACCGGTACTGCGGCTGAAGGTGGCACCGTCACCTACACCGCCACCGTCGGCCAGCCAGTGACTGGCTCTCCAGTGACCGTGACTTTGGCCAACGGCCAAAACATCACCATCGAAATCGGTAAAACCACCGGTACCGTAACGACGATCGCGCCGAACGATGTGCTCACCGGTCACGCACCGTTGACCAACTCGATCACCAACGTGAGCGGCGGCAATTACGAGAACCTGGTCGCCGATAAAACACCGGTTTCGACTACCGTCACCGACACTGTCGACACCACAAACCTGTCGCTGAGCGCTACGGGCTCCGTCGCTGAAGGTGGTTCGATCGTTTACACCGCGACACTGACCAACGCTGCCGGCACTCCAGTGACCGTCACGCTGAGCAACGGCGCCGTGATCACTATCGACGCAGGCAAAACCACCGGTACCGTGACGGTTGATGCGCCGAAAGACGACGTCTACCTCGACGCCGGCAAAGTCAGCGCCACGATCAGCACCGCTACCGGCGGCAGTTTCGAGAAGCTGGTGTCTAGCGATAGCCCGGCAGTCACCAACGTTACTGACACCATCGACACCTCGACCGTCAAACTGACCGCCACCGGTACTGCGGCTGAAGGTGGCACTGTCACCTACACCGCCACTGTCGGCCAACCAGTGACTGGCTCGCCGGTCACCGTGTCCTTGGCCAACGGTCAGACGATCACCATCGACATCGGTAAAACCACCGGCACCGTGACCGCCATCGCGCCGAACGACGTGCTGACCGGTCACGCTCCGCTGACTAACTCGATCACCAACGTCACTGGCGGCAACTACGAAAACCTGGTTGCCGACAAGACGCCGGTTTCGACGACTGTCACCGATACCGTCGACACCACCAACCTGTCCTTGAGCGCTACCAACTCGGTGGCCGAAGGCGGTCAGATCACTTACACCGCGACCTTGACCAATGCCGCTGGCTCGCCAGTGACCGTCACCCTGAGCAATGGCTCGGTGATCACCATCGACGCGGGCAAAAACACTGGTACTGTCACCGTTCCGGCCCCGGCTGATGACGTGTACAAAGACGCCGGCACCGTTCAGGCGACGATCAAAACTGCGACTGGCGGTAGCTTCGAAAGCCTGGTGCCAAGCACGGCACCAGCGGTCACCAACGTTACTGACACCATCGACACTTCGACCGTCAAACTGACGGCGACCGGCACTGCCGCTGAAGGTGGCACCGTCACTTACACCGCGACTGTTGGGCAGCCAGTGACCGGTTCTCCAGTGACCGTATCCTTGGCTAACGGCCAGACGATCACTATCGACATCGGTAAAACCACCGGCACCGTGACGACTGTTGCGCCGAACGACGTGTTGACCGGTCACGCACCGCTGACCAACTCGATCACCAACGTCACTGGCGGTAACTACGAGAACTTGGTTGCCGACAAGACGCCGGTTTCGACGACTGTCACCGATACTGTCGACACCACTAACCTGTCGCTGAGTGCAACCAACTCCGTGGCCGAAGGTGGCCAGATCACCTACACCGCGACCCTGACCAACGCCGCTGGCACGCCAGTGACCGTAACCCTGAGCAACGGCTCGGTGATCACCATCGACACCGGCAAAACCACCGGCACCGTGACCGTTCCAGCTCCGGCTGATGACGTTTACAAAGATGCGGGTACCGTTCAGGCAACGATCACCACTGCAACCGGTGGCAACTTCGAGAGCCTGGTGCCGAGCACTGTTCCGGCCGTGACCAACGTGACCGACACAATCGACACCTCGACCGTCAAACTGACGGCGACCGGCACCGCAGCGGAAGGTGGCACCGTCACCTACACCGCGACTGTCGGCCAACCAGTGACTGGCAGCCCGGTCACCGTGACCTTGGCCAACGGCCAGAACATCACGATCGACATCGGCAAAACCACCGGCACCGTGACCACTATCGCGCCAAACGATGCGCTGACTGGCCACGCCCCGCTGACCAACTCGATCACCAACGTGAGTGGTGGTAACTACGAAAACCTGGTCGCCGATAAAACGCCGGTCAGCACCACCGTCACTGATACCGTCGACACCACCAACCTGTCGTTGAGCGCAACCGGCTCGGTCGCCGAGGGTGGCCAGATCACCTACACCGCGACCCTGACCAACGCCGCTGGCACGCCAGTGACCGTGACCCTGAGCAACGGCTCAGTGATCACCATCGATGCGGGTAAAACTACTGGCACCGTCACCGTCGCGGCGCCAGCCGATGACGTGTACAAGGATGCCGGCACCGTTCAAGCGACAATCACCAAAGCCACCGGTGGCAGCTTCGAAAACCTGGCCACCAGCAGCACGCCTGCCGTGACCAACGTGACCGACACCATCGACACGTCGACCGTCAAACTGACTGCAACCGGCAGCGCCGCTGAAGGTGGCACCGTCACTTACACCGCGACGGTCGGTCAACCAGTGACGGGCTCTGCGGTCACCGTGACCTTGGCCAACGGCCAAAACATCACGATCGACATTGGCAAAACCACCGGCACCGTCACCACCATCGCGCCAAACGACGCGTTGACCGGTCATGCACCGCTGACTAACTCGATCACCAACGTGAGCGGCGGTAACTACGAGAACCTCGTAGCCGACAAGACGCCGGTGAGCACCACCGTCACTGATACCGTCGACACCACCAACCTGTCGTTGAGCGCAACCGGCTCGGTCGCCGAGGGTGGCCAGATCACCTACACCGCAACCTTGACCAACGCCGCTGGCACGCCAGTGACCGTGACGCTCAGCAACGGCTCGGTGATCACCATCGACGCCGGCAAAACCACCGGCACCGTCACCGTTCCAGCTCCGGCTGATGACGTATACAAAGACGCCGGCACCGTCCAGGCGACGATCACCAACGCCACCGGCGGCGGCTTCGAGAATCTGGCGACCAACAACACGCCAGCCGTGACCAACGTCACTGACACCATCGACAAGACCGAAGTCAGCATCACCGGCAGCACCTCAGTGACCGAAGGCCAGACCGCCAGCTACACCGTCAGCCTGACGCACCCGGCGCAAACCGACGTGACGCTGAAAATCGTCTACAGCGGCACCGCCGCCGACGGGTCGGACTTCACCGGTGTGTACACCGTGAAAATCCCGGCCGGCGCCAGCAGCGCCAACTTCAACGTCGCGACCATTGACGACAAGATCACCGAAGGCACCGAAAACTTCGTGGTCAAGATCGACTCGGCCACTGGCGGCAACTTCGAGAACCTCGCGGTCAGCGCCACCAATGGCAGCGTCAGCACCTCGATCATCGACAACGATGCGCCGCCGGTCATCGACCTGGATGCCAACAATTCCAGCGGCGCCACCGGTGCCAATTACAACGTGACCTTCACCGAAAATACCCCGGGTGCGGGCGTGTCGATTGCCGACACCGACCTGAAAATCACCGACCCGGACAGCACCATGCTGACCGGCGCCACCGTGGTACTGACCAACCGTCAGGATGGCGATGCGCTGAACCTGGGCAACAGCGTCAACGGCATCACCATTAATGCCAACAGTACCAATGGCACCGTCACGCTGACCTTGTCGGGTAACGCGACGCTGGCCGACTACATGCAGGCGATCAAGAACATCAGCTTCACCAACAGCAGTGAAGACCCAAGCACCGTGCCGCGGATCATCACCGTGACCGTGACCGATGGCGGCAACTACTCCAACGTCGCGACCACCACCGTCAACGTGGTGGCCGTGAACGATGCGCCGACCGCTGCGCCGGTTAACGTCACCGGCACCGAAGACACCCCGCTGATCCTCGGCTGGTCGACCTTCGGCGTCAGCGATGTCGACAGTCCGGCAGCGAGCCTGGGCGTGAAAATCACCGGCCTGCCGGGCGAAGGCAAGTTGCAGTACCTGAACGGCTCGACCTGGACCGACGTCACCAACAACCAGACCTTCACCAAGGCTGACATCGACGCCGGCAAGCTGCGCTTCACCCCGGACGCCAACGAATCCGGCACCAATGGCTACGGCGGCACCGGGCTGGGCAACAATCAGGCGGACTACGCGCAGATCAAGTTCCAGCCAACCGACGGCCAACTGCTGGGCAACACCGGCACAGTGAAAATCGACATCACGCCAGTGGCCGATGCACCGTCCTTGACGGTTGCAGATAACAGCGTCAAATCCACCGGGTTGATCAAGGAAGTCTGGACCGGTCTGTCGGGCCTGGGCACCGATGGCAGTGGCGCACCGACCAGTACGCTCAAATCGGTTATCGACGCGGCGGGGACACCGAACTCCAGCAGCACCGTGACCAACGTACAGTCCGACGGCGGTGTCGCGGCTGGCACCGCCTCGAAAACCTCCGGCCTGATTTACCTCGAAGCCGGCAAGACCTACACCTTCAGCGGTTCGGGCGATGACAGCTTGCTGGTGACCATCGGCGGCAAGAACGTCGCGTCCGCCCTGTGGGGTTCGGGCGGCGGCCTGAGTGGTTCGTTCACCCCGACCACCAGTGGCTACTACACCCTGGACATCTACCACCACAACCAAAGTGGCCCGGGCAGCTATGACGTCAACCTGTCGGTCAATGGCGGCGCCGCCATCGACCTGAGCAGCGCCGGCGTGCCGCTCTATACCGGCGTGGCCGATCTGGCCGCATCCGGCGTGATCGTCTCCGACCTGCACGGTACCGGCGGTGAGGGTTACTACGACGGCTACAAACTCAATACCGGCTTCGAAGGCACCAGCGTTCACCTGTCCGCGATCAACACGGCACTGACCGACACCGACGGCTCCGAAAGCCTGAGCGTGAAAATCAGTGGGATCCCCGCAGGCTCGGTCCTGACTGACGGCGCGGGTCACACCTTCACCGCCACCGCGACGTCCGGCGAAGCCAACGTCACCGGCTGGAACCTTGGCACCCTGACCGTCACCCCGCCGACCTACTACAACGGCCAGTTCAACCTGACCGTGACCTCGACCTCCACCGAGGCACTGGGCGGTTCGGCGATCACCACGGCGCAGATCCCGGTCACCGTTTACCCGGCGACTTACAACGCGATCACCGCCACCTCGGCCAGTGACACCGTCACCGGTACCGACGGCAACGACATCATCGTCGCCGACATCGGCGGCCTGACCGTGGTGCCGGGCACCAACTACAACATCGCCTTCATGGTCGACAGTTCGGGCAGCATGAGTGCGTCATCGATCAGCGCCGCGAAAGACTCGCTGACGTCGGTGTTCAACACCCTCAAGCAAAGCATGGGTGGCAACTCGGGCACCGTGAACATCTTCCTGGTGGACTTCGATACCCAGGTCAACAAGTCGGTGTCGGTCAACCTGAACGATCCGAACGCGCTGACCTTGCTCAAATCGGTCCTGGACTCGATGTCGTCCGGCGGTGGCACCAACTATGAGGACGTGTTCAAGACCACGGCCAACTGGTTCCAGAGCGCTGATGCGGTGGCTAACACCGGGGCGAAGAACCTGACCTACTTCATCACCGACGGCCAGCCGACCTACTACCAGAATGGCGAGCAGACCAACCCGACGCTGTTCGGCAACGTGAAACTCGATGACGTGGTGAAAACCAGCAACTACAAACCGGGCGATACGTTCTCCACGACCATCGACAGCACGCACATTCTGAACATCAACAGTGCGGGCGTCGCGACGCTGCAAACCTACAATTCGTGGTGGGGCTGGAGTTCCAGCAACCTGGGCACCGTTCACGCACAGGGCGATGGCACCTACGAGTTGTCGAGCCTGGCGGGCAGCGGCAACAGCACCAGTTCGACCACCACCGACAACGCCAACAGCAGTTTCGCGCTGCTGGGTAACCTGTCGAATGTCGAGGCCATCGGTCTCAACAGCGGTGTGAGCCTCAACGACCTGAAGCCATACGACACGGACAAAACGCCGCAAACCAACATCGATCCGAAAGACCTGGCCAACTCGATCATCGGTCACACCGAAGCGACGCTGCCAGGTTCCGACACGGTCAGCGGCGGCGACGGCAACGACATCCTGTTCGGCGACCTGGTGAGCTTCAACGGCATCGCCGGCGAGGGTTACCAGGCCATGCAGGCGTTCGTCGCCCAGCAAACCGGCGTGGACGTCAGCAAAGTCACCACCAGCAACGTGCATCAGTTCATCACTGAGCACTACACCGCGTTCGACGTGTCCGGTGCCCACGATGGCAACGACACGCTGCTGGGCGGTGCAGGCAATGACATCCTCTTCGGCTCGGGCGGTAACGACACACTCGATGGCGGCAAGGGCAATGACATCCTGCTCGGTGGTACTGGCAACGACACGCTGATCGGCGGTTCGGGCAACGACATCCTGATTGGCGGCTCGGGCGCTGACACCTTTGTGTGGAAGGCGGGCGACACCGGCAGCGACGTGATCAAGGACTTCAAGGCCAGCGAAGGTGACCGTATCGACCTGCGCGATCTGCTGCAGGGCGAAACCGGCAGCACCATCGACAACTTCCTGAAGATCACCACCGTCGATGGCGTGTCGTCGTTGCAAGTCAGCTCTGCCGGCAAGTTCAACTCGGCAGATACCGCTGCGGCCACGCCGGATGTGACGATCAAGCTGGAAGGCAACAACTGGTCCACCGCCAACATTCACTCGTTGATTGCCGGCAGCGACCCGACCATCAAAGTCGATCACAACAACAGCTGATCCAACGCAAAACGGCCGCCCTTATGGGGCGGCCGTCACGTTTGCGCCTATCTCACCGGTGACGATTTCGTCGCCGCACCGCATACTCGCCTGCAGTTGGCCTATGCTGCTGACAGCATGACGCTGGTCCATTTCTGAGGGATGCTCAATGTTTTACGTGCAACGCGATGCGCAAGGCCAATTGGTGCGCGTGGAAGCCGCGGCCTACGCCGAGGCCACGGAAACACTGCCGGCCGACAACCATGAAATCCAGGCCTGGTACGCCAACGAAGTGATGGAAACCAGCCTCAAGCAGCTCAAGCAGAGCGACCTGGAAATGATCCGGGTACTCGACGACTTGATCCAGGTACTGACCAGCAAAGGAGTGATTCGTGTCACCGACCTGCCGGCTGCTGCTCAGGCCAAACTGATGGACCGGACCCAGGCCCGGGAAGCGTTGGGTGGGTTGAGTCATTTGATCGATGATGATGAGACGGGGTTGATTTAGTCCGCGGCGAGTGGCTTGCTCCCTCTGCGCAATGTTTCTTTGCTTGAACCTAAATCTCCCTTGGCCTGAAGAGCCACCCCTCACCCCAACCCTCTCCCCAGAGGGGAGAGGGGGAAAGGGGGCAGATCTCCATGGCTTTCAAATCCTGAGTTCAACGCGATATTTCAGGTCTATGTAGCTCGAAGAACAACACGGTCAGTCCCCTCAACCCTCTGGGGAGAGGGGAAAGGGAAAGGGAGCAGATCTTCATGCTTTTCAGGACCTGAGTTCGGCTCGATATTTCAGGTCGATGTAACTCTAAGAACAACTCGGTCAGTCCCCTCGCCCCTCTGGGGAGAGGGTTAGGGTGAGGGGTGGATCTCAATGACTCACTGCCAAGGCTTGGGCTCACCAAACAACTGCCCCTGAACCCCATACAGCCCCATCTCGCGAATCACCGACAGCTCCCCTTCGGTCTCGACCCGCTCGGCAATCAGCGGCAGGTCAATGCTGTGCGCCGCTCGCTGGATGGCCTCGATGAACAGGCGCTTGTCGCTCTCCTGATCGATCGCCCGGATGTAGCTGCCATCGATCTTCAGATACGCCAACCCAAGCCGCGCCAGATTGCCGATCATGCTGAACCGCCCGCCAAAGCGTTGCAGGCTCAGGGAGAATCCAAGCTCGCGCAGACGCCGCGTCAACTGCTCCAGCACCGCTTGCTCAGGCAACTGCTCTTCACCGATTTCCAGGGTCAGGCGCTCGCCCAGATTCGAATGCTGACGCAAGATCTCGAAGACTCGATTCAGCGCCTGCGGGTCCGCCAACGTCGCCGAAGACAGGTTCAACGCCAGGGATTCTTCATGCCCGGCCATTTGCCCAAGCACTAGTTCCAACATCAGCCGGTCCAGCCGCGCCGTCCAGCCGAAGCGCTCCAGCCACGGCAGGAAACGTCCGGCGGGAATGGTCTGGCCCTGATCGTCGATCAAGCGCGACAGCACCTTGTAATGCAGCACCAGCGCGGTGTCCTGACTCGCCACCACCGGTTGGAAGTACAACTCGAACCGCTGCTGATTCAACGCCTGATCCAACAGTGTGTGCCACGCATGATGGTCATCGCCCACGCTGGCCGAGGCGCTGTGATCCAGGCACGCCCAGCTCGATTCGCCCTGACCTTCGGCCTGCGCCAACGCCTGATCTGCCAGGCCGAGCACCGCTTGCGGCGAGTCGCCGTGAACAAACGGCGCCAGCCCGATGGACGCCACCGAGGCCACGTCGGTCGCACCGGTCGCATGCAAACTCGCCAGCGCACTGTCGAGGTTCTGCGCCAGTTGCAGTGCTTCTTCGCGCACCAACCCCGGCGCCAGCACGGCGAATTCACCGCCGCGAATCCGCGTGACGAGATTCTGGGTTTCCGGGTATTTGGCGCACTCGCGGGACAACTGCTCGCCCACCGCTTTCAATAAATCATCGGTACGTTGCCCGCCCAGGCGCTGGTTCAAGCCCGCCAGGTCCTTGACTCGCAACAGCAGCAGGTAACCGGAACTGGCCTGCTCCGGGTTGCTCACCCGGGCATTCAATTGCATTTCGAAATAACGCCGGTTAGCCAGGCCCGTGAGGTTGTCCTGATAGGACTCGACCCGCAGTTTTTCACTGCGCTCGGCCTGTTCCTGGAACAACGCCTTGAGCTTCTCGACCATCTGATTCATGGCCTGCACCACCCGGCGAAGTTCCGGGGTGCGCGGCAGTTCCGGCAGGCTGAGGAATTCCCGGCGCGCGATGGCGTGGGATTGCTTGACCATGTAGTCCAGCGGCTTCAATTGCCGACGCAGCAATAGCGCGCCCAGCACCGCACTCACCGCGCCGCAAATCAGCAACCAGCCCAGGCTCCCGAGCGCGCTCTGCCACAGCTTGGCCAGGGCGAACATCGGATGGCTGACCACCTCGACCCGCGCCGCCTGCTCCCAGCCACGGCTGACCAGTGCATCGCCGCCGGCCGCCTCCAGCCCGATCATTTTGACGAACCAATCGGGTACGTTGTTCACCGCCGGAATGCCGCTGCGCTCGACGATGGTCTGATCGGTCTTGAGGTCGACCACGCGGATGCTCGCGTAGTAGCCGCTGTCGAAGATCGAGCTGACCAGCAACTCAACCATCGCGGGGTCGTCGATGTTTGGCGTCAGGGACAGCGCCAGCGCCGTGGCGGCGTCCTGAGCGTGGGAGCGCAACTGGTTGACGTACTGGGTGCGCGAGCTCTCCAGGCTGACCATGAAGCTGCCGGTGAAGGCGACGACAAGGAACAGACAGATAGCGATCAACAGCTGTTTGAACAAGGACATCTGAGCGCGTGCTCCTAGTTAGTCGTCTCGACCGGAAATCCTTCGGCCTGCATTTTTTTCAACACATCCTGCCAACGGGACAGGCGCTTGGTGTCACCGACTTTCTTGTTGCCCTTGGCACCGGGCAGGTACAAGCCTTCGGCATTGAAAGAGTAGACCGGCAGCAAATCGTTTCGTTGGCTGGCCGGCTTGATCTCGTTGATCAGGCTGTCGAGCACCAGCGGCATGGCCTCGGGCGTTGAATAGTAGGTCAACACCATGTGCGCCCGGTTCAGGCGCAACGCCTTGACGTAGGTGATGCGCAGCTTGTCACTGGAAACACTGAGGTGGCGCAGGCTGAAATATTTGGCGATGGCGTAGTCTTCGCAGTCGCCGGCGCCTTTCCACAAGGCTTCGATGGGGGTTGCCCAGTAATCTTCCTGATGCCACAGGTCGATGTCTTCTTCGTAACGCATCTGCTTGTTGAAGAACTGGTTGACCACTTTGAGCTGATCCAGCTCGCTGACCTGCTTTTGTGTCGCCAGCAAATGCTGCCAGGCATCGATGCGTTGTTGCCCCTCGCCCAACGGCCCGTAGATGGCCTGGGCACGACGGCTGATCAGGGAAAAATCCCAATCGGCATGCAACCCGCCCAGCATGACACCGGCCAGCAGCAGCGCGCAGCACAGCCAGCGCATCATCCGAGGGATTGCGAAACGTACCGCCAATGCGAGGCATCCAGGGTAGGCAGGTGGAAATCGGTTGATGGTGCAGGTTAGCCCGATAAAAGACAATGGCACGGTGAGATCACTTCCCGCGCGCTAGACTTGGTATGAGGGTAATCATAGAAAGTTTGCAGCCTGCGATAGATCCTGCAAAGTGGCGGACTTGCGTTATTGTCGCAGCGATCTTTTACAAGGTTTGACAACCTGTACAACAGTCACTAGTGTCCATTTGGATCCAAAAACAACTTCAGTCATTCAGGGTGCGTAGTAGTGACACAGAAGCCCAATCCTCTGAACAGCATCAAGGTCAACGGGCCGATTCCCGCTCATCTGGCGCGTTCAGTGATCGAAGAAACCTTGCGGTCAGCCATTCTCGACGGGCGCATCCCGTGCGGCACCGCCCTGCGCCAGCAAGACCTGGCGGACCTGTTCGGCGTTAGCCGGATGCCGGTGCGCGAAGCCTTGCGCCAGCTTGAAGCGCAAGCCTTGCTCAATGTCGTCGCCCACAAAGGCGCCGTAGTCGCTGCGCTGGTGCAGGGTGATGCCACCGAAACCTATGAGCTGCGGATCCTGCTGGAATCCGAAGCGTTGCGTCGCTCGATTCCTTTGCTCAAAACCGACGATTTCGAACTGGCTGCCCGCTACATCGACGAATTGGAAACCGAACACAACTACACCGAGATCGGCCGGCTCAATCGCCTGTTCCACATGGCGCTGTACAGCAAGGCGCCCAATCGCCGACTGCTACGACTGGTCGAGGACGGGTTGAACGAAGAGGAGCGCTTTCTGCGCTTCAACCTTGAGGCGATGGGCCTCGGCAAACTGTCCCAGGAAGATCACCGAAATTTGTTGCGCGCCGTTGAAGACCGGAACATCGAGCTCTCGGTCGAACTGCTTGAGCATCACCTCAATCGCGGTGTCGAGGTCATTACGCGCTACCTCGAAAGCACCACCGCCCAAGGCAAGAAAACCTCGAAGTAATCTGTAACTCCCAGCCTGCGCGAGCACATCGAATGTGCTCGCCTGCGCTTACCACCCCTTACAGCTGAGCCCGTCCCTTTTTTTCGGCGAATAATCCTCTTACAAATCCCTCGTTCGCTCATACCTGCCTGGTAGAGCGATGCCGTTCCTGCCGGTCCTGAGCCCTGCCTTCAACTACTCCCCTCAAGCTCGATAATTGCAGCCTACGAATGACGCAGCAACGATAGCGGCTGCCTTGATTTACGCTCACTCTTGGGTGCCAACCAACAATGAACGCAAACGCACCGCACTTGCGGGGGCCGTCTGCGCACCAAGAACCTACGGAAGGAGTCTTGCCACGGGAAAGGAAGTAAATGGCGTATTCCCGGCCAGCTTCCATCCCCTCAGATCACACCAACGATTGCAGTTTGAAAGTTGCTCTGAGTGAGGCATTCACTCTCTTATTTGATTCTGACTTATATAAGCCGGAAGGAGTAACTTCATCCTAATAAAACTTAAACCTAAAGTTTTATCGGAACTTGTCGCGCCCGACAAAGTTAAACTTTCAAATAAAATAAAAATAACTTGCAGGGAACTTTATTCATGTATTAGTTTTTCTCCGCCGCCATTGGATCCAGGCTCACAAGGCTTAAACCCTCTATCCAGTGGGCGTCACTAATAACTGCCTTATTACTCACACACATCAATTCGCTTGAGGCCTTCGCTCGCCAACAGAAAATTTCAACCCACTGTCGCTTATTCATAACGTTACTTAACGGTATTCCAAATCATTTATAGGCTCGCCCATGAAACCGACTAAAGACCGTCTCAACCAAAAGAAAGCAGAACTTAGCGCTCACCCGATCTTTGGCGAAATACATTCGTTGTCGATCCTGCAACGCTTCATGGAAACCCATGTGTTTGCCGTCTGGGACTTTATGTCGCTGACCAAGCGCCTGCAGCAGGAACTGACGTGCGTGCAGTTGCCCTGGTTGCCACCGCGAGATCCGCAAGCGGCGCGGCTGATCAACGAGATTGTGCTCGGTGAAGAGTCCGATGACCGTCCCGCCAATGGTCACTACAGCCATTTCGAGTTGTACCTCGATGCGATGCGCGAAGTCGGTGCAAGTACCGTCGCAGTGGAACGCTTCGTGGCCCTGCAAAAAGAAGGCGTGAGCTACGACGTGGCGCTGCAAAGCGTGGACATCGACCCCGCCGCGGCGCAGTTCGTGCGCCATACCTTGCACACCGCGCTGCATGCGCCGGGTCATAGCGTTGCAGCGGTGTTTCTGCACGGCAGGGAAAGCGTGATCCCGCAGATGTTCCAGCGGATTCTCGACGACTGGGGCATCGGCCTCGATCAAGCCCCGACCTTCCGTTACTACCTGGAACGCCACATCGAAGTCGATTCCGAAGACCACGGCCCGGCCGCAGAAAAACTCCTCGCCCGACTGGTCGACGGCGACCCGCAACGCCAGGAAGACGTCTACGCCAGCGCCATCGCTGCCGTGGAAAGCCGCATCGCGCTGTGGGATGGCTTGCGCGTCAGCATGAGCGAAACCGTCGGCGAGGTGAGCGCATGAACGCTGCCGACTATCAATCCTTTGCCGACGCCTGGGAGAGCCGCGCGACCATCCGCACCCGGCCCCGACGCGTGCTGGAGAACGACGACAAACTGATCTACCCGTTAAGCCGCCAACCCTTGGTACTGAGCGAAACCTTCCTGCGCGAATGCCCAGAACAAAGGGACTTCGCCCTGGTGCAGACGCTTTACAAGTTCATCAACGACGTGGTGATTTTCGAAACCGAGATCGTCGACAAGACCGCCCGCAGCATCGCCAAGAACCGCTTCGCCGTGGCCTTCCCGTTCGCTTGCCGCTACGACGCCATGACCGTGGTGGTGGACGAGGATTACCACGCCCTGGTGGCGATGGATTTCATGCAGCAGACCGTGGCCATGACCGGCATCACGCCGATCGAACTGCCGGATGAAATCGAGTTGAGCCGGGCGATACCCGCCGCTGTGGCACTCGCACCGGAACACCTGCGCAGCGCTGTGGAATTGATCTGCGTGGCCATCGCCGAGAACACCGTGACCGGCGATGTGGCTGCGTTCGCCAAGGACGACACGGTCAAGCAGTCGATCAAGGGGCTGATGGCCGATCACTTGCTGGACGAAGGCCGCCACTCCAGTTTCTGGGCGCGACTGGTGCGTATCTACTGGCACACGGCGAGCGAAGCCGACCGCCAGTGCATCGCGCAGATCCTGCCAGTGTTCATCGGCCACTACCTGACCAACGACATTCAGAAGTCGTTCGACTTTCGCCTGATCGATTCCTTGCAGGTCAGTGACGCTGCGCGCCGGGCACTCAAGAGCGAAGTCTCGGGCCTCGCCTTCCCGATCAATCGCCATCACCCGTTGGTCGCCAACATCGTGCGGTTTTTCCGTAGCAGTTCGCTGCTCGATTCGCCGTGCGTTCAAGAAGCCCTGAGCGACTACCTGGTTTAACGAGGAGAACATCATGAGACGTCTCGACATTGTGCTTATAGGGCAGAGCCAGGCCTTGACCGACCTGGCGCTGGAGCTAGAACAACACGGACATTCACTGGTACGGCTGGCGGTAGTCGGCGAACCAGCGTTGGGCAACGTCGACTTACTCATCGACGATGCCAGCCTCTCTTTTGCCGACTTCGGCGATGTGCCGCGACTGACGCTCAAGTTGGGTGTTGGGGAGTCTGCGGGGCTGCCCGCCCTGGACCTGCTGTGCACGTATGGCTCAACGCTGTTCACACGCGTGCCGATTGCCGAAGAACCGTCCGGCAATGGCCAGGCTTTGCGCCTGCGAGCGGTGGCGGAACTGGTGGACCACGTGGCACTGCTGGTCAGCCGTTTTTCCCGGGATGACGAGTATTTCCAGCTCACCGAACCAACGGCGCCCGCGCACTTCGAGCGGGTAGAAAACCTGCTGTTTCTGGAACACCTGGCCTTCGTCCATCAGCTCAACATGACCGCGCACGACGGGTTACTACAACTAGGCCAGATCCCGATGATCGAGCGGCTTGAACAGCGCTTTATCCAATGCGCCGAACGACCTGCACTGAACATCGCCGGCACGTCCCTCAGCTATCGCCAGTTGCATGCCCTCAGCCGGGCGATCCAACAGCGTTTGCAGCCGTTGCTCGATCAGCATCAAGGCTCGTTGGTGGTCGGTATCTGCCTGCCGAAGTGCAGCGCGTTGTATGCGGGGATTCTGGCGATTCTCGGCAGCGGCGCAGTGTACCTGCCGCTGGAGCCGAGCCATCCGCTGCAGCGTCAACAGTACATTCTGGAGAACGCCGGTGCGGTGTTGTTGCTGCATGACGGCGAGCATCCGCTGGCCGACCAGATGCCGGGTTTGGACATCAGCCGTATCAACTGCGATGACGTGGATTTCGATCTACCGTTGATGCGTCAGCGGCCGGCGCTCGATGCGCCGTGCATGGCGCTCTACACCTCGGGCACCACCGGGCACCCGAAAGGCGTGTTGCTCAGCCAGGCCAACCTCGCGCATTTCACCGCGTGGTACGCCGACTATGTGCAGCTGACAGAACAGAGCCGGGTGCTGCAGTTTTCGTCGCTGAGTTTCGACTCATCGCTGATCGATATTTTCCCGACGCTGCTGCAAGGCGCCGAGCTGATCGTGCCCAGCGACGACCAGCGCCGCGATCCATTGCAACTGGTGGCGCTGATCCGCAATCAACAACTGAGCCACGCGTTCTTGCCGCCGGCGCTGTTGAGCATTTTGCCGCTGGATCAGTTGCAGGTGCTGGATCACGTGATGACCGGCGGCGACGTTTGCGAACCCTACGTCATCGAGCAACTGACGCGTCAGGGCAACCTCTACAACCTCTACGGCCCGACCGAAGCCACGGTGCTGATCACCGCGCGGCAACTGCGGCCCGGCGACAACAACCGCACCCTTGGCGGCCCGATCGCCAACAGCCAGGTGCTGATTCTCGACGAGGATTTTCAACCGGTGGCCGAGCAGACCGTCGGTGAGTTGTACATCGTCGGCCCGGGGGTGTGCCTGGGTTACTTGAACAACCCGCAGCAGACCGCCGAGCGCTACCTGGACCTAAGCCAGCCGAACGGTGAACGCCTGCGCGCCTACCGTACCGGCGACATGGCGAAGTGGACCCGCGACGGTATCGAACTGTGCGGGCGGCGGGACAATCAGGTGAAGATCCGCGGTTTCCGGGTCGAGCCGGAGGAAATCGAACGTTGCCTGCGGGACAGCCAGCTCTATCGGCAAGTGGCGGTGGTCATCGACAGTCAGCGACGGATTCTGGCGTTCCTCGCCCAGCCCCAGGAACACCAACCCGGCGCCGCTCGCGAAGCGCTGAAGGCCCACGCCGTGCAGTTCCTGCCGGACTACATGCAGCCAGGCGCGTGGACTGAGCTCGAAAGCATGCCGTTCGCCAGTAACGGCAAGGTTGATCGCAAGGCACTGCTCTCGCTGCCGGTGAACGTGCTGGAGAATAGTGCTCGGCGCTTGCCCACCAGTGCCGATGAAGCGCTGTTGCTGGAGATCTGGGCCGAGTTGCTGGAGTTGCCGGCGAGCGATATTTCCACCGATGAAAGCTTTTTCAATCTGGGCGGTCACTCGATCCTGCTGTCGCGCATGTTGCTGCGGTTGCGTGAGGAGTTCGGCCGAAGCATCTCGATCAACCGCTTTATCGAGTTGCCGACGATCGCGAAATTGGCGACGTTGGTGCGCGGCTCGGGCACCGAAGAAGTGTTGAGCGCGCAGGCCATGGCCGATGCCTTCCGCGAATTGGATATACAGCCGCTGCCGGTCAGCCGCATGGGCGATGTGCACAAGGTGATCGTCACCGGGGCCAACAGTTTTGTTGGCGTGCACATCGTCGAAGCGTTGCTGGCCTGGGGCGCCACTGAAGTAGCCTGTCTGGTGCGCGATGGTGGCGGGCAATCGGCGGTGGAGCGCTTCGCCCAGGCCTTGAGCGAGAATCGTCTGGAGCATCTGGACCTGCATCGGGTGCGGGTTTATGCGGCGGATATCACGCGCCCTTCCTTGGGGCTCGCGCAGGACATCTACGAGCGACTGGATCGGGAGTTCGGTGCGTTGGTGCACAACGCGGCCAACGTTAATCACGTGCTCGATTACGAGTCGCTGGCGCGGGATAACGTCGAACCGATTTTCGAGTGCCTGCGCCTGTGTGAAGGGCGCAGCAAGAAGATCTTCAACTTCGTCTCGACGCTCTCGGCCTCCAGCACGATTTCTGACGATGGCCGGGTGCTGGAACTGCCCGCCGCGCAGACCCCGCCGATCTACATCAAGAACGGCTACAACCTGTCCAAATGGGTTGGCGAGCGGATCCTTGAGCGGGCTCGGGAGCGCGGTGTGCGGGTCAATCTTTATCGCCCCGGCAATATCAGTTTCAACAGCCTCACCGGCGTGTGCCAGCCGCACAAAAATCGCTTGATGCTGATGCTCAAGGGTTCGATCCAGCTCGGCCAGGTGCCGGAGTTCTCTCTGAACTTCGACCTGATGCCGGTGGACTTCCTCGCCCGTTTTATCGCCTTCCATGCCAGCCGTTATCAGCCGGAACACGCGGTGTTCAACCTGCACAACCCCGAGCCGCTCAGTTGGGACGCTTACGTGGAATCGTTTCGCGAAGCCGGTCGGGAATTCTCGATGGTCAGCGTCGCCGACTGGCAGCAACAACTGGGCCGGGTCGACAGCGACAACGCGCTGTTCGGCGTGCTGGGTTTCTACCTCAACGGCTTTGAAGAAGACATCGGCGACATCTCGATGATCGGCCACGACAACGCCCAGGCCGGCGTCCAGCAGATGGGCGCGCACTACCCACAAAAATCCCCGGCGCTGCTGCGGCGCGGCTGCGACTACCTCAAAGAAATCAACTTCATCTGAACCACCCAACTGGAGCAAGACCATGAAAACCCTACAACCCGATACCCTGATCAAAAACCCTCACGGCTGCCACGTAGCCTCTTCGGTGGATGTGCCTGCGCACGCCTCGGAAGTCTGGAAGGTGGTCGGCAACTTTGCCGGCTTTGATAAATTCATCCCGGCGCTGTCGCACATCGAGATGACCGGCGAAGGTGTGTCGTCCCTGCGCAAGAAATTCTTCAAGGACGGCAACCTGGTGGTCGAGCAACTCAACTCCTGGGACGACCAGGCCCTGAGCATGACCTGGACGACGATCTACAACACCTTGGGCGTGGCCAATTTGTGGGCAGCGATGAATGTGGAATCTCTGGGCGCGGGCAAGTCTCGAGCGACCTGGACCATCATCGCCGAACCTGCCCAAGGCGGCGCCGAAGCGTTGCCGGGGTTCAAGGACTTCGTGCAGGGGTTCGCCGATGATGCGATGAACAACGTGCTGAAGCTATTTGCGTAAGGCATGAAAAAGCCCGCTGTGGATCAACTCCACAGCGGGCTTTTATTTACATCGATGGATCAGATTTTGAAGCTGTCGACCAACTGCTTCAAGCGATTGGCCTGCAACGACAACGCATCGCAATCCTTCAACGTTTCATTGAGGTTGGCCACGCTTTGCTGGTTCAGCAGGTTGATCTGGTTGACGTCGACGTTCAGGGTTTCCACCACGGCAGTCTGCTCTTCGGTCGCCGCAGCCACCGATTGGTTCATGCCATCGATTTCGCCGATGCGCTGGGTCACGCTGACCAGTCGCAAGCCGGCCTGGTTCGCCACTTCAACGCTCTCTTCGCTGGAAACCTGACTGGCGTTCATGGTGGTCACCGCTTCGCGAGAACCGATCTGCAGCGAAGTGATCATCTTGTGGATTTCTTCCGCCGACTCCTGGGTGCGATGGGCGAGGTTACGTACTTCGTCCGCCACCACCGCAAAACCACGACCGGCTTCACCCGCACGGGCGGCTTCGATGGCCGCGTTCAGCGCCAGCAGGTTGGTCTGTTGGGAGATGCCTTTGATCACGTCCAGAATGTGCCCGATGTTGTCGGTGCTGGCATTCAGGGTTTCGATCTGGGTGCAGGACAGGCTGATTTTCTGCGACAACTCGGTCATGGCCAGGATGGTTTTTTCCACCACCTGACGACCGTCATCGGCCTGCTCGCTCGCGCCGCTGGCGTGTTGCGAAGCATCGGCAGCGTTGCGGGCGATTTCCTGGGTTGCGGCACCGAGTTGGTTGATCGCGGCAGCCACACTGTTGGTGCGCGCGCTTTGTTCGTCGGAACCAATGATCGAGGCGTTGGACGACGCCATTACCCGTTGCGACAGGTCATGGACCTGGCGGGTCGCCGAGGACACCTCGGAAATCGACGCGTGAATCCGCTCCACGAACTGGTTGAAAGCACCACCCAGTTCACCGAACTCATCTTTGCTTTCCACGGCCAGACGACGGGTCAGGTCACCTTCACCCTGGGCAATGTCTTTCATCGCGCGACCCATGGTGGTCAACGGACGCATCAGCACGTTGATCAGCAGGCTGAGCAGCACTGCAATAGCGCTCACGGCGATAAACATCGCGATCAGTGCCGAGGTGCGGAATTGGCTCAGCGGCGCGTAGGCCTTGTCCTTATCGATCGACAGACCGATGTACCACTCGGCGTTCGGCAAGCCGGTTACCGGGGTGAACGAGAGGATACGATCCTGCTTGTTCAGTGTGACTTCCTGATTACCCTTCTCGATGCGTACGCTGGAACCCGGGTAGATGTCTTTCAGGTTCTTCATCACCTGATCTTTGTCCGGGCTGACGATCACCTGACCGTCAGCGCTGACCAGGAATGCGTGGCCGATGCCGCCGAAATCCACCGAGTTGATGATCTTCACCAGGGTTTCCAGGCTCAAGTCACCGCCGACAACGCCGAGCAATTCGCCGTTCTTTTTCACGGGCAGGGCGATGGTCACTACCAGGCCACCGACCGCGGCCATGTAAGGCGGCGTCAGCATGGTTTTGTCAGCAGCGACGGCTTGTTTGTACCAAGGGCGCTGACGTGGATCGTAGCCATCCGGCATCTTCGCGTCCGGGCGCTGGGTGAATACACCATTGGACTGCCCGACGTAAGTGAACTGGAAGTTCGAGGTGAAAGCGGGTTGATCCACCAAGCCTGGTAGATCGGCATTCGCGCCTTGGTGGGCGACGTTCTGTGCGAGGTTCTCCAACACCAGCACGCGGCCACTCATCCAGTTCTGCACGCTACTGGCGGTCAAGTCGCCGGCTTGCTGGACGGAGGATTCGAGATTTTGCCGAATGGTGTTTCGCTGCAAATAGTCGTTGTACAAAGTGAACAACGCAAAAGCCAGCACCACGACGCCTGAAGCGGCCAGCAAGATTTTATGGCTGAACTTGAGATTCATTTCATGGGACTTCTATGCAGAAAGTGGGGATGCGTTCCGGATTGCAACATTCCATGTAACAGCGCAGACGGCTTTTTGAGGCCGCTCTACTTTGGTGCACGCATGTCTCACCAGTCTTTCGGCACGAGCGGGAGAAATCTTAGGGGTTTGTATGAAATGTATGGGATTCGTCGCGGATTCCCGCCGAACGGCGTGCTAGAGCTTCTGGGCTAGCTTTAAGCCCTTGCTGCCACTTGAAGATTTATCTGCTCTAAAACGACAAAACCCCTGTCTGCGTTAGCAGACAGGGGTTTCGGAATTCAATCTTGACGATGACCTACTCTCACATGGGGAAACCCCACACTACCATCGGCGATGCATCGTTTCACTGCTGAGTTCGGGATGGGATCAGGTGGTTCCAATGCTCTATGGTCGTCAAGAAATT
>NZ_JBSPCZ010000021.1:0-70802 GCF_056161485.1 Pseudomonas sp. 5Vm1k
CGGGCTTGCTCGCGAAGGGGCCCGGTCAGTCGACATCACTATTGACTGACGTAGCGCTTTCGCGAGCAAGCCCGCTCCCACAGGGGATTTGGGGTCGGTCAGTCAGACCGAATCCAGCAACTCATGCCGGGGCTTGCCGTCGCTGCAGCAGATGACACGATTCCTGCCGGTGGTCTTGGCTTCATAGAGCGCCTGATCCGCATCGTTCAACCACAACGTCGCATCAGTGTGCGCAGGGTTGAACGCCGCCAGGCCAATACTCAGGCTGACTTTCAGCGCCGGATTTTGATCGTAACCGAGGGTGGCAAAGCGATCGCGCAGTGCATCCATCGCCGCGGCAGCGCTGTTGAGGGGCAGGTCCGGGAGGATCACGCAAAACTCGTCGCCGCCGTAACGCCCGGCGACATCTGCTGCGCGCAGGTTCTGCTTGAGCATTTTGCTCAACTGACGCAGCACGATATCTCCGGCGACGTGGCCGTAGGTGTCGTTGATGGCTTTGAAGTGGTCGATGTCGATCAGCGCGATCGCCCCGCCCTGGTTCTGTCGCTGGCAGCGCTGGAATTCGATTTCCAGTTGATCCTTCCAGGCGCCGTGGTTCAGCAGGCCGGTGAGGCTGTCGGTGCGGCTCAGGGCTAGCAGTTCACGTTTTTGCCGGCCGAGGGTGATGGCCTGACGAAAGCAGATCCAACCGAGCGCCAGCGGGTACAGGCACAACAAGGGCAAGCAGGCGTAGAGCTGCAATGGGCTGGTATGCGGAATAAACGCGGGGCTGAACACTAGCAGGCCGACGCCCACGCCGAGGATCTGCGCCACGGTGCCAGCCAGGAGAAAACGCAAACCGCCGATGGCCACGTTGTTCATGGCCATCATGGAAAGGGTGGTGGCGCTGGGTAATGGATTGAACTGCATGGCCGCGACCCAGAAGCCGCCAAGAAAGGCGTCCACCAGCAGGTTACGGTGTTCGGCGTGGTACGGGAGTGTGGCGCGGCGGGCCCATTGATAGGCGGCGTGCGGCCAGACCAAGGCATTGAGCAGCATCACCACCCAGACCCACGGCGCCGGGTCGAGCGGGTACATCGCCGCGCTCACGCACATCAATCCCAGGGCCAACCCCAAGGTTCGCGACGTGTATAGCCTCCTGGCCAGTGAAAGTCCCTTTCCTCCCGTTTTTGCCATAGAGGCCTCTACCACTGAACGGAATCTGATCACACCGAGGGTTGCGGGTGTGAACGGAGTCTATCAGGGCAACGGCGAATAGCCATCACCAGTGGGCGGTGAATACCGGCATATGTGTACACCCCACTACCCTGTGGGAGCGGGCTTGCTCGCGAAGGGGCCGGTATATTCAACTTGGATGTCGACTGGCAAACCGCTTTCGCGAGCAAGCCCGCTCCCACAGAAAAGCGCAAGCATCGACCTACAGATTGGCTATACATGATGGGAGGGTTCGATAGACAACGATAAGAGGAGGCCCATGCAAACCTTTCAAGTGTTGATCATCGGCAGCGGTTTTGGTGGCCAGTGCGCGGCGATCAATTTGCTCAAGGCCGGCATCAGCGATTTTCGCCTGCTGGAGCGGCGGGACTTTTTCGGCGGCACCTGGTGCCAGAACACCTACCCCGGTGCGGCCGTCGATGTGCCCTCGCCGCTGTATTCGCTGTCCTTCGCACCCTACCAATGGACGCAGATGTTCGCCGAACAGGCTGAACTGCACCGCTACACCCAGCATGTGGTGGAGCATTTCGGCTTACGCGACAAAGTGGAGCTGGAAACCAACGTCGAAGGCATCGAATGGGACGACGCCAACAAACGCTGGGCAGTACACACCGCCAGCAAAGGCACGTTCTACGCGCAGTTCCTGATCAACGCGACAGGGCCGCTGAGCCAACCGGTGGTCCCACACTTCGAAGGCCAGGAACGCTTCCAGGGCAAAACCTTTCACACCAATAATTGGGATCATTCCTACGACTACAAAGGTAAACGTGTCGCTATCGTCGGCAGCGGCGCCAGTGCGGCCCAGGTGATCCCGGCGATTGCCCCGGACGTCGAACACCTGCATGTGTTCCAGCGCACAGCCCATTGGGTACTGCCCCGCGCCGATCGCACATTCGGCCGTTTTCAGCGCTGGTTGCTCGGGCTCAAACCGGCCTACAAGCTGCTGCGCTGGATGATCTACTGGCTGTTCGAAACTCGGGTCATCGCTTTCAAATATTCGAAACCGGCGATTCATCTGGTCCAGCAACAGGCCCTGCGCTTTCTCAAGCGCCAGGTACCCGACCCCGAATTGCGGCGCAAATTGACCCCGGACTTCACCATCGGCTGCAAACGCGTGCTGGTTTCCAGCACCTTGTACCCGGCATTGGGCCGGCCGAACGTGACGCTGCACAGCCGCGAGCAAGGCATCGCCTCCCTCGACGAAACCGGCATCAACACCCTGGACGGCCAGCACATCGCCGTCGACCTGATTGTCTGGTCCACCGGTTACGACGCCACCGACGGGGTGATTTCCTATCCGGTCACCGGCAAACACGGCAAACGCCTGAAAGACTTCTGGGCCCAATACCCACGAGCCTATCTGGGCACCAGCCTGCCGGACTTCCCCAACCTGTTTATCGTCACCGGTCCCAACACCGGCATCGGCCACACCTCGGCGCTGTTCATCATCGAATCCCAGATGAATTACATCCTCGGTTGCATTCGCACACTAAAAGAACAGGGCTTGCGCAGCATTGAAGTGCGCCCCGAGGCGGAACGTACCTACACTGAAATGATCCACCGGGAAATGGAGCGCACGGTGTGGAAGTCCGGGGGCTGCCACAGTTGGTATCAAAGCAAGAGCGGTCACGTAATCGCCATGTTTCCGGGGTTCAGTTTCAGCTATCACCGTTTGACCCGGTCGCTGAAACCCGCCGACCACATTCTGTCCTGATCACGTAAAAGGAAGACGCCTGATGCTTGTGTTGGTTGTCGCAATCGCGGTTTTCGTGGCCTGGAGCTGGCTGAGCTACCCGGCCATCGGCTATTGGCTGTATGACCTGAGCATGGCCCTGGAAGCCAAGCTGTATCGGCTGCACAAAATCGTCGTGCCGATAAGCGAAATGACCGTCTCGACCTGGCAAGGCGGGCCGTATGAAGCGTCCAGCAGCATCTTGATGCTGCACGGCTACAGCGCCGACAAGAACCTCTGGCTGCGCTTTGCCCGGCATTTCGTCGGCGACTATCGGGTGATCATTCCGGACCTCGCCGGCCATGGCGAAACCGGCTTCAAGGCCGGCGGCGGCTATGACATCGGGCTGCAGGCCAAGCGGATGATCCAGTTGCTCGATGTGTGCGGGGTCGAGAAGGTGCATGTGATCGGTAACTCCATGGGCGGCTACATCGCGGCGTGGCTGGCAGCCACCTACCCCGAGCGGATTGCCTCGGTGGCGCTGATCGATCCGGCAGGCGTCACCGCCCCTGAAGTCAGTGACCTGGAGCGTCAATTGTCCAAGGGTCACAACCCGTTTTTGATTCACACCAAAGAAGAATTCCAGCATTTCTACGCCATGACCATGGCCAACCCGCCGTGGGTGCCCGGGGTGGTACTGGACGCTGTCGCCCAGCGCTACGAACAAAGCCGCGACGAGCTGGCGGAAATTTTCGAGGACTTCCGCGCCAGCCCGCCGATGGAGCCGAAACTCGCCGACATCAAATGCCCGGCGCTATTGCTGTGGGGGCGTAAGGACCGGTTGATTGATGTCAGCAGCGTGGCGGTGTGGAGCAAGGGGATTGATAACTTGCGGGTGGATATCTGGGAAGGAATTGGCCATATGCCGATGGTTGAGCAACCCACGAGGGCGGCGCGGTTGTATCGGGAGTTTTTGGGGCCGCGACGATGATCAAGACCTGTGAGTCGAGAACCGCTTTTGTGGCGAGGGAGCTTGCTCCCGCTGGGTTGCGCAGCAGCCCAAAAACCTGCTGGCGCGTTTTTTCAGGCGCACCGCGTGTGACGGTTTACGACTGCTTCGCAGCCGAGCCGGAGCAAGCTCCCTCGCCACAGGAATTGGTTTCATGAACATTCTGTACGACGAACGCGTCGACGGCGTTCTGCCAAACGTAGACAAAGCCGCCCTGCTCAACCGCCTGCACCAGCAACTCCCCGACCTCGACCTGCTCTGGCGCGAAGAAGAACTCAAGCCTTACGAATGCGACGGCCTCTCGGCCTACCGCACCACGCCGATGCTGGTGGCCCTGCCCCGGCGCCTGGAGCAGGTGCAAAAACTACTGCAGATCTGTCACGCGCAACAGGTGCCGGTGGTGGCGCGCGGTGCCGGCACCGGGTTGTCCGGCGGTGCTTTGCCGCTGGAGAAAGGCGTGCTGCTGGTGATGGCGCGTTTTAACAACATCCTGCACATCGACCCCGCCGCCCGCACCGCGCGGGTCCAGCCCGGCGTGCGCAACCTGGCGATCTCGCAAGCGGCGGCGCCATTCGGCTTGTATTACGCGCCGGACCCGTCCTCGCAAATCGCCTGTTCCATCGGCGGTAACGTCGCGGAAAACGCCGGCGGCGTGCATTGCCTCAAATACGGCCTGACCGTGCACAACCTGCTGAAGCTGGAAGTGCTCACCGTCGAAGGCGAACGCCTGACCTTGGGCTCCGAAGCCCTGGATTCACCGGGTTTCGACCTGCTGGCGCTGTTCACCGGTTCCGAGGGTTTGCTCGGAATCATCACCGAAGTCACGGTCAAGTTGCTGCCCAAACCGCAAGTCGCCAAAGTCTTGCTGGCCAGTTTCGATTCGGTGGAAAAGGCCGGCCGCGCCGTGGCCGATATCATCGCCGCCGGGATCATCCCCGGTGGCCTGGAAATGATGGACAACCTCGCCATCCGCGCCGCCGAAGACTTCATCCACGCCGGTTACCCGGTGGACGCCGAGGCGATCCTGTTGTGTGAACTGGACGGCGTCGAAGCTGATGTCCACGACGACTGCCAACGGGTGCGCGAGGTGATGCAACAGGCCGGGGCCAGCGAAGTGCGCCAGGCCCGGGACGAAGCCGAACGCGTGCGCTTCTGGGCCGGGCGCAAAAACGCTTTCCCGGCTATCGGTCGCCTGTCGCCGGATTACTACTGCATGGACGGCACTATCCCCCGCCGCGAACTGCCTGGCGTACTGGAAGGCATCGCCCGCCTCGCTGCCGAGCATGGCTTGCGGGTCGCCAACGTGTTCCATGCCGGCGACGGCAACATGCACCCGTTGATCCTGTTCGACGCCAACCAGCCCGGTGAACTGGCCCGGGCCGAAGCGTTGGGCGGGCAAATTCTGGAACTGTGCGTGAAGGTCGGCGGCAGCATCACCGGCGAGCATGGCGTGGGCCGGGAGAAAATCAATCAGATGTGCGCGCAGTTCAACAGCGACGAGTTGACCCTGTTTCACGCGGTAAAAGCCGCGTTCGATCCGCAAGGCCTGCTCAACCCCGGCAAGAACATCCCGACCCTGCACCGCTGCGCGGAATTCGGCGCGATGCACATTCACGCCGGGCAATTGCCGTTTCCTGAGCTGGAGCGTTTCTGATGGCGGATTTCGATGCCAGCGAGACGTTGCTCGCGCAGGTCAATCAGGCACGGGAGAACGCCACGCCGCTGCGAATCCAGGGCAGCAACAGCAAGGCGTTTCTTGGCCGCGAGGTGGCCGGCGAAGTGCTCGACACCCGCGCCCATCGCGGCATCGTCAGCTATGACCCGACGGAACTGGTGGTCAGCGTCCGCGCCGGTACGCCGCTGAGTGAATTGCTGGCCACCCTCGACGCCAAGGGACAAATGCTGCCCTGCGAACCACCGTCATTCGGTGAAGGCGCCACCGTCGGCGGGATGATCGCAGCGGGGCTGTCCGGGCCACGGCGGCCATGGTCGGGTTCGGTGCGCGATTTTGTCCTCGGTACGCGGGTGATTACCGGCCTGGGCAAACACCTGCGGTTCGGCGGCGAAGTGATGAAAAACGTCGCCGGTTATGACCTGTCGCGCTTGCTGGTGGGCAGTTACGGCTGCCTCGGCGTGTTGACGGAAGTCTCGCTCAAAGTGCTGCCAAAACCCCGGCAATGCTTAAGCATCAGCCTGGAAATCGACAGCGCCCGCGCGCTGATCAAACTCGCCGAATGGGGTCAGCAACCGCTGCCGATCAGCGCCGCCAGTCACGACAGTCAACGTTTGTATCTGCGGCTGGAGGGTGGCGAAGGCTCGGTGACGGCGGCCCACCAACGGCTGGGCGGCGAGCCGTTGGATTCGGGTTACTGGACTGAACTGAACGAGCAGCGGCTGGCGTTTTTTGATGAAGGTCTGCCGCTGTGGCGACTGTCCCTGCCGAACAATCTCGGGCCTCTGTTGTTGCCCGGCGAGCAATTGATCGACTGGGCCGGCGCGCAACGCTGGTTGAAATCCGAGGCCAGCGATATTCAGTCGATGGCCCATGAATTGGGCGGTCATGCCACCTGCTTCAGCCACGGCGCCAGTGAAACACCGTTCCAGCCGCTGGCCCCGGCGCTGCTGCGCTACCACCGGCAACTCAAGGCGCAACTCGACCCGCAAGGGCTGTTTAACCCCGGCCGGATGTACGCGGAGCTCTAAGCATGCAAACGACCCTCAGCGAACAGTCCCGGCAACTGCCACGGGCCGCCGAAGCGGAAAAGATCCTGCGCACCTGCGTGCATTGCGGGTTCTGCAACGCCACTTGCCCGACCTATCAGTTGCTGGGGGATGAGCTGGACGGCCCGCGCGGGCGCATCTATCTGATCAAACAAGTGCTAGAAGGCGCGCCTGCCACAGCGAAAACCCAACTGCACCTGGACCGTTGCCTGTCGTGCCGCAACTGCGAAACCACCTGCCCGTCCGGGGTCGATTATCACAACCTGTTCGATATCGGCCGGGCCGTGGTCGATCAGGCAGTGCCGCGCCCGGCGGGGCAACGCTTGTTGCGCGAGGGCCTGCGGGCATTGGCGCCGAACCCGAACCTGTTCAAGTCGCTGCTGCGAATCGGCGCAACGTTCCGTCCGTTATTGCCGCGCAACGTCGAAGCGAAACTGCCCCACGATTTGCCTGCCACCGGCGAGCGCCCCGCCCCTCGGCATGCGCGGCGGGTGTTGATGCTCGAAGGTTGCGTGCAACCCGGTTTGTCGCCCAACACCAATGCCGCCACGGCGCGGGTGCTGGATCGATTGGGGATCAGCGTCATCCCGGCACCGAAGGCCGGTTGTTGCGGAGCGTTGGATTATCACCTCGACGCCCAGACCAAAGGGCTGCAGCGCGCCCGACACAATATCGACGCCTGGTGGCCGCACCTGGAAAACGGTGCCGAAGCCATCGTCCAGACGGCCAGCGGTTGTGGTGCGTTCATCAAGGATTACGGGCATTTGCTGGAGGGCGATCCGGTCTACGCGGCCAAGGCTCAGCGGGTCAGCGCACTGGCGCTGGATCTGGTGCAAGTGCTGGCCGATGAGCCACTGGAGCGTGTGTGCGCCGCGACGGATCGCAAGATTGCCTTCCATTGCCCGTGCACCTTGCAGCACGCACAGAAACTCGGCGGCGCGGTGGAGGCGGTCCTCACTCGACTGGGCTTCAATCTCACCGCCGTACCGGACAGTCATTTATGTTGTGGTTCGGCCGGCACCTATTCCCTGACTCAACCGGAACTGGCCCGGCAACTGCGCGACAACAAGCTCAACGCTCTGGAAAGCGGCCACCCCGAACTGATCGTCACCGCCAACATCGGCTGCCAGAGCCACCTCGCCAGCGCCGGGCGCACCCCAGTGCGGCACTGGATCGAATTGGTGGACCAGTCGCTGGGAGAATGAAGTTCGTAGGAATCTTCGTTTGTCGGCGCCGCAGAAGGCTGCGATCTTTTCCCCCATCCTCTCTGTCACCGTGCCAGGAATTTTTTTCATGAGCCACCCGAGCTTCGTCAGCCCCGACCTGATCCGCCAACGCTTCTCCAAAGCGATGTCCGACATGTACCGCGAAGAAGTGCCGCTGTACGGCGCGCTGATGGAACTGGTGGAACAGACCAACCGCCACGTACTCGACAACGACCCGCAGATCGCTCGACAACTCGAAAGCACCGGCGAAATCCAGCGCCTGGACCTGGAACGCCACGGCGCAATCCGCGTCGGCACCGCCACGGAACTGGCGACCCTCGCCCGCCTGTTCGCGGTGATGGGCATGCAACCGGTGGGTTATTACGACCTGACCCCGGCGGGCGTGCCGGTGCATTCCACAGCGTTTCGCGCGGTGCATGAAGCGGCGTTGCAAGTCAGCCCGTTCCGAGTGTTCACCTCGCTGCTGCGCCTGGAGCTGATCGAAGACCTGGAGTTGCGGGCGTTCGCCCAATCGGTGCTGGATAAACGCTCGATCTTCACCCCTGCTGCCTTGGCGTTGATCGAGCAGGCCGAAACCCAGGGTGGTTTAACCGAAAAGCAAGCCTGGGAGTTTGTCGAGCAGGCTCTGGAGACCTTCCGCTGGCACCACAGCGCCACCGTCACCGCCGCGCAATACCAGCAACTCAGCGCCCAGCATCGACTGGTCGCCGACGTCGTCGCGTTCAAGGGCCCGCACATCAATCACCTGACCCCGCGTACCCTGGACATCGACATCGTCCAGGCACAAATGCCGGCCCACGGCATCACCCCCAAAGCCGTGATCGAAGGCCCGCCGCGCCGTCAGTGCCCGATCCTGCTGCGCCAGACCAGTTTCAAAGCGCTGGACGAGCCGATTGCCTTCACCGATCAAGACCAGACGCGCGGCAGCCACAGCGCCCGTTTCGGCGAAATCGAACAACGCGGTGCGGCGCTCACGCCCAAGGGTCGAGCGCTTTACGATCGCCTGCTTAATGCCGCGCGGGATGAGCTGAAGGATTTCCCGAATGAAGCCAACGCCGCGCGTTACAACGAACTGATGGCCCAGCACTTTGGCGAATTCCCTGACACGCTTGAGGGCATGCGCCGACAGGAACTGGCGTACTTTCGCTACTTCGTGACGGAAAAAGGCCTGGCCGCTGATGGTCTCGATGGCGTGACGCTGGACGACTTGCTCAGCGGCGGATATGTGCGGGTTGAGCCGCTGGTGTATGAAGACTTTTTGCCGGTCAGCGCGGCGGGGATTTTCCAGTCGAACCTGGGCGATGCGGCGCAAACCCACTATGGCGTGCACTCGAACCAGCAGGCGTTTGAGCAAGCGCTGGGGCGTAGGACGATTGATGAAT
Source organism: Pseudomonas sp. 5Vm1k (assembly GCF_056161485.1). Lineage (NCBI taxonomy): Bacteria > Pseudomonadati > Pseudomonadota > Gammaproteobacteria > Pseudomonadales > Pseudomonadaceae > Pseudomonas > Pseudomonas sp. 5Vm1k. The sequence goes on from NZ_JBSPCZ010000021.1 coordinate 9,226, forward strand.
TGGGGTTGTATGCCGAGACGCAGCAGCGTTCGGTTGATGAGTGTTTCGCAGCTCTTAAGCGGTGAATCATTGAAAAGATCGCAGCCTTCGGCAGCTCCTACAGGGTACGCATTCCAATGTAGGCGCTGCCGAAGGCTGCGATCTTTTGATCTTATTTTTTCAACGCCGCCAACAACGCCTCAGCCGTCGCTTCCGAAGACGCCGGATTCTGCCCGCTCAGCAACAACCCATCAGTCGTCACATAGCTCGCCCAATCGTCGCCCTTCGAATAAATCCCGCCTTTGGCCTTCAACTCATCCTCGACCAAAAACGGCACCACATCAGTCAACTGCACAGCCTCTTCTTCGCTATTGCTGAAGCCGGTCACACGTTTGCCTTTGACCAACGGCTGACCGTCCGCATCTTTCACATGACGCAACACACCCGGCGCATGGCAAACCGTCGCGACTGGTTTGCCAGCCTTGTATAGCGCCTCGATCAGCGCGATCGAATCCTTGTCTTCAGCCAGGTCCCACAGTGGCCCGTGACCGCCCGGATAAAACACGGCATCGAAATCTTCAGCCTTCACGCTGCTCAACACGACCGTGGACGCGAGCGCCGATTGCGCCGCCGAGTCTTTGCGAAAGCGATCGGTGGCAGCGGTTTGCGCATCCGGCTCGTCGCTTTTCGGGTCCAGCGGTGGCTGGCCGCCCTTGGGCGAGGCGAGGGTCAGTTGAGCGCCAGCGTCCTTGAACGTGTAATACGGTGCGGCGAATTCTTCCAGCCAGAAGCCGGTTTTCTTACCGGTGTTTCCCAATTGATCGTGGGACGTTAGAACCATCAGGATTTTCATGTCGTTCTCACTTGATTTCAGGAATTGTCGGACGCTCGACGGCGCGTGGGTACAGAGTCATTGACCACCCGGTTGCGCGGATCGTTTCACTCATCGAAGGGTGGTGAGGCCGGATGATACGGAGGCTGTTCAAATTTAGATATTGATATATCTCAATATCGTGATACCTCTATAAAGGCGTTCACAGCGCACCCGGCTCAGCCACGGCTGACGGCGCACGAACGCACTCCTTCCGCTTTACAGGACTTACCGATGACCGGCTCCACCCTCTTCACGCCTATCCGTCTAGGCCCGTTCACCCTGCAAAATCGCCTGGTGCTGCCGCCATTGACCCGCTCACGCAGCACTCAGCCCGGCAACATTCCCAATGCCCTGATGGCCGAGTATTACCGTCAACGCAGCAGTGCCGGTTTACTGATCACCGAAGGGATTCAGATCGAACCGCGCGGCCAGGGCTATGCCTGGACGCCGGGGATTCACACCCAGGAACAGATCGACGGCTGGAAACAAGTGACGACTGCCGTGCACCTTGAAGGCAAACCGATTTTTGCCCAGTTGTGGCATGTCGGTCGGGTGTCCCACACCTCGCTGCAGCCAGATGGCGCGGCACCGGTCGCGCCCTCTGCGATTCCGGCGACGGCGGTGAGTGTGTTTATCGAAACCGGCCCGGGCACCGGCGCCCTGGCCGAGCCGTCTATGCCTCAGGCGCTGAGCACCGAACAGATCAAGGAACTCGTCCAGCTTTACGCTCAGGCGGCACGCAATGCCATGGAGGCTGGTTTCGATGGCGTCGAATTGCATTGCGCCAACGGTTATCTGGTCAACCAGTTCATCTCCGCCCACAGCAACCAGCGCACCGACGAATATGGTGGCTCGTTGAGCAATCGCCTGCGATTTCTGCGCGAGATCACTGAAGCCGTGTCCGCAGTGGTCGGCAAGGATCGGGTCGGTGTGCGTTTTGCTCCGCTGTTCGCCAGCACTGATGAAGCGCGGGTATACCTCGGATTGGTGGAAGAGAACCCGCACGAAACCTACCTGGAAGCCGTCAGATTGATGGAACAGATCGGCATTGCCTACGTGTCCCTGGCCGAAGCCGACTGGGACAACGCCCCGGAACTGCCGATCACCTTCCGCCAAGCTGTGCGCGAGGCCTTCAGCGGATTGCTGATGTATGCCGGCAAGTACTCCAGCGAACGTGCCGACAAGGTACTGAACGCCGATTGGGGCGACTTGATCGGGTTCGGCCGCTGGTTTATCGCCAACCCGGACTTGCCGGCACGCCTGCTGAATCAGTGGCCGCTCAATGAACTCGATGCGTCCAGCCTGTACGGTGGAACCGCCGCCGGTTACAGCGATTACCCGCGCTACCAGCCGAGCCTGTAAACTGCGCGGCAGATCGGACCCTTGACCCAAGGCGCCGATCTGCCGGCCTCAGGGTTTCGGCTTATTTCGACGCAGCACACAGGCCCCCAGGCTCGACCATGACTCTTGATCTGAACGACATCATCAAAGCCCTTTCCAACCCCACGCGCCTGCAAATCATGCTGTGGTTGAAGGAGCCGCGCGTGCACTTCCCGACACAGGAACGTGACCCGGAAGAAATCGGTGTGTGCGTCAGCATCATTCAGGAAAAGGTCGGCCTGTCGCAGTCCACCGTATCGCTGTACCTCACCGCCCTGCAACGGGCCAACCTGGTGACCTCGCAGCGGATCGGGCCCTGGACGTATTACCGACGCAACGAAACCACGATCGTACAATTTGTCGAGCAGATCGGCGCCAGGCTCTAATGATGGCGCATAGCCTTGATGCGCAAGAAGTTGCGCACTTGTTCCGCAAAAAACAGTTCCAATATCGCTAAGCGCCAGACCTGCCGGGGGCTGTAGCCGAGTGCGCAAGAAGTTGCGCAGTACTGCGCAACTTCTTGCGCACTTTAGGGGGTGATTTCCCTCCAAACGCACCCAAGCTATTGAAAAACCTCGGCCATACCCCCGGTTTAATTGGTCCTCAACTTTTCTGGCACGGACCTTGATAAGTGTTAGGCACCCACCGGGCGATTTCGCCTCCCGGGCACCCTAAATTTTTAGCAAGGAGCACATCCATGGCTACACCAGCGTACATGTCCGTCACTGGCGAAAAACAAGGTCTGATCACTGCCGGCGCTTTCACCGCCGACTCGGTTGGCAACACTTATCAAGAAGGTCACGAAGACCAAGTCATGGTTCAGGCTTTCAGCCACGACGTGATCATCCCGCGTGACCCACAGTCCGGCCAACCGACCGGCCAGCGCGTTCACAAGCCAGTTGTGATCACCAAGGTCTACGACAAGGCTTCGCCACTGCTGCAAGCGGCGCTGACTTCCGGCGAGCGCATGAGCGAAATCGTTATCCAGTGGTACCGCACTTCGGCCCAAGGGACCCAAGAGCACTACTACACCACCAAACTGGAAGACGCGATCATCGTCGCCATCAACAACAAAATGCACAACTGCCAGGATCCGTCGAACTCCCACTTCACGCACCTGGAAGAAGTGCAGTTCACCTACCGCAAAATCACCTGGACCCACGAAGTCTCCGGTACTTCGGGTTCCGATGACTGGCGTCAACCAGTCGCTTAATCGCGGCTGACCGCTTCACGCATCGGCCAGCTCTGCTGGTCGATGTCGTTTACGCCTTTCCAGAATTTCGCGTCTGCTGATCCTTTGAACGGGTATTGGTTTACGCCGCAACACTGCACGAGGAACAAGGGATGTTCGCGCCGGCCAATCAGACTCACTTTGCCCTGACTATCGAAGGTCTGGATAACGACCTCCAGGTGCTTGCCCTGCAAGGCCGGGAAGCCATCAGCCAGCCTTTTGTGTTTGAGGTGGAACTGGTCAGTGAGAAGCCGTCTCTGGACCTCGAGACTTTGCTGCACAAACCGGCCTTTTTGCAGCTCTCGCCTGATGGCAGCGGCATCCACGGCCAGATCTATCGCGCCGTTCAGGGTGATTCCGGCAAACGCCTGACCCGCTACGCGGTGACCCTGCGCCCGCAACTGTCCTACCTGGCGCACCGCATCAACCAACGCATCTTCCAGAACCTCAGCGTGCCGAAAATCGTCGGCATGGTCCTCGAAGAGCACGGCATCCAAAGCAATGCCTACGAATTCAAAGTCGGGGCGGTTTATCCCGAGCGCATCTACTGCGTTCAATACGATGAATCGGACCTGCAGTTCATCCAGCGCCTGTGCGAGGAAGAAGGTATTCACTACCACTTCCAGCACAGCGCCACGGCCCACAAACTGGTGTTCGGCGATGACCAGACGGTGTTCCCGAAACTCGCACCAGTGGCCTATCAGCAAGACTCCGGCATGGTCGCCACCGACCCGGTGATCAAGCGCTTCGACCTGCGCCTGGAAACCCGCACCAGCCGCACCACCCGCCGCGACTACGACTTCGAAAAACCGCGCATGACGCTGGAAAGCGAAAACCGTGGCGACGCCCTGCCCGACCTCGAAGACTACGACTACCCCGGCCGCTTCATCGACCGCGAACGCGGCAAACACCTGGCCAAACGCGCCCTCGAACGTCACCGCAGCGACTTCCAGCTCGCCGAAGGCAGAAGCGATCAGCCGATACTGGTCAGCGGCCACTTCCTGGCCCTGACCGAGCACCCGAAAGCCAAGTGGAACGACTTGTGGCTGCTGACTGAAGTCCTCCATGAAGGCAAACAGCCGCAAGTGCTAGAAGAGTCGGTCACCAGCAACACCACGGCGTTGAAGGATGACTTCCATCAAGGCTATCGCAACCGTTTCCAGGCGACGCCGTGGGACGTACCGAACCGCCCGCCGCTGAACCACCCCAAGCCGCGAATCCTCGGCAGCCAGAGCGCCGTCGTCACCGGGCCAAAAGGTGAAGAAATCCACTGCGACCAATACGGCCGCGTCAAAGTCCAGTTCCACTGGGACCGCGAAGGCCAGGCCGACGACAAAACCAGCTGCTGGCTACGCGTCTCCTCCGCCTGGGCCGGCGCCCACTACGGCGGCATCGCCATCCCGCGCATCGGCATGGAAGTGCTGGTGACCTTCCTCGAAGGCGACCCCGACCAGCCGCTGATCAGTGGATGCCTGTACCACAAGGAAAACATCGTCCCCTACGAGCTGCCGGCGAACAAAACACGCAGCACTTTCAAGACCCTGAGCTCCCCCGGTGGCGGCGGTTACAACGAACTGCGCATCGAGGATAAGAAAGGTCAGGAACAAATCTTCCTGCACGCCCAGCGCGATTGGGACGAAAACATCGAGCACGACCAGAAGATTCGGGTCGGCAATGAACGGCACGATACTGTTGAGAAGAACAGCTATACGGAGTTCAAGGCTGAGGAACATCACACGGTTTATGCGGACCGGAAGGTTGAGGCGCAGGCGAATGATCATTTGACTGTGGGGGTTAACCAGCACATCAAGGTTGGGACTGGGCAGTTTATTGAGGCGGGCCAGGAGATTCATCTCGACAGCGGCATCAAGGTGGTACTTGAAGCCGGCAGCGAACTGACCCTTATTGGCGGCGGTAGCTTCATCAAGATCGATGCCGGGGGTGTAACGCTGAGCGGGCCGGTGATCAACATGAACTCTGGCGGCAACGCGGGGAACGGTACGGGAGCGGCACCGATTCTACCGGTCCCCCCTAAACCTGCAGACACTGCGCCCGTCGGACAGACGCTGGGCAATGCGCCGGTAAACAATGCGGCGCCGAGAAAAACCCCGGGCGAAAAAGGCCCAGAGGCTCTTATCGTTGATGTCTGGGGTGACCCTGAACTGGGCAGCCAATTGCAACTACTGGGCCCGGAGGGCAAGGCATGAGCAGTTTTAACGACAAGCCCATAAGCGAAGGGACTCGCAAGAAAACCGAATACGAGAATGAGCAGAAGTCGCGATTGGCGCTGAACGTAGAACGTACCGATGGCGGCAAACTGCAGATTCCAATCATGGTCGATGCCAAGACCACTCAAGAAGAAGAAAAGTACCAGCACAACACGTTGTTGGCGGTGACCCCGCTGGCGCGGCTACCGGGGCATGACAAACTCAATGAAACGTTACAAGGCGCGTTACCGCGCCCTGGCCGCATCTATGTGTTCCTGAAAAACAAGCTGTGGCGAGAACTGGAAACCGACGGTAAAGGTCAGCTGTTCGAAGTCGACGTGGCCCACTGGCGCAAGATTGCCGAGAAAAAAGGCGATGCCGACAAACGCGAACCAGTGTGCGTCAAACAATATCTGATTCTGGTTCCGATGTTTCTACAGGGTCGATTTGTTGGCGACCAACTGAGCATGGCCTACAGCGAATTACCGTGGACCTGGGAATACATCGAGTGGCTCGAAAAGGACGCGGGACGGATCAAGGCACGCAGTCAAAACATGGCGGCTGCCTGGGCGGCGACTGCGGGTGAAACGCAGCACTGGAAGGCTTCGTTGATTTATCCAGCGACGCCTGTAAAGGGTCTGGTCAAGGGGTTGCGGGCGCGCGACTTCAACATCGAATCCGCCCTGGAAGATCCTGCGGACTTCACCCCAGCGTTTGCTGCGTTCAAAACAGATGCGTTGATTCTGAAACTGCAACAACGCAAGCAGGACCTGGCGGGAAAACTCAAGCTCCCGCCGCCGACTGCGCTTCCTACTGTGGAGGCAGGGACAGACGTGCTGGCCCAGAACACCTTGCGCGACTACCCGCATTTGGTGGGCATGATTCTCGATGACCCGTTATTCGCTTTGCGTCACGCAACCGCGCAAATTCGTGATTGCGTCGATTACCTGCAAACCCTGAATGCGCTGGTACCCCACGAACCTCACGGACGCTATGCACAGGTGCTTTACAGCACCCTCGCCGGTCCACTCGCCAAACTCCAGGACGAAGTCGATCTGCCTAAATTGCAGAAAGCCGTCTTCGAAGAAGCTCGTGAGAAGTGTCGTGAAAAACTGGCGCAACGATTAACTAACCTCGTAGACCTGCTGGACAAAAAACTGCATCCGGTGCTGCTCGACTGGAGCTACAGTCGCAACGAAGCGCTGTTGGAACCGTATTGCCTGCTAACCGAATCACTCGATGCGCTGAACCAGGTCCCCAACCGCAGTGACGCCATGTATACCGGCAAGGGCTACCCAGAACTGACCGGCCCTATCAATCGTCTCGTACAAGGCCTGCTCCAGGGTCAGCACCCACTGGGCGCCTTGATGCTGGCAAAAACCGCCGACCAGTTACCCGATCTGGTTAAACGTCTGAAAACCCTGCGCGACAGCGGTAAAGAACCAAAGCCGGAAGCAATGGGCTTAAGCACATTGATGCTGACGGCATCGCTGACGGGTGAAGTCGACCAACCCAGCGCCGGCAAAGGCTTTGCGTATTTTCTCGCCGACTTACTCGATAACTTCGGTGCCAGTGTCGTGGCCCAGATCGGCCGCTTGTCGCAGGACGCGTCGAAAATCCAGCTTGATCGATTGTTCTCCCCCACATTTGTGACCCTGGCAGCACTCTCGCCGAAAATGGCCGAGATCAAGTTAATGCCTCAGGGCCAGGCACTGGCCCAGAACTACGTGGTTATCGGCGTACAGGGTGCCGGACTGCGCGGTGGGCTCACCGACGTCGAACGCCAGGCCCTGACCCGTAAAAGCTACCGTTACGCCACTTTGCATGACCAGTCCGGCACAACCGTGGGCAGTACCAGCCCACGAGGCTCTGGCGCAGGGCGCCCTACATTGCGCGATGTCACGGTCATTGCCATCCCCAAAGGGAATGCAGACCTGGCCAAATACAACGAATTCCGCGTTCGTTTCGGGGCTGTTACCGAGACGATGGAGAAAAACAAGGTTGTGCCGACGTTGATGGTGGCGTTTGCGGTTTATAACCTATTAATACAGGTAAAAGCTTACAGTGACCTTCAATCCGGAGGAGAGCAATGGCGCGGAGTAGTTGGTGTCTTTAGTGCAGTCGTAGACTTAATGGCTGCTCTAGGTAGCCACGGCAAGCTGCTCTTTGGTTCTTCTGCAACAAGCTACATCACCGCGCCACGAATTGAGGTCAAAACGCTTTCTTCTCGGTGGGCGTTAAATCTGGAAAAGCAAACTGGAAGCCCTAAGCTTCCGTTACTACGCGCCGTTGGTGCCGGAGCGACATTACTAGGAGCATCCCTCAGCGGTTGGGACAGCTACCGAGCTCTCAATCAAGGCGACACAGATGCGGCAGCTGCATATGCTGTAGCAGCGGTAGGTGGCGGTTTGTGGGCGGCTTACGGCGTTGGATTAGTTATTAATCCTTACGCCTTGGTGGTCGGTATGGTTCTGGCTATAGGCGGTACTATCGCAGCCAATCTATTGACCGACAGCGACATGGAAATCGTGGTAAAAAAAGGTCCATTCGGTCTCCAGTTTGCCGAAGCTGGCATGCTGGATCAGGCTCTGGGCAAAGGCCAGCGTTTCGCTCACTTGAAGGACCCGCAGATCGCCTACCAACAACTGCTCGGCATTATCGGAAAACCGCAAATATTCGTACAGCGATTAGCCGACTGGCGAAAAAAAGCGCCTGCAGCTCATCTCAAGGCACTGCAACAAGCTGATAGCGATCGTAGGGCACTGCCAGATTCTGGGCTGCAATGTGTCATACCCGGAAAGCAGCCTCTAACCGATGAGGATTGGGCCATCGTTCTCAGTTCTCCACTGCTATCAATGTTCGAGAATGACCAGCAATTTCAGTTGATCGCCCAAGAATTCCAGAGCAGCCTGCGTATAAACGGCGCCTTCGATGTAAAACGCTATAATCGTGTCCCCGCTGCGGCCCCCAAGCTAGCAGCGCTTTTACTGGATACCACTAGCGTGCTCTATGTTCTTCCCGCCAGCTTACCCGTTGCTCAACTCAGTCCTCTGGATCGTTACAATGTGCGTATGACTCAGGGCTTGAAAGTCAGTGCTCAGTTTGAACTAAGTACAGATCAAGCAAGCGAGCGGTTGGTGTTGCCCCAACCTAGCCCTAAAAGCTGGTCAGCTTTTACCCCGGTTAACCGTCGTTTGCCACCGGATGATCTGCAACCGGAAGCCGCCCCACCCTATTGGCAAATTGAAACCACCGAGTTCTCTGTATGACTGTCCAAATGGATAACCCGTACGCTGCCGGTGCCTACCGCAGCAACAGCCGCGCCCCGCTACCTCCTCCAAAATGGGCGGAAGATGCCAATCGCTCAGGGAACTTTGACACCCACCTCGCCTTTGGTCATTACGCAAATCTAGAACCGGCGATGGAAATTAATACCCAGCTACAAGGTGAAGAACAGACCATTTACCAGCGACAGCAGAAGCTAGGAAAAAAGGAAGAGGCGTATTGCGATGCCAGACGCTGGCGCTTTCAAAACTCGAGTAAAATCCCCCACTTATTTTCAATTTTCAGACTCATGTGTTTCTTCTTCATATGGGTTCCTTGGGGAGCGGGAATTATAATTAATTTCATCCCTGAAACCGGACGCAAAGATGTTAATGCATTTCTGGTTTTACTTTCTTCAGTTCTGGTCGTCGCGCTGATGATTACTTCACTTGCTCTTTACATGAACGGAAAAAAAGTTGTTCATCACATCCAAATTATTGGTTTATGCATTTTTTCCGTCATTGTCTACTCCCAGAAAGGTTCACTATTGGGTAGCGATGAAATCCAGATTGCCCTCTGGACCGGTTCTTTCCTTTACTTCATGGGTGCTATCGGCATTGATTGCCTTATTTGGCTCCACAGCAAAAGCACCAGCCACGACGGTAGCGAGTTCAACCGCATAGACGGCATGCTTCGCTTCAAACGCCGTTTTCGTCGTCTCTTTGTTGCTCCTTTTGAAGAGTTCGACCCAGTGATGCAACTGCTGCCCAGCGGTTATGGTTCCCATGACTATGCCCTGTGGCTGCACCACCGCTATACCGACAACAAGATTTGTCTGGCCACCAAGGTCCACGCCTTGGGCCTCGACCAGGTGAATGCACTGGCCTTCTGGGATTGCCTGCAACGTTATATGGATGTCACGCAACCGTTGCCGGACCTGCCAGTACTGGAACAAAGTCGTCACCTTGACCCAGTAACTGTCGCCTACGACGCCAAAACAGGCCGTAACCCACGGCGCTGGCGCGACCAGTCGGAAAAGGGTTGGTTGGCTACAGGTCTGAAGCAGCTGACGCAACAGTTGCAGCAATACCCTTGGCAAAAGCAGCCCTGCATCATCAAGGCTCGCATTGATCCTTCTCTGAGCATCGAAGCTTACTACCGCGCGCAGGAAGCCAAAGGCATCCAGGCGACACCGAAGGCCGATGACTTTGATGAAGTTCATCGCGGTTGAGCGTAAAAATTTAAAAGGGACAGATTTATTTTCTTAAAAAACATGAACACTGCAGCATCTGAAACAGTTCAATACGGCATCGCGGCTTTCAATAGCCGCGTTATTCCCACCTTGCCTTCTCACAAATGGCCTAACGGCTCGAGGCGTTCTGGATTATTTCGGACAGCACTTCATTGGGGGAACTACGCTAATCGTGAGCCTTGGCAGGACGTAGGTGCACAACTACAAGCGGGTGTTAATAATTATCCAACAACTAATTGCAACACAGACCTTTACGTAAGCAATCAACGCCGGCGCTTTGACACCACAAACAAAATTCAAATACTAATTCCATTTCTAAAGTGGAGCTGCATTGCCTTTATACCTTGGATTATCTGGACTTTGGTTATGTCAGGGGCAATCTCAGCCCCTCTAGATAACCTAATGAAAAACCAGAGCACCTATCTTTCTATGGCGATCGCCTCGACCATCCCTTTACTGGCCCTTGTGATGATGGGATTTAGTTCATGGTTCATGTGGTCTGACAGCCCGAAATATAAAAAATATTTAGCTCAGATGTTTTTGGGTATTGGAATATGCGCTACAGCCTCTGTCGTTGACTATGGCAATCCTGTTTATGGTGAAAATCTTTTGATAGGAAGCGTGGCCATGGCGCTCACCGTTTTCATGGGGCTGATCGGCTGGGACTATTTGTTTGGTCTCTACCTACGAGTATTCCAACATGACGGAAGCGAATTCAATCGGCAAACAGGTATGGTCAACGTAGCTCGCCGCTTTCGCCCTGCCTTCACGGCACCGTTTTATGAGTTCGATGCGACCATGGAAATGCGACCAGGTCCTCACGGCAATAGCAGCATGACCCTCTGGTTGCACCATCGCTATAGCGACTTTGAGATATTTCTTGGAGGCAAGATTCAATCGCTGGGAATGAGTCGTGAAGAATGCTTGGCGTTCTGGGATACATTACAGCGATATATGGATGTAAGTCAGCCAATGCCAGAATTACCAATCCTTGAACAATTCCGTCATCTTGATCCGACCACTGAGGCTCAAGATAAGCTGTCCAAACGCCCCCCACGCCGTTGGCGTGATACTAAATATAAAGTTTGGGATCGCACTGAGCGGCCGGCCATGATGCAGAGAAACTTACAGTACCCTTGGCAAAGCCAAGCGTGCATTTTAGTTGCCAGAATCGATCCCACACTTAGCGTCGAGGCTTACTATCGCGCTCAAGAGGCGAAAGGCATTCACTCAACGCCGAAGGCAGACGATTACGACAATATTCATCGTGGTTAAATTAAACATACGAAGTAAGAGCACTAGCATATTAGGGACAGATTTATTTTCTGAGCAGTCTTCTAGCAGGAAATCGCGCAAGAATAAATCCCCCCTTTTGCGGAAGTCCAAAAATCCGTTTCGCCGTTATCTCAGTCAACCGTCGTTTGCCATCGGAGAGTTTGCGGTGGGATATCGCCCCAGCCTTTTGCTAATCGAAACCACTGAATTCTCTGTATGACCGTACAAATGGATACCCCGTACGCTGCCAATGCTTATCGCAGCAACAGTCATCAACCTTTGCCACCGCAAAAATGGGCGGAAGATGCCAATCGCTCAGAAACCTTTGACACCCATCTCGCCTTTGGTCACTACGCCAATCTGGAACCGGCGATGGAGGTCACTACCCAGTTGCAAGGTGACGAGCACACGCGCTACCAACGGCAGCAGGAGCAAGGAAAAAAGGAAGAAGTTTACTGCGATGCTAAAAGCTGGCGCTTTCAAAACTCAAGCAAAATCCCACATCTATTGTTTTTACTAAAGTTGATGAGTTTTCCTTTCATTTGGGTCATCTGGGGGACTTGGATTTTGAGCGCCCTTCTCCCCGGACCAGAGGTAGCCAAGTATTTGCGAGACTCATCGTTACTACTTTTAGTAGTGGTATTTATCCTTCTATCATTTGGCTCATTAACGCTTTATATGACAGGAAAAAAGATAGTTCACCACGTACAAATTATCGGCTTTATTGTTTGCGCCGGAATCGTATTTAGGATGACTGGATCACTATGGGGCCATGATCAACTGCAAGTAGCCCTATGGATCGGCGCCTTCCTCTACTTCATGGGAGCCATCGGTTTTGACGCCCTACTCTGGCTCCACAGCAAAATCACCACCCACGACGGCAGCGAGTTCAACCGCATAGACGGCATGCTTCGCTTCAAGCGGCGTTTCCGCCGACTCTTCGTTGCGCCTTTTGAGGAGTTCGACCCAGTGTTGCAACTGCTGCCCAGCGGTTATGGTTCCCATGACTATGCCCTGTGGCTGCACCACCGCTATACCGACAACAAGATTTGTCTGGTCACCAAGGTCCACGCCTTGGGCCTCGACCAGGTGAATGCACTGGCCTTCTGGGATTGCCTGCAGCGTTACATGGACGTCACGCAACCGCTGCCGGACCTGCCAGTACTGGAACAAAGTCGTCATCTCGACCCGGTAACTGTCACCTACGACGCCAAAACGGGCCGTAACCCACGACGCTGGCGCGACCAGTCAGAAAAGGGTTGGCTGGCAACAGGTCTCAAGCAGCTGACCCAACAGTTGCAGCAATACCCTTGGCAAAAACAGCCCTGCATCATCAGGGCTCGCATTGATCCGTCTCTGAGTATCGAAGCGTACTACCGCGCGCAGGAAGCCAAAGGCATTCAAGCGACACCTAAGGCCGATGACTTTGATGATGTTCATCGCGGTTAAGCGTAAAGCAGACAGATTTATTTTCTTTAGTCGGGCTACACAGCGCACCCCGGAAGATTTCCTGCAAGGAGCAGTAAGCATTGAAACCCACAACCATGAAAAACTCGATACGACGCCGACACTGCGCCCTCTTTGCCGCCATCCTGCTATCGACCTGCACCGCCGCCTGGGCGGTACCGGCGAATCAGGCAAAAGCGCAGGCACCCAGTTCCACGCAACTAATGCACGAGGCACAACGCCTGAGCGGCGAAAATTCACTGGCAGAGGCCACGGTCGCCGCCCGGGCGGCCATGGAGGCGGGCCGCAAGGGTGGCGCCATGGATTTCACGGACCTCGAGGCGGGTGTGTTGCTCGTCAATCTGCTGCATCAGCAGAAGAGATACGAAGAGGCCCGGAAAGCCGCCGAAGAGCAGATAGCGTATTGGGAGCGGCAAGCAGCCTCTGTCGGGTCGACTAACAGGCGCGACACGCGCATCACGAACATGTTGGGCCTGGCCATTGAGGCAAGCATGATGGCGGGTGAAAGAGCCGAGGTCGTACGCCTGGAGGAAAAGCTTTTTGCGGCCGTCAGTCCCTATCCCGGTCTATGGCGGTTGTCGCCGGACGAGCCGCGCTTGCGTTACGAATTGGCTGACTTCTCGATGCCACTCCTGCTGGGGCAGTGGAAACTGGCGAAGTTTGAGCCCGCAGAAAAACGCGATGCCACTACCCTCCTCCTCTATACGCAGGAGTTGGCAAACGGCCGCCTGAGCGCCGAGATTTCGCTGGCTTATGACGAAGCTCAACGCAAATACACCGCATCGCAACGCCAGGATTGGCTCAAGCCCTATCAGGAACAGCGTGAAGTTCGGGCGGTTGCATCGGCGATGCCTGACCTCCCCTTCGCCGACCTGGCTTCCGTCAAACTGGGGAGGCAAGAGGAGTGTGACGGCGAGCAATGCACCAATATTCGTTGGACGGCGCTGCGCGGCGACTGGCGCATGGACATCGATGTGGTGTTCAAATCGCGGGACGAAGCCCAGGCCGTTGAGCAGATGCAAAAGTTGTTCGCGGCGCTGAAATGGCAAAGCGCACCACCGCTGTTCCGCGACCGCACGATGGCCGAGCAGACCCAAGACATGGATTCAAACTGGGAGCTTCCGGGCGGCGAGTCCAACGCTGCGGAACTGGCGGAACAGGCGTTGCCCGACGCCATTTTCCCGGAGGAAGTGGCGCGCGTGCAGACACTTATCGGCGTGTCGCAGTACCGGCACGGCGCCCTGGATGCCGCGCGCCGCTCGCTGGGTTTGGCCGTGCCTGCCTGGGAGTATGGTTTTACCTATCAACTTCTCTATAGCACCGCGCTGGATTACGCCGCTGATATCGCCTACCGCCAAGGCAGAACTCAAGAGGCCGTCGCCCTGAACCGGACGCTCATCGAATGGCAGAAAAGCGATGCTACGCTCGGCTGGATAGTGCCGAAGGATGAAAATGCGCTGGTTAACAGCTCAATAGGCATACATCTACCCTTGCGCGTAGGCGACTACCGCCTGAGATTGGGTACGGAATATCGTTTCTATTACGAAAATCTGCAAACAGGGGCACAACTTGGCCTTACCGTGGGTTCGGCCCAGACATCGGACGAAAAGCTTGAATCAATACTGCGTTCGTTCATGTCGGAAACGCTGGGACTGCAAGCCGGGGATGTGCGCAGGACGAAGTTTTCGCCCAAGTCGGCCGAGCCCGCAAAGTCGCAAGCAACCGGCCAGAAATGGGAGTTCGATGTTACGAAGCTGCCTGGCGATGAAGGTCCCGTATCCGACGACTTCGTTGCTGGCGTCCAGCGCAAGACGCCCATAAAGATGGCGTTCTGGATCGTGGACCGCGAGGGGGAACGGTCGTTACTAAGGGCGCCAATCATGGGCGGTGAGCAAACCAGGAATGAGGCAAATCAGATCGCACAAGCGCTGTCCTGGTAGCGACGGACGACAGCCTATCGCGAAAAATAAATCCGTCGCCTTTTGCTCTCCTTGCCAGCCCATCCCGGCAGGCCGGTAAGCCAAATATCAAACGGCAGCTGGCGTGCCTTTGGGGTCAAGATTGACCATCAGGGGCTTGGTCGCACTTCTGATCATCGGCCCCAATATCAGGTTACTGCCGATCAGCACCACCACGGCCACCAGCACCAGGGTGTCGGACTTCAGGAAACCGAGAAAAGTACCGCCGAACACACACACCGATAGCAAGCCACTGAGCATCATGGCCAACATCATGGGTTTGGCAGGGTTATCGAAACCCAGGAAGCGCTGCTTTTCCACAGCCGATATCACCAGTTCGGCCTTGCAACCCTTGCACGCAATGGGGTGGTCTTCGCGCAACAGCGTTTGCTGTTTCTTGCCGATGGGAAATTCCTTTTCACAGGCGTTGCAGTGGACTTTCATGCCAATGATATTTGCGCGAGAGGAGCTCATCTTGATCCTTAAGATTGGGGGAAAACATTGCCGCCGACACCTCACAGGTGCGCGGCGGCGGATTGTTGCATGTTTGAGCAAGGCCAACAGGCTTACCTGTCGTCCGTGTCCCAACGATTAGTCCGGCTGATCACCTATGCAATCAGGCAGATTGGGGCCGATCTCGATCATGGCCGCCGACACCGTGGGGTAGGTTCGGCCACCCCAATCCAGAGGTCCGCCAGCATTGACCAGGTCGTAGATTTCGCTTTCGCCAATCAGTTGGCCGTTGCGATGATCGTACAGGCGAAAAAAAGCCGGAATTTCCCAGCGTGCGAACCAATAGACTTCTGCCTCCGGGTCCGGGAAGGCCATTGGGTGCAAGAACCAAGGCAAGAGCCAGAAAGGTTGAAATTGCTGAACGCGATAACACCCGTTGGGGCTGATGTCAGGGGCGCCGACTGGCTTCGCCAGGCCCTTTTCCCACCACTGCGACGCGGCCCACAGCCCGGCGCAGAACAGGGGCATACAGAGCCAAAACCGTTGGCGTCGGGTCAGTCTTTTCATCTTCAGATATCCATATCAATCTGCCGAGCCGCGTCTTTTCAACGTAGCGTGGCATCGGCAAAAAAAGGCCGCGCAGTTTACCTTATATAAGTTGCACAGCGAGCCTCCTCAATGCCAGAGTTGCCCGCCTTAATCGCGAGAACTACATCTGTTCCCTTTTTCGACGTGCCGGAATAATGAGATACAAACAATGGACTCAACAAACATCGCCGCTATCTGGACCGCAAACACCGGATGGGAATTATCTACGCTTCGAGATGTAGTGTGTCCGCAGTACTCCGAAGACGGTGATTGCCTGGGGTCCGATTTCAGCAGGGCCTTCTCGCTTGGTTTTGTTGACGATGACAAGGTCGAAGCCAATACAGTCGAGCTGACGAATTCGCTAACAGATGCCATGGGGGGTTTTTCATACGACCTTCAAATTGTTTCGGACATGGTAACCAAAATACTCACTCCGATTGCGGAGCCTATCGATACGCTCGTTGTAATTTACGACATCTCCTTCTCAGGCGCCCCTGACAGGGGCACCATTAGAAACAAAACATTTGTATACCGGGGAAGCTTTAATTACTAAGTCAAGACTCAGCATATTCAATTACCCGAGCACAGAATAGATGAAGATAACAATACTAAAAATAATCGAACCAACCGCCCTCGGTGCTTATGTAGAATTTTCTACGCCCTTTGGGGTTGGCTCATCATATTTTGTTTGCTCTGATCTGAAAGAAAACCAGTCTCACGATGTCGAAATAAATATTGATGACCATTTAGTTTGGGATAAAAATATCATCCCTTCAAACAAAACGTCTCCCTCAGTAAACTTCCACGCAGGAAAACTATACATCACAGCTCAATTGATCAGTGGTGAGGAAGAGGATTGCACGGCACTCAGCATTGACAATTCTATTATACTCATATCGTTAGATACAAAAGGTCCACCCCTTATATTTGTTGATATCATTGCGCAGAAAACATCGTTATACCCGACAAATACCTAACCGGGTTTTTAGCTCTTAAGCGCGTTTCATTACTGGTAGCCGAGGCCATTAGCATGACAAGGATACATAGAAGCGCGGCAATAAAAATATTAATTAACGAAGCATTTAACGCTCTCACTCATGACGCACGTGAATCCTGCATATTAAACTGGTGGGGGATCAGCGAAAGCGACCTTGAATTTCCTTTGTTATCGAAAGAATTACAACATGAGCTTCTCTCAAATGAAGAGCCACCGATTGACACTCAGAATAATATGTATGACGAGTTGATTTTCGTTGCGCTGTCCTCTGAATACCAAGGTGTGACGAATGTCTATATAAGTGACATGTTGAATAAAATTGGCGAGGATACATATGAAGTCGACGGGGCTGTTGAGGTACTGGAAGCCTGCCCCTGCTGTGGTTTTCACACACTGTCATCAACATCAAACTATGATATTTGCAGACTTTGTTCGTGGGAGGATGATGGATTGAAAGATGACAAGACCTATAGCGGTCCAAATCGCATGACGCTTGGAGAAGCAAAGAAGCTATTCATGGAGGACATGAATGCATTACCTTTAAATAAATGGGCCAAATCAGCTTAAAGTAAAAATCACATATCAATGGATGATTTCATGAAGATACAACTCGACATAACAGAAGCCTTTGGCACCATTGACTACGTAAACGCCGGGGGACTCACTACCTACATCGATATAGCCCTGACGGAACAGCTTCTTGTAAAGAATTCTCAGTCATGACCAAGATAAGTATTGCTTCTGCAGTCCCAAGCCGTGACCTCGAGGTTGCAAGCTTTTTGCACCAGCGCTTGGACGATCTGGGTCAGTACTCAATTTCCGAAACAGAACTGCTGAGTGCTTTGAATTCAAAACAAGAGAGAAAAAAAATGGTGAAGAAAATGAAATCTAACTGGCGTTCTTTGGGGGTTACACAAGGATCGTCGGTTGATACTGACACGATAGCTCAAGTTGAAACGCTGCTATGCGTGGTTTTCCCCGATTTATATTTAGACCTGGTCAAATACGCTGACGAAGCTTCACCAGAATTATCCTCATTCCCATATGGCAACGCAGTCACCTGCATAAGCGAGTTTTTCTCGTTCTCCCCGGCGTTAAAGGCTGGCACTATTGTTTGGCACACGAGAGTTGCTGGACTGCCAGCAGGATGGGTGCCCATTGCCAGGGATGCTGGCAA
The DNA here is from genome assembly GCF_056161485.1 of Pseudomonas sp. 5Vm1k. Classification (NCBI taxonomy): domain Bacteria; kingdom Pseudomonadati; phylum Pseudomonadota; class Gammaproteobacteria; order Pseudomonadales; family Pseudomonadaceae; genus Pseudomonas; species Pseudomonas sp. 5Vm1k. Next base: position 27,328 of record NZ_JBSPCZ010000021.1, read on the forward strand.
TTATCTTATTTGTCTGAATTTCAATACACTCTGCACCACTGTCGAGATTTTCGATCCAACATCCGGCAAGACATTCTTTGTCGCTAACAGCTTCGACGATTTTGTTAGCTTATGGCGAGAGTAGAAAGGGGAACGACGTCAATGATCAGTAACTTCGAAAAAGCGTTAAAGCGAGACGAACTGCCGGATTACTTCAGGGGGATCGGTATCTACTTCACGAGGGATCCGGACTGGGGAACTCAGTTGCACGCACTTAACTGGCAGGGGCTTTGCGGTTTTCTAAAAATGCAAGAACATCCCGAGAGCATACTGAAAAATGCGTTTATTAAATATGTAATCACTGTAGCGAACCACGTAGAGGACGCGATCGATCTACTGGAAAATATTGGCTGTTATTATTATTTGCGCAGAAAGACTTCTGCATTATCTGCAAACGGTTTCGACTTGGTTCGTGACTTACCCGTAAAAGCAAAGCAAACCCTATCCGAAGCCATCAAATTCTTGAACAAGGAGCTTACCCGCTCCAACAACAAACAGGGTATTGATCTTTACAACCGGACGGTAGAAAAGCTCATTAAAGATGCACCCCAAGAAACCTTAAAAGATCTCAGCCTTGAAAAAATCCAAGTAAATCATTGATGCAGGTGTACCTATCAATGAAAACCACATTCGAAATAGCCATAGACAAACATGAAATACCCGACTTTTTCAAAGGAAACGGCATTTACTTCGCCAAGGGCTCCGACTGGGGTGATCATCTTCACATAAATAACTGGCAAGGGATGTGCAGCATTCTCAAGATGCAGAACGCTTCACAGCATTTTCTGACGACCCTATTCGAAGAATACGTAAGCAGCCTAAAAGAAAACTACGAAGATGCTGATGGATTACTTTCAAATATCAGAGCTTATTACATCGCCCGACGGATGTTTCCATTTCTATCATCAAAAGACTACGACTTAATGGAAAGCCTTGATAAGAAAAGCCTTTCAATAACAGGACGCTTGTTTAGACTTCTCAGACAGGTGCACGATATAAAAAACAAAGACCTCTCCACCTATTCTTTTGACCAACAAATCCAAAGATTGGTAACGTATGGCTGCAACCTCGACCTTGAAAGTCTTTAAACCATTAAAAACTTATCAAGTCTGGTATCGCCCCCAAGTGAAGTACATGTATCAATTGAAACATCCCACCGTATGGAGGAATCCGATAAGGCTACCCAATGTTTAATCTGGCTTTTTGACGGCTACGCAGGTTGAATACCCCCCATTTACGCTAGACGCATTGCCGTCGGCGAGTAAAACCGGATCACCACCCAGCAAAGGAATGACCCTTGTTTACCATCGCACGCCCCCTCGCCCTGCTTTTGGCGTTGTCCGTTTCTCTGGATGCCGCGGCATTGTCACTTCGATCAGAAAAACGCGCCGACGGTGCAACCGTGCTGCTGCTCTCCAATGCGCCCGCCGCCGCGCGGCCGCCTCAGCTCAATGAAGATCCGGCGATACGCGCGGCGTTGGTTGATTTCATCGGTTACGCCACTGGCAGCTACACCCTCGACGGCAGTTTGATCGTGTCGCAAATACTCGATGCCCTGGATTCAGAATTCACGACATTTGAGGAAGGTGTGCCGGCCGGACGCAAGATGCTGACCGCCATGGATGACGGTAACCACGGCGACGAGCGCGGCGCTCTGTTGTTGGATGAAAAGGGTCAGTTGATCGCCGTTGGGCTGGTCAATGGGCATTGCACCGTCAAATCACCTACAGAGACGTTGTCCTGCAACCCGGGTCCTGAAACCGTATTGACGATTTTCCAGGCCAAAGGCGCGAAGAAGAGCGACGCTGATCCGATCATCGTCTGGAGCAAGCAGTTGCCGCCGTTGGTAGCGTATTGGGCTGAAAGTGAAGATCCCGAAACACGCGCCAAGGCGCAGAAGATCGGCTCGGTCGAATACATCACAACTGACCCGAAAAAACCGTCCTGGAATACCTCGCAATTGCCTTCTGACTTTCCGAAAGCGATGCTCCCACTGCTTCCGGTAAATTCCTTTCTATCGGGCGTTGGTGTCGATGGGGCTTACATTTCACCGGGCATCAAAGGTGCGCCAATGGAGGGTATGTTCGACCAGATTGACGGCCGCCCCCAACATGATTTCGAGGTCATGTTGCAGACGTATATGCCGTTCGCCGACGTTTTGAAGTTTTACCAGCAGCAAGCTAAAGGCGCCGCGTTACAAGCGAATGATGAAAAGGCACGGATTGACGGCGTTGCTGGCGGCGGCACCTACAAAATCGAGATCAAGGATAGTGAGGATGAGGGAACATCCATCACTTTTTCCGGTTGGAGAAAAGAGGTCTAAGTCCCTCCAAATCCAAAGCACAAAAAACGGGTGATCTTATGATCACCCGTTTTTTTATATTTCGATCGGCATTTCAACTAACGCATCATCCACTGCGTACTTCACCACTACCCGATTCCTGTAAAGCCGTTCACTGCGCACCAACTGACTTTCCTGTCCCTTGGTCCGCACATCCCGCCATATCTCGTTCTCTCGAAACACCCGGCCACCGTCGCGCACAAATCGATGCGCCAGTTGATAAACGTGATACCGAAATTCCCTTACCCGCTCACATAACAACTCCCCTTCCAACTGTTGCTCGCCAACATTTAGCTTCAACTGAAAATGCAGATCCGTCGGGTTATGCAACACCAAATCAACATAGTTATAAAAAATTGCCGCCCCTGAACCGAAAGGCAACACTCGCCCCTCATCAGGAAACGGATCAAAGCTGTGATTGGAACGCTCAACCACCACCAGCGGCGAGTGAATAGCCATCCAGTGAATGAGGTTGCTCAACTGGCAGATCCCGCCACCGACGCCCGTACGCGCTTCGCCGAACGACAGTTCCATGCCTTCGACATAGCCGCGTTTTCGAGTCGGTCGGCCCACCAACCGGCAAAAGGACAAATATTCACCGGGACCAATGACGACGCCATCTATAGCGGCCACCGCCAACTTCAGGTTTATGACTTTGTTATGTTGCAGTGCAATATCAGAGTTGCCGAGTTTGCGTATCAGCTTGGAGGTGTGTTTGAGGTAGCGAAACGGCAACCGGGTGCTGTCCAGCGACACGGCGTATGTGTTGCGGGAGAAGCGCCAGGCCAGTTGGCGGAACAGTCGTTTTTGCCACACGCGCAGCCAGTAGAGGGCCGGGTGGTAGAGGGAAAGTGGTTTCATCCGTGTCAGAACGGCGGCGGCCGTTTTCTTCCTTGAGTAAAAAGCCGCGCATCTTAACGTATTGGCGCAAGTGTGTGTCGCACTTAAAGAAGGTGTTCGCCCAGTGTAATGGCCTGGCAATCCATGCACCGGTAAAGAGCCCTGACACTGGGCGAACGTTGAGCATTTTAATAGAAGTCGATGAATATGTCCGTATACAGAAACAAGAAATTTATGGACACATCTTTAGTAGATATTTATCGATATCAGATTTACATACATCGAACTCACCAACTAGACCATTAAGGTGATTATTCTTATACAAAAAACTGTACAAGAATAATCACTCCATATAGAGCCAATACTCAACTTTCGTGTTGGCTGGTCACTTTCAGGATATCGGTGTAGGTCACGACAACACTTTGCCCGATTTTCAGATCCTTCAATTTCGCCTGAACTTCAGGTTTCAAAACGTCGACTGTTTTCGATTGCCCAGCCGGGTTCTCGAAGGTCACCTGATTTTTCTTGGTGTCGATGTGGGTGATTTTCAGCTGGACTTGCACCTGGCGGTAGGCTTCGCCGCCTGGGTTCGGGTTGTCTTTGGTGGCGCGGATTTCACCGTTGCGCTCGGTGGAGCCTGGCAGGCCTTTGTCGACGTCGGTGTCGAGGTAGGCGGCCACCGAGTGTGTCACTTCGACGTTAACTTGATCGCCGACTTTCAGGTTGCCGAGGTCTTTGGCCTTGTCGCTAAGTTGTACATGGACCTGACGGCCTTCGGCGCCTTCCAGGACAACCTGGTGTTTGGCGGCGTCGACGGCCAGGACTTTGGTGGTGACTTGATCGGCCTCTACGGCGGCGGACAATGGAATGTCGGCAGCGATGGCGCTGAGGCTGGCGGCGGACAGGAGCGTTGCGAGGGTGATGGCTTGGGCCAGTGCGTTGAGCTTCATAAACAGTACATTCCCTGTGATGGATGGCAGCGCACGGCGCTGGATCAAGGGTCCGCTCCGTGCGTGCCGATGAGCATAGACGCTGTTCAGGGAGTGTTCGCAGTTTCTTGCGCGGTGGATTCCCCGCTGTCGGTACCCTTGCTGTTTTCCTTGCGTTTGTTGGGATCGGTGGGGCGTAGGGCGTCGTTGTCGCGCTCGGTTTCACCCGGTGGACGGGGTTCGTCGGGGTGTTCGGATTCGGTGATGGGTTTCATGTGGGGTTCCTCAGGCTTCGGGGTCGTCGACTTCACGGGCGACGTTCACGGCGGGCGAGTCCTTGTGGGATTGCTCGGCCTTGGCTTTCAGGGTTTGCCATTGTTCGAGGTCGATGGCGCCCAGCCCCAGCAAGTCGTCGGCCACCCGCAGCAGTTCGGTGTAGTGGGCGTCGGGGGACTGCTGCCAGTAGGCCTTGTCATCGAACAAGCGCTGCCAGGTGGCGAGGTCCGGGGGTTTGAGGTCGTCGCTCATGGCGAACTCCTGCAGGGGTATACGTACGGTAGAGGGGTGGGCGTTGGTTGGAGTTCCGGTGGGTTTGGATCAACAGCAGGATCAAGTTCAAGGTCTTTTGATCTTAATACCCCGTCATTTCCAGATACCCCTGCCCCGCATGACTTCCGCTCAGTCGCACCGGCCCTTCCCAATACGGAATGCGCAAATCCATCCAGGCATTCGGGTTCAGCGCGGTGGTGCTGATGTCGAGGTGTTTGCCGGGGATTTTGATCGACCAGCGCACAGGCATCGAGCGCCCGGCGACTTTGGCGGTGTCTTGTGGTGTGAGGCTGATGTCGTCGCCATGCAACAGCTGCGTTTGCCCTTGGGCATCGATCCAGGTGCCGGTGAGGTAAGGCGCGCCGTCCTTTTGCCGCATGCGGTAGAGCATCACCTGTTCGCCGCTGTCCAAGTGCAGGGAGAACCAGTCCCAGCCGCTCTGGCTGGCGGTCAGGGGTTGGCTGCTCCATTCGCGGTCGAGCCATGCCGGGCCGCTGACCTGGTAGGTTTTGCCATCGATTTCCAGCGAGCCGCTGGCCTGAAAAAACGGCTGGCTGTAGTAGTACGAAGCCTGGCCCTGCTCGGATTTCTGACTGAAGCCTTTATCGCCTTGCAGCACCAATGGACGGGACGAAACCAGTCGCAGTTGATAGCCGAACCCCTTATCCCGAGCGCTGAGTTGCATGTCCGTCAAGGGACCGCTGAAGCGCCAATCATCGATCCACGCATTGAATGGCGCCACGCTCACCCCGGCCTGACCCACGCCACCACGGGCGTAGCGTTCAGCGGCGTGATGCACCGTGGCAGACGTGACCGCCGCATGCCCGAGCCAGATCGTCTGATCTGCCCAACCGGCCACCTCGGGCGTGGCCTTCAACGCACTGCGAAACAACGTCCATTGCACACCAAACTCGTGCCCCTGATCGTCCTTGAGATTAGCGGTGACGTACCACCACTCAATGCGAAAACCATCGTGCGGTCCATGATCCGCCGGAAAGCTGAACACGCGACCGGGCACCACCGGGGTAAACGCCGAAGCCTCACCGCCCAGGCCTGCAAAACCCTTCTCCACCGGAGCCGAGTTATCGCAGCCGCTCAACAACGCCAATAACAACAACCCGACCTTAATCCTCATGAGCAAACGTCCTCAGCAGATCCGCCGGTTGGGTGCGGTACAACGTGTACAACGGCCACGCCGACGCCAGTAACGTGGCGAGCAGTGCCAGCCCCATCAACTGCAGCAATTGCAGCGCAAATACCCGCAATGGCAGACGCCAGCCGAAGGCCTGGACGTTGATCACCGCGTCCAGACACCACGCCAGCGCGATGCCCAAGGGCAACGCCAAAATCAGCGTCAGCACCGCCAGCAACCACGTTTGCCCGAGGTTGAGCAGCATCAGTTGTCGCCGTGTCACGCCCAGCGCCCATAGCGGCGCGAGTTGCCCGAGGCGGCTTTGACTCTGGGTCAGCAAGCTGATGAATAGCGCCACGCCGGCCACGCCGAGGGTCAGGCTGTTGAGGGCGGCAGTGGCGGCAAAGGTGCGTTCGAATACTTGAGTGGACCAGCCCTTGAGCCGCGCCTGGTCAACAATGCGGCTGTCGTCGAGAGCGAAGCGATTTTGCAGTGCGGTAAGGAACGGCGGAATGGCCGCCGGGTCGATACGCACGTTGAAACGGTTGGGCGTGAGTTGCGGCCAGCCGCGCAGCAAGTGGTTGGCATTGACCAGCACGTGACCCTTGGGATTGCCATAGTCGGCGTAAATGCCAACGATCCGTGGCGACCACGAACCGTTGGGCGTCGGGATCGTCAGGTGATCGCCCAACTGCACCTTCAGCCGCCGAGCCAGTTGTTCACTGAGCATCAAGGTGTCGTCCTTGGCCAGACGCTCCCACGGGTTGTCGCCCAGGGCTTCCAGCAGCGGCCAGTGCTGGCGATAGCTCGGGTGATCGATCACGCCGTAGACGTCTGCTGGCCAGCCTTGCAGCTGGATAGACACCTGCCAGGTGGGCAGCACCGCCGTAACCTGTGGCTGCTGTTTGAGCCAGGTGTGCAGTTCGCGGGCCTGGGCCGGGTTTTGCGGGTTGAGGTAAAGCTCGGCGGTCAGGCGTTGTTCGAGCCAGTCGCTGAAGGTCTCGCGGAAGCCGGCGGTCATGCTGCCCGCACCGATGTTCGCCGCCAGCGCCAGCAGCAACGCCATCAACGCCAGGCTCAGGGCCGGCAGTTGCTGGCGGCAATCGGCGAGAAACCATTGACCGAGTACCGTGCGACTGCGGTGCAACACCAGATTGAGCACAGTGTTGAGCAGCACCGGCAGCGCCAGTGCGGCGCCGAGCAACAATGCGGCCATCAAAACAAAACCGCTGGCCAGGCTGTCGCCCCAGACCAATGCCAGCAGCGCGATCACTGCTGCCGTTGCAGCGACCCATCCCTGACGTCGCAACCACCGCGCATGGGCCTGATGCCAGGCTTGTGGATTGGCCAGGGCCAGCAACGGTAATCGCGCCGCGCGCAACAGGCTGTTGGCGCCGGCCAGTAACGCACCGAGCAGGCTCAAGCCGACACCGCTGAGCCACCACAGCGGACTCAAGCTCAACTGCCCCGCCACTTCGGCGCCGTACAAACCGCGCAGGCTGGCGGCGACATCCGGCAACAACACGCTCGCCAGCAGATAACCGCTGGCGACGCCGGCGACGCCTCCGATCAACGCCAGACCACCCAATTCGACGGTGAGGCAAGCGATCAACATCCGCGCGCTGACTCCGCAGGCGCGCAGGGTTCGCAGCAAGCCTCGTCGTTGTTCCAGCGCCAGGCCAATCGCCGCGTGCACGATGAACAGCCCGACCACAAATGACAGGAAGCCCAGGGCGTCGAGGTTCAGGTGAAAGCTTTCGGTCAGGCGCGCGAGGTTGTTTTCCTCGCCGCTGGTCTTGAGTTGGAGTTGGCCTTTGAATTGTTCGGGCAGCGGCGCAGTGAAATCCTTGGGCAGCAACAGGCGCGAGAGTTGATCCGGCAGGCCGAGGATCTGCTGGGCGAAGCCGATGTCCACCAGCAACACGCCGGGGGCCATGTCGGGTTGGGCGTGCAGCGGAGGCAAGGTCTGCCCGCTCTCTGAAACCGGTGTTTCACCTTCGCGCAATCCCAACGCCTGCAAGGTCTGTGGCGCTATCCAAGTACTGCCCGGCGGACTGAAAAATTCGACGATACGCTCCATCGCCAGCGCCTGCCCCGCCACGGCTGAACCGGCGGGCAACGACACCGGCTCGATGCCCATCAGTTGCAAGCGCTGATCGTCGTGCCCCTTGAGCGTCAGCCGGCCTTGCAACACCGGCGAGACCGGCCAGCCTGCCCGACGCAGGTCGACAAACAATTGCTGGGAAAACACCCCGCCACCGGGCGCACTCAGACTGGCCTGGGGTTCACCGCCGATCAACTGACTGGCCCGGGCGTAGCTTTCCCGCGCCTGACTGTTCAAGGCCTGCACGCCGGTCAGCAGACTGGTGGCCAGCCAAAGCCCGGTCAGCACACTGAAAAACTGCACCGGATGCTGCCGCCAATGGCTCAGCAGTGCGCGCAAGGTTTCACGAAAGACCCGCACCTTAAAGCGCGTCCGCGCCGGCCAGGCGACCATGGTGTAACACCACTTTTTCCGCCAGGCGCTCGGCAACCCGTGGGCTGTGGGTGACCATCAACAAAGTCGTCGGGCTGTCGTCGAGCAACTCCAGCAACAACTTCAATACTTCGTCGCTGGTGGCTTCATCGAGGCTGCCGGTAGGCTCATCGGCCAACAGCAGTTTCGGTTGCGAGGCCAGCGCTCGACCCAGTGCAACCCGTTGCTGCTGACCACCGGACAATTGCTCCGGATACCGTCGCAGCAAATCGCTCAAGCCCAGACGCCGCACCAGATGCGCCTGCCAACGCGAATCGTGGCGCCCGGCCAGGCGAGCCTGGAACGCCAGGTTGTCCTCCACCCGCAAGCTGCCAATCAGGTTGAACTGCTGGAACACCAGGCCGATTTCGGTGCGCCGCCAGTTCGCCAGTTGCCCTTCGCTCATCTGTTCCAGGCGATGCTCACCACTGCGGATGCTGCCGCGATCGACCTTGTCCAGCCCGGCGATCAGATGCAGCAAGGTGCTTTTGCCACTGCCCGACTCGCCCATCAGCGCCAGGCTGCTGCCGGGTTTCAGAGTGAGGTCGATGCCTTGCAGCACCGGCAGTGGACCTTGCGGGGTGGCGTAGCTTTTGAAGACGCCCTGAACCTGAAGCATGGGAAAACCTGATTGATGAGCGTGGTAAGGATAGCGGACTCACCTGAGCCCATGGACGACCTGTTAACTCTTACAGTAGCGGTCGATCAGATGCGAGTATCTAATACGTCACACAAGGAGTGTCTGATACCGAGGAGGGTTACCCCATTGCACCACGGCGTTACGCAGGACAGGTGCCACGATCATGAATATCTCCGTTAGCAAATACCTGAGCAAGCCGATAGTCATCGGGATTATCGCGGTCGGTCGTGAACCGAACTGCCTGGCGTTAGCCGTCCATGGTTCAATCGCCTGCGTGTGCAACAGCGAGGACAGCACGCTGTCGCTGATCGACACCCTTACCCTTCGCGTGAGCGCCGTCATACCGCTGCCGATCCAGCCGCTGGCCATCGCCATCGATTCCAAGGGCACCCGGGCTTACGTGACCGGGCTGGGCAAACCGCTGATGGTGGTGGTTGATATTCCGGCGCGCAAAATCATCGGCGAAATCGCTGCCAGCGAAGGGCATGCGATGGTGCTCGATGCCGAGGGTGACCGGGTTTATATCAACGCCAACCACCAGGTTTGCGTTATCGATACGCCGGTCGCAAAACGGCTCAAACGTATCGACACCGGCTCATTGAGCAGCGCCGCCGTCCTCGGGCGTGACGGCCGCCTGTTTTTTTGTGACTACCTGCACCACGAACTGAAGGCGATGAATACGGCGAACGACGAGATCGCCACGGTCCTGTCGCTGCCCGAGCCCTTTGAAGAATTCGCCCTCGGCCCTGCGGGCGACTTTGGCTACGTGCCATATCGGACGACCGAAGGGGTCGTCGCGAAGATCGATCTGTCGAGCCACGACGTGGTGGACCTGCTACCCGTCCCGGCACTGCCCCACGGTTTCACTCTCAACCTGGACGGTAGCCTGGCGTGTTGTTGCAGTGCGGCAGAACGGAGTGTCTCAATCATCGACACCTGGACGTGGCAGGTGATCAGCCGTTTCAAGGCAGGTCAGTATCCGCAGAGCCCGGTGTTCAGCGCTGATGGGAGGCGCCTGTATATCTGTGATGCTTCCGGGAATGCGGTGTGGGTGATTGCACTGGGTTGATGGCTTTGCGAGGCTCCCCTGTCACCGCGTTATCGTTCTTCGCGAGCAGGCTCGCTCCCACAGGGGAATGCATTTCAACGGTGGGAGCGGGCCTGCTCGCGAAGAGGCTCGCTCAGCCAACGACAATCTCACTGCCCCACCGCCACACTGGTCGCCGCCTGCCCCGGCGTCACAATCGTCTTCAAATCAATATGCTTCCACTCAGGTTTGGCCCCCAGCCGCGCATTGAAGCGATAGTTGAAAGTGAATTCATCCGCCGTCGCCACACTCAACGGCTTGCCATATATCGCTTCCACACCCGCCAGGTCGTAGCCCATCAACTGCAACAGCGTCGGGAAGATGTTGTAGTGACTGGAGCGGTCCTTGTTGCCGGCCAGTTGCGCCGACCAGTCCAGGGTCTTCAAACCACTGCCCTGAATCACCACCAACGGCACCAAGCCTTCCTCCTCCACCGGATCGCCACCGCAATGGGTGTTGAGCCCGGGATTGCCACGCTCATGCAGATCCTGCCCATGGTCTGAGGTGTAAATCAGCAATGCATGACTCAAATCCGCTTGAGCAAAAATCCGGGCGAAAAACTCCCCGACATTCCACAGCAGAGTGTTTTTGTAGGCGTTGCGGTACAGCACCCAATCGTCCGGCTGGCCACTGAAGCCATCACGCTTGCCGGTGTCGGCCACTTCGACAAACTGCCCGCGAGGCAAGGTCGGACGGTAGGCCATGAAGGCATCCGGGTATTTGTCGTGTACCGGAAAATGCGCGCCTACTTTGTTGATCACTACCAGTTCCGGTTTGTCGTCATTCAGCAGCTCGATCAACTTGGTCGCGGCCGCCATGTCGCGGTCGCGCACGCTGGTCTGGTCGAATTGCACAAACTCGTCGATGTCCTTTTTCTCGGCATCGTTCATCAGGTTCTGCAGGTTGCCGCCGGTACGTTGGGCGTCGATGTAGACAGTGCGCAACCCGGCTTTTTTCGCGTACTGCCAAATCGAAGGCTGCGTGGTGTTGATGCGCATGTAATCGGCGCGGGTGCCGCCGTAGCGCAGGGTGACGTTGGTGTCGGCGCTGCAATTGGCGATGGACGCCGCGTAGCCGTAATTGAAGATGTCGACGCCGGGGTGCGCCTCCTTGAGGTTGCTGTGCACACCGAACGGCGCGTTGATGTCCAGGTAGTTGCCGGAAATGCTCTCGTCGATGATCAGCACGATGTCGTGGCCAATGGGCTGATCGTTACGCGCCAGTTTCACCGGCTCCCGTGGGCCGACGGTATTGTGCAGCGATTCATAGGCAAACAGGTTCAGGTAGGCCAGCGGCGTGTACATGATCGGCAGCCCGCGCGCGCCCTCGCCGGCCCGCACGAACAACACCGCGCTGAGCAACAACACCCCCAGCACTGGCGCCGACACCAGCAACGCCCCCGGCAATGGCAACCGCCGGCGCGGTTTGAGGCCGATGCCGAACAGCAGCAACAAGCCACTGACCAGGCCACTGATCAGTGGCTCGCGGTACTGGTACGCGGCTTCCTGAATGAAACCGCCGGAATACACCAACGACACAAAGCTGCTGTAAGTCAGGTAATCGGCGGTCACTTTTGTATAAACGTCAAAGAACACCGCGGAGGCAAACAGCGTTAAAGCGAATAGATGTCTAATAAGCGTCTGGCGAATGTACGCGGTCATGAACAACGCCACTGTCAGCACCACGAACATCCCGCCAAATAGCAGCAACGGAATACCGATACCCATGGCATTCAGGCGCTCAAGGTAATAGTCGTAACTCTTGAATAAATAGAGAACTAACAGCAGTTCTTTGAGATATCGAATCATAGTATTCAAGGTGCTCGTCACAGGCATTTGGCCAATAGATTGTCGGCCATTTTTTGACACTAGCACCGGGCCATCAAACCGCAAGAAATGCCCGACTTTTTTGCAAAGCGTCAAAAAAACGTTGACTCAAATCTGACACACTCAAGGTGCTACAGCCCTTGTAATTCAAGCCTCTTGACCGTTTATCGTTTTCTTCGAAATGTGAAAAACCCGTCAAAACCGCGGCAAATCCAGCAGCAGCAAGCCTTTGATGGCCATTCGCCCCCAAAAACGGGGGTGTTCTAGCATTGCAACATGTCATTTTGCTGACACGAATTGCCAAGGCTGGGCTATACCCCTTTTGACAGTCTAAATCCTGATTTTTCCACCGTCTTACGAGGCACGCCAATATGGACGTGAGCGTATTTGGTACGGGCTACGTTGGCCTGATTCAAGCAGCAGCACTGGCCGATGTCGGACATCGCGTGCTGTGTGTTGATATCGATCCGAACAAGATCAAGCAGTTGCAACAGGCAGTTCCACCGATCAGTGAACCTGGACTTTCCGGCACGCTGGAAGAGAACATCAAGGCCGGCCGTTTACTGTTCACCACCCAGGCCAGCGATGCGGTTGAGCACGCCGAATTGATCTTCATCGCGGTCGGTACGCCAGCGGATGAAGACGGTTCTGCCGACCTCAGCCATGTATTGAATGTAGCCCGACAGATCGCCAGTTTCATGGAGGCCGATCGCACCCTGATCATCAAGTCCACCGTGCCGGTCGGCACCGCGGACAAGGTCGCCGCCGCCGCCAACGAAGAACTGCAGCGCCGGGGCAAAGCAGCCCTGATCGTAAGGGTCGTGTCCAACCCCGAGTTTCTCAAGGAAGGCAGCGCCCTGGCCGACTGCATGCGCCCGGACCGGATCATCGTCGGCACCAACGACGACGAAGCCCGCAACCAGTTGAGCGAACTCTACGCACCCTTTTGCCGCAACCATGAAAAGCTCATGTTCATGGACAACCGCAGCGCCGAACTGACCAAGTACGCGGCCAATGCGATGCTCGCCACCCGCATCAGTTTCATGAACGAGCTGGCCAACCTCACTGAACTGCTGGGGGCCGACATTGAAGCGGTGCGCAAAGGCATTGGCTCGGACCCGCGCATTGGTTATCACTTTATCTACCCCGGTTGCGGCTTCGGTGGTTCGTGCTTCCCCAAGGACCTGCGCGCCTTGCTGCACACCGCCGAACACAACGGCATGCCATTGCGTCTGCTGCGCAGCGTCACCGACGTCAACGACACGCAGCGGCACATTCTGTTCAGCAAACTCAAAGCCCAATTCCCTCAGGGCCTGGCCGGCAAATCCATCGCCGTCTGGGGCCTGGCCTTCAAGCCCAACACCGACGACATGCGCGAAGCGCCCAGCCGTTACCTGATGGATGCATTGTGGGCCGAAGGCGCGAGTGTGCAGGCCTATGACCCGGAAGCGATGTCCGAATGCCGGCGCATTTACGGTTACCGCAATGACCTGCACCTGTGCGCCACCCGCGACGACACCCTGGAAGACGCCGATGCGCTGGTGATCTGCACCGAGTGGAAGAATTTCCGGGTGGTGGATTTCGACCTGCTGGCGAGCAAATTGCGCTCCAAGGTGATCATCGACGGACGCAACCTCTACAACCCGGAACAGGTCGCCGCCGCCGGTTTGCATTACAGCGGCATCGGCCTTCGGCACATCGTTCCGGAGGTGCTGCGCCCATGAATATTCTGGTGACCGGAGCGGCGGGATTCATTGGTGCCCATTGTGTGTTGCGGCTGTTGCGCGACGGGCACCGGGTGTGCGGGCTGGATAACTTCAACGACTACTACGACCCGCAACTCAAGCACGATCGCGTGCGCTGGGTGCAGGAGCAAGTCGGCAGTTTCCCGCTGGCAAAGATTGACCTGGCCGACGCCCCGGCCATCGAAGCATTGTTTGCCCGTGAGCAACCGGACGTGGTGATTCACCTCGCCGCCCAGGCCGGGGTGCGCTACTCGCTGGACAACCCGAAGGCTTATCTGGACAGCAACCTCAGCGGGTTCCTGAACATTCTCGAAAGCTGCCGTCACCATCCGGTGAAACACCTGATCTACGCCTCGTCCAGTTCGGTGTATGGCGCCAACCAGCACACGCCCTACTCGACCCATGACGGCGTCAATCACCCGCTGTCGTTGTACGCGGCCACCAAGAAAGCCAATGAGCTGATGGCCCACAGTTACAGCCACCTGTTCGGCATCCCCAGCACCGGGTTGCGCTTCTTCACGGTCTACGGGCCTTGGGGTCGGCCGGACATGTCGCCGATCCGTTTCGCCCAGGCGATTGTCGAGGGTAGCCCGTTGAAGTTGTTCAACTACGGCCAGCACCAGCGCGACTTCACCTACATCGACGACATCGTCGAAAGCATCGCCCGCCTGGCCGATCGGCCACCAAGCATCTCGCCAGACTGGGACCGCGAACAACCGGATGCGGCCAGCAGTATGGCGCCGTGGCGAATCTACAACATCGGTGGCGAACACCCGGTGGAACTCAAGGATTACCTGGCCCTGATGGAAAAGCACCTGGGCCGAAAAGCCAATGTCGAGCTGCTGCCCCTGCAAGCGGGCGATGTGCTCAACACGTGCGCCGATGTCCACGAACTGGAACAGGACACCGGTTTCCACCCGCGCATCGAGCTCGACGAGGGCCTTCGCCGTTTCGTCGCCTGGTTCCGCGATTACTACCCATTGCACGCCCATGCGCCGCTCGCGGCTGAGTTACAGGGCTGAAAGCTACAGCGGAGGAGTCTATGACTGGACATGAAAAAGGTGTGCCACTCCAGAATCTGCGTCGTGACAAACGCCTGGACCCAGAGCACCGAATGCGCCTCGACACCGCGATCCACATGCAGGGTCGCGGCTGGATGACCGGTCGCGACGGTGGTCGGCCCTGGACGTTGTCGCGTACCAATCGGGTCGTGGCGTGCTTCGGAGCCCTGATGATTCTGCTGTTGATCTCGCCGCTGTTACTGGGCCTCGCCCTGGCGATCAAATTCAGCAGCCCGGGCCCGATCATGTTCGTGCAAAAACGCACCGGCTATCGCGGCCGCTCGTTCGGCATGTACAAGTTTCGCACCATGGTGGCCAACGCGGAGGAGCTCAAAGAGTCCCTGCGCCACCTGAACAAGCACGGTGCCGATGCTATCGATTTCAAGATCGACAAGGACCCGCGCATCACCCGCATCGGTGGATTCCTGCGGCGCAGCAGCCTCGACGAGCTGCCCAACCTGATCAATGTGTTTACTGGCGACATGCGCCTGGTGGGCCCACGGCCGACCTCGTTCAGCGCCTACCGCTACAAGGATAACCACCTTGCACGCCTGAGCATCTACCCCGGCATGACCGGCCTTTGGCAGATCTCCGGGCGCAGCAATATCGACTTCGACCAGCGCGTTGAGTTGGACCTCAGCTATATCGCCGAGCAGAGCCTGTTGCTTGATCTGAAGATCCTGTTGAAAACCCCCTTCAAAGTATTCAGCGGCCACGGAGCGAGTTAAATGGACGGTTCATCCACCAAAAGCCTAAGCATCGCCAACCCGAGCGAGTCCAATCTGACTTCGACCGTGCTCGATCAAGATCTGCGGATCCTATTCCTGACCGCCGCCAACCCCGGCGCGGGCACCACCACCAGCGCTCTGGTGCTGGCCAGCCAACTGGCACAGATGAGCAGCGGCCTGGTGCTGCTGGTCGACGCCAGCCAGTCGGCGACCAACCTCACGGCCCAGCTCGGCTTGCAGAAGGAACGCGGTTTTCGCGACCTGCTGTTCAGCGCCAATACCCCGCCGCTGCTGCAGGATTGCGTGGTGCAGGTCTCCAGCCTGCCTTTCCACGTGTTGCCCAACGGTCGGCACGTGCGCGGCAACGAGCACCTGACCGCCGAACGCCTGAGCCCGTTGCTCGACCAACTGGGCAGTCGTTATCGCTTTGTGGTGATTGACGGCGACGCGGTGTATTCGGCCGCAGACACCCTGGTCATCAGCACCCAGGTCGACGGCGTGATCATGGTTGTGCGCTCCGAGGACACTCGTTGGGAAGTGGCCCAGGCCTCGGTCCAGCGCCTGACCCAGGCCGGGGCAAAACTGGTCGGCAGCGTGTTCAACCGACGCAAGTACTACATGCCTAAGTGGCTCTACAAAAACCTGTAAGCAATCAGAAAAGGATGACGCCATGAACGCCAAAATGCTTGTCCTGCTGTTGCTGCCGCTTGCAGGTTGCTCCAGCAATACCGAAACCCAGAGCATGCCGGTGCAGATCCTTACGGCCTCGCCGGCCAACGCCCAGGCCACCGACATGCCCAGGGTCGAACAGACCTTGCGGCCCCAGGATGTGCTGGACGTGATCTTCCACATCAGCACCAGCGGCTCGGGCGCCTACCGCGTGCAGTCCGGTGACCAGATCGGCCTGAATTTCACTGCGGCCAGCCAGCTCAACGGCAATCAACTGGTGCTGCCCGACGGCACCATCGAACTGCCAGGGGCCAATACGTCGGTGAAAATCGCCGGGCTGACCTCAGAGGAAGCGCGCACCGAAATCCAGCGTGTCTATCAGCGCAAACAGCTGTTCCAGCCCAATCGCAATCAGCTGACGGTGCAAATCATCAGCCCGCTGAGCGATGAATCAAACCTCAAAAGCGCGCTGAACCACCCGGCCACCGGCATGAGCCGGGAGATCACCGTGGGCACCGACGGCTATGCGAGTTTCCCGGAAATCGGCGCGGTGCCGCTGCAAGGCATGACCGTCAACCAACTGGAAACCTTCCTCAACAAACGCTACGCGCAGTTACCGGGGCGGATGACCGTCGACGTGTTGCTGAAGTCCACGGCGGGCAACGAAATCTATGTGCTGGGTGAAGTCGGCCAACCGGGCTCCTACCCGATTCGCCGGCCGGTCTCGGTACTGGAAGCACTGACCCTCGCCCGTGGCACCAACGTCAAGGCGCGGCTCGATTCGGTGGTGATCATGCGCCGCAACGGCAACCAGGTTCAGGCCCAGCGCTACGACGTGGAAAAAGCCCTGGCCGGCGATGCGTCGCAGATCGCCTACCTGCAACCGGACGACATGCTCTACGTGCCCAAGACCAAACTGGCCAGCGCCGGTGAGCTCGCGCGGCAACTGGCAGATGTGGTGCTGTTCCAGGGCGTGGGCTTCAGCTTCGGCTACCGCGTCGACAACAAAGACAGCAATAACAACAACTGACTCTCAGGTGACCTGACATGAATCCAAAGGAAAACTACCTGCACGAGTTCTTCAGGATCTTCTTCGCCAACAAGCAACTGGTGAAGCGCGTGTTCCTGGTCTTTGCAGTCATCGCCTTGCTCTTGCCGCTGGTGCTCAAACAGAGCTTCGATATCACCGCGCAAGTGATCGTCCAATCGAAAAAACTCTCCCAGGGCGACGCGACAACGTCCCTGACTCAGGAAAACGCCAGTTTCATCCCGCCGTCACTGGCGGACATGGAAACCGAGAGCAATATCCTGCGTTCACCGGCGCTGATTCGCCAGACCATCAGCGAGCTGCGGGATAAAGGCGAGTACACCCCCAAACCCGGCATGCTTAGCAAACTGGTGTCCGAGCCGCTGAAACGCTTTGTCACCGCGCCGCTGCGCGAATACGTGATCAACCCGGTGAAATCCGCCCTCGGGATGGAGATTGATCCGGTGCGCGACACCGTGCTGGACGGGCTGACCGAGGAGGCTATCGACAAACTCAAGATCGAGACCCTGCCCGGCTCCAACGTGATCTCCATTGTCTACAGCTTTGGCGATCCGGCGCAGGGCACCAAGTTTGTCGCGGCATTGCTGCAAAACTACCTGGTCAGCCGTCAGGAACTGCAATCCATCGAACTGCCGCAAAGCTTCTACGAAACCAAGAAGCAGCAATACGAGGTGCGTCTCGATGGCCTGGAAAGCAATCGGCTGGCGTTGCTGGAAGCCATCGGTTCGTCCGATCCCAAGGAGGAAATCACCTTCCGCCTCAACGCCATCAACACCGAAGAGCAAGCGCTCAACCTGTACCAGGATCGCCTGCTGCAAAGCCAACGCTGGCTCGACTACCTGAAGGCCAGCCTGGCTGCCGCCAATAATTCCAAACTCAACGACTACACCTTCCCCTACACCTTCACCACCACCGTGGACAACGTCGCCTTTGAAGATCGCGAGATCAAGCAGATGGGCGAGGCACTGACCACCCAAGTCAGCCGCTACATGAACGACCTGGCCGTGTTCCAGCCAGGCAGTGAGCCGATGCTGCTGACCCGCGAGCAAATCTCCCGCACCCGTCAGCAGTTCTTGAAAGTGGTGAGCAACCGGATTCAGGAACGTACCAGCGACCTGGCGATTGTCAGCTCGGTGATCGCCCAGAAAACCGCGCGCATCGCCGACTTCAAGAACCGCATCCACCAGTTGCAGGAAACCCAGAGCAAGCTGCGGCAGATGGACACCGAGATCAACGCCCTGCACGCGGCGTTCGGTACCTACGCCCAACGCTTTGCCGAAAGCAGTTCGTCCCGCTCGCTGGACAACGACCTGTCGAACGCCCGGGTGCTCAGCCCGCCGTTTGAACCGACCGCCCCGGCGTTTCCCAAGCCGTTCCTGATCATTCCGTTCGGTTTGTTCACCGGTTTGCTGCTGGCGATTGCCCTGGTCTACGTGCGTGAGTTCTTCGATCATCGCTTCAAGCACCCTGCGCAAATCACCCACGAACTGGGCCTGCCGGTGCTGCTGGTGATCAACGAACAGAACATAGTGCCGACCAATCCGCACCGGAACTGGACCGTGCCAAGCTTTGTGCATTGGGTGCGCAATTGAACGCGCCGCTCACCCCTTCCAGCGACCTGCCGATCATTCATTTGCTCAGCAGCGGCGGCTTCTATGGGGCTGAGCGGATGCTGCTGGACCATTGCCTGGCGACGCCGGGGCAGCACCAGGTGCTGTTTCTCAATGCGCCGCCCGTCCTGATCGAACGGTTTCGCGAGGCCGGGGTGGATTGCCAGGGGTGCGCGGGTCTGGGGGCGTTGTTGGGGCATTTGCGTCAGCGGCGCACGGAACAGCCGCTGATCAATGCGCATAACTTCAAAGGCCTGGTGTTTGGCTGGGTCGGCGCGACGCTGTTGCGCTTGCCACTGGTGATTACCCAGCACGGTTTCACGCCGCGCAGCCGCAAGCAAAAGTTCTACACCTGGCTGAGCCTGCAACTGTGCCGCACCGCGTCGGTAAATCGCGTGGTCTGCGTCGCGGAAAGCATCGCCACGTTGTGTCGCCAGGCCAGTGTCCGGTCGGAAAAATTGCAAGTGATCCCCAATGGATTGCCGGCGGCCAAAGGCCTGCTGCCGCACCGCGTCGATCGCCAGCGTTGGCTGGCCGGTTACGTCGGGCGGCTAAGCAGTGAAAAAGGCCCGGACCTGTTTCTCGATGCACTGATTCCGCTGTGCCGGCAGTACCCGCAACTGGACGCCGTGATGCTCGGCGACGGTCCGGAACAGGACACGTTACTGGCACGAATCAACGCCGCCGGGTTGCAGGAACGCATCACCCTGCCCGGTTACCAGACCGCCATGGGCCCGTGGTGGCGCCGACTTGATGCGCTGGTGATCAGCTCGCGTACCGAAGGCACGCCAATGATTTTGCTCGAAGCGATGCAGGCCGGTGTGCCGGTGGTGGCGTTCGGTGTCGGCGGGATTCCCGATGTGCTGGAAGAGCGACACAACGGCTTGCTCGCCGCACCGACCGACAGCGTCGCCCTCGCCCAACAGATCAGCACCTTGCTGAGCGAACCGGCCCTGGCCCGTGAACTGAGTGACAACGCAAAACGTACGCAACTGGATCGCTACGACCTCAAGGCCCTGGCCGAACGCTGGTCGCAGCTTTATATCCGTACTGCACGGGAGGCACGCGCGTGATCTTTCCGCTCTCGATCATCAGTCTGCTCGGCCTGGTCTGCCTCGGTTTGCTGGCCAGCCCTTATCCGTTTCTGGCACCGGGGGCGGTCATCGGCCTGGTGGGCATCGCGGTGCTGTATCGCAAACCCACGTGGGGCCTGCTCGGCATTGTCGCGCTGTTGCCATTTGAAGGTCTCTTCAAGGACAGCGCGTTTTCCGGCTCCAAGTTTCTCGGCCTGTCACTGGTGCTGATCCTGTTGCTGCAACTGGCCATTCATCAGCTTCCGTCCGAACGGCTGCGCAGTAACATTTGGCGCTACCTGGTCTGGTTCATGCTGTTGTACCTGCTGAGCCTGCTCAACACCGATGACATGGGCATGTCATTGGGGCATCTGCGGGAACTGAGCGTCGGCCTGATTCTGTTTGTGATCGCGCTGCTGATCGGCCGCGACTTGAACCTGGACCTGTTCGCCAAACTGGTGACGCTCAGTGTCGCGATGACCTGCGTATTGGCGATGTTCTCCAGCAAGTATCAGGACCAGGGCCGCGCCACCGGCCTGCTGGAAGACCCGAACGCCTTTGCCATGCTGATCGCCTTCGCCGTGCCGCTCGGTTTGCTGCTGGTGATCCGCAGTCCGAACCTGCTGCACCGATTGTTTTGGGGTGGTTGCTTCGTTTTGCTGCTGGGCGGCATGACAAAGACCGAATCCCGTTCAGGGCTGGTGGTGCTGTTTCTCAGTATGGCGATTGGCGCCTGGCACTACCGCGTGGAGCTCAAACGCATCCGTCCGCGGCATTTGGGGTTTGCCATGCTCGGCATGGTGATCGTGATTCCGCTGGCCATTTACGCGATGCCGCCCGGTTACGTCGCGCGCATCCAGACCTTGAGTATCTTGAGCGCTGGCGCCAAGAGCCAGGACGAATCCCTAGGTCGCCGCGCTTCGTACATCGTGGTCGGCAGCCAGATGATCCGCGAGAACCCATTACTGGGAACCGGTCCCGGGACCTTCCCGATGCACTACGCCACCACCGGTTATGCCAAGGTATTTTCGGCCAACCGCAAGGTCGGTGACCTCTACCGCCGCGCCCACAACACCTACCTGGAAATCTTCAGCGAACTGGGGATTCCCGCCGGCCTGTTGTTCGTCGGCATGCTCGCCCTCGGCCTGTACAACCTGATTCGCGCCCGCCGCGCCTGGCTGCAGCGAAACAACCGCGAGCAGGCTGATTTGCTGACGCACCTGAGCATCAGTTTTCTATCGCTGACGCTGTTTTTGATGTTCCTCAGCGCACCGAACCAGAAGTACGTGTGGATCATGCTGGCCCTCACCAGCGTGCTGCGCCTGAAAGCGGAAGAAGCCCCATTGCTGGAGGCCAGGGCATGAAACGGATCAGCATTGTTATCCCGATGTTCAATGAAGCCCGGCACATCGGCCGGACTTTGCTCGCCGCACAAAAGGCCGCCGATGCCGTGGACCTGGAGTGCGAGCTGATTGTGGTCGATAACGGCTCCAGTGATCGGGGCCCGCAGATTGCCCGGCAGTTCGGTGCACAGGTATTGGTGCTGCCCGGTTTGCTGATCGGTGCACTGCGCAATCGCGGTACAGCCATCGCCACCGGTGAATGGCTGGCCTTCATCGATGCCGACATCGAGATGCCCGAACACTGGCTGACTCTGCTGCTCAAACACGAGGCCGAAGGCCAGGGTGAAGTGTTCGGCCTGGACCTGCACACGCCAGCCCAAGCGCCGTGGTATGCCGATGCCTGGCAACGCCGCACACTGCGCCCGACCAGCCCCACCCTGAACCCGGTGCAATGGCTGCCCACCTCCAACTTGCTTATGCGCCGGTCCTGGTTCGACCAGGTCGGTGGCTTTGAAGAAACCCTGCGCACCGGCGAGGACAAGGATTTCACCATGCGCCTGCACGAAGCCGGCGCGCGCGTGCTGGCAGTCAATGAAAGCGTCGCCCTGCATTGGGGTTATGAGAGCAGCTGGCGCGAGTGGATGGGCAAGGAAATGTGGCGCCAGGGCAGTCATCTGCAATTGCTCCGCACCCACGGATACAGCCTGCGACTGCTACGGTTTCCGTTGCTGTCACTGGTCGTCTGGTTGCTGGATTTCCTGGCGATCTCCGCACTGTTGAATGGTTTCCCGCACCATGCGGCAGTGATGGTGATGATCACCTTGTTACCGGGGCTGGTCCTGAGTCTGCGTCAAAGCCTGAAACACCGTGATGTCCGCCTCACGATGCAACTCTGGGGCCTGCATTGGGTGCGCCTGCACCTGGCCGGCGCCGCGCTTATTCTCAGCCTGTTTCATAGGAATGCCAGGAGGCCCGCCCGTGGCTGAATTCATTTTCTGGTTGTGCCTGTTGTTGCCGGTGTACGCCTACCTGGGTTACCCGCTGCTGCTGGCGATCGCTGGACCGTTTTTTCCTCGACACAGGCCCGCTCCCTTGCCTGCGCAACGGGTCAGCGTGGTGGTTGCCGCGCATAACGAGCAACGCAATATCGAGAATAAACTGCGCAATTTGCTGGCTCAGGACTATCACGCCGCCAGCTTGCAGATCATCGTCGCCAGCGACGGCTCAACCGATCAGACCGTGGCCCTGGCGCGCAGCTTCGACGACCCACGCATCGAAGTGTACGACCTGCCACGCCAAGGCAAGAACAGTGTGCTCAACGCCGCTGTCAGCCACTGCACAGGCGATATCCTGGTGTTTACCGATGCCGATGTTCACTGGATCGACGCAACCTTGCAGCGGCTGCTGGCGCCGTTTGCCGACCCGCAGGTCGGTGGCACCGTCGGCAACATGAACATCCCCGTCCCCGGCAAGGGCCTGAGCGTGGGCGAAAGTCTGTACCGCCACTATGAAGCCTGGCTGCGCCGGGTGGAAAGCCGCACCGGCTGCACGGTCTCGGCCGACGGAGCCCTGCAGGCGTTACGCCGCGAGCTGTACCAACCGATTCCAGCCCTGGTCAACGACGATTTCTTTATCAACACCTGCGCGCCGGTCGCGGGCAAGCGCGTCGTCTATGTCGACGACGCCAAGGTGCTCGATCAAGGCGTGGACGAGGCCGATCGACAGTTCAGCCGCCGACAGCGCGTCACCGTCGGTGGCTTGATCAGCCTGGCGGCCCGGCGTGAGCTGCTCAACCCGCTGCGCCATGGCCTGTACGCCATCGCGTTGATCAGCCACAAACTGATCCGCCGGCTGGCGCCGGTACTGTTGCTGCCCTTGCTAGTGGCCAACCTCTGGCTGCTCGATGAGCATGGTTTCTACCGCCTGACCCTGGCCGCCCAGTTGCTCGGCTATGCCTTCGCCGTGGCCGGCCTGCTGGACGTGCATCACCGCTTGCCCAAGCCGTTTCGCCTCGCCGCGTTCGTGCTGGTGACCCTGGCCGGCATGAGCGTCGGCCTGTGGCAGTTCTTGCGCGGGCACAGCTACAACCAATGGAACCCCGACCAGACTCGATGAGTGCCTGACATGCCGATCAAGACCAGTATCAAACGTGCCAGCGGCTGGTTGTACCTGAACTCCCCTCTGGGCCGCCGTCAATTGCACGGCGCCGGGGTGATTCTGATGCTGCACCGGGTGCTGGCCAACGACCGCGCCGCCGACCTGCCCCATCGCAATGAACTGTGCGTCGGGCCCAAGGCGTTCGAGCACTTGCTGGTCTGGCTGAAAAAACACTTCGACTGCGTGCCGTTGATGGACATCCTGCACCCCGGCACCCAGCGCTCGGAACGGCCGAAAGTTACCCTCACCTTCGATGACGGCTGGCGCGACAACGCGGTGAATGCCTTCCCGTTGCTCAGGCAATATCAGGTGCCGGCAAGCATATTTCTCTCCACCGATTTCATCGGCAGCCGTCAGCGCTTCTGGTGGGAAAGCCTCGGCGAAACCCTGTGGGGCAGCCACGGTGAAAAAGCCCGGATGCACCTGATCGAATGCCTGCAGCAAGTCGGCCGTCCCTTGCCGGTGCTGATGGATGACCTGGACGTGCAGCGCCGCAGCCTGACCTTGCTGCACTACCTGCAAAGCCTGAAAACCCTGGCACCGGACGACTTGCACCGGTTGACCGACGAATGCCCCGAAGAGTCGTTGCCCCAGGCCCTGGACTGGCAGCAAGTGCGCTCGCTGGAAGCCTGCGGGCTGGTGCGCTTCGGCCCTCACGGCGCCAGTCACGCAATCCTCACCGGCCTCGACGATCAACGCTTGCACGAAGAATTGAGCCGCAGCCGCGATGCGCTGTTGAATGGCTGCAACCGACCGCTGCCGGTCTACTGCTACCCCAACGGCGACCACGATGCGCGCGTTCGCCAACAAGTGGCCGCCCATGAATTCCCGTTCGCCCTGGGCACCGGCACCGGGATTTATCGCGGCGGTGGCGAGCCTTTGGCCTTGCCGCGCTTCGGCGTCAGCCAGCGCACGGCGCGTAATCCGGAGTTACTGTCGTGGCGCATCTTCCGCGGAGCACGGCCATGAGCCGCAGCCGTTACCTCAAGCACCTGGCCCTGAGCATGGGCACCAAACTGGCGATGATCGGCCTGCGTTTGCTGCGCAACGTGTTGCTGGCGCGGATTCTCGGGCCGAGCGAACGCGGTTTGTTTGCGCTGCTCAGCACCCTGCCCGACCTGATCAGCGCCGCCACCAGCGGTGGCTTGAATTCGGCGGTGGGTTATCAAGCGGCCAAGCAGCGGCCGATGGGTTTGCTGCTGAGCCAGGTGCTGGTATTCGGCTGTCTGCTGGCGCTGCTGCTGACGTTGGTGGTGGTGGCGTTGACCCGGGAATTCGGTAGCGAACTGGACATCACCACGCAACTGGGTTTGCTCGCCTGGCTGTTGCTGCTGGCGGTGCCGCTGACGGTGCTCAAAAGTGGTTTGTTGACCTTGCACAACGCATCCGGCGGCATCGTCGCTTTCAATGCCTTGCGGTTGGTGGAATCCCTGGCGCCGCTGCTGTTGTTTTTGGCGCTGTTCTGGATGTGGAAAACCGCCGCCCTCGAAGCGGCGCTGATCAGTTGGTTGGCGGGTATCAGCCTTGTCGTGCTGGCCGGTTGGGTCTGGCTCAAGCGCAATCAACCGCTGATCCTGCAGTGGGACCGCGCCAGTCAAAATGAACTGCTGCGCTACAGCGCCCGCAGCCATCCCGATCTGTTGTTCCAGCAAGTAATCCTGCGTTCCGATTATCTGTTTATCGGCGCCCTGCTCGGCAGCACCGCGCTCGGTCATTACGCCATGGCCAGCGCCGCCGCCGAGTTGCTGCTGATCGTCCCGGAAGCGGTGACCACGCCGCTGATGAAACGCCTGCTGCAACAGGAAGAGGGCATCGACAAAGTCACGCCGCTGGCCCTGCGCCTGACCGCCACAGTGATGCTCGGCGCCTGCCTGACCATGGCGGTGATCGGCGAATGGCTGATCGTCACGCTGTTCGGCGCCGCCTATCAACCAGCCTACCCCGCCCTACTCGCCTTGCTGCCGGGGCTGTTCGGCCTGTGCTACGCGAGCATCCTGCGCCTGGACCTGCTGGGCAAGAATCGCCCCGGCACGATCTCACTGATGATGGGCATGAGTGCCGTACTCAATCTGGCGCTGAATGTGTTGTTGATCCCGACTTACGGCATCGTCGGCGCCGCGGCGGCCTCGTCTATTGCCTACCTGGCGGTGACCATCGCACTGCTGGTGTTGTATTGCCGGTTGAGCGGCGTGCCGGTCTGGCAGACCCTGATCATCCTGCCCAGCGACGTCGCACCGATGCTGCTGATGTTGCAGAGGAAGTCGGCATGAAACGCCTGGCGCTGCTGTTGGGATTGGGCCTCGTGCTCGAAGCTCAGGCGGCGTCGATGCGTTGGGCCGACATTCGCGACGGCAGCCTGTACCTGCAAACGGATCGCCCTGACACCGTGACCGTGCGCTGGGCCCCGGCGTGGCAGGCAGATGCCAACGAAGAACACATTTACCTGGTCGATGGCCAAGGCAAACTGTCGGGCGAACGCCTGATCGCCGCCAGTGAACCCCGGGGCACCCAGAGCTGGCCGTTGGCGCCGGGCGCCGCGAGTTATCGTCTGGAGATTCCGGGCTACAGCTTCCGCCGCTACACGGTGGAGCACGACGAACACACCGTGGCCCTGTTCGCCCCGGCCAAGGTGCATTTCAGCGCTGAAGCCCGGGACGGCGATGAGTTGCTTTTCAAAGTGGCGCCGGGCGAACACGCGGTGCTGGCCGGCAAGTTTCACGGTGGCGTCGGTGCCCTTCAAGCCACGCGTGTGGGCGACAACCAACAACGGGTACTGGCGCTCAAACCCTATCGCGCCTATTGGCAATTCGATCAAGTCGCACTGCCGGTGAGCGACAGTGAACAAGTCTGGCGCCTGCGCCTGCGCGGCAGCGGCAAGGTAGCGTTCTGGCTCGACGGTACCGCCAACCTGTTCGCGCAGACGCCGCAGCAACTCAAGCCGCTGCGCGAGGACGATGGCCAGACCCGCCTGACGCTGCACAACGACGTGCTCGGCCCGACCCCGAACCTGGGCGTCGCCCTGCCCTACGTGATGCCGCCGCCCTCCAGTTTTGCGGTGCTCGATGCGCTCGGGGCGCGGGCGGCCAGTTACTACAGTTTTGTCGATATCACGGCGAAAAGGCCGCACTACGAAGACGCATTCCGTCAGTTGTACCAGGACCGTTTCGGCATCACCCAGGACATCACGTTGCTGGCCGGCAGCCAACGCCAGCATGATCTGCGCGCCGACACCATGAGCAACAGCGGCCTCGAGGCCTGGCTCGCCAGCACCCGCGCCCTCGGCGGCAAAGGTACTCACTACATCGGTTTCGCGGACGAGCCGAATCTCAACTACCCCGATTACGCCAACTACCAAAGCCTCTTCAACAGCATGGCCCGGCAAGTACGCAGCAACCCGGCCAACGCCCGCGCCGGCGTGCGCATCGCCATGCCCGCCAGCTCGCGGCTGGTCAACGGCCCGTTCGACGACAACGCGGCGAACAAGCGCGGTATCGACTGGGCACGGCGCCTGCTGGCGGAATCCGGTGATCAGATCGACGCCTTGGCGTGGCACGAATGGATGATCCGCGACCTGCTGGCTACCCGGGTCTACCGCGACAGCGTGCGGCGCGCCGCCGACCTCGTCGGGCTGGACGCCAACGGCCGGCCGCGCAAGGCATTGCTGCTGGACCAGACCAACATGTCCAGCGGCTCAAGCCTGAGCCCCTACGATCAGGAAACCCATTTCGCCTCGCTGTGGTGGGCCTCGGTGGCGATCAACTCGGCCCAGGACGGCTTGCTGGAGATGCTCAACTGGTTCCAGGCCGACGACGAAAAACCGAACTACCCCAAGGGTATGTTCAAGGTCCTGGACGACGATCATTTCGAGCTCAAGCCCGTGGGCATGGCCCAGCAGTTCATCCAGCAGCATTGGCTGCACAACGTGATGCTTCTGGAGAACGACGCCTTCGAGGTCGACGTGCTGGCCATGTCCACTGACCTGCAACGGGGCCTGCTGGGCGTCAACAAAGGCACGCGCTTGCAACGTATCGACCTGGCCGGGGCGAACTGCCCGTTGGCCAAAGGCTCATTGCGCTACTTCGGCGCCGACAACCGCAGCCGCGACGCGCCCTTTCGCTGCCAGGACGGTCGCGTCAGCTTCGATTTGCCAGGGGAAACCCTGTTCGCCCTGAGCTGGATCGCGTCATGAACCCTTATTTCGACCCGTTAAGAGATAGCTACAGCGAACACCGAATTTGTGGCGAGGGGGCTTGCCCCCGTTGGGTTGCGAAGCAGCCCCAAAACCTGCAACCGCGATGTATCAGGTACATCGAATGAACCGGTTTACGACTGCTGCGCAGCCGAACGGGGGCAAGCCCCCTCGCCACAGAATGTGTTCTCCCAGCTGAAGCTCAGGAGTCAAGAACATGAGTATTTTTCAGAAACTCAGCGAACACATTAAACAAAAAGGCCTGCGGGCCACCTTCAACAAGGCATGGAAGCACTACGTGTTTGCCCACCAGGAACTGATCTGGATGGAGCGCGATCTGTTCACCCCGATAGCACCGCATAAATTGCGGCCCTACAACCCGCTGCGCCTGGAAACCATCACCGCGCAGAACGCGGTGGCCTTTGGCAAACACTTCGGCGATCGCGTGGGCACCATGGCCGAACTGGCGAACGAAGGGCATACCGGGCACATGTACCTCAATGAAGACGGCGACGCCGTGGCCTTCATCTGGGGCAGCAACGGCAATTACCACGACCGGCACTATTACGGCTGCTGGTTCCCGGTCAAACCCGGCGAGTTCTTCGAATTCGGCGGTGAACAGATCCGCGCCTACTGGGGCACCACGCTGTCGGTGGATTTCCAACTGAACCTGTGGAAAGCCATGGCCGATCAGGGCTGCAACAAAGTGGTGGATGTCTGTGAGTTCCACAATATCCCGGCGCTCAAGCTGCACATTCGCATGGGTTACAAGGAGCAAGGGCGGATCATGAACGTCTACGAGCTGTTTGGCCGCTGGCGCTTCTACCGCGAAACCCGTTACAGCGGCTCACGTCTGGATGCCTTGCGCAAACCGACGCCGGCCCCTGTTGCAGCAGAGGCGACCTGACCTGATGGCGACGCGATTCGAATGGCGCACTTCGCTGTGTGCCCCGGACTTTCCGGCAGTGGCTTATGAAGCACTGCGCCTGCGAGTGACGGACCACACACCGTTCAACACCCTGGCCTGGCTGGGTGCCGCGGAACAAGCGCTCAAGGACGGCGAGCGCTTGCACGTGCTGCTCGGCTGGCTGGGAGACGAACTGGCGATGTGCTTGCCATTGGTGGCGTCGCGTGAACGTTTTGGCGGGTTGCCATTCCGGGTGTTGCATCACCTCGGCTATCCGCTGACCGATCGCCTGGCGCTGCTCGCCTGCCTTGATGCCGAGAGCATCCGCAAGGCGCTGATCGTGATCCGCCGTCGCGTGCCCCACGCGTTGCTGCAACTCAACGAGCTGTCCGAACCCACGGGCGAAGAAAGTGCCCTGACGGTGTGGATGGCTCACAGTTCCACCGGTGAACGGCGCCTCAGTTGCAAGGCGCCGGTGCACCTGATCAGCGAAGCGGACCGCCAGGAAGTCTCGGGCGATCCGCGCTACAAACTGCGCCGCGCGCGCAAACGCATCGCCGCGTGTGGTGCCGAGGTGCGGCGCATTACCCCGGACGCTACGACCATGGGTCCGCTGTTGCAGGCCATCAGCGAAGTCGAAGCGGTGAGCTGGAAAGGCGATGAAGGCGTCGGCATTTTCGTCGACGAACGCCATCGACAATGGATGGACCGCGCCTTCACCGCCCTCGCCGCTCGCGGCCTGGTGCGGGTGGTGGTGCTGGAACTGGACGGCCGCTGCATCAGCTATCGCCTCGGCTTACTGGAACAGGGTCGGCTGTACGATTACAACCTGGCGTTCCTGCCGCAATACGCCGATCTGGGCAGCGGCCGAGTGCTGCTCGAAGAGTGGATTCGCTGGGGCCTGGACGACAACTGGCGCTGGATCGATGCCTCGCGGGTCAGCCTGGATAACTCCAGTCATCAACTCCACGAGCGCATGACCGGGCAACTGGAACACTGGCGCTGGAGTTTCTATTCCTGGCGGCCCGGTGGCCTGGTGTTGGGGTTGGCGTTGCGGGGCTGGCAACGGCTGAAACCGGCCTTGCAAAAATGGCGGGCGAAACGGGCCGCAGCGGCTGTTGTGACGGCGCCCGCGCCGGAGAGCAAAAGCCCGGCGCCCACTGAAAAAACCATGGAGGGCGAACATGCCTCACCAAGTCATAGTCAACGCTGACGATTTTGGCCTCAGCCCGTGCGAAAACGCGGTGATCCTTGGGGCTTTCCAGGCCGGGGTCATCAGCTCCGCCACGGCCATGGCGAACATGCCGGCGTTCGAAGCGGCCTGCCTGATGGCCCAGCATCCGTTGCTTGAAGGACGGATCGGCCTGCACTTCAACCTCACCTACGGCCGGCCGTTGAGCCAGGGCATTCTCGGGCGCCCGACGTTCTGTGACAGCCAGGGCGGATTCGACCTCAACCTGCCCCGCCACACCCTCTGGCTCAATCGCCTGGATCGCGAAGCAGTGATGGATGAGCTGGAGGCACAATGGCAACGCTGCCTTGACAACGGCGTGCGCCCCAGCCACATCGATTCCCACCAGCACGTGCACAACATCTGGCCCATCGGCGAAATCGTCGCGCGCTTCGCCGCGCGTCAAGGGGTGGCCGTGCGGCTGGCGCGAAACCTGGGGCAAAACCTGAGCCTGCCTAAACGCGTGTTCAAGGGTTTGCTCAATCGGCGTCTGCACACTCTGGCCGGGGCGACGGCGGACTACGTTTGCACGCCGGTGGACCTGCGAAACGCCCCTGTGCCGACCGACGGTCTGCTGGAAATAGTCGCCCATCCGAACCAGCTAGGGGCGGATTTTGGCGATGCCTATCTCAACCCCGGCGAGTCGTTGACGCAGGTGCTAGAGCGGCGCCTTGCGGGTGTTGAGCGGGTGTCTTATGCCGTTGTCAGCAGGGATTTCCAGGCCGGTACAGCAGCGCTGGAATGAGTTACACACATTGCAACACATTCAAAGCTGGCGCTTTGACATGAACTTGCAACCTTGATCTATACCCATCAAAAGCTTCTCCCACAACACCCTGGCTATGGCTAAGGAGAGCGTCATGAACGTTATCGAAAAACTGCGCGAACGCATCAGGCAAAAAGGTCTGGTCAACCTCTTCCAGGCATTTTGGAAACGCTACGTGTTCTTCCACTGGGAGTTGCTATGGATGGAGCGCGACCTGGTCAGCTCGGTGCCGCCGCACAAACTGCGCCCCTATTCCGGCTTGCGCCTGGTAACCATTACCGAACAAAACGCCACAGCCTTTGCCAAACACTTCGGTGACCGCGTCGAGACCATGGCCGAACTCGCTGCCGAAGGCCACACCGGGCACATGTACCTCGATGACGAAGGCCACGCCGTCGCCTTCATCTGGGGCAGCACCCGGGATTACCACGATCGCCACTATTACGGCTGCTGGTTCCCGGTGAAACCAGGTGAGTTCTTCGAGTTCGGCGGCGAATTGACCCGCGCCTATTTCGGCACCAGCCTGTCGGTGGACGTGCAGGTCAACCTGTGGGAAGCGATGCAGGCCCAGGGTTGCAACAAAGTGGTGGATGTCTGCGAAACCCACAACATCCCGGCGCTGAAACTGCACATCCGCACGGGTTATCACGAACAGGGCCGCGTGACTCACGTCTATGGCCTGTTTGGCGGTCGCTGGCGCTTGTACCGCGAAACCCGCTACCAAGGCTCGCGCCTCGATCCACTGAGCAAACCGAGTCGGCCAGTGGTCGCAGGCGCCACAGCAGAAGCCTGAAAAAAACGGATGTACAGACCCCCTGTAGCTGCCGAAGGCTGCGATCTTTTGATCTTGATTCTGTGATCGACTCGGTGCAGCCAAAAGATCGCAGCCTTCGGCAGCTCCTACAGGGGGACTGAGTACATCCGCTTCATTGCCGTTTGCTGTGAGGCCGCCTTCGCGAGCAGGCTCGCTCCCACATTGGTTTGTGTTGTTCACAAATTTGTAGGAGCGAGGCTTGCCCGCGAAGGCGGCCTCGAGATTGCCATCGCGAGCAAGCTCTGCTCCTACATTGGTTTTGTGTCGTTCACAAAATCTGTGCCTGGACCGGATCCCTTGTAGGAGCTGCCGAAGGCTGCGATCTTTTGATCTTGAGCTGGTGATCGACTCAATGCAGCCAAAAGATCGCAGCCTTCGGCAGCTCCTACAGGGGGACTGAGTACATCCGCTTCATTGCCGTTTACTGTGAGGCCGCCTTCGCGAGCAGGCTCGCTCCCACAGTGGTTTGTGTTGTTCACCAATTTGTAGGAGCGAGGCTTGCCCGCGAAGGCGGCCTCGAGATTGCCTTCGCGAGCAAGCTCTGCTCCTACATTGGTTTTGTGTTGTTCACAAAATCTGTGCCTGGACCGAATCCCTTGTAGGAGCTGCCGAAGGCTGCGATCTTTTGATCTTGATTCTGTGACCGACTCGATGCAGCCAAAAGATCGCAGCCTTCGGCAGCACCTACAGTGGGATTGAGTACATTCGCTTCATTGCAACTGGCTGTTAGGCCGCCATCGCGAGCAAGGGGATTGGGGCTGGACACTGATTATGTGAACGACACAAAACCACTCTGAAAGCGGGCTTGTCTCACGAGGGTGTCGTTTTCCCACACCCTTGTGGGAAGAAAACAGCCTTAACCCAAGAAAAGCCTGACTGCTCGACCGTATCCATATAGATACAGTCCAGCAATGAACTATCTTATTCAACAAACCCATACTTTCTCGACATGGCACACATCCGTTCGCGACTTACGGACAAAGTTCGCCATCGCTCGTCGCATTGATCGTGCCTCTGCGGGTAATCTAGGCGACATCAAGCCAGTGGGTGATGGTGTTTCCGAAATGCGCGTGGACGTTGGTGCAGGCTATCGAATCTACTTCACCATGCGAAACAGCGTGGTCATCGTATTATTGGCCGGCGGCGACAAATCCTCGCAAAGCTCTGATATCCGGCGTGCAAAAAAAATGGCAAAGGAGGTTTAACCATGAGCCAAACTTTGACGACATTCGACATGGCAGCACTGCTCGACAGTGATGAGGCCATCAGCGAATACCTCTCCCAGGTACTGGCAGAGGGCGACAACGAAGAGTTTCTCCGCGCTATCGGCTACGTGGTAAAAGCCCGTGGCATGACACAAATCGCCAAAGATTCCGGGATGGGGCGCGAAAGCCTCTACAAGGCCTTCGCGCCGGGTGCAAAACCACGTTTTGATACGGTGCTAAAGGTTATTCACGCCCTCGGTATTGATCTCTATGCGCAACCAGGTCACACCATCAATCATTCGAATCTCTGAAAATTTCTCCTGCGCTAGATTCCTCGCCTCACCGCCACCCACGTAAAACACAACGGCAACTGCGCCACCTGTTTTTCATACCGGTCATACAGCTCTTCGCGGTTGGAATGCGGGTATTCCTTGAAGTGGCTGATCTGCAGGCCGGCGTCGATGGCGCCGGTGAAGATGGCGCCGAGGGTGTGGACGAACCAGTAAGACGCGGCGGCCGGTTGTTCGACTTTGCCTTCGTAGACGATCGGCTGGTGTTGCACGAACGGCTCGCTACGAAAGTACGAGCTGTCCAGGCGATAAGGGTCAGCGGCTTCGGGGTCGAGCATTTCCAGGAACGGGTGGGTTTCGTAGATCACCACCGCCCCGCCAGGCTTGAGGGTTTGCGCGACGTGGCGGAAGAACTCGACGATGTCCGGCATCCAGTTCAGGACGCCAATGGTGATCAGCGCCACGTCGAAACGGTTGTGCAGCTCCGTCGGCAGATGATGAATATCAGCCTCGATAAACTCAGCATCAAAGGGCGAGCGCCCCGTCAGTTCCCGGGCCTGTTCGAGAAACGCTGCGGATTGATCGACCCCTACCACCCGCCGCGCGCCCAGGGCAAACAGCGAGAGGCTTTCACGGCCGTTGTTGCAGCCCAGTTGCACCACGTCCTTGCCGTCGACGCCTACCTGTTCCAGCACGCCGCGCAGCGTGTCATCGATGCAGCAGAAATCGGCCTGGCTGACGGCGTTGAGCACGGCCTGCCATTCGGGATTGTCTTTGTGGTGCCTTGCGGAGTCATTCCACGCCTCGCGGTTGCTGGCGACGGCTTGTTGTTTGGTCGGCATGTCCATTGCGCACTCCAGATCTCGTTTTTATTGACCGGCACGAGTCTAGTTCAGCGTCTGGAGAAACCACATCGGGGCTTTGTTGTGATCTTGTAATCGACCCGTCGCGAACGCGTGGCCGCATGGCAGCTATAGTTAAAAGCCTTGGGGAAATGCGGGAATAACCGGGTTCGCAGGTGTCGCCATGAAACAGACCGATCTGACGCTGTGCTTCATCGCCCTTCTCACTGCCGCCAGCACGGTGCACGCGGACGACAGTCCCATGCAGACCGACAGCTCCAGCAGTGCATTGATCTACTACGGACCCAACCAGCCCTTCGCGCATCCGGCGCCGCCGACATTGAGCTCAGTGCCGCCGCGTGCATACATCCCGAGCGCGCCTCAGGACTTCATCCCGATCGCCAGTGAGCATGTGTTCTACGATTCGCAACTGCCCACCGTGGCGGATGCCAACGTGCGGGTGTTTATCCGCTCCTACGACCCGGAGCGCGGGATCTACGTCAACGACGAGGTGCTCGACCCCTCGTGCCTGCTGGCCTGCCTCACCCGCCAGGAGCAGGCGATGCCTTGAGCGTCAGTCGCAGGGCCAGGTATGACGCAACGCCGCCCGGCGATCGATGGCGTTGCGCAGGCGACGTTTCTGGGTTTCCCAGATCTCGCTGTCCACCTTGGTGGAGCGCATCATGTCCAGCACGGCTTGCTTGGCACTCAGGTACTCGTCCCAGGCATCCCGGCGCTTGAGCCGAAGGCTTTCGTCCGCGGACATTTCCATGTGCCGCAAGGCCACTTCACAAGGATCATCCACCACCACCCCGACCGTCAGTTGAATGCGATGGGGCGCGCGGAATTCGGACACGGTGGTGAGGATCGCCTGGGCGCGTGAGCATCCCCAGGCCAGGGCTTTCGCCAACGAGGGATGCCCCTCACGGTCATAAAATTCTTCCGCCAGCGGCGCCCCATCGCAGGCATACACGCCGATGAATACCTGGGTCACACGCTCACGATTGAACCGCGCCTGTACCTCGATCTGCGTACCGTCGGGCAACACCTCATCGTGGCTTCGGCCGTGTAATTGGCTGTTACTCCAGAGCCAGAACTGCGCGCCTCTACGCCGCATGCCCGTCACTCCATCAAAGGGAAAAATCAGTAAGGCACAGCCTTTATGGATTTTCCACAGAGCCCGCCTACCCCTCGTCGTCCTCTGACAAACTACCGACCATCAGTCAATCGATGCACCTACCACTGACGCTTGTCCGGCCGTGCAAGGCCGAGTTTTTCGATCCGGTAACGCAGCATGTCGCGGCTCAGGCCCAGCAGACGCGCAGATTTGGTGACGTTCCAGTCGGTCTTGTCGAGCATCTTGCGCACCATGTCCCGCTCCACTTCCGGCAGGTTCATCGATTCAGCGCCGTTATAGGTGGGCCGGGGTTCGCTGTACTGCGGCTCCTGCAACACCAGCGGCTCGTCCACCAGACTCAGGCAGACGTTCAATTGGTGGGCGGCGATGGTGTCGCTCTGGGCCAGCAACACGGTTTGCTCAAGCATGTTGCGCAATTCGCGCACATTGCCCGGCCAGGTGTAGCTGAGCAGCAACTCTTCAGCCTGGTCGCTGAAATACAAGTGCGGTTTGCCATAACGTTTGCCATGGATCGCCAGGAAGTGTCGGGCCAGTAACAGCACGTCTTCACCGCGAGCGTGCAGGCGCGGGACCTTGATCGAAATGATCCGCAGGCGGAAGAACAGGTCACGCCGGAACTTGCCCTGCTGGACCATCTGCTCCAGGTTGCAATTGGTGGCGCTGATCACCCGCAAATCGACTTTGCGTTCCTTCACCGAACCGACCCGGCGAATGGTCCGGTCTTCCAGCAGCTTCAGCAATTTGGCTTGCAGCAACAGGTCCATCTCGCCGACTTCATCGAGAAACAGCGTCCCGCCGTCGGCGGCTTCCACCAGCCCGACTCGCCGATCCTTGGCGTCGGTGAAGGCGCCCTTCTCGTGGCCGAACAGTTCCGACTCCACCAGGTTGGACGGAATCGACGCGCAGTTGAATTCAATAAATGGGCCTTTGGCCCGCGGACCGTCGAAGTGCAGCGCCCGGGCCACCAGTTCCTTGCCGGTGCCGGTTTCGCCTTCCACCAACACCGGCGGCAGGTCGGTGTTGGCCATGCGGCGCTCGGCGTCGAGCAACTGGCCAATGGTATTTTTCAGGTAGTGCATCGGTGCCGATTCGCCGATCAACGCCTGCACCCCGGACTTCTGCGCCTCGCGCTCCTGATAGAACGACAGCGTGCGCTCCATGCGGTCGGTGGCCAGGGCCTTGTCCAGCAGCAGCTTGAGCTCCGGCAGGGCCACCGGTTTGGTGACGTAGTGGAACGCGCCCTCTTTCATCGCCACCACGGCGTCTTCGACGTTGCCATAACCGGTCATCATGATCACTTTCAGATCCGGCGCGCTGATGCGCAGCTTCTGGATCAGGTCGTGACCGCTCATGCCCGGTAGCGAGTTGTCGGTCAGCACCACGTCCGGAACGAACGTGATCAGTTGCTCCAGTGCATCCTCGGCCGAGTGGCAGACCGTTACCTCGAAGTCTTTGCGCTCCAGGTAGGTCTGAATATTCTCGGCGAGGAGCTCATCATCCTCGACCAGCAGTATGCTGTGCTCCATATTCCCCTCCCGTTGCCACTTTAAAGTTGAGACAAACGCGGGTTCCTTCCTGCTCCTGGCTGGTCAGTACGACCGAGCCCTGGAAGCGTTCCATTATTCGTTTGACCAACGCCAGACCGACGCCAAGCCCGCCTTGCTTGGTGGTAAAAAACGGCTTGAAGACCATCTGTTGCTGCTGTTTGGTCATGCCTTTTCCGGTATCGCTGAGGGTCATGCTCAACTGCCCCGGTGCCGGCGACTCGATCTCGACACTCAGCACGCCGCCCTTGGGCATGGCTTCCAAAGCATTGGCGAACAGGCTGTTGAGAATCTGTGTGAGCAGCACTGGCTGACTGACCACCGGCGGAAAGCTTTGCGGGGTGAAACGCACCTCGACATTCGAGCGTTTGATCAGCGGGTCGAAGGCGCTCAGGGCGTCATCGACGGCCAGCACCAGGTCCACGGACTCAGAGTCGTCGCTCATCGGCCGCAACGACACCAGCAACTCGCGCACCCAACGGGACATGCGATCGACCTGATTGATGATGTCGCCAATGTTCTTCTGGGCGCTCTGGCTCGCGACGTCCTGGGCCAGTTCGGCGCTGGAGCGGATGGTCGCCAACGGGTTACGTAAACTGTGGGCGACCGCCGAGGACATTTCCCCCAGGGCGACAAAGGTTTCGTTGCTGATCAGTTGTTTCTGCTGGCTCTGCAGCAGCGTTGCGGCCCGGCGCACGATCCAGAACAACGCCAGGTAAATCGCCGCGCCGCCGAGTAAGGTCGCGATCCAGATCGACTTGAAACCGCGCTGAATGCGCTCCACCAGGTCCGCCGGTTCCTTGTAGATCTCGACCATGGCGATCACTTTACTTTTGTCGGCGTTGAACATCGGAATGTAGTTCTCGATGAACAGCAATTGCGGCTCGCGCAACAGCCTCTGTTCCGGGCGTTCCTCGTCGATCTTGTGGTAGCTGGAGGACACCGGCACCCTCATTTCGAAGGATTCATCCAGCTCCTCGTCATCGTCGATGCGCACCCCGACCAGCTCCGCGTTGGTCGACCAGATGATCGTGCGGTCCAGGGCGTAGACCGTGGCCAGCAGAATGTCCGGCAAGTGCTCCACATGGTCGAGAAACTCATTGCGCGCCGCAGCCCGGGACATCGGATCGACGTCGGGATAGGCCAGGTCCTGGCGCGGGTCCAGCAACTCGCCCATGGTGCGCTTCGGGGTGATCCCGGCGTGGCGCAGTTCGGCATCGCCGATGGCCTGGATAAATTGCGCGGTCAGCAAGGCATCGCGTTCGATGCTTTCAGTGACCACGAACCGCGTGGAAATGTAGCCCAGGCCCAGCGCCACGGCGGCGATGATGAAAAAACTGGCCAGGGAAAACCAGCGCAGCAGATTGAACTGACCGCCCCAGCTCTTGCGCGCTGCTGCCGGCATGGCCGGCGCAGGTACTTTTTGTTGTTCTGGTATATGCATGGGTTTGTCCTGGTTGCTTGCCTGAAGCCTTTTTAGCCGTTGTCACGATGAGTGTAGGTGGCATTGATCGTGATCGACGGCCAATGATGTTATTTAGCCGCTAGTTCATCTGCGTCACCTCGGGCACCTGCCCCGCCACCGGTTGCTGGCGGTCTGTTTCTTCCTGCAAGAAGTCGATGATCGTCTGCGCGGAATGCTCATCCAGGCGCAGATTGGGC
This sequence comes from Pseudomonas sp. 5Vm1k, assembly GCF_056161485.1. Taxonomy (NCBI): domain Bacteria; kingdom Pseudomonadati; phylum Pseudomonadota; class Gammaproteobacteria; order Pseudomonadales; family Pseudomonadaceae; genus Pseudomonas; species Pseudomonas sp. 5Vm1k. The sequence continues at coordinate 65,248 of NZ_JBSPCZ010000021.1, forward strand.
ATCGAAATCTTGTCGAAACGCTGGTACAGCTCCAGCGCGACCGGGTCTTTCTCTGCAAGCATGCGGTCCGGCTCGCGAATCCAGCGGTTGAGCCAGGCCGGTTCGCGCAGGCGGGTCACGCCGATCAGGTCCGGGCCGATGCTGCGCATGCCGATGCCCTGCCCGTCTTGCGGCCCGAGGCTGTGGCACGAGGCGCAACGGGTGCGGAACAGCTCTTCGCCGTTGCTCGGCGGGCGAATTTCCGGAGCATTGGCGTAACTTTCCTCGATGCTGGGTTGTTTCCAGTTCTGCAAGGTGTTGGCCAGTTGATCCGCCAGAATCCAAGGGTTCTCAAAAGGTGAAGCCTTCATCCAACGGCCTGTGCCCTGGTTACCGACGATCAGGCTCAGGTTGTGGTCCTTGCTGCGACCGTTGTCGACGCCCTCGATAAACAGCCCGAGTTTTTTGCGCAAGTCGGTGACGTCGTCAAACTCGCCGGTCAGGAACTTCCAGCCCGGCCCGACCTTGAAGCGTTGTGCATAGGCCTTCAGCACCTCAGGCGTATCGCTGAGCGGGTCGATGCTGATGGAGTAGAAGAAAATGTCCTGGCCGACACGGTCCCCGAGCAGCTTTTGCACTTGGCGCAAGCGTGCGGTTTCCAGCGGGCAGGAGTCGCTGCAGGAAGTGAAGATGAAATTGATCACCACCACTTTGCCTTTGATCAGGTCATCGAAAAAACGCACCTGCCGGCCGTCCTGGTCGGTCAGCAGGGTGTTGGGGAAATAGTCGCCGCCCCAGGGTGTCGCCGACTCGGTCGGCGACAGTGCTCCTTCGTGGGCCAGGAGCACCTGACTGACCAGCAGACAGGTGACCAGGACCAGAATCAGGTGCATGCCCAGGGCGCGGGAGCGCGGCGTGTGCGGTGCCATGTCGGCTCCCCGGCGGTTCATTTTTTCACCGCCACTTGTGGACCGTAGCCGTCGCCGGTACGGAAGGTTGGCAGCGCGGCCGAGTTGACGTAGCGCACCCCGTCCCAGCTTGGCAGCGGGGTCGGCATCAACTGGAATTGCCCGGGTTTCTCAATGTCCCAGCGCAGCAGCATCGAGTTGTCCTCATGCTGGGTGTTGTGACAGTGCTCCATATAAGTCCCGGCGAATTCGCGGAAGTTGATCGCCATCTCGACGTTGTCCAGGCCATCGGCTTCCGAACCGATGCGGTACACATCCTTGCGCGCCCATTTTTCCCATTCCGGTGGCGCCTTGCCGCCGCGACTGAGGATGATCCCTTCCTCGAAGTGCACATGCACCGGGTGACTCCAGCCCTTACCGCCGAGCCTGATGTTCCACACTTCCAGGGTGCCAAAGCCTGCGGTGCCGGCATCGGTGGGGCCGCTGGCCAGTTTGGTCGCGGTGTTCAAGCGCCGTGGGTCCATGTGGAAGCCGAAACCTCCGTCAGTCTTGACCGTCCACGGTGCTTCATCGGTGCCGTCGGAACGGCCGAAGGTGAAGGTGCGGTGACGGGCGTTGGCCAGCAGCACTTTGTCGGCAGCGTTGTCGCGATGGATTTTCAGCGGGATCATCACCAGGCCTTCAGCCTTGCCCGGTTTGGCCGGCTCGTACGCTGCAGGGTCCATGGCCAGGTCCTGACCGGTGTAGGCCTTGACGTTGAGCTGCAAGACTTTGCCTACGCCCGGGTCACCTTTGTCCCACTGCGGTCCTTTACTCGATTGCTTGATCACCGCCAGGTATTTTTCCGATAGCACATCGGCCAGGGCGATCGGTTCTTTCGGACCCTTGCCGTCGTCGTGGGCCATCAGGTTGACCACGAACAGCTTGTCACCGGGCTTGATGCCGTTTTTCGCGAAGTTGACGACAATGTCGAAGCGCTCGGCGATGCCCTGGGTGGGCAGGATCGCATTGTGGTTCTGTTTATCGCCATCGGCGTCGAGGTCCATGGTGCCGTCGAACGGCACGCTGTGTTCCATGATGTTGCCGTCGTTGGCAATCATGTGGAACGGCACGCGGGCATAGGAAATTCCCGAGTTTTTCGGCCCTTGGAACTCGCCGCTGCTGCCCTTGACCTCACGCACGATAGCGAGCTTGAAGTAGCGCGACACCGAGCCATTGAGGATGCGGAATCGATAGCTGCGGGCGCGCACATCCAGAGCCGGTTTCCACTGCCAGTTGACCAGCACTTGGTCACCGAGGAAGCCGTCGGTGTTGAACGGGTTGAACCACAATTGACCGTTTGCGTCCCAGGCCTTGTCGGCGAACACCAGGTTGACGTCGTAGTCGCGGTTACCCCACGGCAAGGCACTGCCGCTGGGGAAACGCAGGTTGACGCCGTCGTTCACCGATTCATTGCCACGATCCAGGGCGCTGTAGTAGTTCATCATCGCCGCGTTGCCCTTGTAGACGTTCTGCGCGGTGAAATCGAGCATGTGGTCGTGGAACCAGTGGGTGCTCATGGTTTCGCGCCAGTCGCCGCGGATCTTGATGGTGCCGTGGTCGCAAGTCTTGCGGCTGGGGCTCAGATCGTTGGTCCACAGGGTTTCGCCCGGTGCGCAAGGGAACGCGGCGCGCGGGTCATGGGCGTCGGTGTTGATGCTGTCGTAACCAGCCAACTGGATCGGCCAGCGATAGTCGTAGTACTGCCCCGGAAAGAAGAATGCGTTGGCATAACCGTCGCTTTCCGCCGGTGCGTGGCCGTTGTGTTCGTGGGTTGTGATGGTGTGCAGGCCAAAACCCATGTTGGCCGACGGATCGATCGGTAAGCCGTTGTAGTGGCGCATCATCACGGGCTGGCCGTAACGCACCATCAGCAGCTTGGGCGGCAAGGTGCCGTCGAAGGTCCAGACCGAGTTGTGGTTCTGCACCGGCATGTTCGGGTGGAAACGCGGATCGATGCCTTTAGAGGTGCCATCGGTGGCCGGTACACCCGCCACGTTGTGATACAGGCCGCCGGGGCCGAATTCACCCACGGCATAACCGTGCATCTGATGGCTGTCACGCCAACCGCTGTTGAGCCGCGCGCCGGTTTGCACGGTTTTGTAGGCCACTTGCGGGTAGAACTCGTTCCAGCGCTGATGGGACCAACCTTTTCCTGGCGGACGCCCTTCGGCGGACGAGCCGATATGGCGGTTGAGGAACACTTCGATCTGCGACTGCCAAGGGTTGCGGTCCACCACGTTGGAGTACTGGCTGGGGAACGGTGTCAGCCCTGGTTGGCGCAAAAAGGCGTCGAGTGCCGCGCTCGGTGGCGCACTGCGCGCTGCGTTGGTCGGGTCCTGCTGGGGCAACGGACCCACGGCGGCCGGTGGGAAGCCCAAGGGCGCTGCCGGTGTGGTGGGGTCGAGTTTTTCCGGGCCGAACTCTTCGAACAACACCAATTGCTGAGTGAACGGCTGGGCGCCGAACAACGGGCTCGGCTTGCCATTGGTGGGGTAGTTGAAACTGGTCTGCGCCGCAGGCGGCAGCACGTTTTCCTTACGCGTTTCGTCGCGGCTGCCTTTGACCCCGTCGGGCAAATCGAAGGAATCTTCGTTGGCCTCGGGCATGGTCAAAATGGCGTTCAGGGCGGCTGGTTCGTCAGCCGGTTCGTCGTAGTAAGCCGAAGGATCGGAAGGCTCGGGCTGACGCTCATCGTCAATCGGGCTGGCGCGCAACAAGGGCGAAGTGCCCAGTGTCATCGTCAGGAGGATACTCAGTGGGGTCAACAGGCCGAACCACTTGCAGGGGTGCCGCGCTTTTCTGTCCATCACCAGCCGCCTCGAAGTCGTGAAGGGGGTAATGGTGTTTTGCAATTACCTAGCCAGACTTTAAACGGCCCTATACCAAAGTATTAACACCTGTTGAATCAATGGCTTATCAACATCATTTAGCCACTCTGGCCAAACGACTGGGGCATGACACCCGCTAACGGGGAAAGTTCATCCCCGTTTTCAGGGGATTAATTTAAACGACAGACGGACGCAAGTACCCTCGCCTTCGCGGCTGCCGAGGGTCACCGCACCGCCGAAACGCTCCATGATCCGCTTGACCAGCACCAGCCCGACGCCGAGCCCGCCAGCCTTGGTGGTGAAGAACGGCCTGAAGGCCATGTGGCGTTGTTCCTCATTCATGCCTTTGCCGGTGTCGCTCAGCGCCACGCAGATGCCCCGGGCATCGGTCGGTTCCAGGGTAACGGTCAGGGTGCCGCCCTTCTCCATGGCTTCCAGGGCGTTGGCCATCAGGCTGTTGAGGATCTGCGTCAGTTGCACTTGCTGACTCAGGACCATCGGCGTCTGTCGCGGGTTGAACACCACCTGAACCCCGGCCTTGGCAATTTGCTGCTCGAACGCCATCAGGCTGTCGTGGATCGCCGCCACCAGATTCACCGGTTCGGGTTCATCGTTGAGCGGGCGCAAGGATTGCAACAGTTCGCGGACCCACTTCGACATGCGATCGACCTGGCCGATGATGTCGTTGATGTTTTTGTGCGCCGGGCCACTGTCAAATTCCAGGGCCAGTTCGGCGCTGGAACGAATGGTCGCCAATGGATTGCGCAGGCTATGGGCGACCGCCGAGGACATCTCGCCCAGGGCGACAAAGGTTTCGTTGGTGATCAGTTGTTTCTGTTGCTGCGCCAGCAGGATCGCCGCACGGCGCACGATCCAATAAAGGCCCAGGTAAATCAGCCCACCGCCCAGTGCGGTGGCCAGCCAGATCAGCGCCAGCCCTCGCTCGATGCGGCTGATCAGGTCCTTGGGCTCCTTGTAGATCTCGACCATCGCGGTGACGTTCTTGCCGTCGGCATCGAACAGCGGAATGTAGTTTTCTATAAAGATGAAATCCGGGGGGATGACGAACTTCTGTTCCATCCGCGCCTGATCGACGTCGTGATAACTGGCCGACACCGGGATCTTGAACTCGAAGGCATGGTCCAGATCTTCGTCGGCGTGAATCGTAGTGCCCATGAGCGCCGGGTTGGTGGACCAGATCACCATGCGGTCGGGGGCATAAACGTTGGCCAGGATCACGTCCGGCAGGTTGGCGATATGGTCGAGGAATTCACCCCGGGCATTGGCCCGCGCCGCTGGATCGACGTCGGGGAAATCCTTGTCCTGGCGTGGGTCGACCAGCTCGCCCATGGTCCGCACATTGGGGATCGACACATGCCGAACTTCGGCGGAGGCAATGGCCTGAATGAATTGCGCCGTTAATAAAGCATCACGCTGCACGCTTTCGGTAATCACAAACTGCGTGGACACCGCCCCCAACGCCACCGCCACGGTCGCGATCACGGCCATGCTGATCAGCGAAAACCAGCGCAGCAGGTTGAACGGCTGCTTGCGCGTGCTCAAACGAATGTCGCCTTCCTCTGGCCTGAGCATTTTTTCGGACATATTCATGGGGTTGGATCCCGAGAATTCACCTATAGGGTTATAGCCCACTGTTTGGGGTTTGCCCCAATGCCAGCAAGCTAAGCAAATCGTGGGACCAACACCGCCCCCTGTGGGAGCGGGCTTGCTCGCGAAAGCGGTGTATCAACTGCATTGATGTTGGCTGACACACCCTCTTCGCGAGCAAGCCCGCTCC
>NZ_JBSPCZ010000021.1:70812-95489 GCF_056161485.1 Pseudomonas sp. 5Vm1k
TTTCGAACAACACCCATCAAATGTAGGAGCGAGGCTTGCCCGCGAAAGCGGTGTGTCAGCCGACATTAATCCAGCTGACACACCGCCTTCGCGAGCAAGCCCGCTCCCACAGGGGATCTGTGTCGGCCACAAATTTTTCGAACAACACCCATCAAATGTAGGAGCGAGGCTTGCCCGCGAAAGCGGTGTGTCAGCCGACATTAATCCAGCTGACACACCGCCTTCGCGAGCAAGCCCGCTCCCACAGGGGGATGTGCCTGGCTGCTACCCAGGCTTGTGGTTATCCAGTACGCGATTGACCGCTAACTCACCCATCAGGATCACCCGGTGCAGCACCAGCATCGTATGGCGTCGCGGGCCGTCCGCCAGCTCGGCGAGGTCGTTGACGATCTCGCGGGCCGATGCCAACGATTCGCTGGCGTCGACCAGCAACGTTTCGTCATCCACCGCTGCGTCGATGGTGAAGATGGTGTTGGGCTTGCGGGGCGGTATCTGCGTTTTCGTCGCCCCGGGGTTGAGGTAGAAGTTGAGTGCGCGGTCGGCCGCCGCTTTCATTTTCTTGGGGTCAAGATCAAAAGAGGCGTCGTACGGTACTGGATCAGTATTCGGGGGATTGGGCGTTACTTTGAACATAGATGAAGCTCCCATTTTCAATATTGAGATTGAGGAGCCATCACTCTCGCTACCAAACGAGGGTGGCGGCCATACGTGGGTTGGTAGACCGGTCGAAAACGGGAAACCCGGCGCTCACAAGGAGCCCCACGCATGACCACCATATAAAACCGAGTCCCAAAATGAGACTGCATAAGGCGTCGCCATGCGGATGTTTTCAAGCGGGCTACCAAACCCGATCACTGTTTTGCAGTGACCCGGAAACGATATAGCCCACCCCACAGCCGCACAAGCCGGCCGATTCTGGCGTACGCGTAGGTAACGGCGCAAGGCGTTGTAGCCGTTTATGACGTAACACCGGGTGTCTTTAAACGCGTGCGTGAAAACGTGTTTAACATCGCCAAAATAGAGAATTTCTGACGGTACGCATCAAACCTGTGGCGAGGGAGCTTGCTCCCGCCGGGTTGCGAAGCGACCCTAAAAGCTGGGGCTGCTGCGCAGCCCAACGGGGGCAAGCCCCCTCGCCACAGGAAAGCTTTCTCGCCCACTGGTTCGGTGGTTCCGCAATCGAGATTTACCCCATCCCCCACCTGCCCCACTCACCCCCAATTCTGGGGACACTCGCCCGCTCCAACTTCCAGCCCTCAACCCCTCTGACCACCCTCGACGCCCATACCCCGGCCCTTTCCCGCCCATTCCCCCCAATTGGTATGCAATTTGCGCTGGCCCTCTCAACTGGCCCGTCTCCAAGGGACAGGCACTCCGATAGAGGGATTAACTCATGCACCCTTTACTGTCCAAAACCGCGGCCGCGCTGGTCGTTACCGCTCTGGCCCAAGGCGTTGCCCAGGCCGCGCTGTTTGCGGTCGATACAGGCCCATATTTGCCCGCCAACGGCTCGTTCGCCGCCTGGTATCAAGACACCCACGGCCGAACCCTCGACCTGTGCTTGTCCAAGGCTGTCAGTTCCCGGGTGCCCAGTGCGCCGGGGGCGCCCACCTACATGTGCTCGCTGATCCCCGCCCCGGGCATCTTCGACGACACCAAACCGATGGTCTTCCCGACCAACTTCCCTGACGAAGCGTTCTGGTTTACCGCCGACGGCGCGATTGTCGATGCAGCCAGGGGCATCAACCTGAACTATGTCAGCGGTCTCGAAGCAGCTTTCAGCGGCGGCGACCCGGTGGAAGGCGACCAGATCAGCTTCGCCCGTATCCGCATTCGCGTCGACGTGCCCACCGCCGGCACCTACATCATCACTCACCCTTACGGCGTCGAAGCGTTCACTGTCGATACCCCCGGCCGCAAGGCGATCAACATGACCCGGGACATCGGCATCGGCACGCCGAAAACCTACGACGGCGCCCTCAAGGGTGATGTCGGACCGTTCCTGCGCAGCGTCAACGGCCCCTATACCGAAACCAACCCGGTGACCGGCGCCGCCGATAAATTCATCGGCGACCCGAACCTGTCGGAAGCGGTTACTGGCAGTCCGTTCAACACCAACTTCATCCGCATCGAAGGGCCCAATGGGCTGGACCTGCGCACTACGGTGTTTGCGGTGTCCGGCAAGTTGTCCACGGTGGTCCGGCCAACGCCGCTGATCACCCAGCGCGGCACTTACTCGCGCAAGGCCGGCAGCAGTGCGCCGGTGGCCCAACAAGATGTGTTCGTCATGGCCCCGCCACCACCGGCCACCGTGACCCTGGACAGCAACAACCCGGCGCTGCACCTGACCGAAGCCGATACCACCGGCAACTGGTACGCGCAGTCGTCGGTCAACCCGAGTTTGCCGAGCACCTTGCAGGTGACCGCCGACAACCACCTGGCCATCGCCACCAGCACACCAACGACCCTGACCCTGCCGTTGACGGACCTGGTGGTGATTTCGCGCGCCGAATACAGCCTGAGCACCGGGCAACTGACGCTCGTGGCCTCGACCAGCGACGAAACCTCGCCGCCCGTACTCACCGCCACCTCGGGCACTGGCGCTGCCATCGGCGCCCTGAGTGGCGACGGCGCGGTGAAAACCCTCGCCACCGGGATCTCGCCGATTCCACCGGCCAAGGTTCGGGTGACGTCATCCAATGGCGGCAGCGATACCGAAGAAGTGGTCATCGTGCAATGAACGCTCTCATGCCCAGATCCGTATCAGGAGGCATCATGAACAATTGGCCACGCCTGGCGCTCAACGCCCTGGGACTGACGCTATCGCTGTCGGGAAGTGCTTTCGCGCAACTGGCGGCAGTCGATCCCGGCCCCTACACCTTCGCCACCGGGAAATTCCCGATGTGGTATCAGGACAACAATCTGCTGTCGATGGAACTGTGCCAGTCCAAGGCCACGAGCTCGCGGGTGCCGGCTGCAGTCCCACCGGCCTACATGTGCACCCTGCTGCCGACGCCGGGTATTTTCGACGACACCCTGCCGACAGTGTTCCCGGATAACTGGCCAGACGAATCCTTCTGGTTCCTGGCCGAGACCAACATCCCCAACAACGCCGCCGGCTATGGGATGGACGCCTACGTAGCCGGGATCGAAGCGGCCTTCGCCTCGGGCGCTCCTGCCGATGGCGATCAGCAAAGCTTCGCGCGGATTCGCATGCGGGTGAACATTCCCGTCGCCGGGACCTACACCGTTACCCACCCGTATGGCGTGGAAACGGTGAACGTCACCACCCCTGGCCGTCGGGCGATCAACATCACCAAGGATGTCGGCATTGGCGCCCCCGGTGATTTCAGCGGGGCGTTGAATGGTCAGATCGGGCCGTTCCTGCGCAGCGTCAACGGCCCCTACACCGAGGTGAACCCGGAGACCGGCTCCGTCGAAACCTACGTCGGCGACCCGAACCTCACCGAAGCGGTGACCGGCAGCCCGTTCAACACCAACTTCGTGCGCATCCAGGGGCCGGCCGGGACCATCCAGACCACCTTGTTTACCGTCGCCGGCAAGGTCCTCGACAACCGCGCGCAAACCGCCGTGGAGATTAACCGCGCGACCTATCGCCGCACGACCTCCGGCACCGGCAGCAGCACGCGGGTGGAAGTCTTCGCCAAGTCGAACAACGGCTCGACCCTGTGCTTCCGGGACACCCTCGCGCTGGTAGTCGGCCCACCGGTTTCGCCGTGCCAGACCAACCTGATCGGCGACAACAATGGCTTATTCTTCGGCCAGCACCTGGCCACCGGCACCTTGCCGAAAACCGTGGTGGTCACCGCGACCAACCCGGCTGGCACCACGCGCCCCACCGCTGTATCCAGCAAGCTCACGGACCTGGTGAAAATCCAGACTGCGCGCTACAGCTGGAGCAACCACAGCCTGCTGATCGAAGCGACTTCGACCGATGAAGTGGCCGTGCCTGACATGGTTGCCCAGGGCTACGGACGCCTGTCGAAAACCGGCACCCTGCAAAAACTCACCGTCGCCGACCTGACCCAGCCACCGGCCAGCGTCACGGTCAAATCCGCCGCGGGCGGCAGCGATACCGAGCCCGTCGTGGTCGTCGGCACCGCACCGGACACCGGCGAAAACCAGGCGCCGATCTCGGTCGCTGACACTGGTGCCACCAGTTTCGGGGTGCCGATCACCCTTAACCTGCTGGCCAACGACAATGACCCGGACGGCAACGTGCCGCTGAGCATTACCGCGCTGACCCAACCGGCTGCCGGGCAAGGCACCGTGGCGTTGAGCGGCACCACGGCGGTGGTCTACACCCCGCCTGCCGTCGTCACCACGCCGTTGACCACGACCTTCACCTACAAGGCGCAGGACGTCAAAGGCCTGGCTTCGACCACCGCCGCGACCGTGACCATTACAGTGGCGCCGAACCGGCCACCAGTGGCGGTCAACGACAGTGTCGCGACTTTGGGCGTGGCGATTCCGATCAACGTGCTGGCCAACGACACCGACCCGGAAGGCAACGTGCCGCTCGGCGTCGCCAGCCTGACCCAACCGGCAGCCGGTCGCGGCACCGTCAGCACTGACGGCACCGTGATCACCTACACGCCACCGGCCACTGTCACCACGGCGTTCACCACGACCTTCACCTACATCGCCAAGGACAGCTTCGGCGCCCTGTCGACAGCCCCGGCGACGGTCACCGTTCAAGTCTCGCCAAGACCTGCCGCGGAAACCTTCACCGTGACCACCGCCACGGTCCAGGCCCGCTCCAACAACCGCTTCAACTGGGACTTCGCCGGTACTTCATCGGTGACCACCGGCAACACCATCACCATCCAGGTGACCACCCCGACCGGGCTGGTAACTCTGGGCACCACAACGGTGCCGGTGACCGGACGCTGGCGGCTGACGATCAACAACAGCACCGACGTGATCCCATCGGCTAACCCGACGGCGACCATCCGCTCGTCCCAAGGCACCGTACGCTCGGTGTCGGTGACCACGCTCTGAGCCCTCGCCCCGGCGTTCGATCCGAACGCCGGGGCAGGCCCGTTCCCAAAGGACAACGCCATGCAAACGCCGACCGCCGCCCTGCTCTGCCTGCTTCTGCTTTGCAGCAGTGCAGGCGTGCGCGCCGACGATTTGATGGACAACGACGACCTGGCCCCCAGCTCCGACCTCGGCGAGTTGCCCGCGCCGATTGGCCAGCAAGCGCTGATCAACCAGCTCGGCCAGGCCAACGTCGCGTTGCTGCAACAGAACGGTCAGGGGCTGCTCGGACGCATCGTCCAGTCGGGTAGCAATCAGGAAGCCTACATCCTGCAACAGGGCAGCGACCTCATGGCACAGATCACCCAGCAAGGTTCCGGCAACGCCGCCTCAATCACGCAGAACGGCAGCCACAACCGCGCGCAGATTTCGCAGAACGGCAATAACAACGACGCCAGCATCGACCAGGCCGGCACGGGGCTTTCCAGCGCCGTGACCCAGTCCGGAAACGGCATGAGCGTTTCGGTCAAACAATATCGCTAAGCACTGCAATAACCTTGGAGGTTTCATCATGTTTAAATTGACGCCCCTCACCGCTGCCATCCTGGTCATTGTCAGTGCCCAGGCCTTGGCCGACGACAGCGTTTCCACGCAGAACCAGGTCGGTACCGCCAACATCGCCGACGTGAAACAAACTGCGGCGCCGTTCAGCACCGCCACCCAACAACAACTCGGCCAGGGCAACGACGCGGCCGCCGTGCAAGACACCGCCACCAGCACCATCGACCAGACCCAGGTCGGTGATTACAACGCCGGTTACGCCGAGCAGTTGTTCGAAGACACCAGCACCATCACCCAACAACAGGTCGGCAGCTACAACACCAGCCACGCCAGCCAATCGATCGGCAGCGGCGAAAACCAGGTGCTGCAACAACAGCAAGGCAGCGGCAACTTCTCGTTTGTCTATCAGGACTCCCAGGAAGCCACCTCGGGCCAAACCTTCCAGTTCGGTGACAACAACGAAGCCAACATCGAACAGATTCAACTGGGCATCGCCAACAACGCGGTGATCATCCAGTACGGCAACACCAACTACGCGACCGCCGAACAGGTCAGCCACATGGGCGGCCAGATCGGCATCAACCAGGCCGGCGAAGGCAACTACGCCTACGGCGACCAGCGCAATGGCATCGGGGGCAACCTGAACATCAACCAGTTCGGCGACTTCAACGCCAGTGAAGTCTGGCAAGACACACAAACCGCCAGCCAGGCCACCATCAACCAATACGGGCAGACCAACGAAACCGTGGTCGATCAAAGCTTCGGTGAAAACAACGTGGCGCAGGTGCTGCAAGTCGGCGACCTCAACGCGATCTATGCCGACCAGTTCGAGTCCATGGGCTCGACCCTCGCGCTGTACCAGCAAGGCACTGGCAACGTGCACTTCACCTACCAGAGCGGCGACAGCCATGTGCTCAACGCCACCTCCGTGGGTAACGGCAACAAGGTCTACGCCAGCAACTGGAAAGGCCCGCAACTGGGCGGCCAGTTCGGCAGCAACCAACGCGCGACCATCAACCAGAACGGCACCAACAACGTGGCGAGCTTCACCCAGGATGGCGTCGGCCACATCATGACCACCAACCAGACCGGCACCGGCAACAAAACCACCGTCAGCCAGGCTGATTCTTACAACGAGCTGTACTTCGACCAGAACGGCAGCGACAACATCCTCATCGCCGACCAGCGCGGCACCACCAACCTGGCGCAGGGTTCTTCCAACGGTTCGGGGAACAGCACTGAGTTCGATCAATCCGGCACCGGCAACCAGGCGTACACCGCGCAGTTGTATGGCAGTGATAACCAGATCACCGTCAAACAGGCTGACACTATGAACGTGGCGTATGTGACCCAGGGCGGGACGGGGAACATTGCCAATGTGGATCAGAGCGGCATGACGCAAATGGCGACGGTGCAGCAGTTTGGCAGCGCTAACCAGGCGACTGTGCTGCAACAATAATCGCGGGGCATAAAAAACCGCGGCCCTTTCAGTGGGGTCGCGGTTTTTTTTGTGCCTGTGGGAGACTGGGTGACTGTCCGGGCGCTTTCGCGAGCAGGCTCGCTCCCACAGTCGATCTTCGTCGTACACAGAATCTGCGTCTCGCGCAGATCCAATGTGGGAGCGAGCTTGCTCGCGAAGAACGATAACGAGGTCTATCTGCCTGGCTTGAAGTTACAGGGTTGCCCTGCAACATAGAATCTCCCACAGGGGTTCTGAGTACATTCGCTGGAGATGGGTTGTCTGGCAGTCAGCCTTCGCGGGCAAGCCCGCTCCCACAGGGGATTTGTGGCTGTCATGGGATTTGTGTTGCATGGAGATCAAGTGTGGGAGCGGGCTTGCTCGCGAAGAACGATAACGCGGTCCACCAGACAGCCACTCACTGTGGCTCATGCGGGGCTGCGCAGCAGGCCAAAACCATTGCAAACGCGTGCACTCAGACGCACCACATGCACTGGTTTCACGAGACAAACCAGAAGCACGTCGCCTACTCTCTCGACCCCAACTTTAAAATCGATCGATACGATGGCTAATGAACTGGAGATCGAAAAAAGCGCCTACGAAAATTTCCAGGCCATGTACAGCGCAGGACTTTTCAGCGGACAGCGATTTGGTCAAGCGCTCTACAACCATTTCAAACTGCACCGACTTTCTGATCAGCAGCAATTAGAAGGTTTGTATGAAGCGGACGGAAAATCAGCGCTCAAAATTATTGAGCGGATATTTGCGTTTAGTTAATTCCGGGCCACATCCGCCAGATACTGGCCGACTATCAGGCAGCCTTCGCGAGCAAGCCCGCTCCCACAGGGGATTTGTGGTGGTCACAGAACTTGTGCCCCATGAAGATCCAATGTGGGAGCGGGCTTGCTCGCGAAGAACGATAACTCGGTCTATCTGCCGAACTCATTCTGTGGCAAGGGAGCTTGCTCCCGCTGGGCTGCGTAGCAGACCCAAAGCCTTCGCGAGCAGGCTCGCTCCCACAGTGAAACGATGTACACCCGAATGAGACAGGTCGTCTGTCAGGACGCCTTCGCGGGCAAGCCTCGCTCCTACAAAAGCAGAAACAGAAGCAACCCAGCGCACACCGCCCCGCTCCTCACCACTCAAGGCCGAGCGTTAGCTCGCCTGCCCTTGATCTTGCTCTGCCCGCCCCTTCGGGAGGCTGAGTGGAGGTGTTCATCTGGGGGTGGGCGCGTAGCGCCGTGCGGCGAAGCCGCACACATCGAGAGGAGGTCGAAGCGAAGCCGACCGTAGGCGATGCCCCCAGATGAATACCGGAGCGAAGGCACGCCGAGCCTAAGCGAGGGGCCGGACGCCGGGGCGAGACCTTTTGGTTCCTTTTGGGGCGTCTGCCAAAAGGGACTCGCCGTAAGGGCGAAACCGCCAGCCGCCGTTACCGCTGGAATGGATATGCACTCAGTCAGCAAGAGCCAGGTCGGCCCGAAGGCCGCCTCGACTCACTCACTCTCCGGATCAACCTTGTTCTGGCTCAAATACCGCCCCAGCGTCTCATCCTGCACAGGCGTGGAATTATCCCCCGCCACTTGCCACAAATGCCGCTCGATCCCCTGGGCCAAAAGATGTCCGACCGCCGCTTCAATCGCCGACAGCACACACAACTGCGCCGGTTCGTTGGTGGTGTAGCCCACCTCTGCCTCAAGCAATTTCTTGAACTCGATAAACTTGAACACCCCGGCGCTGCGGCCCACCGAGTAAATCGTTTTGCTGGTCATGACGTTCGCCAACACCTGCCCGCTGCGCACATCCACCGCCCGCAGGTTCACCGAGACCTGGTCCACCCGATATTCCCGGGAGAGATCAATCCCCAGGTACCGTGCCCCTTCCCCACCGCTGCGCACATTGGTGTCATAGGCAATGATCCCGCCTTCAAGCATCAAGTTCGCCGCTTGCAATGGTGGAAGTTCGCCCTGGATGTTCACCGGCGTATTGGGTTTTTTCTGCGAGGCGCGGATGATTTTGCGTTCAGTCAGCAGGTTTTGCAGGCCTTCGCGCTCCAGTACCACGAACCAGCCGCTGGCCTGCAGGGCGTCCATCAACATGCTCGCCGCGCCCTGGGTCACGCTGGTGGAGAACGAGCTGGCCGGGGTCGGTTTGTATTGCCCTGTCTGGTCGCGGAAGCCGTAGACCACGGCCATCAACCGGCCTTTTGGCCGTGGCATTTTCAGCAAGTCGTAGTAGGTCGACGCCCGTGGTGTGAGGGTCGGTGATTCGGTGTCCTGTTCGGCCGGCATGGTGTCGCGCAAGCTGCAACCCTGTAATGCCGCCAACATCAGCCCTAGCACAATTATATTTTTCATGTCCTTAACTCCCCGGCAGCCCGAATCCCGTCATGGGTTGAGGCCGTTCACCTGAATTTCCGAAACTTCACCGCTCGCTCGGTCGGTCACTTCAATGCTCAGTGCGCCGGAGTCGTCGATGACGTTGACGATAAAACTGTCGGTGGACAGGCTCCCGGCGTTGCCCGTGGAGATGTTGTCCAGCAACTGCCCCAGCAACCGCGATTGCAGCTGGCTGGTGAAGCGTTCAAGGGCCGAGGTGCCTGGCACCGCGGCGCGTTTTTTCAGGTCGGGGTCGTCGAAGTCGTTTTGCGCCTGGGCGTTGTTGAGCAGCCAGGTGCCGTTCAACGGGTTGCCGCCGAACGACGGATTGATCGGCGTGTAGACCAGCTCGGTGGCATGGACCAGGCCGCAACTGCCCAACCCGAGAAGCCAAATGCCGGTGCGCTGTGAGAACGTTTTCTTGTTCATAATTCGTCCTTCTCCAGGTCGGTGGTGTCCTGCAATAACGTTTCCAGCTTGCGCTGGACAATCTGCACCCGGACCCAGTCGGCGGCGTCATACGCGTCGTCCTTGAGTTCCACGGTGTTCGGCGGCAGGAAGCGCCGGTAAACCAAGCGTTGTTGATATTCCACGGTCACCAGGCTGCCCCAGCGGGCCGAGGGTCGTTCGCGCACCACCAGGTTGAAATCCATCGGGCTGGTGGCGCGCAGGCGTTCACTGAACGAGTAATAAAAGTCGTGGCCGATATGCGAGATCGTGTCGTCGACGATGAAGCCCATCATTTCGTCCTCCTCGCCGGCCGGGGCCAAAGGGCTCAGCAGCATCAGCAGCAGTGCCAGGCAATATCGGTTCATGGCGCCAACGCCTGTGGGGTCAACGACTGGGGTTTCGGGCCAGATGCGCCATCGAGAAAGGCTTTCTCGGCCACGAACTGCCAGTCCTTGTAGCTCGCCATGCCGACGAAATCGGACCATTGGCTGGGGAAATCGGTCTGCTTGAGCGGTGTGTCGGTGGACGGGCAATAGAGGCCGGTGATGCGCCCGTCGAACCCGCGCATCAACGTCCATTCGCCGCCACCGATCGGGTCCGGGTAGAGCTGGCGCAGATGATGTCTGGGGCTTGGAAAGCGTTCATCCTGCAACAGGTCTTGCAGCTCTTTCGGGTACTGCGCCAGCCCCGGCGAACTGCGGTAATAGCTGCGCAGCGCCTGGGCGTATTGGGTGCCGACCCACAGCAACTGGCGTTCGCGATCTCGCCGCGAGGCGGTGGACCACAACTCCCCGGCGCTGGCCAGCCCCATGCCCATCAGCACAATCAGGAACAGCACGCCCAGGTAGGTGAAACCACCCTCGTTGCCGTAATGCTGTTTCCCTGTGGAGTGGGGGCTTGCTGTGGCGAGGGGGCTTGCCCCCGTTGGGTCGCGCAGCGGCCCCAGCTCTTGTTTTGCCAGACTCACCGCATTTACCGGTTTTGCGACTGCTGCGCAGCCGAACGGGGGCAAGCCCCCTCGCCACAAGAGCCCCAACTGCCACAGGTTTTCACCCGCAGGCCTACCACTCGGAATAAAGGCTGCCATCACGCGCCCTCCCGGTAGCACCGCTTTTGATATCGGCCACTGCGCCCGGCACACCGTCCGGTGGCGCGACCAGGACCCAGAGGTCCTTGCGCTCGGCAATCGGGTCGGTCGGCGGGTTGCGCAAATAGCGCTGCTCAACTAACTGCTCGATGGAATCGGGATAGCGCCCGGTGTCGCCGTAATAGTGATCCAGCGCCTCACGCATCGCCGACAGACTCTGGCGCAACGTGGTCTCTTTCGACGCTTCCAGGCTGCTGAAATAGCGCGGCAAGGCGATGGTCATCAGGGTCGCGATAATGGCCATGACCACCATCAGTTCCAGCAGGGTAAAACCTTTTTCCCGGCGCATAGGTTCACCACTCGCGGTAGGCAATGCCGTTGAGGCCCTTGCCCCGGGCTTTGGAGTAGACGTCAAACACGTCTTCGCCTTCCCGTGGGTTTTGAGCCGTACTGTCGTAGGAGCGCAGGCCCCAGCCACCGTCGTCGTTACGCTTGACCGGCAGCAGCGGGTCGTGAGGCACCCGGCGCAAAAAGTAGAACTTGGCACCCTTGGCGCTGCGCACATCGCGCACGCCATCCACCAGCACTTGCAGGTTGGGCGGGTAGCCGCTGCTGTTCAGCGACTTCTCGATATAGCCGGCGTCAAAGGCGCGTTTGTAAGCGTCGATGGCGTCGCGAATCTGGTACAGCGCCGCGCGCATGTCCTGCTCCTTGCCACGCCGTACCACGGTTTCGGTCAGGGGCGCGGCCATGCCGGCCAACAGGCCGATCAGGGCCAGCGTCACCACGACTTCAATCAAGGTAAAACCGCGCTGGGAGGCGTTCATGATCAAGGCTTCTCGACGACAACGTGGGCGGACGAGGCAACCGGTGTGGTCATGACGTCGGTACGAATCGCCGACTCCATGCCACGGTCAGGCGCCTGGATGTGCATGCTGGTTTCGGTGCCGGTCTGGAATTCCATGTCCGACGGGCTCTGGTAAGGCAGGTTGCGCACGATCCGTGGGGTGATCGACAACACCAGTTCCGATTTGCCGACGGTGTCCTTGTTGCTGCCAAACAAGCGGCCCAGCCCAGGGATGTCGCCAAGACCCGGAATCTTGTTGCCGGTGGCGCCGTGGTCATTGCGCACCAGCCCCGCCAGGATCTGCGTTTCACCGTCGTGCAGACGCAAAGTGGTCTGGGCGTTGCGGGTATCGACCTGCACCGGAATCGTGCCCTGGCGGGTCGGTTCCAGCGGCGTGGCGTTACTCACTTCCAGGGCAATCTTGATCGCCACTTCGTTGTTCAAGTGCACGATCGGCTGCACTTCCAGCTTCAGACCGACATCGAGGTAAGTGACGCTTTCGGTGATCACCGGCCCCTGAGTCGAAGGCACCGAGGTGGCGCTGATGATCGGCACGCGCTGACCAATGTGGATACGCGCCTGTTCACGGTTGCTCACGCGAATCACCGGGCTGGCCAGGGTGTTGATGTCGTTGTCCTGGGCGTTGATCTTGGCTTGTGGCGACGGCGAAATGGAGATCCGGCTGGAGTTGATGCCCTTCAGTTGATCAAGAATCGTCACCCCCGAACCGTCGCTGTTGACCACACCGAAGGTGCTCGGCCATTGCAGCCCAAGGTCGAGAATGCGCTGGGTGGCGACTTCCATCACTTCCACTTCCAGCACCACTTCCGGGTCGGACTGGTCTTGGGATTGCAGGAGTTTCTCGGCCATGCGCACCGCATCTTCGGTGTCGCGCATGGTCAAGGTGTTGAGGCGTTCATCGACGAACACGTCGCGGGTCTTGAGCATGGTCTTGATCATGTTTAACGCGGTGTTGGCATCGACGCTGGTCAGGTAGAAGGTGCGCATCACCAGCTCCTGATAATCCTTGAGCTTCTGCGGCGAGTCCGGGTAGATCAGCACGGTGTTTTCGTTCACCACTTTCTGGTGCAGCTGATTTTGTTGGAGCAGCAGTTCCACGGCGTCTTCGATGCGCACGTCACGCACGAAGATCGTGGCTTTCATGTCTGGACGCAGGTCTTTGTCGAAGATGAAATTCAGCCCGGCGACCTGGGACAGCACTTCGAAAATGGTTTTCAGGTTGGCGTCACGAAACTCCAGGGTCACCGGCCGATCAAGGCGAGTGCGCAGTTGTGGATACGGCACCACGTTGCGGCTCTGCACCAGGCGGATGTTGCCTTGCAGCTCCAGGGCGCCTTCATTTTTCGGGTCGAGTTCGAGCATCTGTTTGACCTGACGGTCGGCGCCGTAGATGTCGCCCCGACGCAGGTCGCCACGTGCCAGTTCGAGTTTGTCGTCCTGGCTGCGCAGGTAGTCGAGTTGCTTCAGGGAATCCTGGGCGCGGCGGTTGCTCGGTTCGATGGTCAGCACCCGTCCGTAGGCCAGGCGAGCCGCTGGAAAGTCCCGGCGTGCGCGGTCAGTGTCGCCAGCGGTCAACAGCGCGGTGATCGCTTTGGCCCGACCGGTGTTCAGCAGCAAGTGCAATTGCGTGTCCCGCGGGTTTTCCCGCAGGCCTTCCTGGACTCGCGCCAACCCGGCCTCGTACTGCCCTTGTTCGATCAGGTCGGACGCTTCTTTGTTGGCGACTTGCGCCGAACTGCATGCGGCCAGTGCTGTGCTCAGGCACAGGCTCATCAGCAAACGGGATCTGTTCATTGCGTGCTCCCCACAGACAAGGTCTGGGACAAATGCAGAGGCAGGTAGACCAGGCTCAATTCCACATCGGAAATGCCCTCGATCCGCCAGGTGTCGTCGATCACATCCCCTTTGCGTACGACGTATATTTTTTCGCCGTTCTGCAAAAACACTTGCAGGTCGGATTGGTTATGCAGCCTGCCGACGAACTGAAAAGGCATCGCTGGTGCGCTTGGGGTTTGCACCACCGGGGTCAGGTTGACGGGTTGTTCGGTGACGCTGGCCAACGTCGGTGCAGCCTTCCAGCTGCGGGTGGCGAACAGGTCGCCGGACGGGCTCAAGTCCTTGATCGGCGCGGCCTTGACGCTGGCGGCTGCAGCCGGTGTTTTGCTTTTGGCCGGGGTGGCAACGGTCGCAACGCTGACCTCGCCGTCCTCGGGTTGCCGCAAGTAATCCGGCAACCAGGCCAGCGCCGCCGCCACACCGAAGAACGCCACCCAACCCACTACGCGTTTGGTATTCATCACGACCTCGACAAGTAAAGGGTCATGCGGATCCGCCCGGTCAGGTCGGTGTCGGCGATCTTTTTGCGCTGGAACTCCACGTCCTCCACCACCACCGCCGGCAACTGGCCGAGCAAGGCGTGCAGGAAGCGCCGCAGTTGCGGATAGCTACCGCGCACTGGCAGCAGGATTTGATAACGAGCGAGATGGGTCTTGGGGTCGATGCCCAGGGAATATTCACCCCGGGCCAAGGTGATGTGTTCCAGCGCGGCCAAGGCGTAAATCTTGTCGATGGCTACAGTCGCTTGAGGCTGCGACGGCAACTTGCTGCGAAAGTCGTCGAGTTGCCGTTGCGGCACCACCGGTGGCGCGACGCTGCCGTCTTCCACCTTGGCCAGGTACTCGCCGGCTTCGCGGGTTTGCTGGCTGAGGGTTTGCAGCGACTGCCAGTCTGGCACCAGCCCGGCCAGGGCATACATCAGCGCCACCGCCACCAGCGCCATCCCGGCCAGGCCCGGAATCCCGAGGCCTTGAAGGTATTCGTGCACGATCAGTCTAGGGATTCGCATCGCCAATCTCCCACGTCGCCGACAGGTTGAATTGCACCGGGTGTTCCGGCACGTTGGCGACGATTTCGTGGCTCAGCAGTGACACGTCCGACAGCTCGTCGCTGGCTTCCAGACGCTGGTGAAATTCGAGCATCGCCTCCAGGTCCCGCGCCTCGGCGCTGATTCGCACCTGGCCTTTGCGCGCGTCCGGGGTCAGGGTCAGCAAGGCGATGTCGTCGCGAGGCATGGCTTCGAGCATGGCGAACAAGCGTTCCCATGGCCGACGCAGTTGCTGTGACACCTTGCGCATCTCAGCGAGGTTTTGTGCTTGCTCGCGGGTCTCGGCCGGGGTCAGGCCGACTTTGCCACCGGTATCGCCAGTGAGTTCGCGCTGGGCGTGTTGCAAGTGGCCTTGTTGTTGCGAGGATTGCTGGTCGAGGTGCTGCTGGGCGAAGAAGCACGCCAGGGTCAGCGCCATGCCGGCGGTCAACAGGCTCCAGCCCAAGGGACCCGAGCGGCGGCGCGGCTGAAAGTCGAGAGTCAGGGCGCGCATGTCAGGCCACCGCCCGGGACATCACGTACAGGCAATCCCGTACGTTGGTCCGGTCTTCTTCAAGGGTCCGCAGGTGTACGCCTGGCACTTCGGGTTGTGAGTCGATGCGAGCCGGCGCGTGCAGGTAGACGTTCAGTGGCCGTTCACTGCTAGAGGCTTGCAACTGGTTTTCCCGGCCAATCAGCGCGGTCAGAGCTACATCGCTGTCGCTGCTGCCCACCGAGCGCACCGAGGTCCAGCGCCCTTCCCGGGCCAGCAGCAACACACTGCGCACCGGCTCGGCGACGACGAACAGGAAGTCCCCGGCGTCGAAGCTTTTATCGAAGTGGTTGAACGCCGCCATCAGGTACGGTTGCACCGAACGCAAGCGCAAACCACGAGCACTGACCAGGCTGCGCAGGCGTTCCAGCAAGTCCTGGGGCAAGGCTGAGGCGATGCGGTCGTAGCCCGCCGGTTCCGCCGAGAGCACCAGGCTCCAGGGTTGGCTCGGCACGCCGTAGAGGTCTTCGAAACACAGCTGAGCGAAACCGAGCAATTCGTCGGGGCTGCTGATCTGGTCGCTCCAGGGCACCAGGCAAAAGCGGCTGAAGTGCCCGGAAATCACCACGCTCAACTCGGCACCGGCACGGGCATGCTCGCCGAGCAAACGGTCGAGGGTTTCCAGGGCAACGGCCCAGGCGTGGAAGCCTTCGTCGATAAAACCGACGCTGCCCAGCCAGCGGGTGTCGCTGCCCTGGCGCTGACCGAGGCCGACGCCACTGGCGCCGAGCACGGCGACATAACGATCACGAGACAAAAGTGACACGATTGATCTCCTCGAGCGTAGTACGCCCCGCTTGCACCAGTTCCAGCGCCGACTCGCGCAACAGGCGCAAGCCACGTTTGCAGGCGTGGGCCTTGATTTTCGAAATCGGTTGGCGCTCGACAATCATTTGCCGCAGCTCGTCGTCCAGGTGCAGCAGCTCGGCAATCGCCGTGCGCCCGCGGTAACCGGTGCCCCGGCAATGGCCGCAGCCCTTGCCATGCACGAAGTGGTAGTGGCCGACGTGTTGCGGGTCGAGGCCGGACAGTTGCAGTTCTTCATCGGTGGGCTGGTGCGGTGCACTGCAACTGGCGCACACCAGGCGAATCAGCCGCTGGGCCAGCACTGCGTTGAGCGCCGAGACCAGGCTGTAGGGGTCGATTTCCATCTGGGTGAATCGGCCGATCACATCGAACACGTTGTTGGCGTGGATGGTGGTGAACACCAGGTGGCCGGTGAGCGCCGATTGCACGGCGATCTGCGCGGTGTCGGGGTCGCGGATTTCACCGACCATGATCTTGTCCGGGTCGTGGCGCAGGATCGAGCGCAAGCCACGGGCGAAGGTCAGGCCTTTCTTTTCATTCACAGGTATTTGCAGGACGCCCGGCAGTTGATATTCCACCGGGTCTTCGATGGTGATGATCTTGTCCACGCCGTGGTTGATCTCGGTGATCATCGCGTAGAGCGTGGTGGTCTTGCCGCTGCCGGTGGGGCCGGTCACCAGCACCATGCCGTAGGGTTCGGCGGCGAGGCGGCGCAGTTGCTTGAGGGTGTCTTCTTCGAAGCCCAGGGCCTGCAACTGCACGCCACTGACTTTGTCCGCCAGGTCCTGTTTGTCCAGCACCCGCAGCACCGCGTCTTCACCGAAAATGCTCGGCATGATCGACACCCGGAAGTCGATCTGCCGACCACTGATGCCGATTTTGAAGCGACCGTCCTGGGGCACGCGTTTCTCGCCGATGTCCAGTTCGGCCATGACCTTGACCCGGGAAATCACCTGTTCGGCGAACTCGCTGCCCTGGATCTTGCTGATGTTGTTGAGTACGCCATCGATCCGGTACTTGATCACCAGGCCACTGCCGGTGGTGCCCAAATGAATGTCGCTGGCGTGCATTTTCAGCGCGTCGTAGAGGGTCGAGTTGACCAGTTTGACCACCACGCTCGCGTCTTCGCTGATGCTGGTCAGGGACAGGCTTTGCAGGTTGTCGATCTCGACATTCGCGTCGGCCTGGGCGTTGAGCGACTCCACCGCGTGGAAGCTTTCTTCGTGACGGGCCAGGTAGGCTTTCAGATCGTCGGCATGCACCAGGTACAGCGGCGCACCGTGCAGGCAATCGTCGATCCAGGCCAGGCGCGAGGTATCAAACGGGTCGGCGAACACACCGATGACTTCGTCGGCGTGGCGCAGCAGGATGAATTCGCGCTTGAGGCATTGGGCCAGGGTGACCCGGTCAAACACGGGAGTAGCCTGGAACAGCGTGTCGGTGTCGAGCACCGGGTAATGCAGGGTTGCGCCGAGACACTGGATAAACGGCATGGGGGCCAGTTCGCACAACACCCCGAGGGCGTCCAGTACCCGTTCGCCGGAACTGGCGGCCCGGATCCGCGCCTGGGCCAATTGCTCACTGGAAAAGCGTGACGGTACAGACTCCAACGGTGCCGGTTCGACGGCAAGTGATAGACGTTCCATGGCTTGCTCTCCAACGCCGGGGGCTTAAAGCCCTGTCGGCGCGGCAGGCCATTGCGGCGGGAGCCGGAACGTCGTGTCGCGCCACTACTCCCCGGTGAGCAATTGTTCGTCGTCCGGTGCCAGCGAGGCCGATGTTCGTCGGCGATCCGCCAGCACCCAGCTACCGTCGTACAACTGCAGCGGGAAACTCTCGGTCCTGCTCTGGCGTCGTTCGACGAAACCTTCAGAAGTGCTCACGCCTGCTTTGGCTTCGCGCTCCATCCCTAGAAGGTCGCAGACTGCACGGGCCAATTCCGCCAATGGAAAGGGTTTGAACAGGATATGGCTGACACCTAACTGTCGGGCCCGCTCACAGACTTCAGCGGTTGGGTGCCCGGTGATCAGCACAAAATGACACTTCCTGTTTTGGCGGACGGCATCGAGCACCTCAAAGCCTTCCATATCCGGCAAGCGGTAATCGAACACCATCACATCAGGTGCAAAACTTTCGGCTTCGCCGATTGCCATGGCACCGTCGTGAGCTATCCGGACGTCCAGTGCTTGCGCCTGAAGGTAATCCTTGAGGTTTTCGGCAAGCAGTTGTTCGTCTTCGACAACCAGTACTTTGTTTAACAAGGTCGACTCCTTGAAACCGCAGGTCCGAGTACCGAGCCTGGCGGAGTGAGCGCCTTACAAGGGCTAACGCACACTTCATGCCAGGCTGAGCGCCGGTATTTTTATCTCTTCATGTCCTTGAATTTGAAGACAATGCCAAGTCGTCCAGTATCCCCTCCCCCCAAAGACGGGGAAGCACATGGATTGGCACTGAAGCTTTTCCCCACTATTGGGGGGGAACGTTCAATCATCGTCAATCCGCTCGATTCGATTGCTGGAACGCAATTGCGCCAGAACGTCTCGACGAGCCTGGACCTTTTGCTGTCGGGCAAGGTACACCCGGACTGTTTCAAGCCCCTGCTCCTCTGTGACATCCGCCGCCTCCTTGTGGTTCTGTAAATAAATCAAATGCCAGCCGACCGAAGTACGCACCGGTTCACTGGCCTGCCCCGTCTTCAAGGCGAACGCCGCCGCTTCAAATTCAGGCAT
The DNA here is from genome assembly GCF_056161485.1 of Pseudomonas sp. 5Vm1k. NCBI lineage: Bacteria > Pseudomonadati > Pseudomonadota > Gammaproteobacteria > Pseudomonadales > Pseudomonadaceae > Pseudomonas > Pseudomonas sp. 5Vm1k. Next base: position 89,569 of record NZ_JBSPCZ010000021.1, read on the forward strand.
CATGCGCCCGCGCGCGAAATAGCCCAAGTCCCCGCCAGCACTGGCCGAAGTGTCTTCTGAAGCGCTGCGGGCGACGTTGGCGAAGTCCGCCCCTCCGGCGATTTGTACACGTAGCTCTTCTAAGCGTAGTCGCGCGGCTTCGACTGTGGCGGCATCCGCCCCTTGGGGCACTTTGATCAAGATATGCCGGGCCTGGATTTGCTCCGGGCTGCCCATCTCGGCGCGGTGCGCTTCGAAGAAGGCGCGAACCTGTTTTTCGTCCGGCTCCGCCACTCGGGTGAGGTCGGCGAAGACCTCTTGAGCGGCCAGTTCGCGTCGGGTGTATTCGGTAAAACTCGCCTCATCGAAACCAGCATCTTGCAGCTTGCGGGCGAACACCTCGGCGCCACCGATGGCCTGACGGGTCAGCGCCACTTGGCTTTGCACCGTGACATCGCTGATCACCACCCCGCGCTTGACTGCCTCCTGCCACAACAGCTCTTTGTCGATCAGTGCATCGAGGGCGGCCTGACGCATCTGCTTATAGGCCTTGGGATTGCGAATGCTGGCGACAGCCCGCCCCTGGTCTTCCAGGTATTCGGCGAAATAGCGCTCCAGTCGAAACTCGGAAATCTCCGCGCCATTAACCCGCGCGGCGGCCGGCCCGTTATTGCTGAAGGCCACGGGCACCCAAAGCATCAGCAGCAACAGTAGCGTCTTCATGATCGAAGCCTCCGTTCAAGGTGTAGCGGCAATGGGTTTGTAGGGCGCGACCAGATAAAAGCGTTGGTCGGTCAGGTCCACGGTAACGATATGCGCGCCGTTCAGGCCCAGGCGCCGGCCGGGGCCGAAGCTGATCCGCGGGGTCAGCCCGGTGTCGAAGTCGTGCAGGCTTTCGAGGGCGCTGATGAGCTTTTCGCGGCTGGCATCGCGACCGGCTTGCTTCATGCCTTCGCTGAACAGCAGCATCGAACTGAACGCCCCCACTTGCAGCACCGCGTGTTCGCCGCCGAGGCCCTGATGTTCGCGCAACAACGTCAAGGCCTTGCGCCCAGACTGGGTCCAGTCGCTGGGCACGAACGGATAAGCGAGGAACACCCGCCGGGAAAACCCGCTGGGCACTTGCAGCAACTCCCCCGCCACCTGGTTCGACGCGGCGAACAGGTAAGGCACCTGCCCCGCCGTCTGCAAGCGTTCGGCCAGGCGACTGAAGCCACTGCTGCTGCCTAGGTAAAACACCGACCGCGAGCCCAGCGGCAACTCGTCCTGGGCCGAGTTGTAGGCTTGCAGCCGCACGTCCTGCCAGGCGTGAGCCTGTAAATATTGGCCAAGACTCTGCGCCGCCAGCCGTTGGCCGGGGTCATCCGGGTAGGCAATCAGCGTCGGCCCCGGCAGCACCCGCAGACTGTCAGTGGCGTAGTCGGCCAGGGCGATCAGTTGTTCGCGCAAACCTGGCAGCGGTTCGAAAATCTGCCGACTGGCCTGGGCGGTGCCAAGTAACGACAGCGGCCCGATCAGCGGGACCCCAGCCCGTTCCAGGCGTGCCGCCAGTTCGGTATCCAGTGCCGGAACCAACGGCGCGATCAGGGCAAAGACTTGTTCCTGGTCGATCAACCGGTCCAGGGCCTGTTCGGCACTGACGCGGTCCGGACCGGGGTCGAGGATAGTCAGGCGCAACATGCGGCCATGAATCCCGCCCGCCCCGTTGATCCGCGCGATGCTGCCCTCAAGCACCGCCGCCACCGTCGCGCCTTCATCGCTCAACGGTCCCTGGCTCGGCAACAAGGTGCCCAAGTGCAGACTGTCGGCACTCAAGCCTGGATCGCGATCTTCACCCAGGCGCTTGAGGTAGGCGCTGAGGTCGCGTTGATCCTTCATCGACAGCACGAACCGCGGCATGGCCGGGTCGAGCCGATTGTTGCCAGGGTCGCGTCCTTCCTGAATCGCCCGGGCCAGCGTGCCCTCGGTGTAGGCCGGGTAATCGCGGCCATTGACCTGCTGTTGACCATAAACACTGCTGAGCCGCGACCAGTTCAGATCCGGTGGCCGCACCCCGCCCTCCGCCCGGCCCTGGCCATCGGCGCCGTGGCAATTGGCGCACGGCAGGCTGGTGGCCGGCAGCACAATATCCGCCGCACCGACCCGCGCCATCACCGGCTCGCCACTGCCTGACAGCCCTTCGCGGTACAAGCGTTTGCCCGCACTTTCGCTGGGGCTCAGCGGCAACGCGCTAGAGCTCAGGCTGAAGCTGGCGAGAAGGATCAGGAGGGCAATGTTCATGGCCCGGACTCAGCGACCGACCACAGGCATTGTCAGCAACTGCAAGCGCTGGGCAATGGCGGCGGCCGGGGCATCGGGACGGATCTTGCTCCAGCGTTTGTTGGCCACGTCACCGACGATCAGTTGCGTGGAATGTTGCTCGGGGGTCGGCACGATCTGGCCGATGCGGCCCAGGACCAGATCCATTTGCGCCTTGTCGCCGGTTAAAAAAAGCCAGTGCGGGCCATCGACGCCCTGCTTCAAGGTGTAAGCCTTGAGTACCGCCGGGGTGTCCCGCAGCGGATCACTGGTAAGGGAAATGAAGGTGATGCCGTCGGCCTTGTCGCCCAGCACTTCGCGCACTTCCTTGAGCTTGCGGGTGATCAGCGGGCAGGCATCGGTGCAGCTGGTGAAAATCACGTTGAGCAGCACCACGCGGTTTTGCAGGGCATCGCTGTAGAAGCGCAGGGTGTTGCCATTCTGGTCTTGCAATGGCGTGTCGGTGAACCAGGTTTTCGCGTCGCGAGTGCCGGTTGCCGGTGCGGCGGCGGTCACCGCCGGTGTCGGCTCCTCGTGCTGTTCGTGGGAAAACGCCAAGAAGCTGATCACGCAAAAGCACATGGTCAGGAAGATCAAAATAAGCGCTTTCATGGCTGTGTCTCCATGGCGATGGCGGTGTGTTTGGCGTGGGCATTGCGTTGGCCACTGAGTTTTTCCACTTCACGGGTCAGCACCGTCGGGTCGGTGAAGCCGTAATAACGGGTCCAGTGGCGGCTGTTGCCGTCGCCGACCATGATCAGCGGCGCGTGGTTCTTGAAGTCGCCGTTGAAGGTGCCGAGGCCCTTGAGGGTTTCGTTCACCGACTGCGGGCTGCCGGTGAGCCAGCTCCAGCCCGGTCCGTTCTGGAAACTGCGGGCGTAGTCGCTCAGGCGTTTGGGGTCATCGCGTTGCGGATCGATGCTGATCGACACCAGTTGCACTTCTTTGCCGACCCGAGCGCCGAGCTGTTTCTGCACCTTGCCCATGATCGACGACACCACCGGGCACACCGTGGTGCAGCTGGTGTAGATGAAGCTCATGACCACGATTTTGTTGCTGATCAGGTCCTTTTCCAGGCGTACCGCTTTGCCGTTCTGGTCCATCAGCGCGACGTCGGCGAATTTCACCTGGGCGCTTTCCTGGGTCTTGGCCAGCGGCGGGTTGTGCCCGGCGTGTTCATCCGCCGAATGCGCCAGGGCCTGGCCGATGCCGGTGGCCAACAGGCAGAACGTCAACAAGCCACGGTGTGCGAATCGGTTCATGTCAGTTTCCTCTTCGGTGAGCATCGCAGGGCAGTACCCGAACGCTGGCAAAGGTCTTGTCATCGAAATTCGCGCCCAGGGACGCCGCGCGCACATGCAGGTACCAGGCGCCGCTCTGGTCAAGGGTCACCGGCGCTTCATACACGCCGTTGCCAAGATCCAGCGCCGCGACTTCCTGGGCCCGGGACGTCGGGGCGCGGAAGTAGCGCACCTGCACATCCTTGACCCCGCTGCGCCGGGTTTTCTGTTGGCCCTCAACGATGCGAAAGCGCACGACATACGGGTCGCCAAGGTCCGCCGTGGACTTATCCAGCATGAACTCCACTTTCGGCACGCCGGGGCGTTGGGCGAGGTTTTTGTCCGGCTCCACGAGGGCGCTGAAGCAGTGAATGATGTTCGGTTGGTTGAGCAGGAACGCCACGTCGAAACGCCCGGCCTGGGGCAGTTTGATCCGCGCGTTGTACAGCCCCGGCTCGACTTCCCGCAAGCTGCGGTCGATGACCATCGCGGCCCGCGCAACCTGCCCGCGATTGGGGTAGCCGGACATCGGCGCGTTCATGCCTTCGGCGTAGAAGTAGGTGGTGTTGTCCACCGGGTTGACCACAAACACCGCGTTATCGTCCCGCGACACCGCCAGGCTCGACGCGAGCGGCAAATCGCCGGCCAGCCGTGGCGCCTGGGGCCCGGCTTCGAAACCCTGGCTGATCGGTGTGCGACCTTCGCCGAGGGACGCCAGGTTGATCATCGTCACCTTGGCCGAGGCGAGTCCGCGCACGTAGGCGTAGGCCTTGGTGAACACCACTTGGTAGGGTTCGGCGGAGACGTCGATTGAATGGATGCGCGCATCGGTGGCGGCGTCGATTACTTCGGCGCGGTTTTCCAGGGTGTTGAGCACCACGCCGAAGCGGCCGTCGGCGCTGAAGCCCATCGGGCCAAGGCCCTGGCCCAGTTTGATCACCCGCCGCACCGCGAGGCTGCTGGTATCGACCACGGTTACGCTGCCGTCCTGGCCATCGGCGACATACACCGCTTGGGACAGCGGCGAGTACGCCACCGACAACGGGTGGGTGCCGGTCTTGAGCTGCTGGCTGATGGTCAGGCTGGCGATGTCGATGATGCTCAGGGTGCCGTCGTCGCGGTTGGTAACGAAGGCGTGGCGGCTGTCTTTGCTGAAAGCGATTTCGTGGTGACCTTTGCCGGTCGCGAGGTGTTTCAGGGTCTTGAGGCTGCGGCTGTCGATCACCGTGATGCCGGACTGCTCGGCGGTTTTCGCATTGTTGCCGACCCACAGCAGGCGCTCATCCGGTTGCAGGGCCACGCGCACCGGGTTGCTGCCGGCGGCGACCGAGTCGATCTGTTTGAATTGTTCACTGTCGATCACCGCCACTTCACCGGCGATGGGCATCGAGATGAAGACGCGTTTGTTGTCTTTGGTGGTGACCCAATCCATCGGCGCTTGCTTGAGATCGATGCGCGCCATGGTGCTGGTGATGCCGCCGACCGACACTGAAGGATCGACCACCGAGACGCTGGCATCGCGGTTCATCACCAGCAGGAAATAACTGTTCAGGTCGAGCATCGGACGTGCGCCGATGCTGGATTTCAGGAAGACCCCTACCCGGGATTTGCAGTTCTGTTCACGGCCCTGGGCCTGGTCGGCGGCGATAGTTTCCGGGTCGAGCCAGGCGCCGGGATTCACCCCCGACAGCGGCTGGCCGGAATTGCTGTCAGTGACGCGGAACTGCACATCGGCAAACCCGCCTTCGCGCAGCACACCGTCCTCGGCCAGCGCTCGCACCTTGAAGTCCACCGCCACCCCGTCACGGGCCAGCGACTGACCACTCCAGGTGTCCGGCAGCGCGACTTCGCTGAGCAGTATTGGCGTGGTCGTGCGCCAGACACCCAGCCAGACCAGTGCCGCCCCGACAACCAGCGCACACCCGGCAATTCTCATCGTCCTGCTCATAAAGAGTCTCCCGTTACCCATCTGTGCCACACCATGCCCCGCTCGCAATGACGCCATCCGCCACACCACCAAAACCGCGTCATACCCTTCGCCTGTAGGAGCGAGGCTTGCCCGCGAAGGCGTCATCTGCCACACCATCAAAACCGAGTCGTTCCCTTCGCGGGCAAGCCTCGCTCCTACAAAAGCAGAAACAGAAGCAACCCAGCGCACACCGCCCCGCTCCTCACCACTCCAGGCCGAGCGTTAGCTCGCCTGCCCTTGATCTTGCTCTGCCCGCCCCTTCGGGAGGCTGAGTGGAGGTGTTCATCTGGGGGTGGGCGCGTAGCGCCGTGCGGCGACGCCGCACACATCGAGAGGAGGTCGAAGCGAAGCCGACCGTAGGCGATGCCCCCAGATGAATACCGGAGCGAAGGCAC
>NZ_JBSPCZ010000022.1:0-89828 GCF_056161485.1 Pseudomonas sp. 5Vm1k
TGTGGGAGCTGGCTTGCCTGCGAAGGCGGCCTGACAGCCGACCCATTTCCCCAGCTGTACTCGGTCAAAACTGTGGGAGCTGGCTTGCCTGCGAAGGCGGCCTGACAGCCGACCCATTTCCCCAGCTGTACTCGGTCAAAACTGTGGGAGCTGGCTTGCCTGCGAAGGCGGCCTGACAGCCGACCCATTTCCCCAGATGTACTCGGTCAAAACTGTGGGAGCTGGCTTGCCTGCGAAGGCGCCCTGCCAGCCGACCAATCCCTCCCGACGGCCCTCGATCCAACTGTGGGAGCGAGCCTGCTCGCGAAAGCGGCAGTTCATTCACCACAGAAACTATGGGCAATAAAAAACGGCGATCACTTCTGTAATCGCCGTTCTTATCTTCGGGGTTATCGATTCAAGGCGTCATCAACACTTCAATCGACCCATCCGCTGTCATGCTGACCTGGCTGGTGCCGGCTTCAACATCTGGCGTCACTGGTGCCGAGTCCATGCCCGCTGCCGCTTTCATCATCATCGGCCCACGCATGAACGGTTGTGGATAGCCGTTGCTGTTCAAATTCAGGTTAACGATTTTGTAGCCCTTGCCACCCAGCGCGTCGGTGGCCAGTTGCGCACGGGCCTTGAACGCGGTCACGGCTTCTTTCAGCAGCGCGTCTTCGCTGGCCTTGCGGGTTGGGGTGGCGATGGCGAAGTCCATGCCGCCCATTTTCAGGTCGGTGAGCAGTTCGCCGGTCAGTTTTGACAGGGCGGCGAAGTCCGAGCTTTCCAGGCGCAGTTCGGCGCGTTCACGCCAGCCGGTGATTTTCTGACCCTTGGTGTCGTAGATCGGGTAACTGTTGCGGCTGCCCTGGCGCAGGGTGATGTCTTTGACTTGTTTGGCCTGAGCCAGTGCCTTGTTCATGGTGGTGCTGACGTCTGCGGCGAGTTTGGCCGGGTCGGTGTTTTGGTCTTCGGTGTAGAGGGTCACGATCATCAGGTCGCGGGCCACTTCCTGACTGACTTCGGCGCGCAGGGAAATCTGGTTGTAATGCAATTCGTCGGCAGCCAGGGCCGGGAGGCTGGCGACGGTGCCAACGCTAAGGGCGAGGAGGGCGGCGCTGCGGCGCAATGTGTGCATGAAAAGCTCCTTGAAGGGGCGCAGGGGTTAAGGTCCGAGCCTGCGTGAAACCATCAGACTCTAGCTTTTATGATCCGGTTCGCACAGTTACAACTTCTATACAGATGGATGGCTGACTACCGTGTCGTGACCATTCGCGGGCAAGCCTCGCTCCTACAGGTGTGTGTCGTTCACAAAGCAGTTGCCCGCCGCGATCCTGTAGGAGCGAGGCTTGCCCGCGAAGGCGTTCTTATAGACGCCACAATCCTCCCCGCCATGTGGCCGTTTGCCGCACTTTTGCCTGCCAGCCCCCGTGCTTGGTTATACTCCGTGCGATCCGCCTGGAGCGCTCATCAGGAGAGCTCATGCTCGCCGCCGTTCAAATCACTTCCGCGACTCGCCAGAATCTCTGGCGGCTGACGTTCATCCGCACTTTGGTGCTGGCCGCCCAGGCCGGTTCCGTGGGCCTGGCCTACTGGTTCAATTTGCTGCCATTGCCCTGGTTTCAACTGGCGATGACCCTCGGCTGCTCGATGCTGCTGTGTGCCTTCACGGCCATTCGCCTGCGCACCTCGTGGCCAGTCACTGAACTCGAATACGCCGTGCAACTGGCCTGCGACCTGTTTATCCACAGTGCCTTGTTGTACTTCTCCGGCGGTTCCACCAACCCATTCGTCTCTTATTACCTGGTGCCGCTGACCATCGCTGCCGTGACCTTGCCTTGGCGCTTTTCGCTGATCCTGTCCGGCATCGCCCTGGCGATGTACACCTTGCTGCTGGCGCGGTTCTACCCGCTGCAAACCTTCCCGATTGCCCGGGAAAACCTGCAGGTGTACGGCATGTGGCTGAGTTTCGCCCTCGCCGCTGCGGTGATTACGTTCTTCGCCGCGCGTATGGCCGAAGAGTTGCGCCGTCAGGAAGAGTTGCGCGCGATCCGCCGTGAAGAAGGCCTGCGCGACCAGCAGTTGTTGGCCGTTGCGACGCAAGCCGCTGGCGCTGCTCATGAGTTGGGTACGCCACTGGCGACCATGAGCGTGCTACTCAAAGAGATGCAGCAGGATCATCCGGACCCGATGTTGCAGGACGATCTGAAGGTTCTGCAGGATCAGGTCAAACTCTGCAAAGAAACTCTGCAACAACTGGTGCGTGCCGCTGAGGCCAATCGCCGCTTGGCGGTGGAGATGCAGGACGTCACCGACTGGCTCGACGAAGCCTTGAACCGTTGGCACCTGATGCGCCCGGAAGCCAGTTATCGCTTCCAGCGCCTCGGCCAGGGCACCGTGCCACGTATGGCGCCGCCGCCAGACTTGACCCAGGCGCTGCTGAATTTACTGAACAACGCCGCCGATGCTTGCCCCGAAGGGCTGCAAGTGACGCTGGATTGGAATGCCGAGGACTTGACCATCAGCATTCGCGACCACGGCGCCGGTGTGCCGCTGGCCATCGCCGAACAAATCGGCAAACCGTTTTTTACCACCAAGGGCAAAGGTTTCGGCCTGGGCCTGTTTTTGAGCAAGGCCAGCGTGACACGCGCCGGCGGCTCAGTGAAACTCTACAGTCATGAGGAAGGTGGCACGCTTACCGAGCTGCGCCTGCCCCGTGTCGCCCGAGGAGACGAACATGAGTGACGAGATCCAAGTAGAAGGCGAAGAGCTGCCGCATTTGTTGCTGGTCGATGACGACGCCACCTTCACCCGCGTAATGGCCCGCGCCATGGCTCGCCGGGGTTTTCGCGTCAGCACCGCCGGTTCCGCCGAAGAAGGGCTGACCATCGCCCAGGCCGACCTGCCGGACTACGCCGCGCTCGACCTGAAAATGGACGGTGATTCGGGCCTGGTGCTGCTGCCCAAGTTGCTCGAACTCGACCCGGAAATGCGCGTGGTAATCCTCACCGGTTATTCGAGCATTGCCACCGCCGTCGAGGCGATCAAGCGCGGAGCCTGCAACTATCTATGTAAACCGGCCGACGCCGATGACGTGCTGGCGGCGCTGCTGTCCGAGCACGCCGACCTCGACACCCTGGTGCCGGAAAACCCGATGTCCGTGGACCGCCTGCAGTGGGAGCACATCCAGCGTGTGTTGACCGAGCATGAAGGCAATATCTCCGCCACGGCCCGCGCCCTGGGCATGCACCGCCGCACGCTGCAGCGCAAACTGCAGAAGCGTCCCGTTCGCCGCTGAACCTGCGCTGAACGAATGCTGGCCGCGCCTCGCGACAAACCGAGCCGATCATCTATGATCGGTTCGTGCGTGTTCTTTTCTTTATCGAGCCTTATCCATGAATCAGAACGCTGAATATTCCGCGGTCAATGATGCTGTGCGCGGGCAGTTTTTTCGCAAGGTCTGGGCCATGACCACGCCGTACTGGCGCAGCGAAGAGAAGGTCAAGGCCTGGACACTGTTGATCGCCGTGATCGCGCTGTCGCTGATCAGCGTCGGGATCTCCGTGTGGTTCAACACCTGGTACAAGGATTTCTACAACGCCCTGCAAAAGAAAGATGAGGCAGCCTTTTGGCGGCTGATTCTGTATTTCTGCGCCATTGCCGCCGTGGCGATTGTCGGCGCGGTGTATCGGCTGTACCTGACCCAGATGCTGACCATCCGCTGGCGGGCCTGGCTGACCGAGAAATACTTCGCCCGCTGGCTCGGCGACAAAAATTACTATCAGTTAGAGCAGGGCGGCTACACCGATAACCCGGACCAGCGGATTTCCGAAGACCTCAACAACTTCACCTCCAACACGCTGGAACTGGGCATTGGCTTGCTTCGCAACATTGTCAGCCTGGTGTCGTTCTCGATCATTCTGTGGGGCGTGTCGGGCAGTATTGAGGTGCTTGGTGTCACCATTCCCGGCTATATGTTCTGGTGTGTGCTGGTCTACGCCGTAATCGGTAGCTGGCTGACCCATTTGATCGGTCGTCGCCTGATCGGCCTCAACAACCAACAACAACGCTTCGAAGCCGACCTGCGTTTCTCCATGGTTCGGGTTCGCGAAAACGCCGAAAGCATTGCGCTGTACAACGGTGAGCCGAACGAAAACCGTCGCCTGAGCAACCGCTTCGGGATGGTCTGGCACAACTTCTGGGACATCATGAAGGTGTCCAAGCGTCTGACCTTTTTCACCTCCGGTTACAGCCAGATCGCAATCATCTTCCCGTTCATGGTTGCTGCACCGCGCTATTTCGCTGGCAAGATCGAACTCGGTGAACTGATGCAAATCAGTTCGGCGTTCGGCAACGTGCAAGAGAGTTTCAGCTGGTTTATCAGTGCGTACCAGAACCTCGCCGCGTGGCGCGCCACCTGCGATCGTCTGCTGAGTTTCCGCCAGGCCATGGCCGATAACGAAGAACGTGCGCCGGCCATCGACGTGCAAAACCAGGGCTCGGAACTGAAAATCCACAACCTCGGTCTGGACCTGGCTGACGGTCGTCACTTGCTGACTAACGCCGACATGACCGTGGAGGAGGGCGAGCGCGTGATGCTCAGCGGTCGTTCCGGCAGCGGTAAATCGACGTTGCTGCGGGCGATGGGGCATTTGTGGCCGGCGGGCCATGGCAACATTCGACTGCCGGCGGCGCGATATCTGTTCCTGCCGCAGAAGCCGTATCTGCCGATTGGCACCTTGCGTGAAGCGTTGAGTTATCCACAGCCGGGCGACACGTATTCGACTGAACGTTATGTGGAAGTGCTGGAAACCTGCCGCTTGCCGCACTTGGTGGCGCGTCTGGATGAGGCCAATCACTGGCAGCGCATGTTGTCGCCGGGTGAACAGCAACGTCTGGCCTTCGCCCGGGCGCTTCTGTATGCGCCGCAATGGCTGTACATGGACGAAGCCACGTCGGCGATGGATGAAGAGGACGAAGCGTCGCTGTATCAGGCGTTGATCGATGAGTTGCCGGGGCTGAGTATCGTCAGCGTCGGCCATCGCAGCAGCCTGAAGCGTTTCCACCCACGTCACATTCGTATCGACAACGGGCATCTGGTGGATCAAGCCGTGACCGCCTAAACACCACAAATCCCCCTGTGGGAGCGAGCTTGCTCGCGAATGCGGTCTGACATCCAGCATTGAGGTGTCTGACACTCCGCCTTCGCGAGCAAGCCCGCTCCCACAAGGGGAATGGTGTTCAACCCCGACGGTGATCGTACAACCCGCTTGCGCTATGATGCGATTTCAGCCGAATTTTCGAGACAGACGTTCACCATGGAAAACCCGATCGACGCACCTCGCCTCCCTCGCAAGCGCCGCAGTCTCGCTCAGGAACTGGTGACGGTGCTGTCCGAGCAGATCCGCGACGGTCAGCTCAAGCGTGGCGACAAGTTGCCCACCGAGTCGGCGATCATGGACGCTCATGGCGTCAGCCGGACGGTGGTGCGCGAAGCGATTTCCCGTTTGCAAGCCGCCGGGCAAGTAGAAACCCGTCACGGCATCGGCACCTTCGTGCTCGATACGCCGAGCCCGAGTGGCTTTCGCATCGACCCGGCGACCGTCGTCACCCTGCGTGATGTGTTGGCGATCCTGGAATTGCGCATCAGCCTGGAAGTGGAATCCGCCGGCCTCGCCGCCCAGCGTCGCAGCGCCGAGCAGTTGGGCTTGATGCGTGCGGCACTGGACGCCCTCAACGAAAGCGCGTCCCACGCCAGCGATGCCGTGGCGTCGGACTTCCAGTTCCACCTGCAAATCGCCCTGGCCACCGGTAACCGCTACTTCACCGACATCATGACCCACCTGGGCACCAGCATCATTCCGCGCACGCGGTTGAACTCGGCGCGCCTGGCCCATGACGACCAGCAGCACTACATGAATCGCCTGAGCCGTGAACACGAAGAAATCTACGACGCGATTGCGCGCCAGGATTCCGATGCGGCGCGGGCAGCGATGCGGTTGCATTTGACGAATAGCCGCGAGCGGCTGCGTCATGCGCATGAAGAGGCTGAGGCGCAGCGGGGGTAGATTCTTTCCGCTGACTGATTTGTTGTCTGATAGACCGCTTTCGCGAGCAAGCCCGCTCCCACAGTTGATCGATGGTGTTCACAATTTGTGTGTCCGCCGAAGATTCCCTGTGGGAGCGAGCTTGCTCGCGAAGAGGCCGGCAGCCTTAATGCAGTACCCTCAGCCAGCCTTCAAAATCGACCGATCCACCCGCACCGCCAGTTCACCCGCCCCAGCCTTGGCCTCAAAAACCACCAGCCCCTGAGCATCCACAACCCCCCGCGCAATCGGCACACCCTTGGACAACAACTCCAACGGCGCACCTTTCAATGATTGCCCCGAGGCCAATTCCAGTTTCACTTTAATCGTCATCTTCAGATCTCCTTATCAGGCCACATTGCCAGTCGGGTGGTAGTCCTTGAGCAGCAGGTAAGTGCTCCATCCCCACCAATCATCCACAGTGGCGGTGTCATTCAAGTTATTCACGTCCTTGCGTCGCAGCACTTTGCTGCCCTCGATGCGGAACAGTGGCGAGAAATTGCTCGCCAGGTTCAGCACCGCTTGCAGGTCGGGCAGCTGTTTCAACGCCGCAAAACTGCTGGGCGCCGGCACCGTGCCGCTGAGATAAGCCGCAAACACCTCATCCGCCGACACCTGAACCGCTGCGTTGACGTGCAGGCGATTGGCGCTGTCGATGGCGTCGAAGTAGCGCTTGTCCCCATAGGCGCGCCATTGCTCACCGTTGGCATTACGCACGTTGAGGCCGAACTTGCTGTCTTCGTCGTGCATGAAACGGGTGATCAGCGAACCGAGATCACTCGGCGTTACCGCTGCCGCCAAGGCTTTGCGCGGCACTCGCAGATGGCCGGCGGAAAATAGATCGGTGAGGAAGTGATCGGCAAAGGCGTTCATCGCGTAGGCGACTTCCAGCTGTTTTTCGTCGCGACTGGCGTGGGCCGCCGCTGCGTGCTGAAGCGCCGCGATGTGACCGGCGATGTAAGCCTGTTGCGCCCATTCGCCGAAGTGGTCGGCGTTGTTCGCCGCCAGTTTCAGGTAACGCCCCAGCGGGAACAGCGCCGAGACGAAACTGCCGCCGCCGGTGATCTTGTTCCACTCTTCCGACAACGTATCACCGAGGGCATCGTAGGCTTCGTGGGGCTGTTTGCCGTCCTTGATCGCCCGTTTAACGGCATCGATCTCTTTTTGCATCACGGCGAGAATTTGCACCGCTTCGACTTTTGACGCGGACAACACGGCCAGCGTGTCGAAAGCCGCAATAAAACGGTTCAGGCGATCAGCCGGAGTGGCGCCGTCGCTCACCGGCCGATCCGGAATGCCGTAGAAATCACCGCCCAGTGCCAGCACCTGGCCGTAGGTCGGGGCGAGCCCGTTGGGCAGGTGCAGTTGCACGCCGTGAGCGAGGATTGGCGCGGCGTTTTCGACGAAGCGTAGCAGGGTTTGGTCGCCAATCGCCGTGTGCTCGCCGCCCTCGAACTTCAGCACCGGTTTGCCTTTCAGGGTTTTACCGGGAAGCGAAGTTGGTTGATGGCTGTGATGTTCAGCGATGTGCAGCACCAGATGATCGTTGTCCCCGGCAATGGTGATGCCGTGCTCGGAAAAAAGATCATCGAACCGGGCAATCACCTGCTTCGGCTTTTCCTGGGTTTGAGTGTGTAGACCTGACATTTCTAGCTCCTTGATATGTCGTAGGTAGGTTCTTATTTGACTGTATGCATATACAGTTAAAACGAGCTTAGTTGAGAATCTTCCTACGTCAAGAAACCACCTTGTCTGACTCAATTTTGCGGTCGGCGATGAAATGCAGTTGACGGTTGTATTTTAAGTTGTACGATGACTTACAACTTCGGCCAAGGCTGAACGGTTTCCTCACACATAACGTCGCTACCCAGGGTGTTCGAATAATGAATCCACAAGAACTGAAGTCCATCCTCTCTTCCGGTCTGCTGTCTTTCCCGGTCACCGATTTCAATGCCCAGGGCGATTTCCACCGCGCTGGCTACATCAAACGTCTCGAATGGCTGGCCCCATACGGCGCCACGGCACTGTTCGCCGCGGGCGGCACCGGTGAGTTCTTCTCTCTGGCGGCCAGCGAATATTCGGAAATCATCAAGACTGCCGTCGACACCTGCGAAACCAGCGTACCAATCCTGGCCGGCGTGGGCGGTTCGACCCGTCAAGCCATCGAATACGCTCAAGAAGCCGAGCGTCTGGGCGCCAAAGGCCTGTTGCTGCTGCCGCACTACCTGACCGAAGCCAGCCAGGACGGCGTTGCCGCCCACGTTGAAGCCGTGTGCAAATCGGTAAAAATCGGCGTGGTGGTCTATAACCGCAACGTGTGCCGCCTGACCGCGCCATTGCTGGAACGCCTGGCCGAACGCTGCCCGAACCTGATCGGTTACAAGGATGGCCTGGGCGATATCGAGTTGATGGTGTCGATCCGCCGTCGTCTCGGCGATCGCTTCAGCTACCTGGGTGGCTTGCCGACCGCCGAAGTCTACGCCGCTGCTTATAAGGCGCTGGGCGTACCGGTTTACTCCTCGGCGGTGTTCAACTTCATCCCGAAAACCGCGATGGATTTCTACCACGCCATCGCCCGCGAAGATCACGCCACTGTCGGCAAGATCATCGACGACTTCTTCCTGCCATACCTGGACATCCGTAACCGCAAGGCCGGTTACGCGGTGAGCATCGTCAAGGCCGGGGCAAAAATTGCCGGCTACGACGCAGGTCCTGTGCGTGCACCGCTGACTGATCTGACCGGCGCAGAGTACGAAATGCTCGCCGCACTGATCGACAAGCAAGGTGCTCAGTAACACAACCGATTAAACAAGGCCGCTGAGTGATCAGCGGCCTTTTGTGTGAGGACTTCTTTTTAAGGGGAAAGCCCGTGGCAGATGCAAAGCGTTTTGATAACTACATCAACGGTGAATGGGTTGCGGGCGGTGAATACTGCGCCAACATCAACCCGTCCGAACTGACCGATACCATCGGTGAATACGCCAAGGCCGATCTGGCTCAGGTCCACGCCGCCATCGACGCCGCCCGCGCCGCGTTCCCGGCCTGGTCGACGTCGGGCATTCAGGCTCGCCACGATTCGCTGGATAAAGTCGGCACCGAAATCCTCGCTCGTCGCGAAGAACTCGGCACTTTGCTGGCTCGGGAAGAGGGCAAGACCCTGCCTGAAGCCATCGGCGAAGTGACCCGCGCCGGCAACATCTTCAAGTTCTTCGCTGGTGAAACCCTGCGTCTGTCCGGTGATTACCTGCCGTCGGTACGTCCGGGCGTCAACGTTGAAGTCACTCGCGAAGCGCTGGGCGTGGTCGGCTTGATCACCCCGTGGAACTTCCCGATTGCGATCCCTGCGTGGAAGATTGCCCCGGCCCTGGCCTACGGTAACTGCGTCGTGCTGAAACCGGCCGATCTTGTGCCGGGTTGCGCCTGGGCCCTGGCAGAAATCATCTCCCGCGCAGGCTTTCCGGCCGGCGTGTTCAACCTGGTGATGGGCAGCGGTCGTGTGGTTGGCGATGCGCTGGTGCAGAGCCCGAAAGTCGATGGCATCAGCTTCACCGGTTCCGTTGGAGTCGGTCGTCAGATCGCCGTCAGCTGCGTATCGCGCCAAGCCAAGGTCCAGCTGGAAATGGGCGGCAAGAACCCGCAGATCATTCTCGACGACGCCGACCTGAAACAAGCGGTCGAGCTGTCGGTACAGAGCGCGTTCTACTCCACCGGCCAGCGTTGCACCGCGTCGAGCCGCTTCATCGTCACCGCCGGTATCCACGATAAATTTGTCGAAGCCGTGGCCGAGCGCATGAAGTCGATCAAGGTCGGCCACGCGCTGAAAACCGGTACCGACATCGGTCCGGTCGTCTCGCAAGCTCAGCTTGAGCAGGACTTGAAGTACATCGATATCGGCCAGTCCGAAGGTGCACGTCTGGTCAGCGGGGGTGGCTTGGTGACTTGCGACACCGAAGGCTACTACCTCGCCCCGACGCTGTTTGCCGACAGCGAAGCGGCGATGCGCATCAGTCGCGAGGAGATCTTCGGCCCGGTGGCCAACGTGGTTCGTGTCGCGGATTACGAAGCAGCACTGGCCATGGCCAACGACACCGAATTCGGTCTGTCGGCGGGCATCGCCACCACCTCGTTGAAGTACGCCAACCACTTCAAGCGCCACTCCCAGGCCGGGATGGTGATGGTCAACCTGCCGACCGCCGGCGTGGATTACCACGTTCCGTTCGGTGGGCGTAAAGGTTCATCCTATGGTTCCCGCGAGCAAGGTCGCTACGCGCAAGAGTTCTACACCGTGGTGAAAACCAGCTACATCGGCTCCTGATACCTCGCGGTAACCGGCGCTACCTCGATGGCGCCGATACCGCAAACCCCTGTAGGAGCTGCCGAAGGCTGCGATCTTTTGATCTTGATCCTGGTGCCCTTGAAGGTGCTGAAGATCAAAAGATCGCAGCCTCGTTTCACTCGGCAGCTCCTACGGGGAACACACCGTTTCACCCGCGCATAAAAATAATCAGTGGGAGTACATCTACATGCAAGCGACCAAGCCGACCCACGTCCGCTATTTGATTTTGCTCATGCTGTTCCTGGTGACCACGATCAACTACGCCGACCGGGCCACTATCGCCATCGCCGGCTCCAGCCTGCAAAAAGACCTCGGCATTGACGCGGTCACCCTTGGCTACATCTTCTCTGCATTCGGTTGGGCCTACGTGGCCGGGCAAATTCCCGGTGGCTGGTTGCTCGACCGTTTCGGCTCGAAAAAAATCTACGCGTTGAGCATCTTCACCTGGTCGCTGTTCACCGTGCTCCAGGGTTATGTCGGTGAGTTCGGCATGTCCACGGCCATCGTTGCGCTGTTCATGCTGCGCTTCCTGGTGGGCCTGGCCGAAGCGCCATCCTTCCCGGGTAACGCCCGCATTGTGGCAGCCTGGTTCCCGACCGCTGAACGCGGCACGGCCTCGGCGATTTTCAACTCGGCGCAATACTTCGCCACCGTGTTGTTCGCACCGTTGATGGGCTGGATCGTCTACACCTTCGGCTGGCAGCACGTGTTCGTGGTGATGGGCGGCATCGGCATCGTGTTCTCGCTGATCTGGCTGAAAGTTATCCACAGCCCGCGCCAGCACCCAATGATCAATGATGCCGAGTTCCAGCACATCGCCGACAACGGCGGCATGGTCGATATGGACCAGGACAAGGGCAAAGGCAAAAAGGTCGACGGTCCGAAGTGGGACTACATCCGCCAGTTGCTGACCAATCGCATGATGCTCGGCGTGTACCTGGGCCAGTACTGCATCAACGGCATCACCTACTTCTTCCTGACCTGGTTCCCGGTGTACCTGGTGCAAGAACGCGGCATGACCATTCTCAAGGCCGGTTTCATTGCCTCGCTGCCGGCGATCTGCGGCTTTATCGGTGGCGTGCTCGGCGGGGTGATTTCCGATTACCTGCTGCGCAAGGGCCATTCCCTGACCTTCGCCCGCAAGGCGCCGATCATTGCCGGTTTGCTGGTTTCCAGCAGCATCGTCGCGTGCAATTACGTGGACATCGAATGGATGGTGGTCGGTTTCATGGCCCTGGCATTCTTCGGTAAAGGCGTTGGCGCACTGGGCTGGGCGGTCGTTTCCGACACCTCGCCAAAACAGATTGCCGGTTTGAGTGGCGGCCTGTTCAACATGTTCGGCAACATCGCGTCGATCACCACCCCGATCGTCATTGGCTACATCATCAGCGCCACCGGTTCGTTCAAATGGGCCCTGGTGTTTGTCGGTTGCAACGCTCTGGTCGCGGTGTTCAGCTACCTGGTGATCGTTGGCCCGATCAAACGCGTGGTGTTGAAAGAACCTCCAGTCAATGGTCCTGAAGTGACCAACAAATTGTCTCAAGCGCATTCCTGAGGAGCGGCGTCATGCAGTTGATTGAACATTCCGACTCGCCGCGCTACATCCGCCTGCACGAGCGGGACAATGTGGTAATCGTGGTCAACGACCAGGGCGTGCCGGCCGGCACCGAGTTTCCCGATGGCCTGGTGACGGTGGATTTCGTGCCGCAGAGCCATAAGGTCACCCTCGAGGATATTCCCGAGGGAGGTCAGGTGATTCGTTACGGCCAGACCATCGGCTACGCCTTGCAGCCGATTCCGCGCGGCAGTTGGGTCAAGGAAGATCAACTGCGCATGCCCACCGCGCCACCGCTGGACAGCCTGCCGCTGTCCACCGATGTGCCGGCGACCCAGGCACCGTTGGAAGGCTTTACCTTCGAGGGTTATCGCAACGCCGACGGCACCGTTGGCACGCGCAATATCCTCGGGATTACCACGACCGTGCAGTGCGTCACCGGTGTGCTCGATCATGCGGTCAAGCGCATCAAGGATGAGTTGCTGCCGCTGTATCCGAACGTCGATGACGTGGTGGCGCTGACCCACAGTTACGGCTGTGGCGTGGCGATTACCGCCACCGACGCCTACATCCCGATTCGCACCGTGCGCAATCTGGCGCGCAACCCGAACCTGGGCGGCGAAGCGTTGGTCATCAGCCTCGGCTGCGAGAAATTGCAGGCTGGGCAGGTGATGCACGACAACGATAGTTCGGTGGATTTGAGCGAGCCGTGGCTGTATCGCTTGCAGGATTCGAGTCACGGTTTTACCGAGATGATCGAGCAGATCATGGCGCTGGCCGAAACCCGTTTGAAGAAGCTCGATCAACGTCGCCGGGAAACCGTGCCGGCCTCCGAGCTGATCCTGGGCATGCAGTGCGGCGGCAGCGATGCGTTTTCCGGGATCACCGCCAACCCGGCGCTGGGCTATGCCTCGGACTTGTTGCTGCGGGCCGGTGCGACGGTGATGTTTTCCGAAGTCACCGAAGTGCGCGATGCGATTTACTTGCTGACCTCACGGGCCGAAACCAAGGAAGTCGCCGAGGAGCTGGTGCGGGAAATGGACTGGTACGACCGTTACCTGGCCAAGGGCGAGGCGGATCGGAGCGCCAACACCACGCCGGGGAACAAGAAGGGTGGCTTGTCGAACATTGTCGAGAAGTCCCTGGGCTCGATCGTCAAATCCGGCAGCAGCGCGATCAATGGCGTACTGGGTCCTGGCGAGCGCTTCAAGCGCAAAGGGCTGATTTTCTGCGCGACCCCGGCCAGTGATTTTGTCTGCGGGACGCTGCAACTGGCGGCGGGGATGAACCTGCACGTGTTCACCACCGGGCGCGGTACGCCGTATGGTTTGGCGATGGCGCCGGTGGTTAAGGTGTCGACCCGCACTGAATTGGCACAACGCTGGCCGGACTTGATCGATATCGATGCCGGGCGGATTGCTACCGGGCGGGCGTCGATTGAGGACCTCGGCTGGGAGTTGTTTCATTACTACCTGGACGTGGCCAGCGGCAAGAAACAGACGTGGGCCGAGCAGCACAAGCTGCATAACGACATTACGTTGTTCAACCCGGCGCCGATTACCTGAGACCGCGTTATCGTTCTTCGCGAGCAAGCCCGCTCCCACATTTGAAATGCATTCCCCTGTGGGAGCGGGCTTGCTCGCGAAGGCGGCCGACCAGACGCCGGGAGACTTGCTGGCTTATCATTAGCCCACTAACGACACCCACCCAAGGTTCTCCCCGGCATGCTGGCAATCTTCCTCGAAACCCTGAACATCACCGCGCCGGTGTTTGCCATGCTGTTTCTGGGTGTGCTGCTCAAGCGCATCGACTGGATCAACGACAACTTCATCCATACCGCGTCGGCCCTGGTGTTCAACGTCACCATGCCGGCGTTGCTGTTTCTGGGCATCCTGCATGCTGACCTGCACGCGGCGTTGCAACCGGCGCTGCTGATCTATTTCTCGTTGGCCACGCTGGTGAGTTTTGCTGGAGCCTGGGGCTGGGCGATCTGGAAGTGTCCGCGGGAAGACAGGGGCATCTACACCCAGGGCGCGTTTCGCGGCAACAACGGCGTCATCGGCCTCGCGCTGGCGGCCAGTATGTACGGCGACTACGGGATTTCTCTCGGGGCGATTCTCGCGGCACTGGTCATCCTGTTCTACAACACCCTCTCGACCATCGTGCTGGCGGTGTACAGCCCGGTGATCAAGTCCGACCCGTGGAGCATCTGCAAAAGCGTGTTCAGCAATCCGCTGATCATCAGCGTGTTTGCAGCGGCGCCGTTTGCGTATTTCAAGCTCAGTCTGCCGGGGTGGCTGGAGACGTCCGGCCAGTACCTGGCGCAAACCACCTTGCCGTTGGCGCTGATCTGCATTGGCGGCACTTTGTCGCTGGCAGCGTTGCGCAAGAGCGGCAGCATGGCGTTGAGCTCAAGTCTGGTGAAGATGATCGGCCTGCCGGTGCTGGCGACCGTTGGCGCGTGGTTGTGGGGTTTTCGTGGGGCGGAGTTGGGGATTCTGTTCCTGTACTTCGGCAGCCCGACGGCGGCGGCGAGTTTTGTCATGGCGCGGCAGGCTAACGGCAACCATGAACTGGCGGCGGCGATTATTGTGATCACCACTTTGATGGCGGCGGTGACCACTAATATCGGGATTTTTGTGTTGCAGTGGGGTGGGTGGATCTAGGTTCAGAATCTTTGGTATTTTTTAGGGCCCCTTCGCGAGCAAGCCCGCTCCCACAGTGGATCTCCAGTGGATACAAAATTTGTGTTCGGTTCGATCTACTGTGGGAGCGGGCTTGCTCGCGAAGACGACGGAACAGTCACCACAAATTCCGGCGATTTACTCCGGCTTCTGGTAAGTGTCGATCACTTCCTGCGCCGCGCGAAACGCATCAATCGCCGCCGGCACACCGGCATACACCGCGCAATGCAGCAACGCCTCGCGAATCTCTTCCACGGTGCAGCCATTGTTCAGCGCACCGCGCACATGACCTTTCAACTCTTGCGGGCACTTCAACGCGGTCAGCGCGGCGAGGGTGATCAGGCTGCGGGTTTTCAGCGGCAAACCTTCGCGATTCCAGACGCTGCCCCAGGCATGTTCATTGACGAAATCCTGCAGCGGCTGGCTGAACTCGGTGGCATTACCCAGTGCCCGGTCGACGAACGCATCGCCCATCACTTGGCGGCGGACTTCAACGCCGGGCTTTTTGTTTTCGGTCATGACACATCCCTCTTATGGTGTTGGCGACGCCAGGCGCGCAGCGACGTGAACAGCAGGAACGCCACCAGCGCCGGCAGGACGAAAATCAGCATCAGGTGTTCAAGCTTGCCGGCCAGGGGCATGCCGGTGGTGAACGACACCACGTGCAGCCCATAGGCCAAGTACAAACCCAGGAACAGCAGGCCCTCGGCCCGGGTCACCCGATAACCGGAATAGAACACCGGCAGGCACAGCGCTGCGACGCCGAGCATCACCGGCAAATCGAAATCCAGGGCGTTGGGCGATACCGACAGCGGCGACGGCGCCACCAATGCGGTAAAGCCGAGCACCCCCAACAGGTTGAACAAATTGCTGCCGATCACGTTGCCCACGGCGATCTCTCGTTGACCACGCAATGCGGCGATCAGCGAGGTGGCCAGCTCGGGCAAGGAGGTGCTGATGGCGACGATGGTCAGGCCGATGATCCGTTCCGACAACCCCAGATCGGTGGCGACCGATACCGCAGCCCCCAGCAACAAATGGCCGGCATACACCAGCATCGCCAGCCCGGCGGCGATCATCAGCAGGCTGCTGATCCACGGCGCTTGTGGCTTCGTTTCATGGGTCGATTGCGGGCGGGCCGAGTGCCGCGACTGGCGCAACAGTAAACCCAGATACAACGCCAGCGCGGCCAGCAGAATCACGCCGTCGATGCGGGTCAGTTCTTCGTTCCAGGCCAATACGCAGACCAGCAGGCTGGCGCCGATCATCAGCGGAATGTCCAGGCGCACCAGTTGCCGCGACACCCGCAACGGAATGATCAGCGCCGACAGGCCGAGGGTGACGAGGATGTTGAAGATGCTGCTGCCGATTACGCTGCCGACGGCGATGTCCGCATTCTGCGCGAGCATCGCTTGCAGGCTGACGGCCATTTGTGGGGCGCTACTGCCGAGGGCGACGATGGTCAGGCCGATAATCAGTGGCCGCACATGCAGACGTGCGGCCAGGCGCACGGCGGCGCGCACCATCAGCTCGGCTCCGGCGATCAGCAGAAACAGGCCGCTGAGCAGTTCGATCACGCTCAGCAGGGGGATGTCTTCTAAACCGTAAATGGTCGCGCTCCGTGGTGGCGGGGGTCAGTCATCGAGGGCCTGCACGCGAACCTTTGCGGTGCCGCTGCCGATCATGCCGAGCCGCTCCGCAGCGGCATGGGACACGTCGATCAGGCGCCCACGGGTATGCGGCCCACGGTCGTTGATACGGACCACGCAGGATTTGTCGTTATTCAGATTGGTGACCTTCACCCGCGTGCCGAAGGGTAACTGGCGATGGGCGGCGGTCAGGGAATTCTTGTCGAAACGCTCGCCGCTGGCGGTGCGTTTACCTTGGTGTTTGGCGCCGTAATAGGACGCTGTGCCGGTCTTGTCGTAACCGTGTGGGTCGATGATGTCGTTGCTGGCGCAACCGGCCAGTAAAGAGAGTAGGGCGCAGGCGCCGAGTAGACGCTTCATTCAAAGTTTCCCTGAAAAAAATGTGGGAGCGGGCTTGCTCGCGAATGCATTCTGACAGTCAACTCTGTATTGAGTGCCGAACCGCATTCGCGAGCAAGCCCGCTCCCACAGGGAATGGAGCCAGGCTTGAGATCTGGCTCCATTGCAATCAGCCTTCGAGCTTGCTTTTCAGCAGTTCGTTGACCTGTTGCGGGTTGGCCTTGCCTTTGGACGCTTTCATGGCCTGGCCGACGAAGAAACCGAACATTTTGCCGCGTTTGGCTTCGTCTGCCGCGCGGTACTGTTCAACCTGTTCGGCGTTGGCCGCGAGCATCTCGTCCAGCACTGCGGAAATCGCGCCACTGTCGGTCACTTGCTTCAAGCCGCGTTTTTCGATGATCTCGTCCGCGCTGCCTTCGCCGTTGGCCATCGCTTCAAACACAACCTTGGCGATTTTGCCGGAGATGGTGTTGTCGGTGATGCGCAGCAGCATGCCGCCCAGTTGCTCGGCCGAAACCGGCGACTGGTCGATGTCCAGGCCCTGTTTGTTCAACAGGCTGCCCAGCTCAACCATGACCCAGTTGGCCGCCAGCTTGGCGTCGCCGCCAATGCTCGCGACTTTCTCGAAGTAATCGGCTTGCTCGCGGCTGGTGGCCAGGACGCTCGCGTCGTAGACCGACAGACCGAACTGCGCCTGGAAACGCTCGCGTTTCTGCGGTGGCAACTCCGGCAGGGTGGCGCGCACGTCATTGAGGAACGAGTCCTCGATGACCACCGGCAACAGGTCCGGATCCGGGAAGTAACGGTAGTCGTTGGCTTCCTCTTTGCTGCGCATCGGACGGGTTTCGTCCTTGTTCGGATCGTACAGACGAGTCTGCTGGATCACTTTGCCGCCGTCTTCGATCAGCTCGATCTGACGACGGACTTCGCTGTTGATCGCCTTCTCGATGAAACGGAACGAGTTGACGTTCTTGATCTCGCAGCGGGTGCCGAATTCAACCTGGCCTTTCGGGCGGATCGACACGTTGCAGTCGCAACGCAGCGAGCCTTCGGCCATGTTGCCGTCGCAGATGCCCAGGTAGCGCACCAGCGCGTGGACAGTCTTGACGTAGGCCACGGCTTCCTTGGCGCTGCGCATGTCCGGCTCGGAAACGATTTCCAGCAGCGGCGTGCCGGCACGGTTCAGGTCGATGCCGGTGGCGCCGTTGAACTCTTCGTGCAGGCTTTTACCGGCGTCTTCTTCCAGGTGCGCACGGGTCACGCCGACACGTTTGATCGTGCCGTCTTCCATGGCGATGTCCAGGTGGCCCTTGCCGACGATCGGCAATTCCATCTGGCTGATCTGGTAACCCTTGGGCAGGTCCGGGTAGAAATAGTTTTTACGGGCGAACACGTTGTGCTGACCGATCTCGGCATCGATGGCCAGGCCGAACATCACCGCCATGCGTACCGCTTCCTGGTTCAGCACCGGCAGTACGCCGGGCATGCCCAGGTCTACCAGGCTGGCCTGGGTGTTCGGCTCGGAACCGAAGGTGGTGGAACTACCGGAAAAGATTTTCGACCGGGTGCTGAGCTGGGTATGAATCTCCAGCCCGATCACGACTTCCCATTGCATGTGTTTCTCCTCAGAAGCCGGTTGGGGTGCGGGTGTGCCAGTCAGTGTTCAACTGATACTGATGGGCAACGTTCAACAGGCGACCTTCCTGGAAATACGGAGCGAGCAACTGCACGCCGACCGGCAGACCGTCGACAAAACCGGCTGGCATGGACAAGCCCGGCAAGCCCGCGAGGTTGGCGGTGATGGTGTAGATATCTTCCAGGTACTCGGCGATCGGATCGTTTTTGTTGGCGCCAATCTTCCAGGCCGGGTTCGGCGTGGTTGGGCCGAGGATGATGTCGACCTCAGTGAAGGCAGCCATGAAGTCGTTCTTCACCAGGCGACGGATCTTCTGCGCCTTCAGGTAGTAGGCGTCGTAGTAACCGGCGGACAGGGCGTAGGCACCGACCATGATCCGGCGTTGTACTTCCGGGCCGAAACCTTCACCGCGCGAGCGCTTGTACAAGTCTTCCAGGCTCTTCGGGTCTTCGCAGCGATGGCCGAAACGCACGCCGTCGAAACGCGACAAGTTGGAAGAAGCTTCCGCCGGGGCGATCACGTAGTACGCGGGGATTGCGTGCTGCATGTTCGGCAGGCTGATTTCCTTGATCACGGCGCCGAGCTTTTCCAGCTCCTTGACGCTGTTGTGGATCAGCTCGGCGATGCGCGGGTCGAGACCGGCGCTGAAGTATTCCTTCGGCACACCGATGCGCAGGCCTTGCAGCGAGGTATTGAGGCTGGCGCTGTAATCGGGCACGGGTTCGTCGATGCTGGTGGAATCATTGGCATCGAAACCGGCCATGCCCTGCAGCAGGATCGCGCAGTCTTCGGCGGTGCGCGCCAAAGGGCCGCCCTGGTCGAGACTGGAGGCGTAGGCAATCATGCCCCAACGCGAAACACGACCGTATGTCGGTTTCAGGCCAGTGAGGTTGGTGAACGCGGCCGGTTGGCGGATCGAGCCGCCGGTGTCCGTGGCGGTCGCGGCTGGCAACAGACGAGCGGCAACGGCGGCTGCCGAACCACCGGACGAACCGCCCGGCACGTGTTCCAGGTTCCACGGGTTTTTCACCGCGCCGTAGTAGCTCGACTCGTTGGCGGACCCCATGGCGAATTCGTCCATGTTGGTCTTGCCAAGGGTCACGGCACCGGCGGCGGCCAGTTTGGCGACCACGGTGGCGTCGTACGGTGCTTTAAAGTTGTCGAGCATCTTCGAGCCGCAGCTGGTGCGAATGCCTTGGGTGCAGAACAGGTCTTTGTGGGCGATCGGCGCGCCGAGCAGGGCGCCGCTCTCACCATTGGCGCGGCGTGCGTCAGCGGCTTTCGCCTGCTGGAGCGCCAGGTCTTCGGTGAGGCTGATGAAACTGTTGAGCTGTGGATCGAGCTGGGCGATACGCGCCAGCAGGACTTTGGTCAGCTCTTCGGAAGAAAACTTTTTATCGGCGAGTCCGCGGGCGATCTCGGCCAGAGTCATTTGATGCATTGCAGGCTCTTTCCCTTTAGTCGATGACTTTCGGAACCAGGTACAGGCCGTTTTCGACCGCTGGTGCGATGGACTGATAGGCCTCGCGATGATTAGTCTCGGTCACGACGTCTGCACGCAGGCGCTGGCTGGCTTCCAGCGGGTGGGCCAGCGGCTCGATACCGTCGGTATTGACCGCCTGCATTTCGTCGACCAGCCCGAGAATGCTGTTCAGGGCCGAAGTGATGTGTGGAAGATCGGCATCATTCAGGCCAAGGCAGGCCAGATGAGCGATTTTTTCCACGTCGGAGCGTTCAAGCGCCATTGCGATTCTCCAGTGGAAAACAGAACGGACGGCGTCCGTGTGTTAGATTGTCGGAACACTACCGCATTTCTACGGTCATAAGGCCGCGATTGTGGGGGTTGGTGCACAGAAAAGCGGCCAATTTAACATATTGGCGCCTTGCCCAAAATCCCTGTCGTTGTTAGAGTTTGCCGCACTTTTTTACCCACGCGTTGCCTAGGGTCCCTTTCCCATGTTCAAGAAACTGCGTGGCATGTTTTCCAGCGATCTTTCCATTGACCTGGGCACTGCCAACACCCTTATTTACGTGCGCGAGCGCGGAATCGTCCTGAATGAGCCCTCCGTTGTGGCTATTCGGACACACGGTAACCAGAAAAGTGTCGTTGCTGTCGGCACCGAGGCCAAGCGCATGCTCGGTCGTACGCCGGGCAACATTGCAGCCATTCGTCCGATGAAAGACGGCGTTATTGCCGACTTCAGCGTTTGCGAAAAGATGCTGCAGTACTTTATCAACAAGGTTCACGAAAACAGCTTCCTGCAGCCTAGCCCTCGTGTGCTGATCTGCGTTCCATGCAAATCTACCCAGGTGGAGCGTCGCGCCATCCGTGAATCGGCCCTTGGTGCCGGTGCTCGTGAAGTGTTCCTGATCGAAGAGCCTATGGCTGCTGCGATCGGTGCCGGCCTGCCGGTTGAAGAAGCACGCGGTTCGATGGTTGTCGATATCGGTGGCGGTACCACTGAAATCGCACTGATCTCCCTGAACGGTGTGGTTTACGCCGAATCCGTACGGGTTGGCGGCGACCGCTTCGACGAAGCGATCATCACCTACGTGCGTCGCAACTACGGCAGCCTGATCGGCGAATCCACCGCCGAGCGCATCAAGCAGGAAATCGGTACGGCCTACCCGGGCGGCGAAGTACGTGAAGTCGACGTTCGTGGCCGTAACCTGGCGGAAGGCGTTCCACGCGCATTCACCCTGAACTCCAATGAAGTGCTGGAAGCTCTGCAAGAGTCCCTGGCCACCATCGTTCAGGCTGTGAAAAGCGCACTGGAGCAGTCGCCGCCAGAACTGGCTTCCGACATCGCCGAACGTGGTCTGGTACTGACCGGTGGTGGCGCGTTGTTGCGCGACCTCGACAAGTTGCTGGCCCAGGAAACCGGTCTGCCAGTGATCGTTGCCGAAGATCCGCTGACCTGCGTTGCTCGCGGCGGTGGCCGTGCTCTGGAAATGATGGATAAACACACCATGGACCTGCTCTCCAGCGAATAAGTCGTTGGGTTGCATCTATGCTGTGAGCGCGCAGGCAGCACTTTGCAGTGCTGCCTGTTGCGTTTATCTTCTGTCAGTCTGCATCCAGGCCAGTTTGATGCCGTATGAATAAAGAGAACATTTGCCTGGGAGGAGCGGCTTATTAAACCGCTTTTCGCCAAAGGCCCCTCACTGGGCGTGCGCTTGTTGGTGCTGGTCGTGCTATCGGTCGCGCTGATGGTGGTCGATGCCCGCTTCACACTGCTCAAGCCAGTGCGTAGCCAGATGTCGCTGGTGCTGATGCAGTCTTACTGGATCACCGACCTGCCGCAACGGTTATGGCAAGGTGTGGCCAGCCAATTTGGCAGCCGTACCGAACTGGTTGCCGAGAACGAAAAACTCAAGACCGAAAACCTGCTGTTGCAGGGCCGCATGCAAAAGCTTGCCGCCCTCACCGAGCAGAACGTCCGGCTGCGCGAGTTGCTCAATTCCTCCGCGCTGGTCAACGAGAAGGTCGAAGTGGCCGAGTTGATCGGCATGGACCCCAACCCCTTCACCCATCGCATCATCATCAATAAAGGTGAGCGCGACGGTGTGATCCTCGGTCAGCCGGTGCTCGACGCCCGTGGCCTGATGGGTCAGGTGGTGGAGTTGATGCCGTACACCTCCCGTGTGCTGTTGCTGACGGATACGACCCACAGCATTCCTGTGCAAGTGAATCGCAACGGTCTGCGGGCAATTGCCAGCGGCACCGGTAATCCTGAGCGCCTGGAACTGCGTCACGTGGCCGACACCGCCGACATCAAGGAAGGCGATCTGCTGGTCAGTTCCGGTCTCGGTCAGCGGTTCCCAGCGGGTTACCCGGTGGCGACGGTCAAGGAAGTGATCCACGATTCCGGCCAGCCATTTGCCATTGTCCGCGCCGTGCCGACCGCAGCCTTGAACCGCAGCCGTTATCTGCTGCTGGTATTCAGTGACGGTCGTACTGCGGAAGAACGCGCCAACGAAGCCGCCCAGGCCCAGGAAGCGCTGGACCAGCACGGCGGTGGGCCGATCATCCCGGCCACTGTGCCGAAACCGATTCCTGCGGTCGTGCCGACTCCGGCCGTTGCTGCGCCAGCCACGACGCCAGCTGCTACGACACCGGCCAAGCCTGCGGCCACTACCCGTCCGGCCAAACCTGTCGCCAAGCCGGCTGCCGCGAAACCTGCTGCCAAACCGCCTGTCTCTGCGCCGGCCACCACTGGGGGAAGAGAATAATGGCGGGTGCTACTTCATCCCGAAACGGCTGGATCGTCTGGCTGACCTTTGCCATCGGCCTGCTGCTCAGTGTTTCGCCGTTGCCGCAATTCATGGAAATCCTGCGTCCCTTGTGGCTGGCATTGTTGCTGGCGTTCTGGGCATTGGCCTTGCCGCAAAAAGTCGGCATGGTCACCGCGTTTTGCCTGGGGCTTGCTGAAGACGTGCTCTATGGCACATTGCTCGGCCAGAACGCGTTGATCCTGACGCTCATCACCTATCTGGTGCTGGCGTTGCAACAGCGCCTGCGGATGTTCCCGATGTGGCAGCAGTGCCTGGTGCTTCTGGTGATCTTCGGCCTCGCCCAACTGGTGCAACTGTGGCTCAGCGCCCTGACCGGTAACCGCCAGCCAACCTTGGCTTTGGTGCTGCCGGCCCTGGTGAGCGCGTTGCTCTGGCCGTGGGTCAGCTTCGGTTTGCGTGGTCTGCGTCGGCGCTACAAAATCAATTAATTCGGTCAGGCATGTGCCCGCACTGGACAAGGGAGATGTCTTGATGACGCAGTTATACCTCGCCTCAGGCTCGCCGCGTCGGCGTGAACTGCTCACGCAGATCGGCGTGCCGTTTTCCGCCATCAGTGCGGACATCGATGAAACCCCTTTGCACAACGAATCCCCATCGGCCTATGTCGAGCGTCTGGCGCGCGGCAAGGCCGAGGCCGGGCGTCGCGCAGTTGTGTCTCACGCAGAGTTCTGTGTGTTGGGTGCCGACACCGCTGTCGTGCTCGACGGAAAAATTCTTGGCAAGCCAGTTGATGAAGCCGATGCATGCGCCATGCTTATGATGTTGTCGGGGCATGAACACGAAGTCCTGACGGCGATTGCCGTGCTCGACGGCGAGCGTTGCGAATCGCGGGTAGTGCGCAGCATTGTGCGTTTTCGCAGCATCGGTCGCGAGGAAGCGGCGGCCTATTGGGCCAGCGGCGAACCCCGGGACAAGGCCGGTGGCTATGGCATTCAAGGGTTGGGCGCAGTGTTTGTCGCCAGCCTCGATGGCAGCTATTCGGCGGTGGTTGGATTGCCACTGTGCGAAACCGCAGAACTGCTGGGCCATTTCGGCATACCCTGTTGGCAAACCTTTAACGCGCGCTAAGCGTCGTACTGACTAGATGCGGCCATTATCGTGAACATGCCTGAACGAGACCCTGCCATGAGTGAAGAGATTCTGATCAACATCACGCCGATGGAATCGCGTGTGGCGGTGGTCGAAAACGGTGTCCTGCAAGAGGTCCACGTCGAGCGCACGCAAAAGCGCGGCATCGTCGGCAACATCTATAAAGGTAAAGTCGTTCGGGTATTGCCGGGCATGCAGGCGGCATTCGTCGACATCGGTCTGGACCGCGCCGCGTTCATTCATGCCTCGGAAATATCCCTGCGTGAAGGCCCCGCGGTGGAAAGCATCAGCAGCCTGGTGCACGAAGGCCAGAGCCTGGTGGTGCAAGTCACCAAGGACCCAATCGGCTCCAAAGGCGCACGCCTGACCACGCAACTATCGATCCCGTCACGCTATCTGGTGTACATGCCGCGCACGGCGCACGTCGGCATTTCCCTGAAAATCGAAGACGAAGCAGAGCGCGAACGCCTCAAGCAAGTGGTCACCGACTGCGTGGCCAAAGAAGGCATCAAGGAAGCGGGCGGCTTCATTCTGCGCACCGCCGCTGAAGGTGCCGGGGCCGATGAAATTCTCATGGACATCCGCTACCTGCGCCGTCTGTGGGACCAGATCAACGCCCAGATCCAAACCATCGGCGCTCCGAGCGTGATCTACGAAGACCTCGGTCTGGCCCTACGCACCTTGCGTGACCTTGTGAGCCCGAAGATCGAGAAGATCCGCATCGACTCCCGGGAAACCTTCCAGAAAACTACACAATTCGTCGCCGAGCTGATGCCGGAAATCGCTGATCGCCTTGAGCATTACCCCGGCGAGCGGCCGATTTTCGACCTGTACGGCGTCGAAGACGAAATCCAGAAAGCTCTGGAGCGCAAGGTGCCGCTCAAGTCCGGTGGCTACCTGGTGGTGGACCCGGCGGAAGCCATGAGCACCATCGACGTCAACACCGGGGCGTTCGTCGGCCATCGCAATCTCGAAGAAACCATCTTCAAGACCAACCTCGAAGCCGCCACCGCCATTGCCCGTCAGCTGCGCCTGCGCAACCTCGGCGGGATCATCATCATCGACTTCATCGACATGGAAGACGAAGAGCATCAGCGTCAGGTGCTGCGCACGCTTGAGAAGCAACTGGAGCGCGATCACGCCAAGACCAACATCATCGGCATCACCGAGTTGGGCCTGGTGCAGATGACCCGCAAGCGCACCCGCGAAAGTCTCGAGCAGGTGCTGTGCGAACCGTGCAGCAGTTGCCAGGGTCGCGGCAAACTCAAGACACCGGAAACGGTCTGCTACGAAATTTTCCGCGAAATCCTCCGCGAAGCCCGCGCCTATCAGGCGGAAGGCTATCGTGTACTGGCGAATCAGAAAGTGGTGGATCGCTTGCTCGATGAAGAGTCGGGTAACGTTGCCGAACTGGAAGGGTTTATCGGCCGCACTATTCGGTTTCAGGTCGAAACCATGTATTCCCAGGAACAATACGACGTGGTGCTGCTCTGAATCTCCAGGTTTCACCGCGACTAGAACGGCTGGCCTCAGCTTTTTGCAGTATTTTTGCCATGGGAGCCAACTGACATGGACCGTCTGACACGCATTTTGGCCGCACTGACCCGCTGGGGACTGGGCCTGTGTGCGTTGGCTCTGGTGCTGATGGCGTTGTACGTCAGCCTCGGTCGGGAACTGACGCCGCTGGTGGCCGAATACCGCGCCGACATCGAGACCAAGGCCAGCGACGCGCTGGGCATGCCCCTGCAAATCGGCAAGCTGGAAGGTAACTGGAGTGGCTTCGCGCCGATTCTGCTGGCCCACGACGTGACCGTTGGCGCGGGTACCAGCGCCCTGCGCCTGGATAACGTGCGGGTCGTGCCGGACATCTGGGCCAGCCTGTTGGCCCGCGAAGTACGCATTGCTCACCTGGAGCTCAATGGCCTGAAGATCAGCCTCAAGGAAGGCGAAGACGGCCATTGGGCGCTGGAAGGTCTGCCGGTGCAGCAAGACCAGCCAATGGACCCGGAGCAGTTGCTCAATCGCATGCAAATGGTCGAACAGCTGTCGGTCCTCGATAGCCAGATCACTTTGCAGCCGGTGGATCATCCTCCGCTGACGTTGACCTATGTCGGCCTCAATCTGAAAACCGGTGCCTCCCGTCAGCGACTCGACGCGCGCCTGACTCTGCCTGACGGTCAGCCGGTGGCCATGAGCCTGCGCACCCGCGTGCGTGCCAGCGCCTGGAAGGATGGCGAGGCGCAGGCGTACCTGAGCCTGCCACAAAGCGATTGGTCGAAATGGCTGCCGGGACGCCTGACCCGGCAATGGAATTTTTCCGAGATCAAGGCTGGTGGCGAGCTTTGGTTGAACTGGGGTGATGGCGCGGTACAAAGTGCGTCGATTCGCCTGAATGCCCCACAACTTAAAGGCGCGTACGCCGAGCGCAAGTCGATCCAGATCAACAATCTGGCACTCAACGCTTACTTCCAACGCAGCGATAAAGGCGCCTTGGTGACCCTCGACTCCTTGTCGATGAACTTTGGCGACACCCGCTGGGAAACCCGTTTGCAACTCAAGCAAAGCGTTGCCACCGACAAGTCCGAGGAGCTCTGGCACCTGCAAGCTGATCGTCTGGACCTGACGCCGCTTACGCCGTTGCTCAATGCCCTTGGGCCGTTGCCTGAAGGCGTTGCCACAGCGGTGGAAAAACTCAAGGTCACCGGCGCATTGCGCAACGTGCTGCTCGACATGCGGCCCAATGCCACCGACGACAGCAAATTCAGTTTCGCCGCCAACCTGGAACGGGTTGGCTTCGACGCCTATCACGGCGCACCGGCAGCGCGAAACGTCAGTGGCAGCATCAGCGGTGACCTCGGGCACGGCGAGCTGCGCATGGACAGCAAAGATTTTTCCCTGCACCTGGACCCGATTTTCGCCAAGCCATGGCAATACATTCAGGCCAATGCCCGGCTGACCTGGAAGCTCGATAAAGAAGGCTTCACCCTGATCGCGCCGTACCTGAAGGTGTTGGGCGAAGAGGGCAAGATTGCCGGCGACTTCCTGATCCGCCTGCATTTCGACCACACCCAGGAAGACTACATGGACCTGCGGGTCGGCCTGGTGGATGGCGACGGCAAATACACCGCCAAGTACCTGCCGACCGTGCTCAGCCCGGCGCTGGACGAATGGCTGCGCACGGCGATTCTCAAAGGTGCGGTGGACCAGGGCTTCTTCCAGTACCAAGGCTCGCTGAACCATGGCGCCGAAGACACCGCTCGCAGCATTAGCCTGTTCTTCAAGGTGCACGACGCCGAACTGGCGTTCCAACCGGGCTGGCCGCACGTCAGCAAGGTCACAGGCGACGTGTTCATCGAAGACAGCGGCGTGCGGATTCTGGCCAGCAAGGGCCAGTTGCTCGACACCCAGGTCAGCGATGTCTATGTCGATATCCCGCATGTGCCAGCCGGGCAAAATGTTCACATGTTCCTTGATGGCGGGTTTGCCGGCGGATTGGGCGACGGCCTGAAGATTCTGCAGCAAGCACCGATCGGCACTGCCGATACCTTTGCCGGTTGGGAAGGCGACGGCGATCTGCAGGGCAAACTCAAACTGGACATCCCGCTGGCCAAAGGCGATCTGCCGAAGATTGTCGTCGACTTCAAGACCAACAAGGCCCGGTTGAAACTGGCTGAGCCGACCCTGGAGCTGACTCAGCTCAAGGGCGATTTCCGTTTCGACAGCAGCAAGGGCTTGAGCGGGCAGAACATCAATGCGCGGGCCTTTGACAAACCAGTGACCGCGCAGATTTTTGCCGATGGCAGCCCGGGCAAGCTCAATACCCGGGTGGCGGCTTCGGGCCAGGTCGAGGTGAAGAAACTCACCGACTGGCTGAACGTAACCCAGCCGTTGCCAGTGTCCGGCATCGTCCCTTACCAGTTGCAACTGAACCTCAACGGCGCCGACAGCCAGTTGATCGTCACTTCCAATCTCAAAGGTGTGGCGATCGATTTGCCAGCGCCGTTTGGCATGGCCGCCGATGTGGGCCGTGACACGGTGTTCCGCATGTCCCTGCAAGGGCCGGAGCGGCGTTATTGGGTCACGTATGGCGACCTGGCGAACTTTACCTTCGCGTCGCCGCCGGGCAATTTTGCCGACGGGCGCGGTGAGTTGTTCCTCGGCAACGGCAATGCCGTGCTGCCGAACGCCAAGGGGCTGCGCGTCAGCGGCGTGCTGTCGGAGCTGGATGTGGGGCCGTGGAAAGATCTGGTGGACAAATACGCCGGCCAGGACCCGGGCGGCAGTGCCAAGCAGCTGCTCAGTGGCGCGGACTTCAAGGTCGACAAGCTCAGTGGTTTCGGCACGACCTTGGATCAGGCGTCGGTGCAGTTAACGCGCAAACCGTCGGTCTGGGCCTTGCAACTCGACAGCCAGCAGGCCAAGGGCAGCGTAAATATTCCCGACGCGAAAACCGCGCCGATTGCGATCAATCTTCAATTCGTGCGTTTGCCGGCGCCCGATCCGACCGTGCTGGCCGACGAAAACTCGCCGGACCCGCTGGTCTCCGTTGATCCAACCAAGATTCCGTCGCTGGATATCACCATCAATCAGTTGTTCCAGGGCAATGACCTGGTGGGCGCCTGGTCGCTGAAAGTCCGCCCGACAGCCAAGGGCATTGCCCTCAATACGCTGGACATGGGCCTCAAGGGCATCCTGTTGCAGGGCAGCGGTGGTTGGGAAGGCACCCCCGGCGCCACTAACAGCTGGTACAAGGGCCGGATCAGCGGCAAGAACCTGGCCGATGTACTCAAGGGCTGGGGCTTTGCACCGAGCGTGACCAGTGAAGAGTTTCACATGGACGTCGACGGTCGCTGGCCCGGCTCACCGGCCTGGCTGGCCACCAAGCGCTTCTCGGGCAGCCTCGACGCCTCGCTGAATAAAGGTCAGTTTGTCGAAGTCGAGGGCAGCGCCCAGGCGTTGCGGGTGTTCGGCCTGCTCAACTTCAACTCCATCGGCCGCCGCCTGCGCCTGGACTTCTCCGACCTGTTCGGCAAAGGCTTGAGCTACGATCGGGTCAAAGGCCTGCTGGTGGCGAGCAACGGGGTTTACGTGACCCGCGAGCCGATTCTGTTGACCGGCCCGTCGAGTAACCTTGAACTCAATGGCACCCTGGACCTGGTCGGCGATCAGGTCGATGCCAAGTTGCTGGTGACCTTGCCACTGACCAACAACCTGCCGATTGCCGCGCTGATCGTCGGTGCGCCGGCCATTGGTGGCGCGCTGTTCCTGATCGACAAGCTGATTGGCGACCGCGTGGCGCGTTTCGCCAGCGTCAAATACACCGTCAAAGGCCCATGGAAAGAACCGAAGATCACCCTGGACAAGCCTTTTTGATGCTTTTTTTCAAAAGCCACTCTCCGGGGCTATGGAGTAGCATGGCCGTAAAATTCTAATGCGCCAACGCTAATCCCTGTAGGAGCGAGGCTTGCCGGCGAATTGATGCACCGCGGTGTATCAGGCAAGACGCCTTCGCGGGCAAGCCTCGCTCCTACAGGTTGTGTGTTGTTTTGAATAAGGAAATGGCCATGTCTGTAGCGGTGATTCAAATGGTCAGCCAGAGCGATGTGCTGGCTAATCTGGCCCAGGCCCGTCGCCTGCTTGAGCAAGCGGCAAACGCTGGCGCAAGGCTGGCGGTGCTGCCGGAAAACTTCGCGGCCATGGGCCGTCGTGACATCGCCGACATCGGCCGCGCCGAAGCCTTGGGTGAAGGTCCGATCCTGCCGTGGTTGAAACAGACCGCCCGCGCCCTCAAGTTATGGATAGTCGCCGGCACTTTGCCGTTGCCGCCGGTGGATTCACCGACGGCGAAAGTGCACGCCTGCTCGCTGCTGGTGGATGACCAGGGTGAAACCGTTGCGCGCTATGACAAGTTGCACTTGTTCGACGTCGATGTGGCGGACAATCGCGGGCGTTACCGTGAATCCGATGACTATGCTTATGGCAGTGGGGTCGTGGTGGCGGACACGCCCGTTGGTCGGGTTGGCCTGACCGTGTGTTATGACCTGCGTTTCCCGGAGTTGTACAGCGAATTGCGTGCTGCCGGTGCGGAGTTGATTACCGCGCCGTCGGCATTTACCGCCGTGACCGGGGCGGCCCATTGGGATGTGCTGATTCGCGCACGGGCCATCGAAACTCAATGTTATGTACTTGCGGCCGCCCAGGGTGGCACCCATCCGGGGCCGCGAGAGACTTATGGACATGCCGCCATCGTCGACCCGTGGGGGCGCGTGTTAGCACACCAGGATCAAGGCGAGGCCGTGTTGCTGGCCGAACGCGATAGCAGCGAACAGGCGTCCATCAGGGCGCGGATGCCGGTGTCCAGTCACCGGCGCTTTTTCTCGCAGGGCGCCCAGCGACCTGCCTCAGAACGATGAATTTAAGGCGTAAAGCATATGAGCGAGTTGTTGTCCTCAGTCAGTGATCACCTGTTAGCGCCCGGCGGCGTGACCATCGAGAGCCTGCAAAGTGTGCTCGGCGATCTGGCCGGCCCGGGCATCGATGCTGCCGATCTGTATTTCCAGGGCCAGATTTCCGAGTCCTGGGCGCTGGAAGACGGGATCGTCAAGGAAGGCAGCTTCAACCTCGACCAAGGCGTTGGCGTGCGTGCGCAATCGGGTGAGAAAACCGGTTTTGCCTACAGCAATGCCATCACCCTCGAAGCGTTGGGCGCGGCGGCCCGTGCGGCCCGCTCGATTTCTCGTGCCGGACAGAACGGTACTGTGCAAGCGTTCACCACCCAGGATGTCGCCCAGTTGTACGGGCCGGACAACCCATTGGAAGTGATGACTCGCGCCGAAAAAGTCGACCTGCTCAAGCGCATCGACGTCGCGACTCGTGCCCTCGACCCTCGCATCCAGCAAGTCACCGTGAGCATGGCCGGGGTGTGGGAACGCATTCTCGTGGCATCCACTGACGGCAGCCTGGCGGCGGATGTGCGGCCCTTGGTGCGCTTCAACGTCAGCGTGATCGTTGAGCAGAACGGTCGCCGAGAGCGCGGTGGTCATGGCGGCGGCGGTCGTACCGATTACCGTTATTTCCTCAGCGACGACCGTGCCATGGGCTATGCCCGTGAAGCGTTGCGCCAGGCGCTGGTCAACCTGGAAGCCATTCCGGCGCCGGCCGGTACGTTGCCGGTAGTGCTGGGTTCGGGCTGGTCCGGCGTGCTGTTGCACGAAGCGGTCGGCCACGGCCTGGAAGGCGATTTCAACCGCAAGGGCAGTTCGGCCTACAGCGGGCGCATGGGCGAAATGGTTGCTTCCAAGTTTTGCACCATCGTCGATGACGGCACTCTGGCCGGGCGTCGCGGCTCGTTGAGCGTTGACGACGAAGGCACCCCGACCGAGTGCACCACGCTGATCGAAAACGGCGTACTCAAGGGTTACATGCAGGACAAACTCAATGCGCGCCTGATGGGCGTGGCTCGCACCGGTAACGGTCGTCGTGAATCCTACGCGCACCTGCCGATGCCGCGGATGACCAACACTTACATGCTGGCGGGCGAAAGCGACCCTGAAGAAATCATCGCTTCGGTGAAGCGCGGCATCTACTGCGCCAACCTCGGCGGCGGTCAGGTCGACATCACCAGCGGTAAGTTCGTGTTCTCCACCAGCGAGGCGTACCTGATCGAAGACGGCAAGATCACGGCCCCGGTCAAAGGCGCGACGTTGATCGGCAACGGTCCGGAAGCCATGAGCAAGGTGTCGATGGTCGGTAATGACCTGGCGCTGGACAGCGGCGTGGGGACATGCGGGAAGGATGGGCAGTCGGTGCCGGTGGGTGTCGGCCAGCCAACGCTGAAAATCGATGCGATCACTGTGGGTGGCACAGGATCGTAAGGGATGGAGCTTCGGGCGAGTTGCGTGGCAACCCGCCCGATTCGGGACTTAACGCAGACCGCGTTGAGTCTCGTCCAGCTCACGGATGTACTTGAAGATTTTACGGCTCGATGCCGGTGGCTTATTAGTCGCCAGTTCGTGCTGGGCCTGACGGATCAGGGAGCGCAACTGTTGACGATCAGCCTCCGGGTAGTCGAGCACGAACTTCTCCAGGACTGCATCGTCGCCCGCGATCAAGCGATCGCGCCAGCGTTCCAGGCCGTGGAAACGTTCGTTGTACTGTCGGGTGGAGGCATCGAGTTGATCGAGCAACATCAGAATGGCGTCAGTGTCCTGATCGCGCATCAGTTTGCCGATGAACATAAGGTGCCGTTTACGCGCGATATTCGCGGTGTGCTTGGGCGCATCGGCCAGGGCTCGGCGCATAGCGTCGGTCAACGGCAGTTTTGCCAGCAAGTCAGGCTTGAGCGTTGTAAGGCGTTCGCCGAGGTCAACCAGAGCATGCAGCTCGCGTTTAACCTGGGATTTGCTTTTTTCTCCCGTATCGAGGGAGTCATCGTAAGAATCAACCATGGTGGCCGTCCGCAAAGAAACGCCGCCATGATAACCAGTCGGGGGCCGCTTGTCCGGCCCGGTCGCTCGAAGGCCCCAGCCGAAAGCAGAATTTGAGTGGAGAACAGCATGAGTGCAGTTGAAAGCGTCGGCCCACAAGCGTTGCCGGCACTGCAAGAGCAAGTCGAGCAGATCATCGCTGAAGCCAAGCGCCAGGGCGCCAGTGCCTGTGAAGTCGCGGTGTCACTGGAACAGGGGCTGTCCACGTCGGTGCGTCAGCGGGAAGTCGAAACCGTCGAATTCAATCGCGACCAGGGCTTTGGCATCACCTTGTACGTCGGGCAGCGCAAAGGCTCGGCCAGCACCTCGGCCAGCGGTCCGGAGGCGATTCGCGAAACCGTCGCCGCCGCACTCGCCATCGCCAAGCACACCTCTGAAGACGAGGCTTCGGGCCTGGCAGATGCCGCACTGATGGCCAAGGATTTGCACGATTTCGACCTGTTCCACGAATGGGACATCACCCCCGAGCAAGCCATCGAGATGGCCCTGAGCTGTGAAGCGGCGGCATTTGCAACCGACAGCCGGATCAAAAACGCCGACGGCACCACCCTCAGCACGCATCAGGGCTGCCGCGTGTATGGCAACAGCCACGGGTTTATCGGTGGTTACGCATCGACTCGCCACAGCCTGAGCTGCGTGATGATTGCCGAGGCCGATGGCCAGATGCAGCGCGATTACTGGTACGACGTGAATCGTCAGGGCAGCTTGTTGGCCGACCCGGTGAGCATTGGCCAGCGCGCCGCGCAACGGGCGGCGAGCCGTCTGGGCGCTCGTCCGGTGCCGACCTGCGAAGTGCCGGTGCTGTTTTCGGCGGAACTGGCCGGTGGTTTGTTCGGCAGCTTCCTGTCGGCGGTGTCCGGCGGCAGTCTGTATCGCAAATCGTCGTTCCTTGAAGGCACCCTGGGGCAAAAACTGTTTCCGGAATGGCTGACCCTTGATGAGCGTCCGCACTTGATGCGTGCCATGGGCAGTTCGGCGTTCGATGGCGATGGCCTGGCGACCTACGCCAAGCCGTTCGTCGAAAATGGCGTGCTGGTGTCTTACATCCTTGGCACCTATTCCGGTCGCAAACTGGGCATGCCGAGTACCGCCAACGCAGGCGGCGTGCACAACCTGTTCGTCACTCATGGCGACGAAGATCAGGCTGCGCTGTTGCGTCGTATGGGCCGTGGCTTGCTGGTCACCGAACTGATGGGTCAGGGCCTGAACATGGTCACTGGCGATTACTCCCGTGGCGCGGCGGGTTTCTGGGTCGAAAACGGCGAAATCCAGTTCGCGGTCCAGGAAGTGACCATCGCCGGCAACATGCGCGACATGTTCAAGCAGATCGTTGCGGTGGGGAATGACTTGGAACTGCGCAGCAACATTCGCACCGGTTCGGTGTTGATCGAGCGGATGACGGTGGCGGGTAGCTAAGCCCCGACCGTTACAAAAAAGGCGCGCCATCCCATCGGATGGCGCGCCTTTTTTTATAGGCCTTGCGAAAGTCCCCTTGTGGGAGCGGGCTTGCTCGCGAAGGCGGCGGGTCAGCCGCAAATGATGGTGACTGACACACCGCCTTCGCGAGCAAGCCCGCTCCCACATGGATCTGTGTATGACTCTGGGGTTGTGTTGGTTCTCATTATCATCTAATAATAAATCTCATTACCGAATGAGCCCGGATTATGAGTTCTGCCTTGCACGAGCAGCCGTACCTCGAAAGCTGGCGCTGGATGAGTCGCCAGATCCGTTGCGCGATGGATCCCGATGAGCCGCGCCTGATCGAACATTACCTGGCCGAAGGCCGGTATCTGGCCTGTTGCACGGCCACCTCGCCCTGGACCATCGCTGAAACTTCCTTCCGTTTGCTGATCGACACCGCCGCCGATGTCGCGCTGCCGTGGCACTGGCGCACCTACTGTCTCGACCAGACCTGGCGCCCGTTACGCGAACTGGAACGTCTCTCCCTGTGCAAATGCCGCCTCAAACGCTGGCAGAGCTACACCTGGCAACTGGCGACCTGCGAGTTGCAGCCCTCGATTCCTCTCATAGAACTGGTGCAAGGATTTCCCGATGAGTAACACTCGTATCGAACGCGACAGCATGGGCGAGCTTCAGGTCCCGGAAAATGCTCTCTACGGCGCGCAAACCCAACGTGCAGTGGATAACTTCCCGATCAGCGGCAAATCGATGCCGGTGCAATTCATCCGCGCGTTGATCCTGGCCAAAGCCGCTGCCGCCCGAGCGAACGTCGAGCTCAAGCAGATCAGCGAGTCCCAGGGCAAAGCCATCGTCGATGCGGCGCAAGGCTTGCTCGAAGGCGATTTCATGCAGCATTTCCCGGTGGATATCTTCCAGACCGGTTCCGGTACCAGCTCCAACATGAACGCCAACGAAGTGATCGCCACCCTGGCCAGCCGTTTGCTCGGCGAGCCGGTTAATCCCAACGACCACGTCAACTGTGGCCAGAGCAGCAACGACATCATCCCGACCACCATCCACGTCAGTGCCGCGCTGGCCTTGCATGAACAATTGCTGCCGGCGCTGGTGCATCTGGTGCAAGTGATCGAGCACAAGGCCGAGCAGGTTCACCACCACGTCAAAACCGGCCGCACTCACTTGATGGACGCCATGCCTGTGCGCATGAGCCAGGTGCTCAACGGTTGGGCGCAACAGCTCAAGGCCAACATCGGCCACCTGCAAGACCTGCTGCCGAGCTTGCAATCCCTGGCTCAGGGCGGCACCGCAGTCGGCACCGGGATCAACGCGCATCCGCAGTTTGCGGCGCTGTTCAGCCAGCAACTGAGCAAACTGACTCAGGTGCAATTCCGGCCGGGCAAGGATCTGTTCGCGTTGATCGGTTCCCAGGACACGGCGGTCGCGGTCTCCGGTCAGCTCAAGGCCACCGCCGTGTCTCTGATGAAAATCGCCAACGACCTGCGCTGGATGAACTCCGGGCCGCTGGCAGGCCTCGGCGAAATCGAACTCGAAGCCTTGCAGCCGGGCTCGTCGATCATGCCGGGCAAGGTCAATCCGGTAATCCCGGAAGCCACGGCGATGGTCGCCGCTCAGGTGATCGGCAACGACACAGTGATCACCATCGCCGGCCAATCGGGCAACTTCGAACTGAACGTGATGCTGCCGATCATCGCCCAGAACCTGTTGAGCAGCATCGAGTTGCTGGCCAACTCCAGCCGCCTGCTGGGTGACAAAGCCATCGCCAGCTTCAAGGTCAACGAGGCCCGGATCAAGGAAGCGCTGGCGCGCAATCCGATTCTGGTCACTGCACTTAACCCGATCATCGGTTACCAAAAAGCCGCTGAAATCGCCAAGAAGGCGTATCAGCAGGGCCGTCCGGTGATTGATGTCGCCCTGGAACACACCGACCTGTCGCGCAGCCAACTGGAAGAGTTGCTTAACCCAGAGAAGCTCACCGCAGGCGGCGTGTAATCCCCGCTACCGCTTTGGAGGCTCACCATGGAGCACTGGAAACGCACGATCGAAAGGGCTAATCGCCATTTCATGCTGGGCGAGTTCGTCGATGCCCGCGAGGCTTACTTGCAGGCCTTGGCGCTGGCCCAGGTGTTGTTCGAGCGCTGGGCGGATGCCGACGAAGCGGTGGCCGCTTGCGTGATTTCCCACCACAACCTGGCGGACCTGCATTTGCGCCTGAACCAGCCGGAGGAGAGCGCCGAGTACCTGTGCGCCATCCATCAACGCTTGTTGCAGACCATGCAGGACCCGCGACTGGCCCCGGCATTGCGTGAGGCCGCGCTGCGCCAGAGCAGCAAAACCTACGTCGAACTGCTGAATTTCATCAGTGAGCACGGCGAATACCCGCGCACCCATCGGTTGCTGCACATGGATGCTGCGTCGCCCCGGCATCAGCCTGCCCCTATTCAACATGGAGTCCATTGAAATGGCTTTTACCTTGCCTGCCTTGCCGTACGCTTACGACGCCCTGGAACCGCACATCGATGCACAGACCATGGAAATCCACTACACCAAGCACCACCAGACCTACATCAACAACCTCAACGCTGCCGTCGAGGGCACCGAATTTGCCGAGTGGTCGGTGGAAAAACTAGTGGCCAGCGTCCAGCAACTCCCGGAAAAACTGCGCGCTGCAGTGATCAATCAGGGCGGTGGCCACGCCAACCATTCGCTGTTCTGGGAGGTCATGGCGCCCAACGCTGGCGGCAAACCTGACGGTGCGCTGGCCACTGCCATCGATGAACAATTGGGCGGCCTCGACAGTTTCAAGGACGCATTCACCAAGGCCGCGCTAACCCGCTTCGGCAGTGGCTGGGCGTGGTTGAGCGTCACGCCGCAAAAGACCCTGATCGTGGAAAGCAGCGGTAATCAGGACAGCCCATTGATGAACGGCAACACGCCGATCCTCGGCCTGGACGTCTGGGAGCACGCCTATTACCTGCGTTATCAGAACCGTCGTCCGGAATACATCAACGCGTTCTACAACGTGATTAATTGGCCTGAAGTCGCGACGCGCTATCAGGCTGCGCTGGTTTAAGTCATCTATAACAAGAATCCAAGGCCGACTATGGGCACTGAAACACTGGCGATCGGTAGCGGGCGGATGTTTCGTTACGCGTTGGGATCGCTGTTACTGCTGGCGGGTATGACACTGTTGGCTGCCCAAGGATTGGCGTGGCTAGACCTTGAGCCGAAACTGCTGCGTGCCCTGCAGGGCGGGGCGATTTGCGCGTTGGGCACTGCGCTGGGGGCGGTGCCGGTGCTGGTGATCCGGCGCATGCCCCAAGCGCTCAGCGATACCTTGCTTGGTTTCGGGGCCGGGGTGATGCTCGCGGCGACGGCGTTTTCGCTGATCGTGCCGGGCATCTCCGCGGCTGAAAGCCTGGGGCTGACGCCCTGGACCGCCAGCGGTCTGATCAGCTTCGGCATCATGCTCGGCGCGTTCGGGTTGTTTCTGGTGGACCGCAAGGTCTCCGGGGCCAGTCCGGAAATGCTCGTCGGTACACTGGAGCGGCCGGTGATCCCGCCGCGAATCTGGCTGTTTGTGTTTGCCATCATCGCCCACAACATTCCCGAAGGCATGGCGGTCGGGGTTTCGGCCGGTGGTGGTATGCCCGACGCCGACAGCCTGGCCATGGGCATTGCTTTACAGGATGTGCCCGAGGGGCTGGTGATTGCGTTGGTGTTGGCAGGGGCGGGGATGTCGCGGGTCAAGGCGTTCCTGATCGGTGCTGCATCAGGATTGGTGGAGCCGGTGTTCGCGTTGTTGTGTGCGTGGCTGGTGAGCCTGGCTGAATTGCTATTGCCGTTGGGTCTGGCGCTGGCAGCCGGGGCGATGCTGCTGGTGGTGACTCATGAAGTCATTCCAGAGTCGCGGCGCAATGGTCACGACAAACTGGCCAGCCTTGGGTTGCTGATGGGGTTTTGCTTGATGATGGTGATGGATACGGCGCTCGCCTGAAAATGAAAAGATCGCAGCCTTCGGCAACTCCTACATGGATCGTGTTCCCCTGTAAGAGCTGCCGAAGGCTGCGATCTTCTGATCTTGATCTTTACTCGCCTTCGCCGAAGTAGTCGTTGATCAGTGCCACCAATGCCTGCAGCGCCTCTTCAGCCTGTTCGCCTT
Organism: Pseudomonas sp. 5Vm1k; assembly: GCF_056161485.1. Classification (NCBI taxonomy): domain Bacteria; kingdom Pseudomonadati; phylum Pseudomonadota; class Gammaproteobacteria; order Pseudomonadales; family Pseudomonadaceae; genus Pseudomonas; species Pseudomonas sp. 5Vm1k. The sequence goes on from NZ_JBSPCZ010000022.1 coordinate 37,738, forward strand.
CAGTGCTCAGGTGGATCCTGGTGCCCTTGCCAGCCGCCAACATCATCATGGCCATGATGCTTTTGCCGTCGACTGTGGATTCCGGCGTGCGACCTACTCTGATCGAGCAATCCTTGAACTCACCGGCAACGCCAACGAATTTTGCAGAAGCACGGGCATGCAGGCCCAGCTTGTTGATGATTTCAATTTCCAGAGCAGGCATCGCGTTGTGAATCCTTTAGCTGAGGTCGCGGTGGCGAACCTGGACGTTCTTCAGGGATTGTTGCAGGGCCTGACCCAGACGTTCGGTCAGGTAGACGGAGCGGTGATGTCCGCCGGTGCAACCAATGGCAATGGTGACATAGGCGCGATTACTGGCAGCAAAACGCGGCAGCCACTTGAACAGGTAGTTGTAGATGTCCTGGAACATCTCTTCGACGTCTGGCTGTGCCGCCAAATACTCGGCCACCGGTTGATCCAGCCCGGACTGCGCCCGAAGCTCCGGTTTCCAGTACGGATTGGGCAGGCAGCGCACGTCGAATACGACGTCGGCATCCACCGGCATGCCACGCTTGAACCCGAAAGATTCCACCAGGAACGCAGTGCCGGGCTCCGGCTGGTTCAGCAGGCGCAGCTTGATGGTGTCGCGCAGTTGGTACAGGTTCAGGTTGGTGGTGTTGATCTTGAGGTCGGCGAGGTCCGCGATGGGCCCCAGCAGTTGAGTCTCGTCCTCTATCGCCTCGGCCAGCGAGCGGTTGGCGGTACTTAGCGGGTGACGGCGGCGGGTTTCCGAGAAACGCTTGAGCAGAGTTTCTTCATCGGCATCCAGATACAGCACGTCGCACTGGATATGCCGACTGCGGACTTCTTCAAGTAATTCGGGAAAACGCGACAGGTGGCTGGGCAGGTTGCGGGCGTCAATGGACACGGCGACCAGCGGTTGTGCCAGTTCAGTATGGATCAGCGCACGTTCGGCCAGCTCCGGCAGCAGGCCGGCAGGCAGGTTGTCGATGCAGTAGTAGCCGTTGTCCTCAAGGACATCGAGCGCGGTACTTTTACCTGAGCCGGAACGGCCACTGACGATGATCAAGCGCATGATTAGTGACCGTTTTGCTCGCTCAGGACAACCTGATACAAGGCTTCGTTGCTCGGGGCATGACGCAGTTTTTCGCGTACGTCCTTGCGGTCAAGCATGCTGGCGATCTGGCGCAGCAACTCCAGGTGCGCATCGGTGGCGGCTTCCGGGACCAGCAGCACAAACAGCAGGTCAACCGGGGCGCCATCGATTGCGTCGAAATCGATAGGTGCATCAAGGTGCATCAGGGCACTGATGGGGGCGGTGCAGCCCTTGAGGCGACAGTGGGGGATCGCGATGCCGTTGCCAAAACCGGTGGAACCGAGTTTTTCACGGGCAATCAGAGCCTCGAAGACATCTTGCATCTCCAGATCCGGCACTTCCCGGGCGATCAGGTTGGCAATTTGCTCGAGGGCTTTCTTTTTACTGCCGCCCGGCACGTTCACGAGGGAACGGCCGGGGGTCAGGATGTTTTCAAGTCGGATCATGGGTTGGGAGTGTTAACGACCGGTCGCGCCCTGGAGGAGGCTCTGGGTCTTTTCCTTATGCTTTTTGAGTTGTTTATCCAGCTTGTCGGTCAGTGAGTCGATCGCTGCGTACATATCGGTATGTTCCGCGTTGGCGACCACTTCACTGCCGGGAATATGCAGGGTGGCTTCGATTTTCTGCTTCAGCTTCTCGACCGTCATCGTCACCTGTACGTTGGTGATCTTGTCGAAATGCCGCTCTAATCGTTCGAGTTTTTCGCCGATGTAGGCGCGCAGGGGTTCGGTCACTTCCAGTTGGTGTCCACTGATGTTGACTTGCATACAGCTTCTCCTTCGTTGCCAGTGCATAAAGCGGCAGGTAAAGGTACCTGCCACTGGAACGCTGTGCTGTGGCTTACATCAACCGCTTGCGTTCGCTCGAAGGCGCGATCCCTAAGGACTCGCGGTACTTGGCGACGGTGCGGCGAGCCACCTGAATGCCTTGTGCCTCCAGTAAACCAGCGATCTTGCTGTCACTCAACGGCTTTTTCTGATTTTCCGCGGCAACCAGTTTTTTGATGATCGCGCGAATCGCTGTGGACGAGCATTCACCGCCTTCAGAGGTGCTGACATGACTGGAGAAAAAGTATTTCAGCTCATATATGCCCCGAGGGGTATGCATGAACTTTTGGGTGGTCACCCGTGAAATCGTCGATTCGTGCATGCCCACCGCTTCGGCGATGTCATGCAGGACCAGCGGTTTCATGGCTTCGTCGCCGTACTCCAGGAAGCCGCGCTGATGCTCGACGATCTGGGTGGCTACTTTCATCAGGGTTTCGTTGCGGCTTTGCAGGCTCTTGATGAACCAGCGGGCTTCCTGCAACTGATTGCGCATGAAGGTGTTGTCGGCGCTGGTGTCGGCGCGGCGTACGAAGCCGGCGTACTGGGCATTGACCCGCAGTCTTGGCACCGACTCCTGGTTCAACTCCACCAGCCAGCGCTCGTTGTCCTTGCGCACGATCACGTCGGGAACGACGTATTCGGCTTCGCTGGACTCGATCTGCGAGCCCGGACGTGGGTTCAGGCTCTGGACCAGCTCGATCACCTGGCGCAGTTCATCTTCCTTGAGCTTCATGCGGCGCATCAACTGGCTGTAGTCGCGACTGCCGAGCAGGTCGATGTAATCGCTGACCAGGCGCTTGGCCTCGGCCAGCCAAGGGGTCTTGGCGGGCAGTTGGCGCAATTGCAGCAACAGGCATTCGCCCAGGTTGCGGGCACCGATGCCGGCTGGTTCGAATTGCTGGATGCGGTGCAGGACGGCTTCAATTTCGTCGAGTTCGATGTCCAGTTCCGGATCGAAGGCTTCGAGGATTTCCTCGAGGGTTTCGTCCAGGTAGCCCTGATTGTTGATGCAATCGATCAGGGTCACGGCGATCAGGCGATCGGTGTCGGACATCGGTGCCAGGTTCAGTTGCCAGAGCAGGTGGCTTTGCAGGCTTTCACCGGCCGATGTACGGGTGGTGAAATCCCACTCGTCGTCATCGTTGCTCGGCAAGCTGCTGGCGCTGGTCTGGTAAACGTCTTCCCACGCGGTGTCGACGGGCAGTTCGTTGGGAATGCGCTCGTTCCAGTCGCCTTCCTCGAGGTTATCCACCGTCGGGGCGGTTTCCTGGTAGGAGGGTTCCGAAACATCGGCGTTGGGTTGCTGTTCGGCTTTGTCGGCCAAGGGGTCGGCGTTATCGAAGTCGTCGCCTTCTTCCTGGCGTTCGAGCATCGGATTGGACTCCAGGGCCTCCTGGATTTCCTGTTGCAGGTCCAGGGTCGACAATTGGAGCAGGCGGATGGCCTGTTGCAGCTGAGGTGTCATCGTCAGCTGCTGGCCCATTCTCAAGACTAGCGATGGTTTCATGGCAGGGGCTTAACACCTTATTCGCCGGCGCACATGCGCCATCCACTACAGGGGCGCCGGAGCGCCAAACTTAAGCAAATTATATGCCCGAAACCACAGCGTTTGCCTAGAGCGCTGTAACAATAAAAACCTATAAAGCTTTATTGACAGGTTGCCCTTGGCTGACGCTGAACATCTTTGGAGCGTCGCGTTTGCCTAGAGCGCTGTAACAATAAAAACCTATAAAGCTTTATTGACAGGTTGCCCTCGCTGAAAGCTGAACATCTTTGAAGCGTCGCGTTTGCCTAGAGCGCCGTAACAATAAAAACCTATTGAGTTTTTATCGAGACAAGCGCTCGGTTGGCCAGCCAGGCACCTCAGTGCTTACAGGCGGAACTCATGGCCCAGATACACTTCCTTGACCAGTTCGTTGGCCAGGATGGTGGCAGAGTCACCTTCGGCGATCAGTTGGCCGTCGTTGACGATGTAGGCGGTTTCGCAGATATCCAGGGTTTCACGGACGTTGTGGTCAGTGATCAACACGCCAATGCCCTTGGCCTTGAGGTGATGGATGATCTGCTTGATGTCGCCTACCGAAATCGGGTCTACACCGGCGAAAGGTTCGTCGAGCAGGATGAATTTCGGGTTGGTGGCCAGTGCGCGGGCGATTTCCACCCGGCGGCGTTCGCCACCGGACAGGCTCATGCCGAGGTTGTCGCGAATATGGCTGATGTGGAATTCCTGCAGCAGGCTTTCCAGCTCTTTGCGGCGACCGGCCTTGTCGAGTTCCTTGCGGGTCTCGAGGATGGCCATGATGTTGTCAGCCACCGACAGTTTTCGGAAGATCGACGCTTCTTGCGGAAGATAGCCGATACCGGCCTTTGCACGACCGTGCATCGGCTGGTGGCTGACGTCCAGGTCGTCGATCAGGACGCGACCCTGATCGGCCTGTACCAGGCCGACGATCATGTAGAAGCAGGTGGTCTTGCCGGCGCCGTTCGGGCCCAGCAGGCCGACGATCTGACCGCTGTCGATGGACAGGCTGACATCACGTACGACCTGGCGGCTCTTGTAGCTCTTGGCCAGATGCTGAGCTTTCAGGGTTGCCATTAATTGGCCTTTTTCTGGTCGGTTTTCGGCTTCGGCTGGATCACCATGTCGATGCGCGGACGCGCCTCGGTAACCTTGTTACCCGTGGCACGGCCGGCGCTTGCCAGCTTCTTGACCGTGTCGTAGACGATTTTCTCGCCCTGGGTGGTGTTGTTGTCCTTGTCGACAACCTTGGCCTTGTCGATCAGCACGATGCGGTTTTGCGCTGCGTGGTACTGGATGGTCACGCCCCAGCCCTGAACAGGCTTGGTGTCGCCAGCGGTTTGCAGTTGTTCGAAGTAGGCGAGGTTGCCCACCGAAGTCACTACGTCGATCTGGCCGTCCGGGGTGCGGGTGATAGTCACGGTGTTGCCGGTGACCTTCATCGAACCCTGGGTAATGATCACGTCGCCTTTATAAGTGGCAACGCCATTCTTGTCGTCCAGTTGGGCATCGTCGGCCTGAATGCGGATAGGCTGCTCTTGATCGTTCGGCAGAGCCCAGGCGCTCACGCTTCCCAGTGCTGCGCCCAGACTGAGCAAAATAGGGAGAGTTTTAACGAGCCTCATACTGTCCTCTTACGTTCGATAGCAGGTGTATCCTGCTTTCTTTCAAATACGCTTTCATTCCGTTGCCAGTCGACACACCGCCAGCGCCGTCGATTCTAACGGGTTGGTCGGTCTGCGCATATTGCTGCTGCGGGAACACTGTCATGCGGGTGCTGGTAACAATCAATTCACGCTTCTGTTCATCAGTGCGTGCAATGCGTACCGAATCAATCAGCTCTACCTGAGTACCGTCTGCGTTCACTTCGCCGCGCAAACTTGTGACATGCCACGGAAACTCGGTGCCGCGGTACATGTTCAGGTCCGGGTTGGTCAGCAGCGATACGTCGGTTGCCTTGAGGTGCTCGACCTTGTCGGACGTCAGGTCGTATTGCAGACCGCCGTCGGGCAGGTACTGAACGCTGTGGGCATTGAGTGCGTAATAGTCGATCGCACTTTCATCGACTTTGGCGACCTGCTTGTCGAGGAAGCGCTCCGGGCTGATGTTCCAGTAGCCGACCGCGGCGAATATCGCAGCGATGCAGCCGAACAGCAGGAATCTGCGAAACTTTTTGCTCAGAATAAACATAATTGGCTCACAAGTACGCGGCGTTGGCCGCATCTAGGCGGCCCTGGGCGCGCAGGATCAGTTCGCAGAATTCGCGGGCGGCACCTTCGCCGCCACGAGCCTGGGTGACGCCGTGGGCGTGTTCGCGCACGAAACTGGCGGCATTGGCCACCGCCATGCCCAGGCCGACGCGGCGAATCACCGGCAGGTCCGGCAGATCGTCACCGAGGTAGGCAACCTGTTCATAGCTTAGGTTGAGTTGGCCAAGAAGCTCGTCGAGCACCACCAGTTTGTCTTCGCGCCCCTGATACAGGTGGGGAATGCCGAGGTTTTTCGCTCGGCGTTCGACCACCGGGGTTTTGCGACCGCTGATGATAGCGGTCTGCACGCCGGCTGCCATCAACATCTTGATGCCCTGGCCGTCGAGCGTACTGAATGTCTTGAACTCACTGCCGTCTTCGAGGAAGTACAGGCGCCCGTCGGTGAGGACGCCGTCGACGTCGAACACTGCCAGCTTGATGTTCTTGCCGCGTTGCAGCAGGTCGGTGCTCATTACATTACTCCTGCACGCAGCAGGTCGGACAGGTTGAAGGCGCCAATCGGGCGGTCTTCCTTATCGACGACTACCAGTGCGTTGATTCGATGGTCTTCCATGATTTTCAGGGCTTCGGCTGCCAGCATATCGGCCCGGGCAGTCTTTCCATGAACAGTCATAACTTCGTCGATGGTCGTATGGTGGATATCGATGGTCCGGTCGAGGGTGCGGCGCAAGTCGCCGTCAGTGAAAATCCCGGCCAGTTTGCCATCGGCTTCCAGGATCGCAGTCATGCCCAGGCCCTTGCGGGTCATTTCCATCAAAGCGTCCTTGAGCAACGTGCCGCGCTGCACCTGGGGCAGTTCTGCACCTGCGTGCATGACGGTTTCCACTTTCAGCAGCAGGCGTCGGCCAAGCGCACCGCCCGGATGGGAAAACGCGAAGTCTTCAGCGGTAAAACCGCGCGCCTCCAGCAATGCGACGGCCAGGGCATCGCCCATGACCAGCGCGGCGGTGGTCGAGGAGGTCGGCGCCAGGTTCAGAGGGCAGGCTTCGTGCTCCACATGAACGTTGAGATTGACTTCGGCGGCCTTGGCCAGCGGGGAGTCGGGGTTGCCGGTCATGCTGATCAACTGGATGCCCTGACGCTTGATCAGCGGCAGCAGCGTAACGATTTCATTGGTGGAGCCGGAGTTCGACAACGCCAGGATGATGTCATCGCGGGTGATCATGCCCATGTCACCGTGGCTGGCTTCGGCCGGGTGAACGAAGAACGCCGTGGTGCCGGTGCTGGCCAGGGTGGCGGCAATCTTGTTGCCGATGTGCCCGGATTTGCCCATGCCGAGCACGACCACGCGGCCCTTGCTGGCCAGAATCATCTCGCAAGCGCGTACGAAATCTGCGTCGATATGGGGCAACAAGCCGTTTACGGCTTCCACTTCGAGGCGGATGGTGCGTTGTGCCGATTGAATCAGGTCGCTGGATTGGCTCATGTCAGAATCGTATAGCCCGATGAAAAGGCGGCGATTATAGCGGTAATGATCGAAACCCTCACGCTAGTTCGTCGTGCTTTGTCATTCCCTGTTACCGAAACCCTCTAAATAGAAGCTTTTACCCTGTCATGTTGCTGAACATGGCCCGGCTTGGGCCTTTGGCGCTTGCCCGTTGCAGTGATATAGTTCGCCGCCAGTTCGGCCCGCCCGGGGAGGTATGTGCTTTCGTCAGAGAGCCAGGCGTCCGAGTGAGAGGCTGCATCGCAAGGAGTTTAGATGAGTGCCGATAACGCCTACGCGGTCGAGCTGAAGGGACTGACCTTCAAGCGCGGTACGCGCAGCATTTTCAATAACGTCGATATCCGCATCCCGCGCGGCAAGGTCACCGGCATCATGGGTCCTTCCGGGTGTGGCAAGACCACGCTGTTACGGCTGATGGGCGCACAGTTGCGACCTACCAGCGGCGAAGTCTGGGTCAACGGCCAAAATTTGCCCAAATTGTCTCGCAGCGACTTATTCGATGCGCGCAAGCACATGGGCGTGCTGTTTCAGAGCGGCGCGCTGTTTACCGATCTCGATGTGTTCGAGAACGTTGCCTTTCCGCTGCGCGTTCATACCGAGCTGCCGGAAGAAATGATCCGCGACATCGTCCTGCTCAAATTGCAGGCCGTGGGTTTGCGTGGCGCCATCGACCTGATGCCGGACGAATTGTCCGGCGGCATGAAGCGTCGCGTTGCATTGGCCCGGGCCATTGCCCTCGATCCGCAGATCCTCATGTATGACGAGCCCTTCGTGGGGCAGGACCCGATCGCCATGGGCGTGCTTGTGCGCCTGATCCGCCTCCTCAATGACGCGCTGGGCATCACCAGTATCGTGGTTTCCCACGATCTGGCGGAGACGGCGAGCATTGCTGACTACATCTATGTAGTCGGTGAAGGGCAAGTGTTGGGGCAGGGCACGCCTGAAGAGCTGATGAACTCGCAAGAGCCGCGTATCCGTCAATTCATGACAGGCGAACCCGATGGTCCGGTCGCTTATCACTTTCCAGCGACGGATTACCGCGCAGATCTTCTGGGGAAGCGCTGATGCGCAAGATTTCGTTAATAGAAAGAGTGCGCCGGTTCGGCCACGCGGCGATCGATGCCGTCGGGGTGTTCGGACGTGCGGCGATTTTCCTGTTTCATGCATTGCTGGGTCGCGGCGGAATTGGCGGCGGTTTCGGCTTGCTGATCAAACAACTGCATTCGATCGGCGTGATGTCCCTGGTGATCATCGTGGTTTCCGGGGTGTTCATCGGCATGGTGTTGGCGCTGCAAGGCTTCAACATCCTGTCCAGCTACGGTTCGGAGCAAGCTGTCGGGCAGATGGTTGCCCTGACGTTGCTGCGTGAGCTGGGGCCAGTGGTGACCGCATTGCTGTTCGCCGGGCGTGCCGGTTCGGCCCTGACCGCCGAAATCGGCAACATGAAGTCCACCGAGCAGTTGTCCAGTCTGGAAATGATTGGCGTCGACCCGCTCAAGTACATCGTTGCCCCGCGCCTGTGGGCCGGTTTCATTTCCCTGCCGGTGCTGGCAATGATTTTCAGCGTCGTCGGGATCTGGGGCGGTTCGTGGGTGGCAGTCGACTGGCTGGGCGTCTATGACGGCTCCTACTGGGCGAACATGCAAAACAGCGTGACGTTCAATGGCGACGTGCTCAACGGCATCATCAAAAGCATCGTTTTCGGGTTTGTCGTGACCTGGATTGCCGTATTCCAAGGCTATGACTGCGAGCCCACTTCCGAGGGAATCAGTCGTGCCACAACCAAGACCGTGGTGTATGCCTCTTTGGCAGTGCTCGGCCTGGACTTTATTCTGACCGCCTTGATGTTTGGAGATTTCTGATGCAAAACCGCACCCTGGAAATCGGTGTCGGCCTTTTCTTGCTGGCTGGCATCCTGGCTTTGCTGCTGCTTGCGCTGCGAGTCAGTGGCCTGTCCCCGACTACAAACGCCGAAACGTATAAACTTTATGCGTACTTCGACAATATCGCCGGTTTGACTGTCAGAGCTAAAGTGACCATGGCCGGTGTGACCATCGGCAAGGTCACGGCGATCGATCTGGACCGCGACAGCTTCACCGGCCGGGTGACCATGCAATTGGAAAAGCGCGTAGATAATCTGCCGACTGACTCCACTGCATCTATCCTGACGGCTGGCCTGTTGGGCGAGAAGTACATTGGTATCAGCGTGGGCGGGGAACAAGCCTTGCTCAAGGATGGTGGGACCATCCACGACACCCAGTCGTCGCTGGTGCTTGAAGACCTGATCGGTAAATTTCTGCTCAATACCGTTAGCAAAGACGCCAAATGAGGAGCTTTTGAATGATCTCTACCTTGCGACGTGGCCTGTTGGTTTTACTGGCGGCCCTGCCGTTGATGGCTAACGCCGTGGCGGCGCCTTCGGCGCACGATCTGGTTCAGGACACCACGACCCGGATGCTCGCCGACCTGTCCGCCAACAAAGCGAAGTACAAGCAGGATCCCGCAGACTTTTACACGGCGCTGAACACTATCGTCGGGCCTGTGGTGGATGCCGAAGGTATTTCCAAGAGCATCATGACGGTCAAGTATTCGCGCAAAGCCACACCAGCGCAGATGCAGACGTTCCAGGAAAACTTCAAGAAAGGCCTGTTCCAGTTCTATGGCAACGCCTTGCTTGAGTACAACAACCAGGGCATCACCGTTGACCCTGCCAAGGATGAGTCCGGAGAACGGACCAGCGTTGGCATGACGGTCAAGGGCAGCAATGGCGCGGTTTATCCAGTGCAGTACACACTCGAGAAGATCAATGGCGAGTGGAAACTGCGCAACGTGATCATCAACGGCATCAACATCGGCAAGCTGTTCCGCGATCAGTTCGCTGACGCGATGCAGCGCAATGGCAACGACCTGGACAAGACCATCAACAATTGGGCCGGGGAAGTCGCTAAAGCCAAGGAAGCCACCGAGAAGCACTCCACCGAGAAGCAGTCCCAATGAGTGAGTCGGCCGTTCGCATGAGCGAAACCGGCGAGTTGCTGCTCAGCGGCGTGCTGGATTACCGCACCGGCCCTGACTTGCGCAAGCACGGTCAGGCGCTGATCAAGTCCAGCACCGCCACTGCGGTGGTGGTTGATTGTTCGGCGGTGGTGAAGTCCAGCAGCGTAGGCTTGTCGTTGCTGCTGTGCTTCATGCGCGATGCCCAGGCGGCCGGCAAGGCCCTGAGCATCCGCGCAATGCCCGAAGACATGCGCGAAATCGCTCAGGTCAGCGAATTGACCGAGCTGTTGGCGCACCCCTAACGACATCCATTAAAGAAGCCCCCCGTCAGAGTCCTGTGAATGCGGGGTTCGCAGGCGCGGGGCTTTTTTGTATGATGTCCGACCCGTGCGCACAGGGCGCCGATTGAGGTTGAGCATGCAGGCCGTAGAAGTGAAGAGCTTTCTCGAAGGAAAGCTGCCGGGAACTCAAGTCGAAGTTGAAGGCGAAGGCTGCAACTTTCAGCTGAATGTGATTAGCGATGAACTGGCGGCGTTGAGCCCGGTGAAGCGTCAGCAGCAGATCTATGCCCATTTGAACCCATGGATCACCGATGGCAGCATCCATGCGGTCACTATGAAATTTTTCAGCAGCGCGGCCTGGGCCGAGCGCACCTGAGCCCAAGGGCGTCGAGATTCTTATGGATAAATTGATTATTACCGGTGGCGTTCGTCTTGATGGCGAAATCCGCATTTCCGGGGCAAAGAACTCTGCCCTGCCGATCCTGGCCGCCACTTTGCTGTGCGATGGCCCGGTGACTGTGGCCAACCTGCCGCACCTGCACGACATCACCACCATGATCGAGCTGTTCGGTCGCATGGGTATCGAGCCGGTGATCGATGAGAAGCTGAGCGTCGAAATCGACCCTCGCACCATCAAGACCCTGATCGCACCGTACGAACTGGTGAAAACCATGCGTGCCTCGATCCTGGTGCTCGGTCCGATGGTTGCCCGTTTCGGCGAAGCCGAAGTCGCACTGCCTGGCGGTTGCGCCATCGGTTCGCGTCCGGTCGACCTGCACATCCGTGGTCTTGAAGCCATGGGCGCGGTCATCGACGTCGAAGGCGGCTACATCAAGGCCAAGGCGCCAGAAGGCGGCTTGCGCGGTGCGCACTTCTTCTTCGACACCGTCAGCGTGACCGGTACCGAAAACATCATGATGGCCGCTGCTCTGGCCAAGGGCCGCAGCGTCCTGGCCAACGCCGCGCGCGAGCCTGAAGTCATCGACCTGGCGAACTTCCTGATCGCCATGGGTGCCAAGATCACCGGTGCCGGCACTGACACCATCACCATCGATGGCGTTGAGCGTCTGCACCCGGCCACCTACAAGGTGATGCCGGACCGTATCGAGACCGGCACCTACCTGGTCGCGGCAGCCGTGACCGGCGGTCGTGTGAAGGTCAAGGACACCGATCCGACCATCCTCGAAGCCGTTCTGGAAAAACTTCGTGAGTCGGGTGCCGAAATCACCTGCGGCGACGACTGGATCGAGCTGAACATGCACGGCAAGCGGCCAAAAGCCGTCAACGTGCGGACCGCTCCGTACCCGGCGTTCCCGACCGACATGCAGGCGCAGTTCATCTCCCTCAATGCGATTGCCGAAGGCACTGGCGCAGTGATCGAGACGATCTTCGAAAACCGTTTCATGCACGTGTACGAGCTGCACCGCATGGGCGCCAAGATCCAGGTTGAAGGCAACACTGCCATCGTGACCGGCACCGAGAAGCTCAAAGGCGCGCCAGTCATGGCCACCGACCTGCGTGCTTCGGCCAGCCTGGTGATCTCGGCGCTGATCGCTGAAGGTGACACCCTGATCGATCGCATCTACCACATCGACCGTGGTTACGAGTGCATCGAAGAGAAACTGCAGATGCTCGGCGCCAAGATCCGCCGCGTGCCGGGCTAGTTTCTGCTGCAATTGTGGCGAGGGAGCTTGCTCCCGTTGGACTGCGCAGCAGTCCCGCTGTTGGGGCCGCTTCGCGACCCAGCGGGAGCAAGCTCCCTCGCCACAGTTTGCTGTTAACTGATTTGCTTCATCGAGGCTGTGATGGCCTCGATGTGTGTCCGGCGCCGTTTGCGACCGGGCATGAGTACCTTGATAAGGACTGACGTTTCCCATGTTGACCATCGCACTGTCCAAGGGCCGCATCCTTGACGACACCCTGCCGCTTCTGGCTGAAGCGGGCATCGTGCCGACCGAGAATCCGGACAAGAGCCGCAAGCTGATCATCCCCACGACCCAGCCTGACGTACGTCTGCTGATCGTGCGCGCCACCGACGTGCCGACTTATGTCGAGCATGGTGCCGCGGACCTGGGCGTCGCCGGTAAAGATGTGCTGATGGAATATGGCGGCCAGGGTCTCTACGAGCCACTGGACCTGCGAATCGCCCTGTGCAAGTTGATGACTGCCGGCAAGGTCGGTGCCATCGAGCCCAAGGGCCGCCTGCGCGTCGCCACCAAGTTCGTCAACGTTGCCAAGCGTTACTACGCCGAGCAGGGTCGTCAGGTCGATATCATCAAGCTTTACGGCTCGATGGAGCTGGCGCCGCTGATCGGTCTGGCCGACAAGATCATCGACGTGGTCGACACCGGCAATACGCTGCGGGCCAATGGCCTGGAGCCACAGGATTTCATCGCTGACATCAGCTCCCGGCTGATCGTCAACAAAGCTTCGATGAAAATGCAGCACGCCCGTATCCAGGCGTTGATCGACACCCTGCGCAAGGCAGTGGAGTCTCGACACCGCGGCTGATTCACCTGCGCGACGTTAAGTCGCGCCCGTCTATCCGCCTCATAGCCAGAATTCTCAGGTGCCCAAGCGGAAACGACTGCTAAGTTAGGGCGCCTGAGTTTTTGCCATTCCTATGAGGCTCTCGCTATGACCGCACCGACTGCAATTCGCCGACTCAACGCTGCTGACCCGGATTTCGCGCATCATCTGGATCATCTGCTGAGCTGGGAAAGTGTGTCTGACGACTCGGTCAATCAGCGGGTGCTGGACATCATCAAGGCTGTGCGCGAGCGTGGCGATGCGGCGCTGGTGGAATTCACCCAGAAGTTCGATGGCCTGCAAGTCGCGTCCATGGCGGACCTGATTCTGCCGCGCGAACGCCTGGAACTGGCCCTGACCCGCATCACCATGCCCCAGCGCGAAGCCCTGGAAAAAGCCGCGGCCCGGGTGCGCAGCTACCACGAGAAACAAAAGCAGGATTCCTGGAGCTACACCGAAGCCGATGGCACGGTGCTGGGCCAGAAGGTCACGCCGCTTGATCGCGCTGGTTTGTACGTGCCGGGCGGCAAGGCGTCGTACCCGTCGTCGGTGCTTATGAATGCGATTCCGGCCAAAGTGGCCGGCGTGACCGAAGTGGTCATGGTCGTGCCGACCCCGCGCGGCGAACTCAATGAACTGGTGCTGGCCGCGGCCTGCATCGCTGGCGTGGACCGGGTGTTCACCATCGGCGGCGCGCAAGCGGTAGCGGCGCTGGCTTACGGCACTGAAAGCGTGCCGAAGGTCGACAAGGTTGTCGGCCCGGGCAACATCTATGTCGCCACCGCCAAGCGCCACGTGTTCGGCCAGGTCGGTATCGACATGATTGCCGGCCCGTCGGAAATCCTCGTGGTGTGCGACGGCCAGACCGATCCGGACTGGATCGCCATGGACCTGTTCTCCCAGGCCGAGCACGACGAAGACGCCCAAGCGATTCTGGTCAGCCCGGACGCCGAGTTCCTCGACAAGGTCGCCGCGAGCATCACCAAACTGCTGCCGACCATGGAACGCGCCGAGATCATCGAAACCTCGATCAACGGCCGTGGCGCCTTGATCCTCGTGCGTGACATGGAACAAGCCATCGAAGTGGCCAACCGTATTGCGCCGGAGCACCTGGAATTGTCGGTCGCTGACCCGCAAGCCTGGTTGCCGCAGATCCGTCACGCCGGCGCGATCTTCATGGGCCGCCATACCTCCGAAGCCCTGGGCGATTACTGCGCCGGGCCGAACCACGTGTTGCCGACCTCCGGCACCGCGCGTTTCTCTTCGCCGCTGGGTGTGTATGACTTCCAGAAACGCTCGTCGATCATCTTCTGCTCCGAGCAGGGTGCTTCCGAACTGGGCAAGACCGCGTCCGTGCTGGCCCGTGGCGAGTCGCTGACCGCTCACGCCCGTAGCGCCGAATACCGCATCGTTGACGATCAAAAGGGGAAATGAAGATGAGTAAATTCTGGAGCCCGTTTGTCAAGGATCTGGTGCCTTACGTACCGGGCGAGCAGCCGAAGCTGGCGAAACTGGTGAAGCTCAACACCAATGAAAACCCCTACGGCCCGTCGCCCAAAGCCTTGGCCGCGATGCAGACCGAACTGAACGACAACCTGCGTCTGTACCCGGACCCGAACAGCGATCTGCTGAAGAGCGCCGTGGCCAAGTACTACGGCGTACAGAGCAATCAGGTATTCCTCGGCAACGGTTCCGATGAAGTCCTTGCGCACATTTTTCACGGCTTGTTGCAACACGACAATCCGGTGTTGTTCCCGGACATCAGCTACAGCTTCTACCCGGTCTACTGCGGGTTGTACGGCATTGCGTTCGACGCGGTGCCGCTGGATGCGCAGTTCCAGATCAACCCGGCGGACTACGGCAAGCCAAACGGCGGGATCATTTTCCCGAACCCGAACGCCCCGACCGGTTGCCTGTTGGCGCTGGACGCCGTTGAGCAAATCCTCAAGGCCAGCCCTGATTCGGTGGTGGTCGTCGATGAAGCCTATATCGACTTCGGCGGCGAAACCGCAATCAGCCTGGTGGACCGTTACCCGAACCTGCTGGTGACCCAGACCCTGTCCAAGTCCCGCTCCCTGGCGGGCCTGCGGGTCGGTCTGGCGGTGGGGCATCCGGACCTGATCGAAGCGCTGGAGCGGATCAAGAACAGCTTCAACTCCTACCCGCTGGATCGTCTGGCGAATGTCGGGGCAGCGGCAGCGTTCGAAGATCGCGAATACTTCGACAAGACTTGCCGCCTGGTCATCGAGAATCGCGAGAAGGTTGTCGCGCAGTTGGAAGCGAAGGGCTTTGAAGTGCTGCCGTCGGCGGCCAACTTCATTTTTGCCCGGCATCCGCAGCACGATGCGGCAGGGCTGGCGGCGAAGTTGCGTGAGCAGGGTGTGATCGTTCGGCACTTCAAGCAGGAGCGGATTGCCCAGTTCCTGCGAATCTCCATCGGCACGCCAGAGCAAAACCAGGCACTGATCGACGGCCTCGGCGACCTCTAACACACCACGGAACCCAATGTGGGAGCGGGCTTGCTCGCGAAGACGGCAGCACATCCAGCAATGATGTGACTGACATACCGCTTTCGCGAGCAAGCCCGCTCCCACATTGGTTTGTGGTGGTGCTTACTCTTCTTCCTTGACCGGCGCCGGTGGCGGACGCAGGCCAATCTCGGCGCTCAGCTTGAGCTCCTTGCCGTTACGCATCACCTGGATCGTGACCTTGTCGGTCGGTTTGATCCGCGCCACCTGGTTCATCGAGCGGCGGCCATCACCGGCCGGTTCGCCATCGATACTGAGGATCACGTCGCCCAATTGCAGGCCGGCCTTCTGTGCCGGACCGTCACGGAAAATCCCCGCCACCACAATCCCCGGACGCCCGGACAAGCCGAACGATTCAGCCAGTTCCTGGGTCAGCGGCTGCACTTCAATCCCGAGCCAGCCACGAATCACCTGGCCGTGTTCGATGATCGACTTCATTACTTCCATCGCCAGTTTGACCGGGATCGCGAAACCAATGCCTTGAGAGCCACCGGATTTGGAGAAGATTGCAGTGTTGATGCCGGTCAGGTTGCCGTTGGCATCCACCAGTGCACCACCGGAGTTGCCAGGGTTGATTGCGGCGTCGGTCTGGATGAAATCTTCGTAGTTGTTCAGGCCCAGTTGATTACGCCCAGTGGCGCTGATGATGCCCATGGTCACGGTCTGGCCGACGCCGAACGGGTTGCCGATGGCCAGCGCGACGTCGCCGATGCGGATGTTGTCGGAACGGCCGATGGTGATCGCCGGCAGGGTCTTCAGGTCGATTTTCAAAACCGCGAGATCGGTTTCCGGGTCGCTGCCGATCACTCGGGCCAGGGTTTCACGGCCATCCTTGAGTGCCACGACAATCTGGTCGGCGCCAGTGGTCACGTGGTTGTTGGTCAGGATGTAACCTTCCGGGCTCATGATCACGCCGGAACCCAGGCTCGACTCCATGCGCTTCTGCTTGGGCGAATTGTCGCCAAAGAAGCGGCGGAACTGCGGGTCTTCGAACAGCGGATGGTTCGGTTTATTGATGACTTTGGTGGTGTACAGATTGACCACCGCCGGCGCGGCGATGACCACGGCATCGGCATAGGACACCGGTCCCTGTTGCACGCTGGTGGTTTGCGGAGCTTGTTGAAGATTGACGTCGAGGCTCGGAAGCCCGACCCACTGCGGGTAACGCTGGATTATCAACAGAGCGATAAGCACGCCGGCCAACAGCGGCCAGCCGGAAAAACGCAGCGCCTTAAGCATTAAGCAAGTCCTGGAAAGGTTGCAGGTGGTATGAGACCGCCCATAATGTCGCGCATTATACGAGGCGAGCGCGCCTCTGAACGGGATATTTAGGAGTCTTTTATGGCCGTCGCCTTGAGCACCCTGGTCGAAGAAGCCGACCGTTACCTTAACAGTTCAAAGATTGCCGACTACTGCCCGAATGGCTTGCAGGTCGAAGGTCGTCCGCAGGTGATGCGCATCGTCAGCGGCGTCACCGCCAGCCAGGCGTTGTTGGACGCGGCGGTCGAGGCCAAGGCCGATCTGGTGCTGGTGCATCACGGCTATTTCTGGAAGGGCGAGAACCCGTGCATCACCGGCATGAAGCAGCGCCGCCTGAAAACCCTGCTCAAGCACGACATCAGTCTGCTGTCTTATCACTTGCCGCTGGACTTGCACCCGGATGTTGGCAACAACGTGCAGCTTGCGCGTCAGTTGGACATCACTGTCGAAGGCCCGCTGGACCCTGACAACCTGAAAGTCGTCGGACTGGTCGGCTCGTTGAGCGAACCGATGAGCCCCCGGGACTTTGCCCGTCGCGTGCAGGAAGTCATGGGGCGCGAGCCGTTGCTGATTGAAGGCAGCGAGATGATTCGTCGCGTTGGCTGGTGCACCGGTGGTGGTCAGGGCTATATCGATCAGGCTGTTTTAGCGGGTGTCGATCTGTACCTCAGCGGCGAAGCGTCCGAGCAGACCTTCCACAGCGCCCGGGAAAACGACATCAGCTTTATTGCTGCCGGTCATCACGCTACCGAGCGCTACGGGGTTCAGGCCTTGGGCGACTACCTGGCGCGCCGGTTTGCCCTGGAACACATCTTCATCGATTGTCCGAACCCGATCTGACATCGTTGTCCCTCTGTAGGAGCGAGGCTTGCCCGCGAAGAACGATTACATGGTGCCTCAGGTAAACCGCGTTATCGTTCTTCGCGGGCAAGCCTCGCTCCTACAAGGGCCATAGCCCAAACGAGGGGGTATATTCATATACCCTTTCGATCTAGTTGGCGTCCTGATTAGAAGAGGGCCGCTGTGCTAGGATTCCCCGCTCGAACACGGCCCGCTGGCCGTCCATAAGATCGTTTTCGTGAGTAGCCATGGTCGACAAACTGACGCATCTGAAACAGCTGGAGGCCGAAAGCATCCACATCATCCGCGAGGTCGCCGCCGAGTTCGATAACCCGGTGATGCTGTACTCCGTTGGTAAAGACTCCGCCGTGATGCTGCACCTTGCGCGCAAGGCATTCTTCCCGGGCAAACTGCCGTTCCCGGTGATGCACGTCGACACCCGGTGGAAGTTCCAGGAAATGTACGCATTCCGCGACCGCATGGTCGAAGAACTCGGCCTGGACCTGATCGTCCACGTCAACCCCGATGGCGTCGCGCAGGGTATCAACCCGCTGACCCACGGCAGTGCCAAACACACCGACATCATGAAAACCGAAGGCCTGAAACAGGCCCTCGATAAGTATGGTTTCGACGCCGCTTTCGGTGGTGCCCGCCGCGATGAAGAGAAGTCCCGTGCCAAAGAGCGCGTGTATTCCTTCCGCGATACCAAGCACCGCTGGGACCCGAAAAACCAGCGTCCAGAGTTGTGGAACGTCTACAACGGCAACGTCAACAAGGGCGAATCCATTCGTGTGTTCCCATTGTCGAACTGGACCGAGCTGGATATCTGGCAGTACATCTACCTCGAAGGCATTCCGATCGTGCCGCTGTATTTCGCCGCCGAGCGCGACGTTATCGAGATGAACGGCACCTGGATCATGATCGACGACGAACGCCTGCTCAATCACCTGAGCGACGAAGACAAGGCGCGCATCGTCAAGAAAAAGGTCCGTTTCCGTACGCTGGGCGACTACCCGTTGACCGGTGCGGTCGAGTCCGAGGCCACCAGCCTGACCGACATCATTCAGGAAATGCTCCTGACGCGAACTTCCGAACGCCAGGGCCGGGTCATCGACCACGATGGCGCAGGCTCGATGGAAGAAAAGAAACGTCAGGGTTATTTCTAAGGGGTTGTCATGTCGCACGTATCTGATTTGATCAGCGAGGACATCCTCGCCTACCTGGGCCAGCACGAACGCAAGGAAATGCTGCGCTTTCTGACCTGTGGCAACGTCGACGACGGCAAGAGCACCCTGATTGGGCGCCTGCTGCACGACTCCAAAATGATCTACGAAGATCACCTGGAAGCCATCACCCGCGACTCGAAAAAAGTCGGCACCACCGGCGAGGATATCGACCTGGCTTTGCTGGTCGACGGCCTGCAGGCCGAACGGGAGCAGGGCATCACCATTGATGTCGCTTACCGCTATTTCTCCACCGCCAAGCGCAAATTCATCATCGCCGACACCCCGGGCCATGAGCAGTACACCCGCAACATGGCCACCGGTGCGTCCACTTGTGACCTGGCGATCATCCTGGTGGATGCCCGTTACGGCGTGCAGACCCAGACCCGTCGCCACAGCTTCATTGCCTCGTTGCTCGGCATCAAACACATCGTGGTCGCCATCAACAAGATGGACCTCAATGGCTTCGATGAAAGCGTGTTCGAGTCGATCAAGGCCGATTACCTGAAGTTTGCCGAAGGCATCGCGTTCAAGCCGACCACCATGGCGTTCGTGCCGATGTCAGCCCTGAAGGGCGACAACGTGGTGAACAAGTCCGAGCGCTCGCCGTGGTACACCGGCCAGTCGCTGATGGAAATTCTCGAAACCGTCGAGATCGCCAACGACCGCAACTACACCGACCTGCGTTTCCCGGTGCAGTACGTCAACCGTCCGAACCTGAACTTCCGTGGTTTCGCCGGCACCCTGGCCAGCGGCATCGTGCACAAGGGCGACGAAGTCGTGGTGCTGCCGTCGGGTAAGAGCAGCCGCGTGAAATCCATCGTCACCTTCGAAGGTGAGTTGGAGCACGCAGGTCCGGGTCAGGCAGTAACGCTGACCATGGAAGACGAGATCGATATCTCTCGCGGCGATTTGCTGGTGCACGCCGACAACCTGCCGCAAGTGACTGACGCCTTCGACGCCATGCTGGTGTGGATGGCCGAAGAACCGATGCTGCCGGGCAAGAAATACGACATCAAACGCGCCACGTCCTACGTGCCGGGTTCGATCACCAGCATCGTCAACCGCGTTGACGTGAACACTCTGGAAGAAGGTCCGGCCAGTTCGCTGAACCTGAACGAGATCGGTCGGGTCAAGGTCAGCCTCGACGCTGCCATCGCACTGGACGGCTACGCGAGCAACCGCACCACCGGTTCGTTCATCGTTATCGATCGCTTGACCAACGGCACCGTTGCGGCGGGCATGATCATCGCTCAGCCATTGGCTCATGGTGGCAGTGCGCACCATGGCAAACTGGCGCACGTCGCTACCGAAGAACGCGCCCAGCGCTTCGGCCAGCAACCGGCTACCGTATTGTTCAGCGGCTTGTCCGGTGCAGGCAAAAGCACCCTGGCTTACGCGGTTGAACGCAAGTTGTTCGACATGGGCCGTGCGGTGTTTGTACTGGATGGCCAGAACCTGCGTCATGACCTGAACAAAGGTCTGCCGCAGGATCGTTCCGGGCGTACCGAGAACTGGCGTCGTGCGGCGCACGTTGCACGTCAGTTCAACGAAGCCGGTTTGCTGACGCTGGCGGCATTTGTTGCGCCAAGCGCCGAAGGTCGCGAGCAAGCCAAGGACCTGATCGGCAAGGAACGTCTGCTGACGGTCTACGTCCAGGCCTCGCCAGCGGTCTGCGCCGAGCGTGATCCGCAAGGTCTGTACGCGGCGGCCGGGGACAACATCCCGGGCGATTCCTTCCCGTATGACGTGCCGCTGGACGCCGACCTTGTGGTCGATACCCAGTCGCTGTCGCTGGAAGAAAGCGTCAAGCAAGTGCTGGATCTGCTGCGTCAGCGTGGCGCGATCTAAGCGTTAGCTGCTCATAAAAAACCCGCCGATGAGTGATCATCGGCGGGTTTTTTTGTGTCCGGTGATTTTCCAATGTGGGAGCGGGCTTGCTCGCGAATACGGACTGACATTCAACATTGTTGTCGACTGACACACCGCTTTCGCGAGCAAGCCCGCTCCCACAGGGGATCAGTGTTTGCCTGGGTATTCGCGATGCATCTGCCCCAGCAACGCATCCTTGTCTTCCCATAGCTGATTGATCCAGCCCTGAAACTGCAATCGATACTCGCCATCCTGGTCGTAATTCTTGCCAATGAACTGCGGCGGTATCTTCAGCTCCTGAAAATGCACCACCACATCCTTCACGTTCCCGCAAAGCAAATCCCAATACCCAGGACGGCCAGCAGGGTAGTGAATGGTCACGTTGACGATGGACTCCAACTGCTCACCCATCGCATCCAGCACAAACGCAATGCCACCGGCCTTGGGCTTGAGCAAGTACTTGAACGGCGATTTCTGCTGGGCGTGCTTGCCCTCGGTGAAGCGCGTGCCTTCGACGAAGTTGAAAATCCCCACCGGGTTGTTGCGAAACTTGTCGCAGGTCTTGCGGGTGGTTTCCAGGTCTTTGCCTTTCTTCTCCGGGTGCTTTTCCAGGTAGGCCTTGGAGTAGCGTTTCATGAACGGGAAGCCGAGCGCCCACCACGCCAGGCCAATCACCGGGACCCAAATCAGCTCTTGTTTAAGAAAGAACTTCAACGGCTGGATGCGCCGGTTGAGCACGTATTGCAGCACCATAATGTCGACCCAGCTCTGGTGGTTGCTGGTGATCAGGTACGAGTGCTTATAGTCCAGCCCTTGAAGACCACTGAGGTGCCAGCGGGTGCGACAGACCAGGTTCATCCAGGCCTTGTTATTGCTGATCCAGGCTTCGTGGGTATGGCCCATCAGCCAGCGGGTGAAACGCTGGGTGAGGGCGAAGGGCAGCACTTTGAACAGCGCCACTATGAACAGAAACGAGCACAGCAAAATCGTGTTCAGTGCCAACAGCAGCGAGGCGATCACGCCACGCACGGGTGCAGGTAGGAATTGCAACATTTAAAGGTCCAGAGGTCGGTTGGCAGCTTGGATCGCGGTCAGCGCGATGGTGTAGACGATGTCGTCGACTTGCGCGCCGCGCGGCAGGTCGTTCACCGGCTTGCGCAGGCCTTGCAACATCGGGCCGAGGCTCACGCAATCGGCGCTGCGTTGCACGGCTTTGTGGGTGGTGTTGCCGGTATTCAGGTCGGGGAACACGAACACCGTGGCGCGACCGGCGACCTGACTGTTCGGCGCCAATTGCTTGGCCACGGTTTCGTTGGCGGCGGCGTCGTACTGCAACGGGCCGTCGATCAGTAGCGAGTTCTGTTGTTCGTGGGCGAGCAACGTCGCTTCGCGGACCTTCTCGACTTCTTCGCCACTGGCGGATTCACCGCTGGAGTAGCTGATCATCGCCACACGTGGAGTGATGCCAAATGCTGCGGCCGAGTCGGCACTTTGCAGCGCGATCTCGGCCAGTTCGCTGGCACTCGGGTGCGGGTTCATCACGCAATCGCCGTAGACCAGCACTTCTTCCGGGAACAACATGAAGAACACAGACGACACCAGGGTGCAGCCCGGCGCAGTCTTGATCAGTTGCAGGGCCGGGCGGATGGTGTTGGCGGTGGAGTGAATGACCCCGGACACCAGGCCATCGACTTCATCCAGCGCCAGCATCATGGTGCCGATCACCACGGTGTCTTCCAGTTGTTGCTCGGCCATCGGCGCGTTGAGGCTTTTGCTTTTGCGCAGGGCCACCATTGGCTCGATGTAATTGCCGCGAATCAGGTCCGGGTCAAGAATCTCCAGCCCCGGCGGCAACTCGATACCTTGGGCGCGGGCCACGGCTTCAACATCTTCCGGTTTGGCCAGCAACACGCAACGGGCGATGCCACGGGCCTGGCAGATCGCGGCGGCTTGCACAGTCAGCGGCTCGCTGCCTTCGGGCAACACGATGCGCTTGTTGGCAGCCTGGGCGCGCTGAATCAATTGATAACGGAACACCGCCGGCGACAGGCGCATTTCCCTTGGCGTGCCGCAGCGCTGATGCAGCCACTTGGCGTCGAGGTGACTGGCGACGAAGTCGGTGATGATCTCCGCTCGCTCGCGGTCGTCGATCGGGATTTCCTTGTTCAGTCCATTCAACTGGTTGGCGGTGTCGTAGGAGCCGGTGCTCACCGACAACACTGGCAGGCCCGCCTGCAAGGCGCCGCGACAGAGGTCCATGATCCGAGGGTCGGGCAGGGTGTCGCTGGTCAGCAACAGGCCGGCCAGGGGCACGCCGTTCATGGCGGCGAGGCTGACAGCGAGGATGATGTCGTCGCGATCACCCGGGGTCACCACCAGCACACCGGGCTTGAGCAGCTCCACGGTGTTACGCATGGTGCGGGCGCAGATGATGATTTTGGTCATGCGCCGGGTTTCGTAGTCACCGGCATTGAGAATCTGCGCGCCCATCAGGTCGGCCACATCGCGGGTGCGCGGGGCGTTCAGTTCCGGCTGGAACGGAATGCAGCCCAGCAAGCGGAAGTCGCCACTGCGCAGCAACGGCGAGTGTTCCTTCAAGCGTGAGGCGAAGGCCTCCATGCTTTCGTCGGTCTTGACCTTGTTGAGGATCACGCCGAGGACTTTCGGGTCTTTCGGCCCGCCGAATAACTGCGCCTGCAATTCCACCCGGCCGGACAGCTCGGTCAGCACTTCGTTTTCCGGTGCCGAGACCAGGATCACTTCGGCGTCGAGGCTTTTGGCCAAGTGCAGATTGACCCGCGCGGCGTAACTGGCGCTGCGGGTCGGGACCATGCCTTCAACAATCAGCACATCTTTACCGACGGCCGCCTGCTGATACAGGGTGATGATTTCTTCGAGCAATTCATCCAGCTGACCGTCACCGAGCATGCGCTCGACATGAGCCAGACCCAGCGGTTGCGGCGGCTTGAGGCCGTGGGTGCGCGCCACCAGTTCGGTGGAGCGCTCAGGGCCGGTGTCGCCCGGATGGGGCTGGGCAATCGGTTTGAAAAAGCCGACTTTCAGCCCGGCTCGCTCAAGGGTACGCACCAGCCCGAGGCTGATGGAGGTCAGACCCACACCAAAATCGGTGGGCGCGATAAAAAAAGTTTGCATGCGGATTCTCTGGAGGTGCATGTGGGCGGCCCGTGTGGCCTTTGCTGTCAGTCAAATTTGGCGCCTGAAATCCATATCCTGCGTTGCTGCTCCTCCCCATAGCGAGCTATGACTCGTCGCAGCGCCGGATTCCAGGCATCCGAATTTGATCTGACGCAAAGGCCGTACGGGCCGCCAGGTGACGGCCTATGACTGGTCGTCTACCGAAATTCAGTCGCCAAGGTTATCGCTAACCGAGCCTTGTGCGCACCAACCGCAAGCAAAGGGCTGGCCTATTTTTTCAATACGTTGCGCCGGGTCCAGGACCCAGGCCCGGGATTGCCAGGGCGGCTGATGGCGCAGGTGTTGGGTATGGCCACAGGAAAGCTCAGCCACCCAATGTCCATCCTCGTCCTGGTGAAAACCTGTGACCGTTGAGGGTTTCATCTCAATCCGTCTGTCCGGGTTGTGTTCGCTTTCGGGCGATTGCTTCGCTAAACTCGTTCTTTCTATATTCTTCTGCAAAAGGTCTCGCCCCATGCTGATCGCCGCCAATAAGGCTGTCTCCATCGACTATACCCTGACCAACGACGCTGGTGAGGTCATCGACAGCTCCGCCGGCGGCGCGCCGCTGGTCTACCTGCAAGGCGCAGGTAACATCATCCCGGGCCTGGAAAAAGCCCTGGAAGGCAAAACCGTCGGTGACGAACTGACCGTTGCCGTAGAACCTGAAGATGCTTACGGCGAATACGCTGCCGAACTGGTCAGCACCCTGAGCCGCAGCATGTTCGAAGGCGTCGACGAACTGGAAGTGGGCATGCAGTTCCACGCTTCCGCGCCGGACGGCCAGATGCAGATCGTCACCATCCGCGATCTGGACGGCGACGATGTCACCGTCGACGGCAACCACCCGTTGGCCGGTCAGCGCCTGAATTTCCAGGTCAAGATCGTCGACATCCGTGACGCCAGCCAGGAAGAAATCGCTCATGGTCACGTCCATGGCGAAGGTGGCCATCACCACTGATTTCTGCGCTAAGCTCAGAGAACTGGAGAGGCGCCCGAGGGCGCCTTTTTAGTCCGCGGCTGTCCCTGGCGGCACCGTCGAGTGGCTGTTTCGAGAAGAACACGGGAATTTGGAGTTCGTCATGAGTGCTTTCCACGACCTTAAATTGACAGCCCTGGATGGTCAGGAGCTACCTCTGGCGCCCTTCAAGGGGCACGTCGTGCTGGTGGTCAACGTTGCCTCCAAATGTGGTTTGACCCCACAGTACGCGGCACTGGAAAACCTCTACCAGCAATACAAAGGTAAAGGCTTCAGCGTGCTGGGCCTGCCGTGCAACCAGTTTGCCGGGCAGGAACCGGGCACCGAGCAAGAGATCCAGGAATTCTGCAGCCTCAACTATGGCGTGACTTTTCCGTTGTCCAGCAAGCTGGAAGTCAACGGTCATGAACGTCATCAGTTGTACCGTTTGCTGGCGGGCGAGGGCGCGGAGTTTCCAGGGGACATCACCTGGAACTTCGAGAAATTCCTGCTGGGTAAAGACGGACGCGTTCTGGCGCGGTTTTCGCCACGCACGGCACCGGATGATCCGACGATCATCCATGCGATTGAAAAAGCGCTGAGCTGATTCCCCTGTACCTGTAGGAGCGAGGCTTGCCCGCGAAGGCGTCGTGTCTTCAACATTGATAGCGACTGACCTGACGCCTTCGCGAGCAAGCTTCGCTCCTACGGTTCATCTATCTTTTGATCCTTAATCACCCAAATCAATAGTGCTGTTCAAGGCTGGCAACTCTCCATATTATCGCCGTCATAAAGTCATTTCCTCGTGGAGCGTCCCATGCCCGTCAAAGCCTTGTTCAAACCGTTCCACCTCGGCACCCTCGAACTGCCGACCCGCGTCGTCATGGCGCCGATGACCCGCTCCTTTTCCCCGGGCGGAGTACCCAATTCCAAAGTTATCGAGTACTACCGTCGCCGCGCCGCTGCCGGCGTAGGCCTGATCATCACTGAAGGCACCACCGTTGGGCACAAGGCCTCTAACGGTTACCCGAACGTGCCGCATTTTTACGGTGAAGCGGCGCTGGCCGGCTGGAAGAAAGTTGTCGACGCGGTGCACGCCGAAGGCGGCAAGATCGTTCCGCAACTGTGGCATGTGGGCAGTGTGCGTCGTATCGGCACCGAGCCGGACGCCAGCGTTCCAGGTTACGGCCCGTCGGAAAAACTCAAGGACGGTCAGGTCGTGGTTCACGGCATGACTAAGCAAGATATCCAGGACGTGATCGCCGCCTTCGCCCAGTCTGCCAAAGACGCGCAAAGCATCGGCATGGACGGCGTGGAAATCCACGGCGCCCACGGCTATCTGGTAGACCAGTTTTTCTGGGAAGGCACCAATCAGCGCACCGACGAATACGGCGGCAGCCTGGCCAACCGTTCGCGTTTCGCCATTGAATTGATTCAAGCCGTGCGCGCGGCGGTGGGCGAAGGTTTCCCGATCATCTTCCGTTTCTCCCAGTGGAAGCAGCAGGATTACACCGCGCGCCTGGTGCAAACGCCGGAAGCCTTGGGTGAGTTCCTCAAGCCGTTGTCCGACGCGGGTGTGGATATTTTCCACTGCTCGACGCGACGTTTCTGGGAGCCGGAGTTCGACGGTTCCGAACTGAACCTGGCAGGCTGGACCCGCAAGCTCACCGGCAAGCCAACCATCACCGTGGGCAGCGTGGGCCTGGACGGCGAGTTCCTGCAATTCATGGTCAACACCGACAAAATCGCCCAACCGGCCAGCCTGGAAAAACTGCTGGAGCGTTTGAACAACGATGAGTTTGATCTGGTGGCGGTAGGTCGTGCGTTGCTGGTGGACCCGGACTGGGCGCAGAAGGTGCGTGATGGTCGTGAGGAAGACATCCTGCCGTTCAGTCGTGAGGCGTTGATGACGCTGGTTTAACTGTGGCGAGGGGGCTTGCCCCCGTTGGGCCGCGAAGCGGCCCTGAAACCCGAACTCGCAGTTCTTCAGAAACTCCGCATGCGCTGAATTTACGACTGCTTCGCAGCCGGACGGGGGCAAGCCCCCTCGCCACAAGGAACAAGGCAAGCCCCGCGCAACTGCCCCTCAAACTGCTCGATAATCGCTGCCCAACCCTGGCGACTCGCATGCTGACGCGCATTCAGCCGCATGCAACGCAAGGTTTCCCTTTCCTCCAGCAACCAGCGCGCCGCATCGCAAAACGCCTCTTCATCCCCCGGCATCGCCAACACGCCGTTATAGCCGTGGCGAATGTGCTGACCCGCCGCCGCCAGATCGTACGCCACCACGCCCAACCCCGAGGCCAGCGCCTCGAGCACCACATTGCCGAAGGTTTCGGTCATGCTCGGAAACAGAAACACATCCCCTGACGCATAGTGACTGGCCAAGGCTTCGCCGCGTTGTGAACCGCAGAAAATCGCCTCCGGCAATTCCTTCTCCAGGGCCATCCGCAACGGTCCGTCGCCGACCACGATCAGCTTCAAGTTTCGCTGTGGATAAGTCTCCTTTAACGTTTCGAAGCTGCGTTTGAGCAATCCCAGATTCTTCTCCGGTGCCAGGCGACCGACATGGATCACAGCAACGTCATCGTCCGCCAATCCCCATTGCTCACGCAGCGCATTCAAGCGTTTGGCCGGGTGAAACAATTGGCTGTCGACGCCTCGGGACAACAGCGCCAAACGCTCGAACTGCCGACGTTCCAGCTCCAGCCGCTGGCTGACGCTGGGCACCAGGGTCAGGGTCGAGCGGTTGTGAAACCAGCGCAGATAATGAGTGAGCAGGCGTGTCAGCAGACCGAGCCCATATTGGCTCGAGTACTGTTGGAAATTAGTGTGAAAGCCGCTGACCACTGAAATTCCCAGACGTCGAGCGGCGCGCAAAGCCGACAGACCGAGCGGCCCTTCGGTGGCGATGTACAGCACGTCGGGGCGATGGCGTTTCCAGCGTCGCAGCAATTTGTGCATCGACGACTGACCCCACTGCAATCCGGGATAACCCGGCAGCGGCCAGCCGCGACACAGCAGCAACGCATCATCACTGCCCAATTGCCGATCACAGCCCTGACGCGGTCGTATCAGCTCCACTTGATGCCCGCGCGCGCGCAAACCGTCGCACAAGCGGCCAAGGGTATTGGCCACGCCGTTGATTTCCGGAGGGAAGGTTTCGGTGATCAGAGTGATATGCAGAGCTGTCGTCATGACCTCAGTGTCAGCTGAGGCCATGTCGTCATTGTGTCATTGCGATGATGGATTTATGACGCCGCGCGCTGGGGCACCAGGTTTTCAGCGCCACGCTCACGCACCCAGAACAGCGTTGCCCCGGCCACAGCCGCCGGCATCATCAGGATGTTGACTACTGGAATCAGCAACACCAGGTACACGATCCCGCCGAAACTCATGCTCTGCCAGCGCTTCTGGCGCAGCCAGGCGAGCATTTCGTTCCAGCCGAGTTTGTGGTTGTCCGCCGGGTAGTCGATGTACTGGATGGCCATCATCCATACGCCGAACAGTAGCCACAGCGGCGCAGCGATGATGTTCACCACCGGGATGAACGAGAGGATGAACAGCCCGATGGCACGCGGTAGAAAGTAGCCGAGTTTGCGCATTTCCCGGGCCAGGGTGCGGGGGATCATTTCGATCAGTTCGCCCCAACTGAATGTCGGGAAGTCATCGGTGCCGCGCACCACCACTTCGACTTTCTCCGCGAGGAAGCCGTTGAACGGCGCGGCGATGACGTTGGCCAGCATGGTGAAGGTGAAGAACACCATCAGCACCACCAGCACCACGAAAATCGGCCACAGAATATAACTAAGGAAACTCAGCCAGTCGGGCAGGGACGGCATCAGTGTGTCGACCCACAGACTGAATTGATGCCCAGCGAGGTAAATCAATCCGACGAACAGCACTAGGTTGATCGCCAGCGGCAACAACACGAACAAACGCAGGCCCGGGCTCAGGACCAGTTTGAGGCCTTCGCGCAGGTATTGCGGGCCGGACAGAACAGGGGCGGGCATAGCGTGCTCCGAGCAGAGGGTAAACGCGCCGACCTTACCGGCTTTGCCGGGCGGGTGAAAGCGCGGCAGCGGGATCGACATTCACTGTAACAAAGGCGTCTATAAAATAACCGTGACGGGATAGAGACCGCCTATGAGCTGGATTGTTAAACCGTATTTCCTTAATCTTCGCCCCCTCGATACGCTGCACCCATTCTTTTTACAGGACTGTCGAGCTCAAGCCTTCCCCAAGTGCTTTCAACAGTCCTTTTTTATTCCCGCCGGCAACCCGGCGTTCCGCGCCAGGTATTTCGGGCCGGTCAACAGGAGCAGGTCATGTCTGAAGTCCGTCATTCGCGAGTGATTATTCTTGGTTCCGGCCCTGCCGGTTACAGCGCCGCGGTGTATGCCGCCCGTGCCAACCTCAAGCCACTGCTGATCACTGGCATGCAGGCCGGCGGTCAACTGACCACCACCACCGAAGTCGACAACTGGCCGGGCGACGTTCACGGCCTGACCGGTCCGGCGCTGATGGAGCGGATGAAAGAGCACGCCGAGCGCTTTGAAACCGAGATCGTGTTCGATCACATCAATGCCGTGGACTTCGCTGCCAAGCCGTACACCCTGACCGGCGACAGCGCCACTTACACCTGCGACGCCCTGATCATCGCCACCGGCGCCAGCGCTCGTTACCTGGGCCTGCCGTCGGAAGAAGCGTTCATGGGCAAAGGCGTGTCGGCCTGCGCAACCTGCGACGGTTTCTTCTACCGCAACAAGCCAGTGGCTGTGGTCGGTGGCGGTAACACCGCTGTGGAAGAAGCGCTGTACCTGGCCAACATCGCCAGCACCGTGACCCTGGTCCATCGCCGCGAAACTTTCCGCGCCGAGAAGATCCTGATCGACAAGCTGAATGCCCGGGTTGCCGAAGGCAAGATTATCCTCAAGTTGAACTCGAACCTGGACGAAGTCCTGGGCGACAACATGGGCGTGACCGGTGCTCGCCTGAAGAACAACGACGGCAGCTTCGACGAGCTGAAAGTCGACGGCGTGTTCATCGCCATCGGCCACACCCCGAACACTTCGTTGTTCGAAGGTCAGCTGACGTTGAAAGACGGCTACCTGGTGGTGCACGGCGGCCGTGAAGGCAACGCTACTGCAACCAACCTCGAAGGCATCTTCGCCGCCGGTGACGTGGCTGACCACGTTTACCGTCAAGCGATCACCTCCGCCGGCGCCGGTTGCATGGCGGCACTGGACGCCGAGCGTTACCTCGACGATCTGCAGAACGCCAAGTTCTGATTTCGCAGCAATGAAAAAACCGGCCTCGGCCGGTTTTTTTGTGCCCGCGACAAATGCGCTGAACCCTGTAGGAGCTGCCGCAGGCTGCGATCTTTTGACCTTGACCTTTTAGAGCGAAGTCAAAAGATCGCAGCCTGCGGCAGCTCCTACAGGGGATGTGTGGTCAGGTCAGTTTTTTCAGGCACGCCTCGAAGATGTCCAGGCCTTCTTCCAACACACTGGCTTCGGTGGTCAGTGGCGCCAACAGCCGAATGATATTTCGCGACTTGCCGCTGGGCATCAGCAGCAAGCCCGCATCCCGGGCCTGGGCCAGCAGTTGAGTCAATTGCGCCGACGCCGGGGAGCCGTCGGCATGAGCCAGCTCAATACCGCGCATCGCCCCGACGCCGGTCAGGCGGCCCAGATATGGCGAAAGTTTACTGGCACGCCAGGCTTCGTAGCGGCTGACAATGGCTTCTTCCTGCTGCGAACCCCAGGCGTGCAGGTTCGCATCGGTCATCTCATCCAGAGTTGCCAGTGCTGCAGCGCAAGCAATTGGGTTGCCTGAATAGGTGCCGCCCAGTCCGCCCTTGGGCAACGTGTCTAGCAGCGATTTGCGCCCGACTACCGCACCCAGCGGCACACCGCCGGCGATGCTTTTAGCGAGCAGGATCAGGTCGGGTTCAATGCCCAGTCGCGAGAAGGCAAAACGTTCGCCGGTGCGGCCGAAGCCGGACTGGATTTCATCGGCGATCAGCAGGATCTTTTTCTCATCGCAGAAGCGTCGCAACGCTTGGGCGAATTCCACGTCCAGCGCCAGGAAACCCGCTTCGCCTTGCACCGGTTCGACGATGAAACACGCCACGTCATTGACGTCGATCTCGACACTGAACAACCGGTCCATGGCCTTCAGCGCTTCGACGCAGGTCACGTCGTTGTCCTTGCTTGGAAAAGGCAGGTGATACACCGGGCCCGGCAGCACGCCGACTTTCTGTTTGTAGGGCGCGACTTTGCCATTGAGGTTGAGGGTGGCCAGGGTTCGGCCGTGGAAGGCACCGTCAAATGCGATGACAGCCGTGCGGCCGGTGGCGCCACGGACGATCTTCAGCGCGTTTTCCGCCGCTTCTGCGCCACTGTTGGTGAGCATGCCGCTGACCGGGTAGCCCACCGGAATGAACGCGGTCAGGCGATCCATCAGTTCGAGGTAGGGCGTGTGCGGGGCTGCGTTGAACGCGTAATGGGTCAGCCGGGTGGCTTGTTCGCGAATCGCTTCGACAATGCGCGGGTGGCAATGGCCGAGGTTCAGCACGCCGATGCCGCCGACGAAATCGATGTAGCGTTTGCCCTCGATATCCCACACCTCGGCGTTTTTGCCGTGGCTGAGCGTGACGGGATGGACGACGTTGATCGACTGGCTGATGGTTTCGCTGCTCATGGATACCTGACTCAGAAGAAGGGATGCTTCTTTTTATCTAAGCCGTGAGCAGGGGGCACCGGCAAACGAAATAAAGTCGCCGGGTCAATCTTAAAAGTCGGGATGTGTTGTAGGGGCACGGCTTGCCGGCGATGGCGGTCTTGAGATGGCCTTCGCGGGCAAGCCTCGCTCCTACAGAAAAAGCGGTTAGCGGCGGGTCAGCGGTTGCTGGGTGAATTTCACGCCGGCCAGACCATGCGCGATCAGCGCGCGGATATTGCCGTGGTCGCTGCCTTCAGGCGTCGCTACTACCGAACGGTAATGTTCGCCAAACGCCAGCAGCGCTTCTTCATCGCTCAAGCCTTCCAGCAGCGCCAGACCCAACGTCTTGCAGGAACCTTCGTTCTGCCCGGCGGCGTTTTCCACGCCACCGTTGTTGAAGGCCTGTGGCTGGTAGTCGTAACCGGCGGCGATGAAGGCCAGGGTGTCGGCGAAAAGGTGCTCGCCGCTGTTAAGGCTGGCGCGCAGGGTGTTCAAATCACTCATTAGGTTTTCCTTTGGCAAACGCCGCTTGTTGTTCGGCGCTGGCTTCTTGCTGGTATTGGGCTTTCCATTCGGCGTACGGCATGCCGTAAACCACTTCGCGGGCGTCGTCGAGGCTGACCTCGATCTGGCGTTCGTCGGCGGCGGCCTTGTACCACTTGGACAGGCAGTTGCGGCAGAAACCCGAGAGGTTCATCAGGTCGATGTTCTGCACGTCCTTGCGGCTGTCCAGATGGGCGACCAGCCGGCGAAAGGCGGCGGCTTCAAGTTCCAGGCGTTGTTGATCGTTCATGGCAGGCCCTGTGCTATCGAATCGTGGCGCGGATGATAAAAGCCTGACGAGCAATGCGCCAGACGCGCTTAGCGGCTTGCCGCCAGGGTGATCGACACCGACTCGGCAAATCGCAGTGCATGGGGTTTGTCGACTTCCACTTCGGCATACAGCACCGACTCGTTGACCATGACCAGATCGAGAATTTCCTGGGTCAGGCGTTCGAGCAGGGCAAATCGATTGCCCTCCACGTGGGCGATGATCGCTTTGGTGATGGTGCGGTAGTTCAGTGCGTGATCGATGTCGTTGTCGCGCACCGCTTCTTGCGCCGCGTACAGGATGGTCAGGTTGATCAATACATCCTGCTTGTTGAGGATTTCGTCCTCGTTGATACCGATGAAGGTGCGCAGGCACAGGTCCTTGACCCGGATGCGCGCCATTCCTGGTTGAAGTTGTGGCATTGCTACTTGCTCCGTCCAATCAATTGCAGGAACTCCTGGCGGGTGTTGCTCGACTCGCGGAAAGCACCGAGCATCACCGAGGTGTTCATGGTCGAATTCTGCTTCTCGACGCCGCGCATCATCATGCACATGTGCTTGGCCTCGATCACCACGGCGACACCGGCGGCGTCCGTCACGTGCTGCACCGCGTCGGCGATCTGCCGGGTGAGGTTCTCCTGAATTTGCAGGCGACGGGCGAACATGTCCACCAGCCGTGCAATCTTCGACAGGCCCAGCACCTTGCCTGTCGGAATATAAGCCACATGCGCCTTGCCGATGAAGGGCAGCATGTGGTGCTCGCACAACGAATAGAGTTCGATGTCGGCGACGATGATCATCTCGTCGGTGTCTGATGAAAACAGCGCACCGTTGACGATCTCCTCCACGCTTTGCTCGTAGCCATGACACAGGTACTGCATGGCCTTGGCGGCGCGCATCGGTGTGTCTTGCAGGCCTTCGCGGTCGGGGTTTTCACCCAGGCCAATGAGGATTTCGCGATAGCTCTGGGACAAGTCGTTCTGGGGCAGGGATAACGTCATGAAACATCCTCGCGGGGCAGCTTATTTGACGTGCCGTCCGCCGTTGACGGTCAGGGTCGTGCCGGTGACATAAGGGTTGTCGAGCAGATACCGCAGGCTCTGGTAGATCACTTCGCTGCCGGGTTCGATGCCCAGCGCGGACTTGGCCAGGGCCTTGGCGCGGTACGCCGCGTTGTCGTCGGGATTGAACAATAGCAGGGCTGGCGCGATGCCGTTGACCTTGATCGTTGGTGCATATTTCGCGGCGAAGGACAGGGTCAGGCTGTCGAGCCCGGCTTTGCTGGCGCAGTAGCCGATATGCTGGCTGCTGCCCTTGCGGGTCACGTCGTCGCTGATGTGCACGATGTCTGCGGGGCTAGAGCGTTCGAGCAAGTCGGCGCAATGCAGGTTGATCAGGTAGGGCGCGAGCATGTGCACACTGAACATTCGGGTAAAAGCCTGGGCGTCGGTGTCCGGGGTTTCGGCCAGCCATTCGGAGGCGTTGTGGACAATCGCCCGCAGGCAGTCGGTGTGGGTCTTGAGTTCGCTGATGAACGCGAGGATGCCGCTTTCGCTGGAGAAGTCCCCGAACACCGCCGTCGCGCCCAGATCGCGCAACGCTTGCACGCCGGGGCGTTCGCTGCGGTAGCTGAAGATCACCCGATGGCCGTCTTCGAGCAAACGCTGTGCGCAGTGCAGACCGACACGCTGGCCGGCACCGGTGATGAGGATTGGGGCTGCGGATGAGGTCATGAACGGCTCGCGTCGCGGTTAGAGCAAAACTATACCAGCGCGCGACGACGTATACCTATTGTGGGAGCGGGCTTGTGTGGGAGTGGGCTTGCTCGCGAAGGGGTCATGCCAATCGACATCAATGTTGTCTGACACGCCGCCTTCGCGAGCAAGCCCGCTCCCACAGGGGGATCAGTGGTTTTGGGTGGTGGGCGCCGCAGGCAATGGACGCGCCGGGGTGCTGTGCAGCCAGTTGGCTAACAAACGGGTCGACAAGGGAATAAAGAAATAGACCATCAATGGCGTCAGGCACAACGTGCTGATGAGCACGCGCGGCAGCAGGCTCATTTCTCCCAGCAACGGTCCCAGGACAAAATTGAACAACAGCGAAACCGGGAAGAACGCCAGCCAGATGGCCACGGCCTGTTTCCAGCGGGGCGGACGTTGACCAACCGCACCGAACCAGCCTTCGATGCCGCTGACACGATGCTCCGTTGGATGGGCGAACAAGTCGCTGCCGCGGCCCAGCCAGGCGGTGCGCGAGACGGAATGCTCCCAGGCGTGCAGGGTCTGCTCGTCGGCGAAGCGGAAGATAATCTGGAATTCGTCATCATCGGGTGGCGGAGCGAGCACGCCTGAACCAAGATAACCAGGGAAGTCGGTGGCCAGTTGTTCGCCTTCACGCAACCAGGCGATCAGGTCCTGATAACGTCCATCGGCAACGCGGCGCGCCACCATCAGCGTGACGGGTGAGGTAGACATTGTGTATCTCCGTAAGGCAATTGCGTTGCTCCGGATAGGAGTTTCGCCAGACACAGCGCCGGGGTGATGGGCTGCGTCCTTGAACAAGCAAGGATTATTCCTGAATATGAAAATTACGCCAGTGGCGTTTGTCGACTCATCAATATCTCGTGTGGCATCCATCAATGGCTTGAATGATTGCGGGGGTTAGGCGCTAGAATGGGATCCAACTCGCCCGTGGACGATAACCCCCCAAAATGCCTGCCCTGACTGACGTTCTGCCTGGCTTGCTGCCCGCTACTTCCCTTGAGCAGGAAGACCTTTTTCCGATTCGAGAAGTGGCGCGGCTTACCGGTATCAATCCGGTCACGCTGCGGGCATGGGAACGTCGGTATGGTCTGATTCAGCCCACGCGCACCGAAAGCGGGCATCGGCTGTATTCAATGAACGATATCGAGACGATTCGCAGCATCCTGGACTGGATCGACCGCGGTGTGGCGGTCAGCAAGGTCGGCAAGATACTGGCGAAGACCGAGCCATTCAAAGTGCTCTCGCACATCATTTCCAATGAACTGGTGCTCGCCGACTACGCACAGTGGCAGCAGCAGATCCATGCTGCAGTCAGCGCGTTTGATGACGTTCAACTGGAGCTAATCTACGGGCAGGTTTTTTCCAGTTACTCTCTGCCGGTGGTGTTTCAGGACATTCTGATTCCGCTCTGGAGGCGACTGTTGCAGCGTCAGGAGGCGTTCGGCCAGGCCAGCGAATGGTTGTTCTTAGATGCTTTTCTGCGATCACGCGTGGCGCAGCGCCTACTGCTGATACGTGATACATCGCCACGTCGGATTGTTGTCAGCGCGTTGGCCGGTCAGTGCCGTGAACTGGAACTGCTGGTGGCGGCGTTGTTTTTGAGCGGGTCGGATGCTGGTGTGCGCGTGCTGACAATCGGCCAGCCGTTCGATGAGCTGACCCTGGTCTGCGAAAGAATCAAACCCCAGGCGCTCGTGCTGTTTTCCAATCACGTCCCTGCCCCCGACTTGTCACGACGTTTGAATCGCCTGGCCATGAGCCTGGATTGTCAGCTGATGCTCGCCGGTGATGCGTCTGACCTGGCGCAGGAAAGCCTGGCCGGGTCGTCGATCGGTTGTCTGGGTAATGAGGGTTTGTTGATGCGACAGCGCCTGAAGCAGTTTCTGGCAGGCAATCTGGATACGTGAGGCTCAGACGTGCAGGGCAGGATGGGTCAGGCGATGTTGCTGAAGGATGAACTGACGCAGACGCTCGGTTTCGTCCGTGTCGCTTTGGCTCAGTTGATAGGCGAAGAAGCCTTGCTCGGTTTCTCGCTCGAACGTGCCGCGCAACGCGATCCGCTCGTAACCTGACGGGCTGAACCACAACGCGAAATGCTTCGGCGGTTTGGTCTTGTTGCGAACTTCCAGCAACACGCCTTTGAACGACACTTCGTGGACCCACATCGTGCCGGGCTGGCCCTTGGCATTCTCCAGCGCGACCGGTTCTTCCAGTGTCAGCCGCCAAGGCCGGACCATCGGTCCATCTTCAAAAATACTCGGCACGCCCAAACGCAAATGCAGCGCGTGGAACTCGTCCTCCACCAAGTGCAGCGGGAAAGTCATCTGCTGATTTTCGAAGTTGGCCTGGATGGTGACCTGTTCATGGGCGGCGAGACGCGTGAGCAGGTCCCGGATCTGCGAACCACCGTTGACGAGCAGGCTCGACGTTGCATCCCGCACATTGAGCTGCGGGTTGTGCTGCATGGTCTGGATAAAATCCAGCTCATCCTGGGTCAAGAGTGCGTCGCGTTGCATGGCTCGCTCGAAAGAAAAAGTTACAAAGTCATTGGTGATTGTAGTTAATGACAATTAGTTCGCTGATTTGTTTGCGCCGTTCGTCGTTTTGAGCGCAGTCAGTTCGGCCCGTAATTCAGCAACTTGCGCTTCCAGTTGCACGATACGCTGCTGTGCCTTGACTTGAACCGTCACATCTTTTTGTACACCGACAAAATATGTTTGTCCGTCGCTTTCGTTTTTAACCGTCGAAAGGGACAGCTCGTTCCAGAACGGAGTGCCATCCTTGCGGTAATTACGCAGCACTTCCCGACACGAACCACCACTGTCCAGTGCCCGGCGAATCGTTGTCAGTGCTTCTTGATCCCGGTCGCCGGATTGCAGGAAGCGGCAGTCCTGGTAGAGGATTTCTTCGCTGGTGTAGCCGGTCAGGCGTTCGAATGCCGGGTTGACGTAAATCAGGATGTTGTCTTGCTCGCCTTCCTTCTCGGCAATCACGATGCCGTCGTTGGAAGCGTTGATCACCATTTGCAGCAGTTGAGCGTTAATCATCAGAGAATCCTTTCCGAGTTGATTGAGGGCTGCATTCTAGAAGAACAACGAGGTCTGTCTACTGGCCATCAACTCTAATTGAGCGGCAATCGGAGGTTTTTTGCCGGTGCTGTTAATATCGCCCGTCTTTATACAGCTTCAGGATCAGATTGATGAAAGTCGCCATCCTTTCCGGCTCGGTGTACGGCACGGCTGAAGAAGTCGCCCGGCACGCTGCGAATATCTTAAAAGAAGCCGGTTTCGAGACCTGGCACAACCCCCGCGCCAGCCTGGCTGACGTTCAGGCGTTTGGCCCGCAAGCTTTCCTGGCCGTGACCTCGACCACGGGTATGGGCGAACTGCCGGACAATCTGCAACCGTTGTACTCGATGATTCGTGACCAGTTGCCTGCCGCCTGGCGTGGTTTGCCCGGCGCGGTGATCGGTTTGGGTGATGCGAGCTATGGCGATACGTTCTGCGGCGGTGGTGAGCAGATGCGTGAATTGTTCGGCGAACTGGGCCTGCGCGAAGTGCTGCCGATGCTGCGCCTGGACGCCAGCGAAAGCGTCACGCCGGAAACCGACGCCGAGCCTTGGCTGGCGGAACTGGTCAGCGCTCTGCGGGGCTGACCGGACGCTCGCGCAACAGTGCGAGCCAGGCCTGGGCGGCTTTTGACAGGTACGCGCCCTGGCGCCAGATAAAGGCAATGTCCCAGCGCAGATACGTCGGCGCATTCAAGGTCAGGCGCACCACGCCTGGCCGCACCAGCCCGCGCGCGACCACACTTGGCAACAGCACCACGCCTTGTCCGGCGGCCACCAGCGCCGCGAGAAAATCCGCCTGGCCGCTGCGCCCGCCTTCCTTGGGCGTAAATCCCATCTGCTGGCAGGCCTGAAGCAAGCGGTCATTGAGCACAAAGCTGCGCTGATACAGCAGGAACGGCGTGTCGGCCAATTCCTCCAGGCCAATCATTGTCTTCGCTGCCAACGGGTGATCGGCTGGCAGCAGGGCGTCCAGCGGTTCATCGCAGAACGGCTGGAATGCGAATTGCGGATCCTTCGGCAGCAGGCTGCCACCCAACTCCAGTTCGCCACTCAACACGGCTTGTTCGATGTTCAGGCTGCCGCCTTCGAGCAGTTGAATTTTGATGTTTGGGTAGCGCCGCCGGTATTCGGCGAACAGCCCGGCGAACAACGCGTCACTGCCCAGCAGCGGCAAACCCAAGCGCAACTCGCCTC
Organism: Pseudomonas sp. 5Vm1k; assembly: GCF_056161485.1. Lineage (NCBI taxonomy): Bacteria > Pseudomonadati > Pseudomonadota > Gammaproteobacteria > Pseudomonadales > Pseudomonadaceae > Pseudomonas > Pseudomonas sp. 5Vm1k. The sequence continues at coordinate 76,143 of NZ_JBSPCZ010000022.1, forward strand.
TGGCCAGTTGGCTCAAATCATCCAACTCGCTGAGCAGCTCGTTGCGCAGGCGCAGCATGCCTTCGGCCCGTTGCAGGACCACGCTGCCAGCGGCGGTCAGGCGCAATTGCGAGCCCAGGCGTTCGAGCAGCGGGGTGCCGAGGCTTTGTTCCAGTTGCGCGACCTGTTTACTCACCGCCGATTGGCTGATGTGCAAGGTCTTGGCGGCCTGGGTAAACCCACCCTGGTGCATTACTTCGATGAAGCTGCGTAGCTGTTTGAATTCCATGGGCCGAATTCCATTTTGGAATGTTGCTGAGTCTAACAATTCGCTTTAGGGATGACAGCCCGCTCCGTAAAATGAGCGCCTGTGAGGACCAAAACCATGAATGCATCAACCTTCAAATACCTTTCCCGACTGGTCGCTGAGTTGGCCGTGCTGCTGGCGATCTACTTGCTCGGCTGTCAATTGGCTGCCTGGTTTGCCTGGCCGATTCCGGGAGGGGTGATCGGTATGGCGTTGTTGCTGCTGGCGTTCGCGTTCGGCTGGGTGAAACCCGCCGCATTGCAGATGGGTGCCGGATTGTTGATGGCCGAGATGCTGTTGTTCTTTATTCCCGCATTGATGAGCCTGCTCGATTACGGCGGCTTGCTGCGCGACGACGGCTGGCGAATTCTGCTGGTGATCGGTGTCAGCACCTTGATGGTGATGTTGGTGACGGCATTTACCGTGGAGCTGGTCGTGCGATTGAGGAGGCCCCATGAAGCTTGAGCTGATGCCGATGTTCTGGCTGGCCTTCACGTTGCTCGCCTATTGGTTCAGTCGCTGGATTTATCGGCGCACGGGTCGTTATTTGCTGTCGCCGTTAATTCTGGTCCCGGCCTTGCTGCTGGCGCTCGCCGTACCGCTGCACACCGCGTATGCCGAATATTCGAGCAACACCCATTGGCTGATGCTGGTGCTGGGACCAGTCACCGTGGCTTTCGCGGTACCAATCTGGCAGCAACGGCAGATGCTGGCGCGGCACTGGTCGGCGTTGTTGCTCGGAATGCTGGCGGGCAGTGCGGCATCCATCGGCAGCTCGTTCGGCCTGGCCAAGGCATTGGCGCTGGACAGCTCGGTGACGATGTCGCTGGTACCTCGTTCGATCACCACACCGTTCGCCATGCCGCTGGCCCACGACCTCGGCGGCGTGCCGGAATTGACGGCGGTGTTTGTGATGTTCACCGGGGTGTTCGGCGCGATGCTCGGCGGCATCCTGCTCAAGTGGTTGCCACTGCGCAGCGCCCTGGCACGCGGGGCATTGTTTGGCGTCGGTGCGCACGGTGCCGGGGTCAGTCGGGCCCATGAAGTGGGTGGTGAAGAAGGCTCGGTGGCGGGCCTGGTCATGGTTCTGACGGGGCTGCTGAATCTGTTCGCAGCACCCTTGTTGGCGTCGGTCCTTTGACATGGATCCAAGCACGGTGCTGCGCTGACTCGCTCGGCCATCAAGCTGGCTGCGAATGCAACTACACGAATTCCGGGGGCTGACTAGACTGCTGACACGTGAGCAAAAAATAATAAAAACCAGGAGGTCCTTGCCGTGAGTGTCACCCCCGTCCAATCCCCCCACAGTGTCAAAGACCAGGTCAGTGCCGCCGAGTGGCAGACCCGCGTCGATCTGGCGGCTTGTTATCGCCTGGTCGCGCTGCATGGCTGGGATGATCTGATCTTTACCCATATTTCCGCCAAGGTGCCGGGCACCGAAGACTTCCTGATCAACCCGTTCGGTCTGATGTTTCACGAGATCACTGCGTCTAGCCTGGTCAAGGTCGACCAGGCCGGCAACAAGCTGATGGACAGCCCCTACGAGATCAATCCGGCGGGCTACACCATCCACAGCGCCGTGCATGAAGTGCGTCACGACGTTGTCTGTGTGCTGCATACCCACACCGCTGCAGGCGTGGCGGTGTCGGCGCAAAAACAGGGTATTTTGCCAATCAGTCAGCAGTCGTTGTTCGTGCTGTCCAGCCTGGCTTATCACGCCTACGAAGGCGTTGCGCTGAACCACGAAGAGAAGGCGCGGCTGCAAGCCGACCTCGGTGAAAACAATTTCCTGATGCTGCACAACCACGGTCTGCTGACCTGTGGTGGCACCATCGCCGATACCTTTTTAATGATGTTCACCTTCCAGCGCGCCTGCGATATCCAGGTGCTCGCACAAAACGGTGGCGCCGAGTTGATCGCCATCGAGCCGCAGATTCTGGCGGGCGCCAAGGCGATGATCGCCGGCGTCACCAAAAGCGCTCAAGGGATGGGCGGCGCGCTGGCTTGGCCGGCACTGCTGCGCAAACTCGATAAACAAGACCCGAGTTATAAACTCTAATGGCACTCGCCGAGATCCCGCTGTGTGTCTGGCGCAAACGCGGCCAGACGTTCGTATTCCGTGGTCAGGTCATCCGTTACTGGACGGCCGGGCAGGGTGAGCCGCTGTTGCTGATCCACGGCTTTCCGACCGCCAGTTGGGACTGGCATTACCTGTGGCAGCCGCTGACGCAGCGCTATCGGGTGATTGCCTGCGACATGCTGGGCTTCGGCGATTCGGCCAAACCGGTGAACCACGAGTACAGCCTGCTGGAGCAAGCCGACTTGCAACAGGCCTTGCTCGCGCACCTGAATATTGAGCAGCCGGTGCACCTTCTGGCCCACGATTACGGCGACAGCGTCGCCCAGGAACTGCTGGCCCGGCATCACGAGGCTCAAGTGAATATCGCCAGTTGCGTGTTCCTCAATGGCGGCCTGTTCCCCGAAACCCATCGCCCGCTGCTGACGCAAAAACTTTTGCTCAGTCCATTGGGCTGGATGATCGGCCGCGCCTTTACCCGTGACGCGCTGGTGAAAAACTTCCGGCAGATCTTTGGTCCGCAGACCCGCCCCACCGAAAGCGAAATGGATGATTTCTGGAGCCTGATCGACAGCAATCACGGGCCACGGATCATGCATAAATTGATCGGCTACATACCGGAGCGACGAGTCCAGCGTGATCGCTGGGTCAGCGCCATGCAGCGCGGCGAAGTGCCGTTGCGGGTGATCGATGGCGAGGTCGATCCGATTTCCGGTGCGCACATGGTGGAGCGTTATCGGGAACTGATCCCCAACCCCGATACCGTGCTGCTGCCCGGCATTGGTCATTACCCGCAAACCGAAGCGCCGGCGCAGGTGCTCAAGCACTACCTGGAGTTTCGTGATCGGCTGGTTTCAGCACCGCTCAAGCGGGCGTGTTCCTGATGACCTGAATATTGAGCCTGGTGAGCTTTTGTGGCGAGGGAGCTTGCTCCCGCTGGGGCGCGCAGCGGCCCTGAAATCGGGCAGTGCTCAGTTAAAAGCGACGACTGCTTCGCAGCCGAACGGGAGCAAGCTCCCTCGCCACAAAATCATCACAACCCTGTCTTGTGCAGTCATCATCCCCCTGCCTTATCGCACACCATTCAGCCCCCTCGTCTTGATTGTGACCCGCCGCCCCGTGCCTGACACTCGAGGTCATCGTCCCCTTGGCCTGCTGGAGTTCCCCCATGAATGAGTCTGTGCGCTTCGAAGATAAAGTCGTGATCATCACCGGCGCCGGTGGCGGCCTCGGTCGTGCGCATGCACTGCTGTTCGCCAAACAGGGTGCCAAGGTGCTGGTCAACGATCTCGGCGGCACGGCTCAGGGTGAAGGCGCCAACGCCTCGGCGGCAGACCGCGTGGTCGCTGAAATCCGTGAGGCGGGCGGCATTGCCGAGGCGAACCACGACTCCGTCACCGACGGCGACAAACTGGTGCAAAACGCCCTCGACGTCTTTGGTCGCGTCGACGTCGTGGTCAACAACGCCGGCATCCTGCGAGACAAAACCTTCCACAAAATGGACGACGCCGACTGGGACCTGGTTTACCGCGTCCACGTCGAAGGCGCCTACAAAGTCACCCGCGCCGCCTGGCCACATATGCGCGAGCAAAACTATGGCCGCGTGATCTTCACCGCCTCGACCTCCGGCATCTACGGCAACTTCGGCCAGTCCAACTACGGCATGGCCAAACTCGGCCTCTACGGCCTGACCCGCACCCTGGCCATCGAAGGCCGCAAAAACAACATCCTGGTCAACGCCATCGCCCCTACCGGCGGCACCCGCATGACCGAAGGCCTGATCCCGCCGCAAGTGTTCGAACAACTGAAGCCGGAACTGGTCAGCCCGTTAGTGGTGTACCTGGCCAGCGAGAACTGCCAGGAGACTTCAGGGTTGTTCGAAGTCGGTGGCGGCTGGATGGGCAAGGTGCGTTGGGAACGCAGCCTCGGCGCCGGGTTTGATCCGCGTGTCGGGTTTTCGCCGGAAGACGTGGCGGCACATTGGCAGCAGATCTGTGATTTCGAAGGGGCGGCGCATCCGAAGGACAACATTGAGGCATTGAAGGAAATGATGGCGAATTTGCAGAAATACGCGCTCTGACACCCCTTCATTCGGCGGGGCTCGCCTGAGTCCTGCCATCCTTGCGTCACGCCCTCGCGCAAAAAACATCGCCCATAAAAAAGGCCGCTGCAAACGCAGCGGCCAAAGTAAGACGTTTGATCAAGGAGCAATAAATCAACGTCAGTGAACACGGGGCGATGAATCGAAACACGCTTCAACTCATCTGAAATCTTGCGCAAATGGCCATGACGCCATCGCTGTGTGCTTCCCGGTGGTTTCCCGTGAAAGCGCGGCAAGAATAAGGCGTTGAGCCCAAAGGAAAAATAGCGATTCGCGACATGCACTGTTACTGGGCGTGTAACAGTCGCCAATTGCCGAGTGTGCTCCCTCCTGTAGCGGCCTGTTCGGCTGCGAAGCAGTCGCGAAATAAGACGATGCGGTGTTTCAGGAAGACTGCGTGCTCAGGTTTCACGACTGCTTCGCAGCCTAACGCAGCCTTCGGCAGCTGCTACAAAAATAAGCGCCAACCCGGCGTCATGCGTTCAGATGATAGCCCGCCATCCAGCCCGTCCATACCCCGCGCAAAACCCCGCCCCGTGCGGGCATTCATCCTTTAGAGGTACAACGCGAATACCTCCTTGGTGCGCTTATCGCTCCCAACGGTCGGCAGTAGGGTGGGGCCTTCTGTCACTCACCGGGGAAGACGCATGACAAAAACAACAATGCGCGCCATCTTCACGCCGCAGGCGCTTGCCGCTGCGGTGGCTTTGGGTTGCTGCGCACAGGCCCAGGCCGTTGCATTCAATATCGGGGAAATCGAGGGCACGTTCGATTCTTCGCTGTCCGTCGGTGCGAGCTGGGGCATGCGCGATGCAGACAAGTCGTTGGTCGGCACGGTCAACGGCGGTACGGGTCAGTCGTCAACCGGTGATGACGGGCGGCTGAACTTCAAGAAGGGCGAAACCTTCTCCAAGATCGTCAAGGGCATCCACGATCTTGAACTGAAATACGGCGACACCGGTGTGTTTGTGCGCGGCAAGTACTGGTACGACTTCGAACTGAAGGACGAGGACCGCGAGTTCAAACAGATCAGCGACAGCGGTCGCAAGGAAGGCGCCAAGTCTTCCGGGGCGCAGATCCTCGACGCCTTTATCTATCACAACTATTCCATTGCCGATTTGCCGGGCACCGTGCGTGCGGGCAAGCAGGTGGTGAGCTGGGGCGAAAGTACCTTCATCGGTAACTCGATCAACAGCATCAACCCGATCGACGTTTCCGCGTTTCGTCGTCCCGGCGCGGAGATCAAGGAAGGCTTGATCCCGGTGAACATGCTGTTCGGCTCCCAAGGCCTGACCGACCAACTGACCGTTGAAGGTTTCTACCAACTGGAGTGGGACCAGACCGTTCTCGACAACTGCGGCACCTACTTCGGTGTCGACGTGGCGGCGGACGGTTGCAACAACAACTACACCGTTGGCAGCCCGGCGATTGCACCACTGGCGCCGCTGGCGGCAGCCTTTGGCCAGCCGATCCAGGTTACCCGCGAAGGCGTGGTCGTGCCCCGTGGCGGCGATCGCGATGCGCGGGATTCGGGGCAGTGGGGTACGGCGTTGCGTTGGCTCGGTGACGACACTGAGTACGGCCTGTATTTCATGAATTACCACAGCCGCACACCGACGGTCGGCACTGTCACTGCGGGCGCGTCGACCCTGGCCAGCCTGCCGGGCATGGTCAGCATCGCCAATCGACTGGCACCGGGCAGCGGCTCAGGCCTGGCCCAGAGCGTGATGCTCGGTCGCGGTCAGTACTACCTCGAATACCCGGAAGACATTCGTCTGTACGGCGCGAGTTTCTCCACCACCTTGCCTACTGGCACCGCGTGGACCGGCGAGATCAGCTACCGCCCCAACGCCCCGGTGCAGGTCAACACCAACGACCTGACCCTGGCCATGCTCAACCCGATTGCCGGCGGCGCTGCCTCGCCGATTGCCTCTGGTCCGGGGTCCGACAACAAAGGTTATCGTCGCAAGGAAGTGACCCAGATGCAGAGCACCCTCACGCACTTCTTCGACCAAGTGTTGGGCGCCCAGCGCTTGACCCTGGTCGGTGAAGCCGCAGTGGTGCGCGTTGGTGGCCTGGAGTCGAAAACCAAGCTGCGTTACGGCCGCGACTCGGTCTACGGCCAGTATGGTTTTGGTGGCGACACCGACGGCTTCGTCACCGCGACCTCCTGGGGCTACCGCGCCCGGGCGATCCTCGATTACGCCAACGTGATTGGCGGCATCAACCTCAAGCCCAACCTGTCCTGGTCCCATGACGTCAGCGGCTACGGCCCCAACGGCCTGTTCAACGAAGGCGCCAAGGCGATCAGCGTCGGCGTCGATGCCGACTACCGCAACACCTACACCGCGAGCCTGAGTTACACCGACTTTTTTGGCGGGGACTACAACACCCTGACTGACCGCGACTTCCTGGCGCTGAGCTTCGGCGTGAACTTCTGATCTGGCTGAGAAGGATGATTTTAATGCGCAAGATGATTCTGCAATGCGGCGCCCTGGCCCTGAGCCTGCTGGCGGCCAACGTGATGGCGGCGGTGTCGCCGGACGAAGCCAACAAGCTCGGCACTACCCTTACGCCGCTGGGTGCGGAGAAGGCTGGCAACGCTGATGGCTCGATCCCGGCCTGGACCGGTGGCATCCCGAAAAACGCCGGCGCGGTGGACAGCAAAGGCTTTCTTGCTGACCCGTTCGCCAACGAAAAACCGTTGTTCGTGATCACCCCGGCGACGGTCGACAAGTACAAGGACAAACTCTCGGAAGGTCAGGTGGCGATGTTCAAGCGCTACCCGGAAACCTACAAGATCCCGGTCTACCCGACCCACCGCACTGTCGCCGTGCCGCCGGAAATCTACGAGTCGGCCAAGCGCAGTGCGCTGAACGTGACCAGCATCAACGATGGTAACGGCCTCGCCAATTTCACCGGCAACCGCTACTACGCGTTCCCGATTCCGAAGAACGGCGTCGAGGTGCTGTGGAACCACATCACCCGTTATCACGGTGGCAACCTCAAGCGCATCATCACTCAGGTGACCCCGCAGACCAACGGCAGCTACACGCCGATCCGCTTCGAAGAAGAGATCGCCGTGCCACAACTGATGAAGGACCTGGACCCGGAAAAAGCCGCCAACGTGCTGACCTTCTTCAAGCAGTCAGTGACCGCCCCGGCGCGTCTGGCCGGTAACGTATTGCTGGTGCATGAGACGCTCGATCAAGTGAAGGAGCCGCGCCTAGCGTGGATCTATAACGCCGGCCAGCGTCGCGTGCGTCGTGCACCGCAAGTGGCGTATGACGGGCCGGGTACTGCCGCCGATGGCCTGCGCACTTCTGACAACTTCGACATGTTCTCCGGCGCACCGGATCGCTACGACTGGAAACTGATCGGCAAGAAAGAAATGTACATCCCCTACAACAGCTACAAACTCGACTCGCCGAGCCTCAAGTACGACGACATCATCAAGGCCGGGCACATCAACCAGGATCTGACGCGCTATGAACTGCACCGGGTCTGGGAAGTGGTCGGCACCGTCAAGCCGAGCGAGCGGCACATCTACGCCAAACGCCACATGTACATCGACGAAGACAGCTGGCAAGTGGCGCTGGTGGATCACTACGACGGTCGCGGTCAACTGTGGCGTGTAGCCGAAGGTCACGCCCAGTACTACTACGATCACCAGGCTCAGGCCTACACCCTTGAAGCGCTCTACGACATCATCGCCGGTCGCTACATCGCCCTGGGTATGAAGAACGAAGAGAAGCACAGCTTCGAATTCGGCTTCGAAGCCAAGGCTGCGGACTACACGCCATCGGCCCTGCGTGCGGAGGGTGTTCGCTAAGAAAACACCATAACCCCCTGTGGGAGCGGGCTTGCTCGCGAAGGCGGTGTATCAGTCGGCATTGTCGTTGCCCGACCCACCGCTTTCGCGAGCAAGCCCGCTCCCACATGGGTTACGTGTGACCAACGGGTCGCGCTTTTTTATGGGCAGCAATCAGCGTTCTGAATGTTTCTCAACAAGCGCGTTGCAGAGGGCTAGGGTGGCGGCACAACTATAAAAAGGCACGCCGCAATGACCGCCATGACCCCGTGTCTGGACCGGCCTGGATTCCTTCCTCGCCTGTCGTCCCATCACCTGCCAAGAGTACGGCTGAGCGAACCGCTGCTGGCGTCACCCGCGCGGGTAAAATTGCTGTGCGCGCCGCCGGGCAGCGGCAAGAGTGCGTTGCTGGCCGAATGTCTGTTACAGGCACCGGCGCAGTGCAGGGTGGTGTGGCTGGCCTTGTCCGGCGTGGCGTCGAGCCGTATCGATTTTTGTCAGCGCCTGGCGGAGGCGCTTCAGTTGCCGGCAGCGGGCGAGCCTGCCTTACTGGCGCAGTTGGCGCGTGTGTCGATGCCCACCTGGTTGTTTGTCGATGACTACTGCCGTGTGCCCGCGCCGGAACTGGACGGGCTGCTCGATCAACTGCTGGCCGTCAGCAACCCGCTCATCACTTGGTGGCTGAGTGGTCGGCGGCGGCCCCATTGCAACTGGCCGCGCCTGTTGCTGGATGACGAGTTGTATGAATTCGAAGGCCGCACGCTGGCGCTGATGCCGGCGGAAATCGAACAACTGCTGCGGCACTTCGAGGCACCGTTGGCGGCGAAAACCGCCCGGCGGATTTTCCAGCGTAGCGGTGGCTGGTGCGCCGCCGTGCGGATCGCTTTGCTCGATGGCTGCCAATGGGCCAAGGACCCGAATCATCCGGGCCGCACGGCGACTTTGCTCGATTATCTACAGCACGAATTGTTCAGCAGCTTGCCTGCCGAACTCATCGAAGCCTGGCAGGTGTTGGCGCATCTGCCACGGTTCAACGCCAGTCTGTGCGAGCACCTGTTCGGCGCCGGGGAGGGCGCTCGCTGGATGCTCGAGTTACAACTGCGCGGCTGTTTTATCGAAGCCTGGCACGATTCGTCGGACTGGTTGCAGGTGTTCGCACCGCTAAGTCGATTGATGCGCGATGAGCCCTGGCCGGCCGGACGCTCTTGGCATCGACGGGCCTGTCAGTGGTTTTGCGCTCAGGAAGACTGGCAAGCAGCGTTCGAACAGGCGTTGTTGGCCGAAGAGTTCGAGGTGGCCGTCAGCTTGCTGCAGCATTTCAATCTTGAGCATTTGTTTCGAGGCCAGAACGTGGCGTTGCTGTTGCGTTTGCATGAGCAACATGGCGATGACTTGATGCTCGGTTCGCCGCAACTGGTCGGGTTGGTCACGGCGGCTTTGCTGTTCGCCGGTCGCTTCGAACAAGCGTCGGCGAGTATCGAGCAACTGGAGCGTTTCGCCCCGCAACCGAGCGCGACACAGCAGCGCCAATTGCTCGCGCGTTGGCAGGCTCAAATGGGCTGGTTGCTGCATCTGCAGGGGCGTGGGGACTCTGCCCGTGCGCACTTTCTGGAGGCGCTGGCCGCACTGGGGGCAGAAGCCTGGTCCGCGCGTTTGTTGTGCTTGTCCGGGCTGACCCAGCAGGCGCTGCTCAATGCCGATCTCGAGGCCGCCCAGGCCCTCAATCGCGAAGCGCTGTGCCTGGCGCGGGCGCACAATTCGCTGTTGTTTGAAGGGTTGCTGGAACTTGATCACGCGCAGTTGCTGGAGCAGCGCGGCGCTGCCGGACGTGCTGAAAGTTTGCTCGCTAACATTCATGAATTGTTGAGTCAGCAGGCCGACCCGGCGACGCCACTGTTGGGGCGTATCGCCTTGCGCCGGGGGCGTCTGGCCCTGAGCCAAGGGCACGATGAGCTAGCGGCCGAGTTCTTTGATTCGGGTCTGCACGACTGCCTGCGCAGCCAGGACAAACGCGTGTTGTACGGTTTTCTCGGCCAGGCGCAATTGGCCGCCAATCAGGGCGACTATGCCCAGGCATTTATCCGGTTGCGCGACGCCGAACGCTTGATGCAGCAGCGGCAGATTCCCGACACGGTGTATCGCGGGGCGCTGTTACAACTCAGCAGTCAGTTCTGGTTGCAACAGGGGCGGCCGGAGCTGGCTCTTGAGGCGCTGAGTCGGGTGTTGCGTCATTACCGTGGTCCGAATGCGCGGCAGGCGCCACCGGCGACGCTGGAATTGCTTCCGCGGATTGAATATTTGTTGGTGTTGGCTGAAGTCCAACTGGGGCAGGCACCTCACGTGCAACTTGACGATCTGCTCGATCAAGCCAGGCAGCACGGTATGGCGAACCTTGAAACGGAATTGCGCCTGGCACAGGCAGAACTTGCCTGGCTGGCCGGTGATGAAACGACAGCACGCGAGGCGTGGGAAAAGGCTCGGGAGCTGATATCCCGTTGGCACTTGCAACAGGCATTGAGTGATGTGAGCCGGCGTCAGCCCCAACTTGTTCGCCATCTGTCTGATCACGATGCGAAGTCGGAATCACTTCGACCAATCAGCAATGAAAACCCCCTGAGTCTGCGAGAACGGGAGGTGCTTGAATTGATTGCCTTGGGTAATTCCAATCAACAAATTGCTGAGCAGTTGTATATATCGCTGCACACGGTGAAGACCCATGCTCGAAGAATTCATGGGAAGTTGGGGGTGGAGCGCAGGACGCAAGCGGTAGCCAAGGCCAAACGTCTGGGTATTGTCGGGTAATCATGACAATTAACGGTGTTGTCGATTGATTGTTGGTTTGTGTGAGTCGTGTTTTTAATTGTTTATTACATATAGTTGGAAATAGCTTTCAACTTCTTTTTTTGATTTTAACTTTATAAGGTTGGCGCATTCGACGGGGTGGCAAAAAGTCACTTCATGGTTAACAAAGGAATGTGTGCGTGAGTAATGAAAGTAAGCAGTTTTCGATTGTCCACGAAAAGATGATCGTGCTGAATGATGTGAACTCGGTTATCGCTGCCGAGTGCAATGCCGTACCGACGGTTGATGTGATATTTCGTGCGCTGGTAACGAATGCGCTGAAACAAATTAAACCTGATCTTGATTTGAATAAAATTTACATCAATAGAGTAGCTGTCGATCCCAAGGGTAGTTATCAACCGGTAGGTGCACTGTTTCAAGTCGTCCAGGAGTGTCTCGAACGGAGGCTCAAACCCCAATACACGATCGGTGTTTATGGCGTGTACGACCAGCCGAATTCGACTTCGTTTTCGGCGCAAATCAAGACACTTGGTATCTATGACATTGAAAAGCTGATTGAAAGCATTCTCGTCAACCTGGTGCCTGGGTACGGGTTTCACTTGAATGACTATTGGGTGACCGCCATCGGAACCGATGCTCAGGGGCGACAATTACTGGCACCGAAGGATCGGATGGAGCAGCTATATGCCAAAGCATTTTGGGCTGAGCTCGATCTGGTGGTACACAACGGAAACTTCACGGCGGATGAACACGGCTGGATCAATCGAACGTATTCAGCATCGCGTGTCTGGCCTCAATCAATTTTCAATGTGTCTATTGTCGGGAGTAACGGGGAGGTTCAGGTTCTACCTGCTGCATTTGTTATACAAATTGATGGCGCTACCAAGAATGAACTTATCCCTGCTAATGACGGGCGTACCTGTGCACTTTACCTGCCGAACGATGGGCTCAGGAGGTTCACAGATTCTTTGAGCCTTCACCGGGCCGTTACAGAACTGTTGAGCGTTGAAAGCAGCCGTAAGGACTTGCTTGAAGCGTTGCCTGTTGAGGGGGCCAGTTCTTTAAAGGGAACGCTTAGCGTCCGGTTTTTTAATATCAAAGAAGATCTGTTCAATTATTGCGCAACCGGACAGCTCGAAAAGCAGGCGCTCGATATCACCCACTATTGGAAGAAAACACAGGAGACCGGCAATGACTATGCAACAGTCATGGACTCACTCCGCCGCACACAAGGTTTGATTCAGGTGGCGGCCAATGGCAGTGCGCGAGCCGCCCGGTATTTGCAACAAGCCACCAGAAATGCCTGGCCACAGTGGTTGAAAGTAGCTTCAAAAGCCGACCAGCAGCGTTATGTGGCGCTGGAAAAAGCGCATCTGCAAAGTGAAGTCGAACTGTATGAGCGGGTAGGCAATGCCGTTTCACTGAAGGCTTATGCACGCGCAAGTGTTGAGCAGCATGTTTTTCAACGAACGGGGACGAAGATCGATCCAGACCATATTCTTGTAACGATTCGTCATGCCTTCCGACTCGGGTCAAAAACGATCGAGCACGAAGAGCAGATGACGCTGACAGAGCTTTCTATCAGCGGGCTGCACGATAAAAGTGCCCGTTTTATCTTCCGCGTTGAAGGGCCGACGGCTGCTGTGCTGACACAGGGTTTTGTCGAATCGGTTATTGAAACGCTGGACCTGCGTGTGAAGTATCCCGACTACCGTCATTCTGTTTATCGTCAGACGCCGGTACAGGATGCACTGATTGAAACAGCGGGCAGGCTCACGGCGTTGTCAGTTTTCAGTGCACAACTTCAGAACCATCTCAAGCCGAAGGGCCTGGAGATGGTCCAGCGTTGCAATCTGGGTGATCCGGCATTCGTGGTCTGGGGTGTGTTGTTCCGTAATGGTCACACTCCGTTCAAGGACATGATTGTCTACTCCCAGCCAAACCATCAGACACAGTTTCCGCATGTCTTGTACGCCCCAGGTGCGCCGGGTGGTCGGGATTGGTTTGAATTTGCAAGTTATGGCGATTTGCAGAAACACATTGCCAGATGGTGCGCGGGGTCAGAAGGGCTTGAGTATGTTGTGCAGCAATCCATTCCTGCCGACCAAGTAAAGATAGAGCACGAGTTAAAAGAGTCTGGTGCGCTGGCCATGGCAGGCAAGACCAACGACATCAGGTTTGTCGACTGGAGGGTTGAACCGCAAAGGCCCTTGCGTATGAGCGTTCAACAAGCGATTGAGTCGGCTGATCAGGCGCAAAGGACTTCGACCCCTGACTGGTTCAAAGCAGCCACTTTGGCAGACCGCCAGACGTTTGCGCGATTGCACACCGAGCACAAGGCCATTTTTGCGCTGACCAAAGAGACAGGAAACATCATTCCTTTTCAAACGTTTGCCCGTGACCTGGTAAAGCGCGAACTCAATCTATATTTACGCCGCTCGGGTGCGCACCCGGAACTGGATCCGGATCAGATTGAAGTCAATCTCCTAGTGTGCTGTTCTCTAAATAATTTACCCATTAGCCTATGAGCCCATTGCCTCACGGGCGCGCTGGATTTTGTTCAAGATATCTTCGCCTTTGGCGTTCCAGACATAGCGAGTCGGTTGCGC
>NZ_JBSPCZ010000023.1:0-88687 GCF_056161485.1 Pseudomonas sp. 5Vm1k
GCTCGCGAAGGCGGTGGCATAGCCAACATCAATGCAAGCTGACCCACAGTCTTCGCGAGCAAGCCCGCTCCCACAATGGGATTGGTGTGTTGTCAGGCCTGTCCTTTAAAGATGCAGCCACGCCAACGTGCCCAACACCACACTGGCGCTGGCGGCGGTGTAGGCGACTTTTTTCAGCCATTCCTTGCGGGTCAACAAGGTGATCGCCGCCAGGGAAATCGCGATCTGAATCGCGGTCATCGCCTGGGCCCAGCGATGATGCTGATGCAAGGCCTGCTCCGACTTTTCATCCCACACCCGAACCTCTTCCTCCAGCGCTTCGGCCTTCTTGCGCACGACTTCCTTTTCTTTCTTGTAACGCTCGGCTTCGGCAGCGTAGTGCGCGGCGTCGATGCCCGGGATATGGGTCGCCAGCTCGGACAGGTTTTGCCGACTGGATTTGGCCTGGTAGTAATTCCACTGGTTGGAGGCTTCGGTCTTCTCGATGGCAGCGTTGTTCTTGTCCATCGCCGCTTCGCTTTCCGTGGAACCTGCCTGATAGCTGAGCAACGCGCCGATGGTGGCCATGATCGCTGTCATCACTGCGATCTTGCTGGCGAAATTATCGCCGTTGCCATGGGCGTGATGCGTGACGTGTTCGACATGATGTTCGTGGGGGCTGGGGACTTCGAACGCTTCAGACATGGCTTTGACTTCAGGGGTTGGACGAGTGCCGAAGTGTAAGGCCAGCCCTCGTGCGAGGTGCTGCTCAACGAACAGTCGTTCAGCCAGGGTTCAGGCTGGATTCACCCGGCGTTGCTCAAGCAGGTGAACCATCAGCCAGGCATACAACGTCACTACGATAAACAGCCCCATGCGCACGGCGAACGCGGTGTAAACGTCCTTGCCGACGGCACTGTCCTGTACTGACTGGCCGAGCAGGATAATCAGCGTGATCATTGTGTTGAGCCAGAACCCCGGGCTGAACCGGGTCGGGCTGAGGGCGTAGAGTTTGCGTGCCAGCACCAGGCCGAACAGCAGCATCCACAGGAAGAACATCCACAAGTGCACGAACAGGCTCAGGGCGCACCAGAACAGGATCGCCAGCACGCCGCCCAGCAGCGTCGAGCCGAGCAATTCGCGACCGGCATTGCGCGCCGTCGTCGTCGAACTCTGCTGGCCGAGGCTGACCGCTTTCAGAATGATCGGCAGGTAGCTGGCCGGATCGATCAGCGCCAGCAGGAACGCCGGTAACACGATCAGGGTGGCGCGCAACGCCACTCGATCAACCTCTTCGGCAGGAAGTGTCGAGGGCACAGGTGACGGCGGCGCATTGACCGGTTCGGGAAACAGCCCATGACTCAAGATCACCACCAACACGGCAAGCAGCAGCCCCTTGACCAGCGCACCAATCACCAGCAGCGCCAATTCGAAACTGGCAGTGCCGGCCGCCGAAATCATGGTCAGGCCGATCACCAGAAAGGTCACGATCAAATTATTGCCGCCGCGCAGGCCAAAGCGAAACACCAGGAACAAGCCAACGCCAATCAGCAACAGGCCACTGACCGGGTAATGCCCCAGCAGCGGAATCAGCAACAAACCGATGCCGGTCGTCAGCATCGCCACCAGCGCCAGCACCACGCCGGACTTGAACGGCAGTGGCCGATTGAGCGTGGCCAAAAACAGCAACGCCAGCACCGGCGCAAGAAATGGAATCGGCAACGCCAAGCCGAAACTCGCGGCCAGGCACAGCGCCGTGCCCGTGGCCAGGCGCAGTGAACGCTGATCCCGAGCGGTGCGCTCAATAGGCATACGACAACCAACTCATCAGACTTAAAAACACTCGACCCAGCGGGTTCAACGGATTGCCTGACGCCGGGAACGCCATGACTTCCGCCTGCCCGCCCGCGCGGATGGCGCGACTGTCACGCAAGGCGTTCAACGCGTCCTCATCAAACTCGATCACCACCGGAAAACGCTGGGCCGGACGCAGCCAGTCGCGGCTGTTCTGCACGCTCGGCAAGGTCCCGGGGGCTGGCGGCTGACCGACACTGACGCCATAGCCGACACTGCGCACCCGGCCACCGAACACTTCACCGGGCAACGCGTCCAGCACAATGGCCACCGGCGTGTCGGGTTTGACCAGGCCGAGGTTGTTCTCGGTCATGTCGGCGCTGACCCACACGTCGTGGATGGCGATCAGCGTCATCAGTGGACTGCCAGCGGCGGCGAACTGGCCGACGTCGGTGCGCAGGTCGGTGATCAGCCCGGCCGAGCGCGCGCCGATGCGGGTGTTGGCCAAATCCAGTTCGGCTTTTGACAGGGCCGTCGCAGCGCTGCGCAGCAGTGCATTCTCCGCTTCGCTGCCGCCCTCCTGCTCCTTCGCCCGTTGCACTTCGGCCTCCGCTGCGGCCACTTGGCTGGTGGCCTGTTCCAGGCTGGCCCGCGACACTTCCAGCAGGCGCACGGACACGGTGCCTTTATCCGCGCGGTACAAGCCTTCCAGCCGCTGATTGTCCTGCCGCGCCTTCAGTTCATTGGCTTGGGCTGAGCGCAACGAGGCCTGCGCCGAGGCGATACCGGCGGTGCTGGCACCGATCTGGCGGCGGGTCGATTCAAGGTCGGCGCGGGCGCGCTCCACGGCAATCTGATAGGGCTGCGGATCGACTTCGAAGAGGATGTCCCCTGCCCTGACGTCCTGGTTGTTGCGCACATTCACCCGGATCACCCGCCCCGCCACTTCCGCCGCCACCGGAATCACGAACGCCCCGACCCGCGCCTGTTGCGTGTAAGGCGTGAAACGGTCGGCCAGCACGTACCAGACGAGACTGACGATGATCAGCAGCAACACCCACTTGATACCTTTTTTCGCCGGGTCGGCGGCCGGCGCTGACGCCTTGGGCGCAGGCGCTTCGACAGAGGGCTGCGCGGCTTCACTCATGGTTGTTCACCTTGTCGGGCTGGGGAAAGACTGGTTGCGTTGCGGCGGACTCGTCGAGGAGGCTGTCCCAGTCAGTGCGTGTTTCCATTTGCTTGCGCGTGGCGTGGTCGAGAATTGGCTGGGCGGCGTACCAACCACCGCCGAGGGCCTTGTACAGCGCGATTAGGTTGCTCACGGCATTGCTGCGGCTGACCAGGTAATTGTCCTGTTGTTCGAGCAGTGCCCGTTGCGCATCCAGCACCCGTTGAAAGTCTGAAAAGCCTTCGGTGTACTGCGCCCGCGCCAGCACCAGCGAGCGCTTGGCCGCCACCTCGGCCTGACGCAAGATGCGTTCGCGCTCCAGGGACTTGCTCAAGCCGCTGGCGGCATCGTCGGCTTCCCGTGCGGCTTGGCGCACGGTGTCGCGATAGGACTCGATCAATTGCTGCAAACGCGCATCCTGCACCCGCACGTTGTTGCTGATCTGGCCGTGATCGAACAGGTTCCAGCGCAGGCTCGGGCCACCGACAAAGTCCAGGTTGTTCGGCGTACCGCCCACGGAACTGGCGGTCCAGACGATGCTGCCAAGCAAGGTCAACGATGGATAGAAATCACTGACGGCCACGCCGATCAGGGCTGATTGGGCGGCAACATTCAGCTCGGCCGCGCGCACATCCGGGCGACGCAGCAACAGATTGGCCGGCACATCTTGCAGCACCGCGCGGTCCAGCAACGGGATCAATTCTTCATTGTCCGTCACTTGCGGCAACTGACCCGGCGCCTGCCCGGTCAGCACCGCCAAGGCATTACGGGTTCGATGCAACTGGTCTTCGAGATTGGGGATGCTGGCCAGCGTGCCAAGGTATTGGGTCCTGGCCTGTTGCAGATCGAGTTCGGCGGTCTGGCCACTGTTAAACAGCTTGCGGGTGATCTCCAGGCTGCGCTTTTGTTGGCGCGTGTTGTCCCGGGCCACACGCAATCGCGCTTCGGTGGTGCGCATGGAAAAGTAGGTGTCCGCCACTTGCGCGCGCAGCAACACGAGCACGTCTTCATAGTTGGCCTGGGCGGCGAAGTAGCTGGCATCCGAAGACTCGATGGCCCGACTGAAACGGCCCCAGAAATCCAGTTCCCACCCCACGTCGAAGCCTTCGCTGAATTGCCAGAAGTTGCTGTTTTTCGGATTACTGCCGCTGTATTGGCGGCGCTGCGCATAAAGCAGGTCGACATTGGCCTGCTGCAATTGCGGATAACGCCCGGCCTGGGCGATGCCCAATTGTGCCCGTGCTTCCATCACCCGCAGGCCGGCGATTTTCAGGCTGGAGTTGTGGGCATCCGCATCCGTGATCAATTGATCGAGCACCGGGTCATTGAAGACTTGCCACCACTGGCGCAGGTCCGGGCTCTCGCCTCGCTCACTGGCTTTCTCCAGTGCCGGCGTGCTCCAGTGTTTGACCCACTCCTCGCCCGGCGGCTGGAAGTCCGGCCCCACGCGCGCGCAGCCGCTGAAGCCGAGCACCAGCAGCAAGAGCGGCCCCGACCGGATCAGCATGGCGGCACGTGAATGCATAGGGTTTTTCCCCGGCCAAGGAAGATGACTGGAGCATAGACGCCCCGATGAAAGCCGAGCGGTACAAAAACGCGGACTTGCTCACAGTCACGTGTCAGCTGCTACGCTTTTCAAGAGCTTTCAAAACTGCGGCAATCCATCACAAGGTGCGACCCTCATGACCACCCAACCCCACTCGGCCGGCTGGCGCTTCAAACTGGGCATCGTCATTCTCTGCCTGATGCTGGGCTCGTGGCTGATGGTGCCGCTCGCTGCCGCTGTCGGCGTGCCGGGCTCGAAAGTCGCGGCGCTGACGGGCGTGCTGTTTATCAGTAACAAGGTCCTGCTGATCCTGGTGATCGCAGTCATGGGCAAGGCCGGGTTCCAGCAGCTGAAACGCAGCGTGTTCGGCTACGTGACCTCATTGGCGCCCAGCGCAGACGCCGAAGTGGGGCCGGTTCGCCATCGCATCGGCCTGGTGATGTTCTGCCTGCCGCTGATCTCGGCGTTTCTTGAACCCTACGTCGACAGCATCTGGCCAGGGCTGCGGCCGAACCTCTGGCAGCTTCAGTTGTTGGGCGATGTGATGCTGATCGGCAGTTTCTTCGTGCTCGGCGGCAACTTCTGGGACAAGGTGCGCGCGTTGTTCATTCGCACCGCCAAGGTTGCGAACGCCTAGCGGCTCTTTACGAATGAATCGACAGGAAACAGGCCCATGAGCCGTCTGACCGCGAAAGACTTCGCCCCCCAATTGCTGGAGCTCTACGACTACTACGTCCATGGGCAGATCAGTCGGCGCGAGTTTCTCGACCGGGCGGCGTTGTTCACGCTGGGCGGTTTGACCGCCTCCGCCCTGCTCGCCGCCCTGAGCCCGAATTACGCCCTGGCCGAGCAAGTGGAGTTCACCGACCCGGACATCCTCGCCGAGTACATCACCTACCCCTCGCCCAAAGGCCACGGCCAGGTGCGTGGCTACCTGGTGCGACCGGCGAAAGCCACCGGCAAGGTGCCGGCGGTGGTGGTCGTGCATGAGAACCGTGGGCTCAATCCTTATATCGAAGACGTCGCCCGGCGCGTGGCCAAGGCTGGTTTCATTGCCCTCGCCCCCGATGGCCTGACGTCTGTGGGCGGCTATCCCGGGAACGATGACAAGGGCCGGGAGCTGCAAATGACCGTCGACCCGGAGAAGCTCATGAACGATTTTTTCGCCGCCATCGAGTGGTTGATGAATCATGCCGCAGGCACCGGAAAAGTCGGCATCACCGGTTTCTGCTATGGCGGTGGCGTGGTCAATGCGGCGGCCGTGGCCTATCCGGAACTGGGCGCGGCGGTGTCATTTTATGGCCGCCAGCCCGAGGCTAAGGACGTGCCCCGCATCAAGGCGCCGTTGATGCTGCACTACGGCGAGCTGGACACCCGCATCAATGAAGGCTGGCCGGCGTTCGAACAGGCGTTGAAAGCGGCGGGCAAGACCTATGAAGCCTACATTTACCCCGGCGTGAACCACGGCTTTCATAACGACTCCACGCCTCGCTACGACGAAGCCGCCGCCAAACTTGCCTGGAGTCGCACGCTGGACTGGTTCAAGCGCTATCTGGCGCTGAATGAAGGTCAGGCGGTCTGAGCGTTAGCAGCCTTCCTGGCGATCTCGATGCCCCAGTCCATCGCGGCCTCCATATCCAGCAGGTGTGGCGATGGGTCGTTGTTTTCAAGAATCACCGTGCCGTCCGGCCGGTAGACCCCGATGAACATCTCCAGTGAGCCGTCCCGCAGGATCTTGGCTTTGACCTCGATTTTGCAGCCGTTGGACAGCGTTTCGGTGTGGATCAGATGGCGCTCGGTCATTTCGCACTCCCTGTTTGTGGCCCTAAACCCCCTGTCAAAAGACACTGAAGTTTAATGCCAAACGTTATATGGAAAACTCATTATTAATGGCGATAAAGAGCACCGTTACTTATGAGAAAAACGCTCAACACACTTTTATTCATCGCCATTCTTAATATCAATCCAGCATTATCCAAACGCATCGCGATTAGAAAATTCGTATTAAAAATTTAACAGGCATTATGCCTCTATTGGCCATTGCATATTTAAAGAGTCCTGCTTAACTGCAAAAACTGCTGATCGGAGCAGTGCCACAACTACCACGGAAGGAGTCGTCATGAGCAGTTCTTCGTCTCATCCCATCCCCCCGTACGGGGCGGCCATCCATGACGCGATCACGGAAGGCAACCTGCAACAGATGAAAGCGTTATTGAAACAACGCGACGCATCCAAAGTTGAACCCAAAGAGCTAAAAACCGCCTACGAAAGACTGGCCAAGGAAGTTTCGCGCCAGGAAAAACACTAGCTCTGTTTTCTCCCCTTATTGCAATGGAGGCAATAACCATGTCTGGTTCTAATCAACAGCCTGTCGGCTTGTTCCCGCTCGCCTACCGAATTGGTACTTCGGCACCGGGCGCACAAAGCCTGGCACTCAATCTGCTGGTCTTTACCCCTGAAGAAACTGTCAGTGGCACTGCGGCAATCACTCAGGCGACCAACCCGCCGCTGGATGTGCATTCCGATGTCTGGGGCGAATACACCTATCTGACCGTCATGTCGCCCGGTGTCAGCAAAATCCTGATCACCGCACAAGGCAATCACGGCGGCACGGGCTCCAATTCCATCGTGAATTTCAAGGTACGGCTGGTAGTAGGCACCGACTGGAAAGACGGTGTCGCCAACTACACCTACTACGATGGCCAGCGCTGGATCGAAGTGAATAACGCGCCCGCTCATCTCGTTGAATCGGTGCGTTCCAGCGCCTTCCCACCGCTGGAACCCGGTCCGGTGATTCCACCGCAGTCACCTTACCCACCGATCATGCCGCTGTACGCCGCGCCGATTCAAAGCGCCATTGCCAGCGGCGACCTGGCCCAGATGAAAAGCCTGGCGAGCCTGGCCAAACAGCAACTGGATCAGCAGCCACAACTGCAAAGCGCACTGGAAGCTGCCAAGGGCGAAATCAGTCGGCTCGAACGCCGCTGACCCGGCCACTCAATGTGCCTGGCTTGTCCTGAAAACACTTAAGGGAGTTGCACCATGTCAATCGGACTTTTTCACACACGCCTCATCGTCAGCAATCACCTGCTCGGCGCCCCGGTACTGACCCTCGATCTGCTTGTCGACACGGTTAAAAAGAAAGTCAGCGGTGTTGCCAGCATCTTTCAAAGCACCTATCCGCCTCTCAATTTTCGCGCCCGTGTATGGGGTGAGTACTCCGAGGTCAAACTGGTGCCGACAGCCGAGAGCCACATCATCCTGACCCTGGATGGCAGCCCGAGCGGTCCTCTGAGCCAGATTGCCCAGACCTTCCATTTGAAGGGCATCCTCGGTGCCGATTGGGCCAGCGGCTTTGTCGACTACAAGTATCAGGAGGGAGGCACCTGGCATGCGGTCAAACACGCCGCCGTCAGCCAGGCCCCAATCAGCATTCAGCCGATACCCGAGCATCCGCACCACGCCCAGCCGCTCTACGCCGTCGCAGTACAGCAGGCGCAAGCCAGCGGTGATCTGGCGCAGTTGAAATCGGTGGTGAGCCAGGCGGAGCAACAACTGGCACACGCCGGCACCCTGCGCGGTGCGCTGGAGCAGTTGAACGCGGAAATCGCGCGTCTGGAAGCACGCTAAACCGTCCACTATCGACGAGCACTGTGGCGAGGGGGCAAGCCCCCTCACCACACTTGTGCGCAAGGATTTCCCATGTCAGACAATCGCCCTGCCCGCTACCTCAGTGAAACCGACCTCAAACGCTACGTGCCGGTGCATGTGGTCTGGGAAATCACCTTGGCCTGCGATCTGAAATGCCTGCATTGCGGCTCCCGCGCCGGTCACCGGCGACCCGATGAACTGAACACCCAGGAATGCCTCGACGTCATCGACTCCCTGGCGGCGCTCGGCACCCGCGAGATCACCTTGATCGGCGGCGAAGCCTATTTGCGCAAGGACTGGACCCGACTGATCCAGGCCATCCACGATCACGGCATGTATTGCGCGATCCAGACCGGCGGACGCAACCTGACGCCGGCGAAAATGCAGGCCGCAGTGGACGCGGGGCTCAATGGTGTCGGGGTTTCGCTGGATGGACTGGCGCCGCTGCATGACGCCGTGCGCAACGTCCCCGGCTCGTTCGACAAAGCCGTGGACACCCTGCGCCGCGCCAAACAGTCCGGCCTGGCAGTGAGCGTCAACACCCAGATCGGTGCCGCTACCCTGCCCGACTTGCCCGAGCTGATGGACCTGATCATCGACCTCGGCGCCACCCACTGGCAGATCCAGTTGACCGTCGCCATGGGCAACGCCGTGGATCATCCGGAGCTGTTGCTGCAGCCCTACCAACTGCTGGAAGTGATGCCATTGCTCGCGCGCCTGTACCGCGAAGGCGTCGATCGCGGCCTGCTGATGAATGTGGGCAACAACATCGGTTACTACGGCCCGTATGAGCACATGTGGCGCGGTTTCGGTGACGAACGCGTGCACTGGAGCGGCTGTGCCGCCGGGCAAACCGTGCTGGCACTTGAAGCCGATGGCACGGTGAAGGGTTGCCCTTCCCTGGCCACCGTCGGTTTCTCCGGCGGCAACGTGCGCAACATGAGCCTGCACGACATCTGGCACTACAGCGAAGGCATGCACTTCGGCCGCCTGCGATCGGTCGACGACCTGTGGGGTTACTGCCGAAGCTGCTATTACAACGACGTCTGCCGTGGCGGTTGCACCTGGACTTCACACTCGTTGCTCGGCAAACCCGGCAACAATCCCTACTGCCATTACCGCGCCTTGGACCTGCAAAAACGCGGACTGCGCGAACGGATCGTCAAGCTTGAAGACGCGGCGCAGAAGTCATTTGCGGTGGGGCGTTTTGACTTGATCACCGAGCGCATCGAGACGGGTGAAGCGGTGAGTAGCGTCAGCGACAGCGGGCAGGTGATCAAACTTGCCTGGGCAAATCAGGGGCAGAAATCGCCGGATGAAGGACGCGTGCCGACGCAATTGGCGCTGTGCCGTGGGTGTTTGCAGTACATCCATCAACATGAAGTGATTTGCCCGCACTGTGCGGCGGATGTGGCGGCGGCAGAGGCGCTGCACCAGGTGGATCGGGCGCGGCAGCAAGGGATCATGAATACGCTGACGGGCTTGTTGGGGTTGCCGCAAAGTACGCTGATGTGACGTTTAAAAGATCAAAAGATCGCAGCCTTCGTCAGCTCCTACAGGGTGTACGCATTCCAGCGTAGGAGTTGCCGAAGGCTGCGATCTTTTGATCTCGTGCTGGACTAGACTGCGACAATGATCAGCGAAAACCGTCGTCAGCCCCGAGCAGTCAATGCCACCCAGAAAAATCAGCCGAATGCCACGAATCCTGGTGTACATCCTCGTAGCGCTTGCAGCCCTTTACCTGCTGCTGTGCCTGGCGTTGTTCGTGTTTCAACGCGCCTTGATCTACTTCCCGCAACCCAGCGCCATCGCCACCGCCGACACCGTGCTCAAGCTATCGGTAGCCGATGCGCAATTGCAGGTATCCGTCAGGCCTCACGCTGGCCCCAAGGCATTGATTTATTTTGGCGGTAATGCCGAGGATGTCTCGCGAAACCTGCCTTCGTTTTCCGAAGCCTTTCCTGATCAGGCGATCTATCTGCTGCACTACCGAGGCTACGGTGGCAGTTCAGGGTCGCCTTCCGAGGAAGCGATTGCCCGTGATGCGCTGGATTTGTTCGACCGGGTTTACGCCGAACACCCGCAAGTGGCCGTGGTCGGTCGCAGCCTCGGCACCGGCGTCGCCATTCGCCTCGCCAGCCAACGTCCGGCAACGCGCCTGATCTTGATCACGCCCTACAACAGCCTGCTGGAACTCGCCGCTCGCCAGTACCCGATCTTTCCGGTGAAGTGGTTGTTGAAGGATACGTTCGACTCTGGAAAGTACGCCGCACACATCAACGTGCCGACCCTGTTGATCGCGGCTGAACAGGATGAAGTGATACCAGGCTCAAGCACGGAACGGCTCTATAGACAGTTCCCGTCTGGGGTTGCGGTGCTGAAGGTCATCGCGGGGGTCGGGCACAATTCGATTTCAGAGAGCCCCGAGTACCTTAAGTTGATAGGCGCCAGATTGTGAGTGCGGTTGTGAATTGACCCCGCTCACCGCGCCGAAAACCGATCCGTGTAGGAACTGTCGAAGGCTGCGTTCTTTTGGTGTCTCTGGCGGCATCAGAGAAGCAAGATCAAAAGATCGCAGCCTTCGGCAGCTCCTACGTAAATCGCGTAGGTCACACACCCGTCGAACGCTTGGGCGCCAGACGTTGCACCCAGTTTCCGCCGTTGACGCGCTGGCATTGCTCTTCAGAATCGAACTGCACGTGGGCGGCTACCGGGCTGACGAGCACCTCTGCTTCGGTTAACGCGAACGTGGTCAGTTCGACCATGCGCTCGCCCTGCCCGCTGGCCAATGCCTGATTCTTCTCGGCCTCGGTATTGAAGACCCAGACCACCCGCAGGCTGGAAGGGAACCTTGCGTAATCGACTTCGTGAGTCAGCCAGCAAAAGCCGATGATTTCGGCTTTGGCGGTTTCACAGGCTTCAGTCAGAGTGGCGACCAGGCGGCGTTCGGTGTGGGCTTGTTCGTGTTTGCTTAACGCCATGGGTGGGTCCTTGCGGCTGGCTTGGGGGGAGCGGCAATCATACGGGACATTCCGAGGCGCTTTTGTTGTCTGTGAGGGCCTCTTCGCGAGCAAGCCCGCTCCCACAGGGGCTTTGTGTACACCACAGATCCAATGTGGGAGCGGGCTTGCTCGCGAAGGCGGCCTCACAGCCCCCACCAAAATCAACGATGTGAGCTCATTTCGGCCGCCGCACCGCCCTCACCTTTCCACTGCCACCACCGCCACAAAAGAACTGATCCGCACCATCCGACTCCAGCCCGGAAACGCCAACCCCAGCGGGCATTTTCACGCTCTGTAAAACCTCACCCGTGGCCGGATCAACCCGCCGCAATTCGCTCTCATCGCCCTCCCACGTCCCATGCCACAACGCGCCCTCGACCCACGTCACACCAGTGACAAAACGGTTGGATTCGATGGTGCGCAGGATCGTGCCGGTCTCGGGGTCGATCTGATGAATCTTGCGGTCGCGGTACTCGCCCACCCACAGCGTGCCTTCGGCCCAGGTCAGGCCCGAGTCGCTGTTGCCGGGCGCGGGGATGGTGTGGAGCACTCGGCCGGTCTTGGGGTCGATTTTCTGGATACGATCGGCGGCGATCTGAAACAAGTGCTCGCCATCGAACGCGGTGCCGGCGTCGGCGCTGACATCGATGGAGCGTAAGGTCTGGCCGCTGGCCGGGTCGAGGGCGTTGAGTTTTTCGCCGCTGGCGAACCACACACTCTGGCCGTCCCAGGTCACGCCATGCACGGCATCGACACCGGCAAAGGGTCCATATTCACGGAGTATTTCGGCTGTTGAGTGTTTCATGATCGCTTCCTCAGTCACGGGTTGGTGAGGTGATCCTAATCACTGGGCAACGGCGCCGTGAGTAACAAAGTCGTCGCGAAACCGGGCACCGGCGGGGTCATCCAGCGCCGCGCCCGACCACAGCCGAATGACTGCACCTTGTCGCTCGCCGCCAGCGTGTCGAGTGCCCGTTGCACTGTGCGCTGACTGATGCCGAGGGCCAGCGCCAGGGCGGAACTCGACCACGATTCACCATCGGCCAGGAACGCAAACAGCGCGGCGTATTGCTCTTCGACAGGTTGCGCCAGCAGCACGACGTCGCTTGCACCGCGCGCCACCAACGCAAAACCGCGCGGGGTGGCGGTCACGCTGGCCAGGGGTTCGAGGGCCGCACGCAGGCGCCCGACTTCGACGCGTAACCTTGCACGGTGGGACTCATCGGTGAGTTTCAATCGGAAGGCTCGGGCGATCAGTGTTTCTCTCGACACGTCACCCGGCCAGGCTTCGGCCAGCGCCCGAACGATGCCGAACAACACCGGCCGCGACGCCAGGGACACCGACATGCCGGCGCCGCGCACGCTGTAGCGACAGGCGTCCACCACCAGCGACGTTGAGGCGAGCAACGCTTCAACTTCCGCCAGCAACAGTGGCCGTTCCTGACCATGGGTAATCAGCCGCGCGACGGGGGTATCGAGGATCCGGGTGGCATGTTCGACCTCGGCAGTCAGGGCCGGGATCGCAGCATCACGGGCGGCCGTTTCGGCTCGGTTCAGCGCCGCCCGTGCGGTGTTGGATTGCAGGCGCCGCATTGCGATCCCGGCCACCACCAGTTCATGCACCGCACGCAATGCGGGCGGCAGTGGCGCGGGGTCGAGTTCGGCGAGTGTGTGCTGCGCGTCATCCAGGCGCCCGATCAGCAGCAGACGCCGAATCTCCAGATACCGTGCATGGGCAGCGTTGACGAAATCGCCATGGGCCTCAAGCATCTGCCGCGCCATGTCGAGCTTTTTGATCGGCCAACCGAGGTCCCGTGACGCCAACGCAATCTCAGCCTCGGCGACCACACACCGCGCCCGCGCCAACGCCTCTTTCGGCCCGAAGGCCCGCGCCGCTCGCTGCACCAATGTCCTGGCCCGCACCAGATCGCCGAGCTGCGCCATGGCGATGCCCCGCAGTGCCAGCGCTGCCGCATCTTCGCGCAGGGCAATCCGGTTTAGTGCGCCGAGGGGATCACCTGACGCCAGCGCTCGCGCTGCCGCCGTGATCAGCGAATCCATCTGAATCGCGCCACATTGGTCACTCCCACCGTTTGATGCATTGCGTTCAGTCTATCTCACGATGACTGATCTCGAACTGATGCGGTATTTGGGGTGGTTGGACGGCCGTCATCGCGAGCAAACCTGTAGGAGCAAAGCTTGCTCGCGAAGAGCCCCTCAAACACAGCACAAAAATCACCGCCCATCCGCCCACCCAGGCTGCCGCCCAAACCCGTCAAACAATTCAAAAATGGTCGCCTTGACCTTCTGCACCGCATTGCTCTGCACCGCCGTGTCATGCCAGCACAGGGATAAATCACGGGTGAACAGTCGATGGTCGATCCGCGCCAGCTTCAGCTTGTGTTGCTCCAGTTCAACATGCGCCGCCGCCCACGGCAGGATCGTGACGCCCAACCGGGCCTTGACCGCCGAGAACAGCAGGTCCGTGGAGTTGGCTTCAAATTCCACTTCGCAATGCAGACCGGCCTCCTGGAAGGCTGACTCGACCCGACTGCGAATGGTGTTCGGCGCGCAAGGCAGCACCAGCGGCATCTTCGCCAACGCCTCTATCGACACCAGGCCCGCCGGCAACGAAAACTCAGGCCACGCCACCAGGTACAGCGTTTCGGTGAGCAGCCGTTGCGAGATCACGCCGCGGGTTTCGACCACATCGACATTCACTGCCAATGCGACTCGCCCGACGGTGATCAGCCCTCCCAACTCTGCGCTCGGCGCATCGATCAGTTCCAGTTTGATCCCCGGATAACGGCTGCGGATCGTGCGTGCCAACGGGATCGCCAACATCCGCGCGGTACTCGACGGCATGCCGACCGAGACTTTACCCCGTGGGAACTCCGCATCCTGGCGCAGCAGTTCACGGGTGCCGTCGGCCTGGCGCAGCAGTTCGATGGCATGCCGATACAGCGTGCGCCCCGCCGCCGTCGGCACCACGCCATGTACGCTGCGTTCGAGCAATTGCATGTCCATGTCCTGCTCCAGATTGCGCATCTGCTGGCTGATTGCAGGCTGTGCGATGTGCAGGGCTTCGCTGGCGCGGGTGATGTTGCCGCACTCGATGACCTTGATGAAATACCGCAATTGACGCAGGTCCATGGGCATCTCCAAAGCCATCGTATTTTCCGTTAGGACCAGAGGAATATCATATTTTAAGTTTATGAGATACGCCGCCTAGACTCGTCTCACAACAAACGAAGCGCACACGGCCGCCACTGCCGCGCAGCGCTTCCATAGGCCTGAAAAGGGCCACTGGGAGACCGTAATGTCTAGAGCAATGACTGCATCGGCAACACACGCGAAACCGATCAAAACGCCCCTGACCCGCGAACAGATTCGCGGCTTCTGGACGGTCTACCTGGGCTGGGTACTGGATGGCGTGGATTCCGTCATCTTTGCCCTGGTGCTGATTCCAGCCATGACCGAGTTACTGCCCAACTCCGGCATCACCGCCACCCCCGCCAATATCGCCATGTACGGTTCCCTGCTGTTCGGGTTGTTCCTGATTGGTTGGGGCCTGTCGTTTATCTGGGGGCCGCTGGCCGACCGCTTTGGCCGGGTGAAAATGCTGGCCGCGAGCATCCTGGTGTACTCACTGTTTACCGGCGCGGCGGCGTTCTCCGAGAACATCTGGCAGTTGGCGGCGTTTCGGCTGATTGCCGGGATTGGCGTCGGTGGCGAGTGGGCACTGGCGGGCACCTACGTCGCCGAGTGCTGGCCGGAAGACCGCCGCAAAATGGGCGCGGGCTACCTGCAAACCGGCTACTACCTGGGCTTCTTTATCGCCGCGTTGCTGAATTACACGGTCGGCGCCACATATGGCTGGCGGGTGATGTTTCTCTGCGGGTTGTTCCCGGCGTTCGTGGCGATCTATACCGCGCTAAAAGTCAAAGAGCCGCACAAGCCTGTGATCAACGTCAAAAGCCCCAAAGCGCATAGCGCGTGGCTGGAGATCTTCGCCCCGGCATTTCGCCGCCGCACGCTGACCAGCTCAGCCTTGGTCGGCGTCGCCATCGTCGGTTTGTGGGCCGGTTCGGTGTACGAAGCCACCGCCGTGGTGACGCTCGCCACCCGCGCTGGTATCGACCACGTCGGCGCCGTGCACCTGGCTTCCATTGGCGCGGCGATCCTGTCCTTGAGCACCATCCTCGGCTGCCTTATCGCGCCGTGGCTGGCGGAGCGCGTCGGGCGGCGCAAAGCGCTGGGCATCTACTTCGCCGGGATGGCCGCGTCGATTGTGGTCGCGTTCGGCTGGGTGTTCTACATGGACGACGGCCTGCATCTGTTCATGGTCTCGCTGGTGTTCCTCGGTTTCTTCGGCGGCAACTTCGCGATTTTCTCGCTGTGGCTGCCTGAGCAATACCCGACCCGCATCCGTGCCACGGCGTTCGCCTTCAACGCCTCGGTGGGTCGCTTTATCGGTGCTGGAGTCAACTTCCTGCTGGCGGCAGCCATTCATTGGCACGGCTCGCTCGGCGCGCCCATCGCCTGGACTGCCGCGGCGTTTGTCGCCGGCATTCTGATCCTGCCGTTTGCCGTCGAAACCCGCGACCAGACCTTGCCGCAATAGCGCATCTGATCATTGACTGGAGAATCCTATGCAAGCATTGCAAGGCGTAAAGATTGTCGACCTGAGCCGCGCGCTGTCAGGACCGTTCTGCACCATGGTGCTGGCGGATCTCGGTGCCGATGTGATCAAGATCGAACCCGGCCCGACCGGCGACATGAGCCGCACCTGGGGCCCGTTCGACCGTGGCGTGAGCACCTACTACCTCTCGTGCAACCGCAACAAACGCGGGATGTGCATCGATTTTCGCCACCCTGAAGGACTGGCGACGATCCAGCGGTTGATCGACGACGCCGACGTGGTGATCGAGAACTTCAAACCCGGCACGCTGGAGAGCATGGGCCTCGGTTACGACGTACTCAGCGCGCGCAATCCACGGCTGATTCTCGGCAGCATCAACGCTTTCGGTGCCGACGGCCCGATGAGCAGTTGGCCCGGTTTCGACCAAATCGCCCAAGGCTACTCGGGGCTGATGAGCCTGACCGGTTTCGTCGATGGCGATCCGACCCGCACAGGGACGGCTATCGGCGATTTGACCTCGGGCATGTGGCTGGTGACAGCAGTGTTGGCCGCACTGCTGGAACGCTCGAAGACCGGGCAAGGCCAGCATGTCAGCACCTCGTTGCTGGCCAGTCTGGTGGGGTTGTTGAGCGTGCACGGCCAACGCTATCTCAGCCTCGGCGATGTGCCTCGCCGCACCGGCAATGCGCATTCGGTGATCGCACCTTATGGTGTGTTCCAGACGCTGGACGGCCCGCTCAACCTGGCGCCGATCACCTCGGCAATGTGGGGGCGCTTGTGTGTATTGCTCGACTTGCCGGCGCTGCCGGACGATCCGCGTTTCGCCACCAATGAAGCGCGGGTCGAGCGGCGTGAAGAGTTGAAAGCGATCCTCGAAAGCCGTCTCAAAACCCGCAGCAAACACGCGTGGACCGAGCTGTTCATCGACGCCGGCCTGCCCGCCGGCCCGATCAACACCCTCGACGAAGTGTTCGACGACCCACAAGTGCTGCACAGCCAACTGACCGAAACCCTCACGCACCCGACCCTCGGTGCACTGCGCCAAGTGGTCACGCCGGTGTTCAGCGCCACCGACAGCGCCGCCAGCCGACCGCCGCCGCTGTTGGGCGAACATACCCTTGAAGTGCTGTGCGAAGCGGGTTTCGATAGCGCATCGATCAATGCACTGCTCGCCGCCAATGTGGTGTTCCAGGACACCGACGATTCACCCGTACACGCCACAGGAACCGCCCAATGAACGCAACCGTTACCGTCAACCACGTCGATGAGCGCATCGCCCGACTGGTCTTCAGCAACCCCGCCCATCGCAACGCCCTCAGTGCGCAACTGTTGAACGCCGTCGACGAAAGCCTGGTCGCCCTCGCCGCCCAACGGGTCCCGGTGGTGATCCTCGGCGCCGACGTGGGCCAACCGGTGTGGAGCGCCGGCCACGACATTCGTGAATTGCAACATGACCGCGACCCCATCGCCTACGGCAAACCCCTTGAGCAAGTGCTGCGGCGTATTCGCGCCTACCCTGGCGTGGTCATCGCGCTGATCTCAGGCTCAGTGTGGGGCGGCGCGGTGGACCTGGCGATGAGTTGCGACCTGGTGGTGGCCGACCACAGCGCCAGTTTCGCCATGACCCCGGTGAACATCGGCTTGCCCTACACCACCAGCGGCTTGCTGCGGTTCTTCAATAATTTGCCGATTCATGTGCTCAAGGAAATGTTCTTCACCGCGCAGAAACTGGATGCGCAGCGGGCGGAACGGTTTGGGGTGATCAACCGGCTGGTGGAGACCGACACCCTAGAAGCGACCGCGCTGGAAATGGCCCGGGGCATCGCCGCCAAAGCACCACTGGCGGTGGCGGCGGTGAAGGAACAGTTACGGATTCTGGAAGACCTGCAACCGATGCCGGTGCAGGCGATGGAGCAGATTGCCGAACTGCGGCGGCAAGCGTGTGAGAGCGCCGATTTTGGTGAGGGGTTGGCGGCGTTTGCCGAGCGTCGAGGGGCCGTGTTTAGTGGTCAGTAGTCAGGGCTGAAAGCTTCGTTGTTTGTGCTGAAGTCTTCGCGAGCTGGCTCGCTCCCACAGGGAAATGCATTCCAAATGTGGGAGCGAGCCTGCTCGCGAAGAGGCCCTGGCATGCAACACGAATCCCAGGGCCCCGACGTTCTCCCCCACGCCGCCTATACTCACGCCCATAGATTCATCACCGACCGTCGCGGATGACTGGATCGCCGGGCAGCCTGAACATTGCAACCGTCAGATCTGCCCAGACGCCGTGACAATGGATCAAGGACGAGTCAATGGACGTTTCAGCCTATACGGCCCCCGCCCCTACCCGGCAAAGCTCGGTGACCCGGCGCCTGGCGTTTGCGATGGGCATTCTGTTTATCGTCGGCGTCTGCATGGTGGTCGGCGCGCTGTTCAGCATCGCCACCGGCCTCGATGCCGAAGACATCAACGACACCCGCTTCTACACCGCCCGCGCGCTGGAAAACCGTATCACCGCATCAAAAAACTACATCACCAGTTATGCCTACTGGACGTCCGCCTATGAGCACCTGAACGGTGAAGTGGACATCGACTGGGCGTACACCCAGCAAAATATGGGCAAAACGTTGTTCACCAGTGATGGCTACGAAGGGGTGTTTGTGCTTGATCAGGAACACACCAAATACGCGGTGATTCGCGGGCAATTGGTCCATGGGGAATTTTCCGGTTACCTGACGGCGCCTGTAGCGGAGCTGATCAATCAGGTGCATAGCCAGGCCGATCTGACCAAACCGGTGAGCCTGTATACGATGTTCGAGGGATCGCCTGCCTTGTTGACCGCCGAGGCGGTCATGCCGAATGACGAACGCCCGATTGACGATCCAAAAACCACTTCCGTGCTGGTGTTTGTCGATCAACTGACAGCGGCCAAACTGCATACCCTGGGCACCAGTTATGGCCTGGACGATTTGAACCTCGCCGCCGATGCCACCCTCGCCAAAGACCAGCAACAGGTGCCTCTGGACAACACCGGCTACAGCCTTATTGCCCAACTCGATCAACCCGGAAAACATTTGTTATGGTCATTGTTGCCACCGCTGGGCGGGACATTGGTGGTGCTCATGTTGCTGACGGCTTATTTCTTTCGTTATGCGATGCGCTCGTCTCGCTACGTCGACAGCAGTTATGAAGTGCTACAAGCCTCCAACCAGGCGCTGGAAACTGCCAATCACGCGCTGGAAGCCAGCGAAGAACGCTTCCGCGCCGTTGCCGAAGCCGCGTCCGACTGGATCTGGGAAATCGATCAACAACAGTTCATCACCTACCTGTCCGGGCGATTCAGCGCCGTGACCGGTTTCACCGATCAGCAATGGCTGGGGCAAAACATCGAGCAACTGCTGTATTGCGACACCACCCCGCTGGCCCTTTGGCTAAACAAACTGACCGAAGAAGCCAGCGTCAGCGACCTGCGTTGTACCTATCGCGATCAATCTGGAGAACAACGCTACTGCCGGGTGTCTGCTCGCCCGATCTTCGACAATCAGAACATCATTGGCTACCGGGGCACGGCCAGCGACATCACCGATGAAGTCGCCGCCCACGCGCAAATCCAGCATCTGTCGATGCACGATGCGTTGACCGGATTGCCCAACCGCAACAAGCTCGCCCGCTACCTGGAAGACGCCTTGCTGCTCAAGGAACACTCGACGCCCCTGACGTTGTTAATGCTCGACCTGGACAACTTCAAGCCGATCAACGATTCACTCGGCCACCCTGCCGGCGACGCGGTGTTGCAGGAAGTCGGCGCCCGTTTGCGCGAGTGCACCCGCGACCATGACATCGTCGCCCGGCTTGGCGGTGACGAGTTCGTCGTGGTGCTGCACGGCATGGACAGCCATAGCGAAATCGATAAGTTCTGCACCCGGCTGATCGGTAGCCTGCACCGCCCCATCCACTACGAACAGCATGCCCTACATATCGGCGCCAGCCTGGGCATCGCCCTCAGCCGCCGCCAGGGTTATGTGCCCAGCGAATTGATCCGCTGCGCCGACATCGCCCTGTACAAGGCCAAGTCCGACGGTAAAAACACCTGGTGCTATTTCGAAGCGCACATGAGCGACCAGATCCAGCATCGCCGTCAACTGGAAGACGACCTGCGCATGGCCGTGCAAAATCATGAGTTTGTGCTGCATTACCAGCCGCGTTACAAAGTGGATGGCAAGGAAATTGTCTCGGTTGAAGCGCTGGTCCGCTGGCAGCATCCGACTCAGGGCCTGCTCGGGCCGGACGTGTTTATCCCGTTGGCCGAGCAAACCGACCTGATCGTGCCGCTGGGCCGCTGGGTGCTGCGTGAAGCCTGCGAAACCGCCCTGACCTGGCCGGACGACATCCTGCTGTCGGTCAACCTGTCCCCGGCACAATTTGCCCGTAGCGACGTGGTGGAGGATGTCCACGAGGTGCTGGTCGAAACGCGTTTCCCGGCCAGCCGCCTCGAACTTGAGATCACCGAAAACGTAATGCTCAACGACATCGACGGCGCCCTCACCACGATGAACGCACTCAAGGAACTCGGCGTACGCTTGAACATGGACGACTTCGGCACCGGCTATTCCTCGCTCGGCTACCTGCGAGCCTATCCGTTCGACGGCATCAAGATCGACAAGCGCTTCATCGCCTCGATGGGCAGCGGCGGCAACGACCGCGCCGTGGTCCAGGCGATCATCGGCCTGGGCAAAGCCATGGGCCTGACCGTCACCGCTGAAGGTGTCGAAACCGAAGAACAACTGAACATCCTCGGCGCCGATCAATGCCACGAAGTACAAGGCTTCTACATGAGTCGCCCGGTCGACAAACAGGCATTCAGCAAACTACTAAGCCAATCCCGATCCTGACCAACACCGCGCCCCTGTAGGAGCAAGGCTTGCCCGCGAAGAGGCCCTCAAGATCAGCACAACCCGCAAGCCAGACACCTCCAGCAAAAAATCGACATTTCGTCGGCCGATTCAAATGTAAAAAAGAATTTCAAGAACCGCACGTAGTCCATGGGTTACCACCCCTCAGGAACCACGGCCATGAAATTCGCAAAATTCTGTCAATCCCTCTCCAACTGGGCCGGCAGTTCCAAAACCTTCCTCCTCGCCATCGCCCTGATCGGCATCTGGGCATGCACCGGGCCGTACTTCCATTACAACGACACCTGGCAACTGATCATCAACACCTCGACCACCATCATCACGTTCCTGATGGTCTTCCTGATTCAAAACACCCAGAACCGCGACAACGACATTCTGCATTTGAAGATTGACGAGTTACTGCGTGCCACCCAAGAGGCGCAGAACGCGGCGCTGTGCCTGGACAAACTGGGGACCAAGGAACTGCGCGCCCTGCGTGAGCAATACAGCACGATGGGCGAAAGCGAACCGATGCATATTCCATCGCCGGTTGAACGGGCTGACCGGCCGAGCGCATCGCCTTCTGCTTGACGCTGCACGCCGTTAAGTGGGAGAAAGTGCATGGTTTGAAACATTGGGTAACAACTAGAATCAAGGAAGACTCATGAAAACCCTACTGTGTTTACTGATTGCGAGCGGCGTCGGCGCAGCGCTGCAATACGCCGGCGTGCCCCACGGCCTGCTGCTCGGTTCGATACTCACGAGCGGGCTGATCGCCAGCAACCTGCACTTTGCGCCCACCGTGCCTTTGGGCCTCGGCTACGTACAAGTGGTGTTGGGGATCGCCACCGGCCTGATGTTTAAGGCCTGGGACAGCCACACCGCCGCCGCTCTGTTGCCAAGCCTGGGTTTTCTGTTCCTGTGCCTGGCGGTCCAGATTACTGCTGCCGGTTTCTGGCTGTTCAAGGTGTCTGGCTGGAACCTCAAGGACTCGCTGCTGGCCGTCTACCCCGGTGCACTCGCCGCCGTGTTCGATTTGCTGGAATCCGAGCGGGCGTCTGGCAAAGTCATCGTCGTGCACCTGGTGCGGTTGCTGTCGATCACCGTGCTGGTCAGTTTTCTCATCCCTGTGCAAACCAACCTGGTAGTCGCCGAAGACACCCCGCTGCTCACGGGCACCGTGGTGACAGTGCTGTCGTTGATCGCCCTGTGCATCGGGATCGGTCGCGTGCTGCTGCGCATCGGCGTCCCGGCACCGTTCATGCTTACCGCCATCGTCGCCACCGGCGTCTACCTCAAGATGGGCTTGCTGCCGGACTTCCAGATGCCGCCATGGAGCGTCAATTTCGCCACGGTCATCCTCGGCACGCTGATTGGCTCGAAATTCAAGGATATTTCCCTGGCGGATCTTGTTCGCCACGGTCGGTCCGGGGTGATGTCCATCGCCCTGATGATACTTATCGCCGCTGCGTTTGCTGTAGTGGCCTCACGAGTCCTGGGCAGCGACCCCTTGTCGTTGTGGCTGGCCTACATGCCCGGCGCCATCGAAACCATCGCCATCGTCGCGTTCAGCGGCGGGCTGAATGTAGTATTTATCCTGACCCATCACTTGGTGCGAATGGTGATGTTGCACTTTGCCCCGGCAGTGCTCGTCCAGGCGCGGCGCTGGCGTGAAAGTGAACTGTAGAAATCTCGAACTCTGGGCGTAACGGTGCCTCCAATGATTAGGTCAATGGAGGTATGCGAAATGAATGATGAATCGAAAGCAACGCCCACCGATGCATCTGGCAAGCCGGTGAATGTGGTGGAACGGGATCTTGAGGATCGAGATGACGATACCCGAGGCGTGGATGAAGTGATTACACCCTCCTCCACTCGGGTTAAAGAGCAGGAGGTTGAGAAGTTGCAACGCAAGGTTGATGAGATCGAGCGCAAGGTTGCGGATGGGAATTAGCGGTGGCGGCCGAGGTAGGAGCGGCCGAAGGCTGCGATCTTTTGATCTTCAAGATGCAAATGCCCTGTCCTCTAAAAAGGACGGGGCTTTTTTACGAAAGCCGGGGCCTCAAAGCTCGAATCACTGGCAAATTCATAAAGCTCATGAAACAAGGCTCACCGAGCAGCAGACCTATCTGTCAGCGTTAAACAACGGACAATTCTGATTTGGATTTCAAGGATCGAGGCCAGCCAATGAGTTTTTTTAGTCGCTTCAAAGCCGTCCTGAAGCCACAGCCCAAAGAACAAATCGTCGGATATTCCTTATCAGAATTGAAGGCGGTTTTTTCCAAGCCTTTAACAGGCCTTACAACGGGTCTCCCGCAAGCGGTATCACTGGAGAACATCGGCGTTCCAGCTTATTACTCTGCATTTTTAATCGACGATAACGACGTTGATAATTTCTGGGCTCTGGTCAATGCAAATTTCAGCCTCAGGACTGAAAAGCCATTCAACCACCTCATCGTCAAGCAATACGCAAACGCCCAGAGAAACGAACATCTGGTCTGCTTCACATCCGACGAAGCATTCAATTCCACGACCGTACGGCTGGTGACGAACAGCGTCGAATTCCTGGACATCATTTATCGTGAGCGTTTCGCCGTGCCCCCACCGTGGATTGCGTTTGAGGGGTACAACCCGTCGTGGTGGGGAGGCAATATGCAAGGCGCGAACGGCTACTACAACGACAGTTACTTCCTGCCGTTTTTCGCCGGTTTAAACGAAGCAGAAAAGAATGCCTATTACACAAGGTACGGCGCTACTGCCGAGTGGATCGACAGTTTGGCGTTGATGTACGGCGACGAGTAACACCGAAATCCGCCTATAAAAAAGCCCGCTCACCGTCACCGGCTCAGCGGGCTTTTTGTCCTTACACCGGAGAAATCGTGGCACGGGCACCAATCAAGATGGTCAGCACCAGAAACCCACCCAGGAAAATCGCCATCTTAGCCATAAGGCCTCCTACTACTTGAGTTTGCGGCGCAACAGGCGCAGTGAAGTGTGTTCACTCCAGGCGGCCGGGCCGGTGAGGCATTGTGGGACTGGCACTGATCTCGTTACAGATGCAGATGACACGGGAAAATACGGATCAGATCACCGCACTCCTTGTAGGAGCGAAGCTTGCTCGCGAAGAGGCCCGCAGAGTCACCATTGATGGCGACTGATATGCCGCCTTCGCGGGCAAGCCTCGCTCCTACAGGTTTGTGTAAGTCCGGGGCAAAAAAAGCCCGCTGACCGTCACCGGTTCAGCGGGCTGTTTTCTGCTTACATCACTTCAAATCAAACCGATCGAGATTCATCACCTTGACCCACGCCGCCACGAAGTCTTTAACGAACCGTTCCTTCGCATCGCTGCTGGCATACACCTCTGCCAACGCGCGCAACTGCGCATGCGAGCCGAAGACCAGGTCAACCCGGGTCGCGGTCCACTTCACTGCGCCGGTTTTACGGTCCCGTCCTTCAAACTCTTCCTGCGTGTCCGACGTCGGCTTCCACTCCACGCCCATGTCCAGCAGGTTGGTGAAGAAGTCGTTGGTCAACGCTTCTGGCCGCTGGGTGAAGACGCCGTGTCTGGTTTGGCCGACGTTGGTGTTCAACACGCGCAGGCCGCCAATCAACGCGGTCAATTCCGGCGCGCTGAGGGTCAGTTGCTGCGCCTTGTCGATCAACAGGTGCTCGGCCGGTACGCGATAGCGGGTTTTGAGGTAGTTGCGGAAGCCGTCGGCGATGGGTTCCAGAAAGCCGAAAGACTCGACATCGGTCTGCTCTTGCGACGCGTCCATCCGCCCCGGCGTGAACGGCACTGTTATGGAGTGCCCGGCATTTTTCGCCGCTTGTTCGACGCCCACATTGCCGGCCAACACGATCAGGTCGGCCAGGGAGATTTTCTTGCCAGCGCTGCTGAACTCGCGCTGGATGCCCTCGAGTTTCGCCAGCACGTTGGCCAGTTGCTCAGGCTGGTTGGCTTGCCAGGACTTCTGCGGCTCCAGGCGCAGGCGTCCACCGTTGGCACCGCCGCGTTTGTCGGAGCCACGGAAAGTGGAAGCCGCTGCCCACGCGGTCGAGACCAGTTGTGAAACGCTCAGTCCCGAGGACAGCACTTTGCTCTTCAGTCCAGCGATGTCGCTGTCGTTGACCAGCGGATGATCGACATCAGGAATCGGGTCTTGCCACAGCAGCTCTTCGGCGGGCATTTCCGGGCCGAGGTAGCGTGACAGCGGCCCCATGTCGCGGTGGATCAGCTTGAACCAGGCCCGGGCGAACGCATCGGCGAGCTGGTCGGGATTGGCCAGGAAGCGCCGGGAAATCGGTTCATAGATCGGATCGAAGCGCAGGGCCAGGTCCGAGGTCAACATGGTCGGATTGCGCCGTTTCGACGGATCGAAAGCATCCGGAATGATGCCTGCGCCTGCACCGTTTTTCGGGGTCCACTGGTGCGCGCCTGCCGGGCTTTTGGTCAGCTCCCACTCGAAGCCGAACAGGTTTTCCAGGTAGTTGTTGCTCCACTTCGTCGGCGTGGTGGTCCAGGTCACTTCCAGGCCGCTGGTGATGGTGTCGGGGCCTTTACCCGTGCCGAAACTGTTCTTCCAGCCAAAGCCTTGTTGTTCGAGGCCCGCCGCTTCGGGCTCTGCGCCCACATTGTCGGCAGGACCGGCGCCGTGGGTCTTGCCGAAGGCGTGGCCGCCGGCGATCAGCGCCACGGTTTCTTCATCGTTCATGGCCATGCGGCCGAAGGTTTCGCGGATGTCGATGGCGGACTTGACAGGGTCGGGCTCGCCTTCCGGGCCTTCTGGGTTGACGTAGATCAGGCCCATTTGCACGGCGGCCAACGGGTTCTCAAGGTTGCGTCCGTGGTCGGTACGGCTCTCTTCGTTTTTCCCTGGCTCGGCGACGAGCGGACCGTCGCCGGGCGCTTCCACGGGGGCTTTGGCTTTGTCGTAGCGGGTGTCGCCGCCGAGCCATTTATTCTCGGAGCCCCAGTACACATCTTCGTCCGGCTCCCACACATCCGGACGACCACCAGAGAAACCAAAGGTCTTGAAGCCCATGGACTCCAGCGCCACGTTGCCGGTGAGGACAATCAGGTCAGCCCAGGAAATGTTCTGCCCATACTTCTGCTTGATCGGCCACAGCAGGCGCCGCGCCTTGTCGAGGCTGACGTTATCCGGCCAACTGTTGAGCGGCGCAAACCGCTGCTGACCGGAACCCGCGCCGCCGCGGCCATCACCGGTACGATAGGTACCGGCCGCGTGCCAGGCCATACGAATAAAAAACGGCCCGTAATGACCGAAGTCTGCCGGCCACCAGTCTTGCGAGTCGGTCATCAGCGCATTCAAGTCCGCTTTGACCGCCGCAAAATCCAGTTTCTTGAACGCTTCGGCGTAGTTGAAGCCCTCGTCCAGGGGATCGGACAGGGACGAGTGCTGGTGCAGGATCTTCAGGTTCAGTTGATTCGGCCACCAGTCGCGGTTCGTCGTGCCACCGCCAGCGGCGTGATTGAACGGGCATTTCGATTCAGTTGCCATGTAATAGCTACCTTTGGTCGTGTTCATCCAGCTACCCGGCCCGGCTGGACCTGCAATAGCAATGAGCGAAATCAATGACATAGGCTGCTGGGCCAAGCAGTTCGATCAACTGCCCAATGTGGCCACACGGGAATTCTAGAGATTGGCGATCGATTCGCCAGCACGCGGGCCCACGGCAAGCCTGTGACTCTTACTTATCTCTTTATCAGGTATTAAGCGGCCAGCATGCGCTGGCGCAACGGTAAGACTAGACCGTCTGGAGGGGACTGCTAATAGGCGCAGTGTTAGGCAGTGATAGGGAGAATCTTTTATCCGTCGGGATGGGTGATGCGCGGGTCATCGATCCCGTCGCGCTACAGGGCTTCCATAGCGCAACGGTTATGCCGTCATGGCTTGATCAAAAGCCCCTGCCCTGTCGGCAGACTGGCGATCGCAATATTCCTTTGTGCGGCCCATTCGTCCATCCCGTCCTTTTGCGGTTGATAACCAAAGTACGCGTAGTCATCCAGCAAAACGATCGCCCCCGGCACCAGGCGGTCCCAGAGAAACTCAAGCGCAGAGACTTCAGGCAACATGCAATTCATGTCGATGTGCAGGTAAGCAATCTGGGTCGAATCAATTTGAGTCAGCGTATCCGGAATTGAGCCCTGGATGATCTTCACATTCGACCATTGCGAGAAGTTCGCCCTTACCGCGTCAATGTTTGACGTGTAAGTTCCATCGCCGACCCACTTCTGGCTTTTACCCGAAACACCGCCCGTTTTCTCTTCAGCAGACAAAAACCGGTCGTCAATACCGGCGTAAGTGTCCAGCAGATAGAACGTTTTCCCGGTGTAATCCCAGTCCAGATCCGACATGATCGCTGAACTTAGAAATCCGTAATTGACCCCGCACTCGATGAAATCACCTGGGCGGTTCGCAGCAGTACGTGCCGCCCACAGCCCCATGTGAACACGCCAATACCATTGATAGTCAGTGCCGGAGGCCTGAACGCCGCGGTCATAGGCAGCGATATAACGAGGGTCACTCATGAAGTCGTGATTGTGCACGGTCCTCAGCCCATCGAAATGGAACTCACCCCTGACTTTGGAAAGAAGAGGATCAGGACTTGGTTTATAAGGACGCCCCTCTGCAAGACCCCAGTTCACATAATGAACGGCAGGGTCAATGCCAGCCAATCTCACGTCGGGGTGTAACACAAGGTATTGCTCAGCCGAAAAATCAATAGGCAAACTCATTCCATATCCTTGTTAGCCATTAGGTAGCTCCATTTGCCTGTGCAACACCACTGCATCGTCGACAGGCTCAGCGCGCGGCGATACTACAGTAGCCACACACCACCATCCATACAGAAAATCGTATGCGTCCGGACATCCCGTCTTGCGTAACTAAACCGGTTGCCACCTTCGCGACAGCAGCTGCGCAATCTCACTCGCCCGTTGTGTCGGCAGGCGAGGGTGTTAGGCACATCGGACAATTGCACGGTTTGGCTGGCGGCAAGGGTATAGTTCAACTTCACGCAGCCCAAGTGGAGATAATCCTGGGCTCAGAAAATCTCCATACTGGTTGAACAACTTCATGCTGACCGCTTTTTTGCAGTATCCCGTCTCATTTGGCGATCCGGCAGCAAATTTCAGGAAGATTCGCGATGTTGTGGACTTGGCGCAATTTGATCTATTAGTCATGC
The DNA here is from genome assembly GCF_056161485.1 of Pseudomonas sp. 5Vm1k. NCBI lineage: Bacteria > Pseudomonadati > Pseudomonadota > Gammaproteobacteria > Pseudomonadales > Pseudomonadaceae > Pseudomonas > Pseudomonas sp. 5Vm1k. The sequence goes on from NZ_JBSPCZ010000023.1 coordinate 27,860, forward strand.
CCGAGCTTTGCACCATCGGTTATTTTCACGACTCGCGTGAGGCATTGTTTCTTCATGCTGAATCGGCGCTCGATGGGCCAACGGCGCAGTTCTTACTGCAACTATCGGCAGACAAAAATGCAACGCTAATTGCTGGCATCGCCGAGCGAGATGGCGATCACATCTACAACACCGCGATTGTCGTATCGCGAGGGCGCTGGCTGGGCAAGCAACGCAAGTGCCACCTGTCACGAATAGAAAAGCTCCTCTTCACCCAAGGCGATTCCTTAGCGTGTTTCGATGACGGAATCTGCCGTTTCGGCGTTCTTACCTGTTTTGACCTTTGGATGCCAGAAGCCGCTCGCCTGTTGGTGCGCCAGGGTGCGCAGTTACTGTGTTGTCCAGCCAACTATGGTGGGCCTTGGACAACCCAGCTTGCGCGCATTCGCGCAATGGAAAACGCCACTCCGCTGATCTGTGCCAATCGTACCGGTGTGGAAATGTATGCAGGTGCAGAGGCGACATTCAGAGGTGAAAGCCAAATTGTCGGGCCTATGGGAGAAGTTTGGGCATCCGCCACAGAAGAGACGGCGCTTGGCTTGTCGATAATCGACCCAGCTGCGTACGTTCTCAAGGCGAATCCTATGTGCGATGACTTGATGGCAGAGGCAAGTCGCTATGCTTTATCAGGCCCACACTGGCGGCAAAGCCAGCAACCTGAAAGACAGGAAATTGAGGCCGCTACGGCAGGTTAGAAAACCTTAGCGTTCGATGTTTCCGAACTCTGTGGGCTCCCCTTATAGGATGGAAATCACGCTGCCAGGCCCAAGTCTTTGCCAAGGCCCCCCAGCACCAGGACATGCAGTTGTTCTTCACCTAATTTCATCTGATAGACGGGTCGAGAACCCGGCCAGAAGAACTTGCCTTGATGCAGGCGGCGCTTGGTAAACAAATAAGCATATGGGTAACGGAATAAAAACAGGTTGCAGCTACGTGTTTTGGGTAGGTGACTTGGCCGGACGAATACCGACAATCCACAAAAAAACCCGCTGGACCGTGATGGCTCCAGCGGGTTTTTCCTTACTTCAAGGAAAGCTCAACTCGGGCTTTTTAACCCTCAATCAGGCGGCATTGGCTTCTTTCTTGAGGCTGCTCATATCGATCACAAACCGATACTTCACATCGCCCTTCAGCATCCGGCCATAAGCTTCGTTGATGTCCTGAATATTGATCATCTCGATGTCCGAAACAATCCCGTGCTTGGCGCAGAAATCCAGCATCTCCTGGGTTTCCTGAATCCCGCCAATCAAAGAGCCCGCCAAACTGCGGCGCTTGAAGATCAGATTGAACACCGACGGCGATGGATGTGGACTGTCTGGCGCACCGACCAGCGTCATCGTGCCATCGCGCTTGAGTAGATTGAGGAAGGCATCCAGGTCATGCGGCGCGGCCACCGTATTGAGAATGAAGTCCAGCGTGCTGGCAAACTTGGCCATTTCATCCGGATTCTTCGACACCACCACTTCATCCGCGCCCAGACGCAAGCCGTCTTCACGCTTGTTCGGCGACGTGGTGAACAACACCACATGCGCGCCCATGGCATGGGCGATCTTCACCGCCATATGCCCCAGACCGCCGAGACCGACCACGCCGACTTTCTTGCCAGGGCCAACCTTCCAGTGATGCAGCGGCGAATACGTGGTGATACCGGCACACAACAACGGCGCAACAGCGGCCAGATTGGCGTCACCGTGGGAAATGCGCAGGACGAACTTCTCCTTCACCACAATATTGTCCGAATAGCCACCGAACGTGTTCTCGCCACCAAACACCGGGCCGTTATAAGTACCGGTGAAGCCGCTCTCGCAATATTGCTCTTCGCCCTCCGCGCACGACGCACAGTGTTGGCAGCTGTCGACCATGCAGCCAACGCCCGCCAAATCGCCTACTTTGAACTTGCTGACATTCGCGCCGACGGCGGTTACCCGACCGACAATTTCATGGCCCGGCACCGAGGGATACAAGGTGTTGTGCCACTCGTTTTTTACGGTGTGAAGGTCGGAATGGCACACGCCGCAATAAAGGATATCGATCTGCACATCATCGGCGCCCGGGGCGCGACGTTCGAAGGTGAAAGGCTTGAGCGAGTCCTTGGAGCCTTGCGCGGCGTAGCTGTAAGTCTTGGTCATTGCGATCGCCTTTTGAGTCGGATGTTGAATACAAGAGGAGTAGCGTAGTTGCTGAATCGTTCAAGTGGATGACAAGGGTGGTCGATTTGAAAGTCGACCGATGAGAAGTCTTGGCGGCTGGATTGCGCCGTGGAGCGGATAGGGTACGGCCTGAATGGGCGTGACCGATGGCTGCATTCTGCTGAATTCTTGCCTAATCCCGCTGAACTGGGTCCTTCGACGTGGCTCGACAAAAGTAATGGCTAATTAGTAGCATGCACGTCCAAACGGAAGAACACCCAAGTCGCTTCCAGATCACGGACGAACATCAATGAACAAAAGTGGTTACCTTTGCCTTGCCTTCATGATGACTGTAGGCGGCATGAGTTTTTTTCTCCCCCGTGAAGCAGCGTTGGCGTCCCTCGCGTTGATCGCGCTGTTTTCCTGCGGCTACTTCGTCTTTTATCTGATCAGAAACAACCTGCACCACGGCATCATTAAAAGCCTGCTCCTCTCGGTACTCGTCCTGGCCATCGGCTTTATTCCCGTGCTGGGCTGGATCGTGATCATCGGTTTTGTGATCTACAACATCTCCAAAGCCCTGGAAGGTCTTAAAAGCCTGATCCCCGATGTGCTCGCCAGCCTGATGATCTACAGCCTGCTGTGCGCACGACTGGCCTTCGACATTCGCGACCCGATGGCCATCGCGACGCTGGCCGGCATGTACCTGATCGCGTCGATTCTCTACTGCCGCAGCCTGAACGGATTCTCCACAGAACATGCGCTGTTCAAGATGAGCGTCATGTGGCTCTCAATCCCCTTCGCCGCACTCACCATCATCTCGATCGTATCCGCCCTGGGTAACCTGTTCCGCACCGTCAGCTCCACCATCACCCGCACTGTCATCTCGCCACAAATGGTCTCGGCGCATATGCGTAGCGGCGTGCCCATCGACGCGTACACCCGCAACATCACCACCAGCGTGACGAGCACCGTGACCAACCTGGCCCCAGGCGCTGGCGTTATCACGGCCGGGGTGACGGGTGATTTGGCGCAAAAGGTAAAGAAAGAAAAGTCGTGAGAGAACATCCTCACCGTTATTAGTTTTTCGATAGGAAGCCTTGTGCATGTTGTTCAAAAAGCTTGAAACGCCGATAAACAAGTTGGGATTCGTGGTGTTCTGTTTGTCGATGACGCTGTGTGTGTTTGCCTTCCTGGTGACCTACAGAACCAATTACCACTACGACGGCTATTGGCTGGCGCATCTGGTGTTTGATCGGTCGTATGAGTGGCAGCAATCAGCTTTCAAACTTGGGCTGGCCGGGGTTGCGATTGGGGCGACGTTGGCTTGGAATTATCTGGAGTTGGTGAGGCGGGTTTATCACTGGGTTTGGAAGTAAGTTACTCCTTCAGACGGTGTTGAATTTGTGAATATTGTCAGCGTAAACAGAGAGCGGCCAGATTTCCGCGTCTTCATCGATCTTCTGTATGACGCAGGTCGAAACGTTGACACCGACGGAGATGCGAATCCTGTTAATAGCGGAACCTGGACGTATCTGCACATCACCGACAGGGAGAGCGTTGAAGCTGCGCTTGAGATTTTTGTCGATGAAACGTCCCCGCAATTTTTTACGGTGAAATCCGACTCCAAAAGGCTGGAAGAGCTTGCTGCGCTGTACTTGTTTTTGAGTTGTGGTGTGTCCATTTGGATCGACACTGTGCTGCTTGATCAAAACGCAGTGGCTGAGCTTGAACAGAGGTATGAGGTAGAGCTTCTTAGGGCTCAGGAATCTGTTTGGCATCAGCCTCGAAAGTGAATGCGCTCTCGGGATGACAGTGGCCATAGATCAGAGCGCCTCTCATCAAAAAGTCCGCTGACCATAAACGGTTCAGCAAGCCTCTCGCCACAGGGTGCTCGTCAGCTTCAGGTGTTGCGCTGTCTGCCAGAACCAAATCCCGGCCACAAAAAAGCCCACTGACCGTTACCGGTTCAGTGGGCTTTTTGATTCAGCTTCTACTTACAAAGCCATATCACTAGCAGCATTAGCCTTCGGAGCCTTGCCAGCATCAGCAGGCGCCGGAGCAGCAGCCGGAGCCGGAGCCGCCAACTGCGGAATCGCCGGTGGCGGAGTCAGCTGCAATACCTTGGCGGTATAAGCCCACTCCTCAGCCACTTTAGCCGGGTTGCCGTTCAGCTGGGTGCCATAGCTCGGCACGATCTGATGCAGCTTCTCCTGCCAGGCAGGCGAGGCAACCTGATCCTTGAACACTTTCTGCAACACAGTCAGCATGATCGGCGCAGCAGTCGATGCACCCGGCGATGCGCCCAACAGGCCAGCAATAGAGCCGTCAGCAGAAGCAACAATCTCGGTACCCAGCTTTAGCACGCCACCAGCAGCTTCATCACGCTTGATGATTTGCACGCGTTGGCCGGCTTGCCACAGGCGCCAGTCTTCGGCTTTGGCGTTCGGGAAGTATTCTTTCAGGGCGTTCATGCGGTCTTCGTCGGACAGCATGAGTTGGCCAGCAAGGTACTCAACCAGTGGGTATTCCTTGATGCCGACTTTGGTCATCGGCCAGATGTTGTGGGTGGTGGTGCTGGTCAGCAGGTCCAGGTACGAGCCTTCTTTCAGGAACTTGGTGCTGAAGGTCGCGAATGGGCCAAACAGGATGACGCGCTTGCCGTCCAGAACACGGGTGTCCAAGTGCGGAACCGACATTGGCGGTGCGCCAACGGAGGCTTTGCCGTAGGCCTTGGCCAGGTGTTGTTCGGCGATGGTCGGGTTTTCGGTTACCAGGAACGAGCCGCCAACCGGGAAGCCTGCGTATTCCTTGGCTTCAGGAATGCCGGACTTCTGCAGCAGGTGCAGTGCACCGCCGCCCGCGCCGATGAATACGAACTTGGCGTCGGTTTCGGTTTCGGTGCCGTCTTTCAGGTTTTTGTAGCTCACACGCCAGGTGCCGTCGGCGTTCTTGGTGATGTCCTGTACTTCGCTGGACAGTTTCAAGTCGAACTTAGGCGTGGTTTGCAGGTGCGCAACGAACTGGCGGGTGATTTCGCCGAAGTTGACGTCGGTGCCGATCGGGGTCCAGGTGGCCGCGATTTTCTGGTTCGGGTCACGCCCTTCCATCATCAGCGGAACCCACTTCTTGATCACAGCCGGGTCTTCGGAGTACTGCATGCCGGCGAACAGCGGGCTCGCTTGCAGGGCTTCATAGCGTTTTTTCAGGAACTTGATGTTGTCATCGCCCCACACAAAGCTCATGTGCGGAGTGGAGTTGATGAACGAACGCGGGTTCTTCAGAACGCCTTGCTGAACCTGCCACGACCAGAACTGGCGGGAGATCTGGAAAGCTTCGTTGATTTCAACGGCCTTCGGAATCTGGACTTTGCCGTTCTCGTCTTCCGGGGTGTAGTTCAGTTCGGCCAGAGCCGAGTGACCGGTACCGGCGTTGTTCCAGCCGTTGGAGCTTTCCAGGGCGACGCCATCGAGGCGCTCGACCATTTCCATCGACCAGTCCGGTTGCAACTCATTGAGCCACACACCCAGGGTCGCGCTCATGATGCCGCCGCCAATGAGCAGCACATCGACTTTCTTTGCCTCTTCCGCGTGAACGGACGTGATCCCCATCGACAAAGCCAGCCCCAGCAGGGCCGTGTTAAGTTTTTTAAGCATCTGTAGCACCTATGATAAAACGCCATCCGCCCTTCCATCCCAACCGCGAAGGCCCCTGGTTCACGGCACGCAGGCAGCATGTCGTGGGTTCCCGCACATCAGGATTGGAGGGTGGGCACACAAGGCCGACGTGTCCATCGACCTCAGTTTATATGTCCCTCTGAACTGACTTCTTATCATTATTGGCTTCAGCTACTTGAGCGACATTGATCCTGTTGGCACGCCTCAGCGGCGTGCGAACTGAATAGGTCAAAGCAAGTTGGGGCGAAGAATATCACGACACGGCAAACCCGCGCGTCTGTTCGCGACTTGGTGGTCTGGGTTTGGGGCTGAGGTCTGTTGGATTTGAGGTGTCTGGGCGGGCCTCTTCGCGAGCAAGCCCGCTCCCACAGGGGATTTGTATGCGCCGCAGATTTCGAGTGGGTCTGGGCAACAGAGAATCCCCCACATTGGAATGCGATCAACTGTGGGAGCGGGCTTGCTCGCGAAGAGGCCGGTACAGACACCACCAAACTCAAGCCCCTGTAAGCGCCCGCAAACTCAACGCATTCCCCAATGCAAACCCGCTCGCGGTGTTATCGAAGATGCACCAGGTCTCGGCGCCCGCCTGCGCCGACAGATGTATCTTCGCCGCCAGCTCCTGCAATCGACTCATGTCGTAATCGCTGTAATAAATCCGTGGCGAGCCATGCAGGCGCCAATAGCGCACCCCGGACCATCCACCCGGCGTGGTGCCGCCGGTGATCGGCGATGGATCCGCCGCGACGCGCCCGATCCGGTGTTCGATCAATAAACCGCTGGCCGCACGCCAGGTTTCATGACGAGGTTCGAGCACCGCGGAGCCGAGATAACGTTGCCGCAGGATGCGGAAAAATTCTGCGGCCACCGCAGCGTCATAGGCTAGCGATTGCGGCAACTGAATCAATAAACAGCCCAATCTGTCGCCCAATTGCAGGCATTGAGAAAGAAACTCGTCGAGCAACGCTTCGCAGTTCTGCAAGCGCTGAACATGGGTGATGAGCTTGGGCATCTTCACCGAAAATCGAAACGCCGCCGGCACTGATTGTGTCCAGCGAAGATAGGTCCGGGGCTGATGCGGGCGATAGAACGAGCTGTTGATTTCAACCGCCGTCAGATGCGGCGCATAGCGTTGCAAGTGGGTGCCTGAGTCGGGAAACATCGACGCATATTCCCGTGGCACGCTCCAGCCGGCGGTGCCAATGTAGAGCGGACTCAATAGAGCACCGCCGCCGCATCCCGCATAAAGATTTCAATGGTTTTCGGCCCTATCCCGTCGAACTCGCCGAGGCGTTTCTCGAAGGCCTTGCGGTCTTCACTGGCGCTATGAATGTTGCCGACTTTGCCGGCATATTCCTCGCCAAGCTTCTTGCCCAAGCTGCGTAAGCGCTCGGCGGTTGTTTCGTCGTAGCGCACGTAATGGGCCTCACCGAGCATCGCCACCAGCTCTCGATGGGGACATGCCGCCAACTTGTGCGCGGTATCGCGAGTGTGTTTTTCAACGATCACGCGATAAGCCTGCGCGGCAATTTCTGCCTGGATGCGCTTGCCCATCAAGAAGCTGGCCACAAACCATTTGAACAAGGCACTTTCGTCAGCGTTTTTCAGTTCAATGCCCAACTCACGGGCGCTAATCGCTTTGCTCATGGCGTGCCCCTCCTAGGTTCCACCGCCGACACCTTGTATCGAGTTGGCGAAGGCAACGCCCGCCTCACGTACCAGCACACGCCACTCCGAACCGTTGATCAAACCGGCGCGCTCCATGTCATCGGCGGCCTTCAGCAATTCGTCGTAGTGCTCTTCGCTGTCCATGCGGACTTCCGGGTGTCGCAGCAGTTTGTACCAGGCGGCCAAGGCTTCCTGCTTCGCGTCATCGTTCATGGTCAGGCTCCCCAGGGTTGTTTCCCCTTGGAAGTGTCGAACACAAGGGCCGTTCCTCGCTCCCGACAAATGGCGATAAACGCCCGAAACACGATCTGCCTTATCCGTAAAATATCTGCTAAGTTGTACGACGACTGACAAATATGGCCAGTCTCGACTCCCCACAACAACAAGGAAACACCCATGCAAAAAGCCAAACTGCTGATCGGTTTTCTGTGCCTCTTCAGCGGCTACGTCGCCGCCGCCCCGGCCACCGCTGAAAAAGACGTGGCACAAGCCGTCGACCATCTGACCCAAGCCATGCTGCACAAGGACATTCCCGAGCTGCAAAAGCTGACGGCCACGAAACTGAGCTACGGGCATTCCAGCGGTAAGGTCCAGGACAAGAAAGAATTTATTGCTGATATCGAAACGGGCAAAAGCGCATTCAAGACCCTGGAGATGCAGAAGCAGACCATCACCCTGCTGGGCGATACGGCGCTGGTGCGCAACCACTTCTCGGCGCAGGCGCTCAATGGCACGGAAGTGGTGCCGACCGAAATCGAGAACTTTCAGATTTGGCAGAAACAGGGTGGGAAATGGTTGTTGATTGGGCGTCAGGCGTTTCATATCTGACGGCGTGGATATGGTTGTCTGATCTGACGTCTTCGCGAGCAAGCCCGCTCCCACCTTTGGAATGCGTTCCTCCTGTGGGAGCGGGCTTGCTCGCGAAGTGGCCCGCCCAGTCACCTCAAAACCCTCAGTTGCCCACATGCCCCGCAACCCACCGCTCCAACGTCACCACGTCAATATTCTCTTGAGCATTGAACGTCCCCGCCTTGTCCCACGCCACGCCCCTGCCCTCGGCAAACACCAACCGATACTTGCTCAACTGATCATCCGGCCGCTTCGCCAGTTCAGCCCTGAGCATCGGCACACTCCACGGCACACGCGATACCTTGCGAGCGAGGGCAGACTCCACCACGTCAGCCAGTTGCCCATAGGTAATCGTGTCACCGGCCACGTACACAATCCGGTTCGCAAACCGTGGCTGTTTGAACAATATCGTGGCGGTGAGCAGACCAATGTCCTCAGGCGTGCTGATCGTCAATTGCGTATTCCAGTCCCCGAGCGCATGGACCGTGTTGTTGGCCAAATCAACTACGCCGAAGGATGGTTCGAACAGGAAACTGGTGAACATGCCAGTCGATACGATCACCCATTCGATACGCTGTTGAGCGCGCAACAGGTTGCGCACGTGCAATTGCTCGTCAAACGAATCCTGTGCGCTGCCAAAGCCAATCACGTCGTAATCCACCCCGAACTGCCAGGGGAAGTAACGCTGAACGCCAGATTCGATCGCCGCTTGTGTCAGTTTGGTTTGAGTGCCGGGCCCCGCAGCAAACCCGACGCAGCTGACCACCGTATCAAAGGCTGCAAACAGCGCCGCCAGTTGACTAACCGTGTCCTTCGCGATATCGCCAGCCAGGGTTTTGATGCCCAGTGTTTGCAGCTCACAGAGTTGCGCGAGGCGGCTCGGATCTTGTGTCTCAATGGCCGAGGCGCGCAGCAGCACGGTGACCTTCGCCCCCGAAGCCTGAGCGGATAATTCGCGCATCACGGCCATGCCCAGCTCGCCGGCGCCCAGCACCAGAATATTCTGCGAGCCGGTGTTTTGGTTGTTGCCCATCGTGTGACTCCTGATCGCCAGATGACTGAAATTCAGCAATCATGCTGGCACCCTTCGACGCCGCGCATAAGTAGGCACACGGGTGATACCGGAGAACCGAGTGGACATTTCAGACATCATCAAACACTCGCAAGTGGCTTGCGAGGCGCTGAGCGCCGATGACGACGGACTCAAGCGCGAGGTGCTGACTCACGCTGGCAATCGCTGGTCGCTGGGCATTGTTTATGCCTTGGGGGTGGCCGGCCCTCTGCGTCATGCCGAAATCGGCCGGCGCATGGAAGGCGTGACCCAGCGCATGTTGACCCGCACGTTGCGCACGCTGGAAAGGGATGGGCTGGTCTTGCGCCATGACTACCAGGAAGTGCCGCCGAGGGTGGAATATCAACTCTCCGTGCTGGGCACCGGATTGTTGGAAAACATGATTCCGTTGTGGAATTGGGTAATGGAAAACGCTGGGGGTTTTCGGGCGGCACGGGCGGAGTATGAAAAGGGAGATAAATCAGTTTGAGAGGTTGGGTGTCTGGTCGGACGCCTTCTCGAGCAAGCCCGCTCCCACATTGGAATGCGATCAACTGTGGGAGCGGGCTTGCTCGCGAAGAGGCCCTAACGGGCACCTCAACATTCCTTCAGGGCCGGGTATGCGCCACATCCAGCTGACTGAACGTCACCTGCCCTCCTTCATTTTTGTAACCCGCATTGTCCAGTGCATACACCCCGGCCTTGAAGTACAGCGGCTTGTTCTTCCAGCTCGAACTGATTTGCTTGCCCCAGCTATACCCCTGGGAACTGACATTCAAATACCCGGCCGAACTGAAGCGAACTTCATAGGAAAATGGCTTGCCCAGCTCGATGTCCCTGGCAATCACGATGGTGATGTCTTCCCTACCCGGTTTCAGCCGATAGTTGGCAATCACATTGCCCTTTTTGCTCAGCGCGTCGTATTGGTATTCGACTTTCAGCAACGGGCCTTTGTCTTGGTAGATATGGATTTGCCCAATCACAATCCGGCCCGTCGAAGGAACTTGATTGACCTTCAACACGGCTTTGAGTCGGTGATCGGCTTCGGGATAAGTCCAGTTGCGCAGCGTCCCGTCACTTAGGGTTTCGCGCAGTTCACTGCGGGGGAATTCGGACTTTGAGGTGCTGGACCCGGTGACCGGAGCCCAGAAAAAAAGGTTTTCGCCGGAGCGAAAATACGAATCGGAATAGCCATCCACCAGTCGCGGCGTATCGATGACTTTGGCGGGCGTCCCAACAGGGATCGTCAGGTTCCAGGTGGCCAGATCAATCATTACAACTCTCCTTGGGGGCGACCGGACCCTACAGCACTTAAGCCCGATGGCCCACAAGGAAAGTTCTTAAAGCCTGAAGCGATCCACCGACTGCGACAGTTGCCCCGCCAGCGTCGACAACTCATCCGTGGTCGAGGCCGTGCGCCCGATCACCTTGCTGTTGTCCTCGGACATGCCGGCAATCATCTCCACCTGATGGGCGATTTCGTTGCTGGCCAGGCTTTGCTCGCCGATGGTGCGGCTGATGTCATTGACCAGTTGCGTGGTGTTCAACGTGGCTTCGAGGATTTCACGAATGGCGCGCTCGACGTCGGCAGTCACCGCCATGCCTTTGTCGACCTGGGCCACGCCGGCCTCCATGCTGGTGACTGCTTCCCGAGTGCTTTGCTGGATGCGCGCGACCATCGCGGCGATTTCCTGAGTCGAGGCGCTAGTGCGGCCCGCCAGGCTGCGGACTTCGTCGGCCACCACGGCAAAACCGCGGCCCTGTTCACCGGCACGCGCCGCCTCGATCGCCGCGTTGAGCGCCAGCAGGTTGGTCTGGTCGGCGATGCCCTTGATCACCTGAATGATGCTGAAAATCCCCTCGGACTCCTTGTCCAGCGTGCGGATCACCTGGGCTGACTGCTGCGCCGAGCGGGCAATGCCGTCCATGTCGCTGACCACCTGATGAATCACTCGACCGCCGTCCTTGGCCAGTTCTTCGGCCTGGTTGGCCATGTTCAGTGCGCGATCGGCGTGGCGGGTGATTTCCTCGATGCTCGCGGTCATTTCGCTGGCTGCGGCGGCCATCGTGCTGGCGGCGACACTTTGCTGCTGACTGCTGCCGGCGACTTCGTGGCAGCCGTTGCTCAATTGCTGACTCATGCCGCTGACGCCGTGGGCGTTGCTGCGCACCACTTCGATCATGCCGCGCAGGTCGCGTTGCATGGTCGCCAGGGTACGGATCAAAGTGCTGGCTTCGTCGTGGCCGGTGGGTTCGATGATCGGTTCGCTCAGGTTGCCGTGAGCGATGCTATCGGCGATGCGACTGGCTGAGCGCAACGGCCCCATGATGCTCAGGATCACCCAGCGACCCTGGGCCAGCAGCAGCAACAGGCTGGCGACGAGGACACTGCCGAGGGCGATGTTGGCGTGGCGGATGGCTTGCTGTGTGCCTTGGCTGGCATGTTGGGTGTTGGTTTCGATCAGCTCGCTCAGCGCCGACATATCGCCTTCCAGCTGGGTGAACACCGTATTGAATGAACTCAATTGTTGTTGCGCGGCTTCCGGATTTTCCAGCGCCAGCCCGACGATGCGCTCGGCGGCGCTGATGTAAGTGTCCAGGCTCGGCTTGACCTTGTTCAGGCCCGCCATGATGGTGTCGTTGACCGGCAGTTTGAGGTTCTCCCCCACCACCTCACGAAAACGCGCTGCATGTTCCTCGATGGAACTGCGCACTTCGGCCTTGGTACTAGTGCTTTTGCCCAGCCCGACCAGCAGCGCCGAGAGCACGTCGGCGCGCAGCGCGTCGTGCATCATGTCGGCTTCAAGGTGATTGCGCAGCGCTGCCATGCTGACCTCGCTGTCGTTCACCGCCTGGGCCATCTGGGTGTTTCCCAGGTAACTGACCAGGCTCATGATCAATGCTGTGAGCAGGCCAGTACCAATCAACAGAATCAAACGTAGTTTTATGGACACTTGTTGTTCCCCTGCTGGGCGCTGCGAATGGCGGCTCTGAAAGGGTTATCGACCCCATGCTGTGGTTATTTAAGCCTATTTCCATACGACCGTTGGTTTAGGACCAACGGTAGTCCCGCGCACTGCAGGCGCTGCCGAAGGCTGCGATCTTTTGACTTTGTTTTCAAAAACAGGATTAAAAGATCGCAGCCTTCGGCAGCGCCTACGCAGTTATGCACACAGCATTGAACTCCTGAGCCTCGCCGCACCTCCTAAGTAATGTGTTACTTCCTTTTCGCTTTACGCTGTTGGAGGACGACGCCATGCGCCGCATGCTACTCATTACTTCTCTGATATTGTGCCTGCCCATCGGGTCTGCCCTGGCCGTAAGCGGCAAGGATGTTGCGACCTCGGCAGGGGTTTCCGCTTCGCTGTATTCCACCTTCAAAGACCACAAAATGGTGATTCCGGCCCGGGACGACGTCTCGGCATTCGTCGCCAGTGATGGCGCGATTCGTGGGGTCTACATGGAGGCGGTGTTGCAGCAGATCCGCCAGGACAACCCTGGCCTCAACGCCACCGATGCCGACCTGGCCAACGCAATCCTCGTTCAATACGAGGGGCCGGTCGCTCACTAAAGCACCTGCGCTTAATCGCGTGAGTATCAAGGGCAGGCTTGTATGGATGCCTGCCCTTGGTCCGCGCTCGAACGCTATGGGCAAAACCGTTCGCGGGCCTCTATGATTGAGCCCATGACGAACTCGGCCCCAATCCGCTCACCCTGCCCGCCCGGCGCCTGCATCTGCGGGCGTGATCCGTTGCTGGAAACTCCCGGCGCAGATGTGCGCATTCTGTTTTTGACTCGTCAGGAAGAAAAGCGCCTGCTGGATCGTCTGGAAAACCTGCAAAGCCTGACCGACCTCGAACATCTGCAACAGCTCATGCACAAGCAGCTGGGCATTCGTCTGCAACTGATACCCAGTTTCAATGAAGTGCGGACCATGCGCGGTATCGGCATTCAGATCGAGGAACTGCCTGGTCTATGTCGCAAGACCCGCGCAGCCATCCCCGCCGCCATTCGACGCAGCCTGGAAAAGCGTCCGGAGATCGCCTACGAGCTGCTCAACGCCAACGACTTGTTGCGCGATGCCTGAGTGTTTCACCCTCGTATCACTGGCTTGAATTTTCGCTCCAAACACAACGAAACAAGATCAGCGGTCGTACGCCGAGTGCGCACCGCTGCTATGCCTGATCGTGGGAGCAATGGTTTCAAGCCAGGCGGGAGGGCGCTGAACACACAAGCGTGAACCAGGCCCCGGCGCCAGCCAGGTGCGCATTCCAAAGACAGGTGCCAGTCCGTAAAAGGAGGTGGCAGATGTTATTCATCGTCAGCTGGACCATCAGTCCGCAAAATCGAAACGCCGCGATTGAACGCTTCCTCAAGACCGGAGGCGCTCCACCCGCGGGCGTCAAAATGCATGGTCGCTGGCATGCGATCGGCGCCTCCAGCGGTTTTGGCATTGCCGACGCCAGTGATCCGGTCGCTATCCAGAAATGGGTGCTGGAGTGGAACGACCTGATGAATATGGAAGTTCACGCGGCACTGACCGACGAACAAATGGCGCCGCTGTTGGCGGCAGCCGGCAAGCACTAGCCATCAGGGCGGCGAACGCTGATCGCCGCCCTGATGCATTCACTCTTCTCGCTCCGGGGTATTCGTACTGGAGGTCAGTTCGACAACGCCTGGATTCAAGTGGTGACCGGCCCTATGGCCTGGTGTTTTTGAACTACCGTTATCAAAAAAAATAACGACTACCCCCCCACGGAGCACCCACCACCATGAACCTGTCTCGAAACGTGTTTGTCGGCGCCGCACTGGCCAGTCTGCTGCTGGGCGGTTGTACTTCGAAAGTCACCGAGCGGGAGCAGTACTCAGGCTTCCTGCCCAATTACAACAACCTCCAGGAAGTGACCACCCCCAGTGGCGAGAAAGCCATGCGCTGGGTCAGTCCGTCGTGGAACCCCAACGCCTACGACACCGTGGCTTTCATGAAGCTGGAACTCTATCCGGCACCGAAACCCAACGAACGGGTCGATCGCCAGACCCTGGAAGAATTGCAGACCTACATGACCAACAGCGCCAAGGGTGTGCTTGGCCAGAAATACCGCGTTGTGCCCAGCGCCAAAAAGGCCCCGGCGGGCTCGAAAACCCTGGTCGTGCGGGCCGCGATCACCGGGGTGACTGCCTCCAACGAAGGCATGCAATGGTATGAAGTGGTACCGGTCGCCGCCGTGGTTGGCGGAGTGAGCGCTGCTTCCGGGCATCGCAGTCAGGACACCACGCTGTTTCTTGAAGCAGAGCTGGTCGACGCCAGCAACAACCAGGTCATGGCAAAAGTGGTGCGCAAAGTGTTCGGCGAACAGTTGAAGAACTCGAGCGAGAAGGTCACCACCAATGATTTCAAAGCGGCGATCAGCAAATTGACGGCTGATTTGCAGGCGTTCATTCGCTGACAGCGACCGGGTGAGCCACCTGCCTTTTTGGCGTGGTTAGCTATAGTCATTTTCCAGGCCCTGCTCCCAAGGCTGGATACTGCCCGTCCGCAACAACACCGGACTTTCCATGAAGGAGATTTCCATGAAGCATTCTGCACTTGCTGGATTATTCGTTGCCACCGCCCTGCTGGCCCCGTCGGTTTTCGCTGCAGACGACCTGTGTTCGATCAATCTGCAAAAAATCCACAATGCTCAACTCAGCACAGAAGCACAGAGTGCCGGCTTGCAAGACGACATCGACGATGCCGTAGAAAAAGCCGAAAAAGCACAAGCCGAGAAAACTGAAGCGGGCACAAAAGAATGCATCTCGCTGACCACCCAAGCCCTGCAGAAAATCCAGGACAACACCAAGGGTGACAAATAAGTACCTCCCCACAAAAAGCACTTCGCATGTCCCCCGTAGGAGCTGCCGAAGGCTGCTCCTACCGGGGCTTCAGGGGTGTTCCTACCCCAGCAGCCCCACCCACTGCACCGGCGTCATTCGGGTCACCATGATCAGCACAATCACGAACATCCCGAGAAACCCCAACACGCCCATCCAGAACCACTTGCGGTAGACAGCCGCGTACTCGACCGCCAACCCCTGCCCCGTTTCAACGGCGCTCGACGCCAGCACCTGCAAACGCTTTTGCAGCACCAGCACCGGCAGCCACAGCGCGCCGGTGCAGAGGAAGATCGCCAGCGCCGTCAGCACCCATTCGGTGGTCAGGGGCAGCCCGCTGAGTTTAACCAGTCCATACCCGGTCAGGATCTGAATGAAGCCCGCCGGCGTGGTGATCCAGGTATCGAACCGCACCACCATCCGCGCGACGTGAGCGATCACCAGAGGATTGGCGGTGCGGCTGGCGGCGATCAAATACAGGTAGGAGCCCATGCCGAAGCCGAACAGGAATATCGCGGCGATAACATGGGCGTATTTGAGGCTGAGGTAGAGCATGTTCAGCCCTGCCCATCAGGAAAAACCACGGACAGCTGCAGGTTGTCCGGATCGTTGATGGCGGCCATGTATTCATCGACGCTGATTTCGCCGACACAAGGTCGTGCACCGGGTTCCGGCACATAGCCCTGAAGCATCTTCGCGGCCAGGGCGACGGCAGCGCAGCTGGGGATCTGCGGGCCCTTGTCATTGAACGCGGTGAGTTGCACGGTCAGCGACAACGGCTTGTCATCGAGGCCGAGGCCATGTACGTCGATGTACATCGCACTTTTGCCATCGCCAAACCCTTCGAACCAGGTGCCCCAACGGTGCAACCGCGCGGCCCATGGCGCGTAGTCGCGAACCAGCCCCATGCGCAAGGCCTGGGCCAGCAAGTAGTTGGCCACGCCACCGAGTTTGAGGCCCGAACCGGCCTTGAATCGCAACGTATGGGCGCCGTAGCGGTTGGCGAAGATGTCCATGTCCGGGACGTCGACGTTGGCCAGCACCCGAGTGCCCATCTGCGGCATCTTGCGCAGGGTCAGGTCCTGCCAGCCGGACACTTCGTGCACCTGGGCGTTCTTGAGCTGTTTGATCGGCTTGCCGGCGTAGGCCAGCACACCGGCGATGGTGGACAACCCCGGCATCTTCGCAGAGGAAGAAATGCCGTGTTCGATCGTATCGATGCGCTTGAAGCGTGAGCGGTGTTGATCAATGATCGCCGACGATAATGTCGGCACCGAACTGCAGCCGCTGAGCACCGCCACGCCCGCGCTTTTGGCCCGGGCATCCAGCACGGCGATGGCATTGACGAAGGTGCGGCAGTCCGCCAGGTCGCAGTAATTCACGCCGGCGTCGATGCATGCCTCGGCCACCGCGTAGGACTGGCCCTGGAACGGGCCGCCGGTGTGGACGACCAGTTGAACGCCCAGCGAGGCCAGGGCGGACCTGAAACCGGCGCCCATGGCATCACCGCACCAACTTTCACAGGGTGTGCCGGACAGGGCTTTCAACGCTTCGACCTGAGCCGACAACTTGCGCGGATCGCGCCCGGAGATCACCAGATCGATGCCCGGCATCACCGCCAAATGCCGGCACACGATGCTGCCGAAATTTCCGTAGCCGCCGATCACCATTACCTTGAGTGTCATGTGTTGCTTCCCTGAATCGTTTCGTGACCGAAGCGCGATTCTAAGGGATCGAATGATCAGGCAGGAGCGATTTGTTTGACGGCATGGGACAGTTTTGGCGGATCGGCCGCGTTATCGTTCTTCGCGAGCAGGCTCGCTCCCACAGGGATCGCGGCGATCACACAAACCTGATCACACCGCAAATCCAATGCGAGAGCGAGCTCTGCTCGCGAAGGCAGCCAGAAAGACAACACATCATTGAGTACGTGACGACTAAGCCAACCCACCCTTGGCCTGCTGCTCCAGATGCACCTGCAACTCGGGGTCAATCTTCAGCGCCGCCGCCAGTTCATCCAGATAATTACGCTCGGCGTCTTGTTGATCGTCCACCACCATCACGCTGGCCAGGTACATTTCTGCGGCTATGGCCGGGTCGGTGGCCGACTGCGCCACGTCGGCGGCATCCAGCGGCCGGGCGACTTCCTCGTCAAGCCATTGCTGCAGTTGCGGGTCGTCGGTGTGACGGCCGATTTCAGTGCTGATCATCTGTTTTTCGTTGTCATCGATCCGGCCGTCAGCCTTGGCGGCGGCAATCAAGGCGCGCAGCACGGCGTGGCTGTGATCCTCGACTTCCGGACCGGACAACAGGTCCACGGTGCGTGGCGCCTGCTGCGGTGCCGAGGCCTGGCTGCGCTGCCAGGTTTGGTAGGCCTGGAACGCCATCATGCCAAGGGAGGCCAGCGCCGCATAATTGGTGCCGCCGGAAGATCGGGTCTGGGTCGAGCTACCCGACGCAGAGCCGCCCAGCAATCCACCCAGCAAGCCACCCAATCCGCCCAACCCGCCACCGCCGACACTGGAACCGGCGCCACCACCCAACAGGCCGCCGAGCAATCCGCCGAGCCCGCCCAAGCCTCCCTGGGACGGCGAAGCACCGCCGCCCTGTTGCGTCATCGAGCCCTGGCCGGCCCGCAGAAGTTGTTCGAGCAAATCGCTGGTGTTCATGACGACGTCCTCATTAATAGGCGCTGTTCAAATAAGCTTGATGCAGTCACGCAACAATAGCCCCCGCCGGCAATTGCGCCAGCACCGTTTGGCTGAGCTGGAATCCGCGCAATCACACTACTGACAGAATCTGACACTGCACCCTTCTATGCTGCGCCGATCAACAACGGAGCCATCCCATGATTACGCCTCGCTACTTGCTGCTTTTCGTCGAAAACCCTGCGGTCAGTGCACGGTTCTATGAGTTTCTGCTGGACCTGAAACCCGTGGAAGAATCCCCGACCTTCGCCCTGTTTGTGCTGCAAGATGGCTACAAACTGGGCCTCTGGTCGCGGCACACCGCTGAACCTGCGGTGGGGATGACCGGTGGTGGCATGGAGCTCGCGTTTCCAGTGGAGTCTGCCGAACAGGTCGACGCGCTGTTCGGCAAATGGTCGAGCCTGGGTTTGAGCATCCTGCAAACACCGACCGAGTTGGATTTCGGTCGCACCTTCGTCGCGCTTGACCCCGATGACCATCGGCTGCGAGTGTTCTACCCCCGCTAACCCACCGCCCAAAGGATCAACCCACCCATGGATCACCCTCAGATCGTCGTCAGCGACGTGATCGAACCTGAAGTCGAGCAGGTGCTCAGTGTCGGGCTCGGCGCCTTCAATGATCAGGCCACCGGAATCAGCGACCGGCAGGCGCTGGCGGTGACGGTTCGCGATCCTGCCACCGGTCAGGTGCTGGGAGGAATAACCGGGCGTACGTCGCTGGGTCTGCTGTTCATCGATCTTTTCTACGTACCCGAGTCGCTGCGCGGTTCCGGGCTTGGCTCTCGACTGCTCAAAACCTGTGAAGACGAAGGCCGCCGTCGCGGCTGTCAGTCTGCGGTGCTCTACACCTTGAGTTTTCAGGCTCCGGGGTTTTACGAGAAACATGGCTGGCAGCGATTTGGTGAGGTGTCGTGCCTGCCTGAGGGAACCAGCCGCGTGTTTATGAGCAAAGCGTTATAAGCCCACAGTAAGCCTAATGTGGGAGCGAGCCTGCTCGCGAATGCGGTGCACCAGTCACATCAATATTGACTGACGGACCACTTTCGCGAGCAGGCTCGCTCCCACAAGGGTTTGGGGTGCCTGATGACGCAAGCCCAAAGCATCAGCCATGCGAATTTCTCCGACATATTTTTTTGCGGGACAGCTAAGATTCATAGATGGTGAACCTTAACCCCGCTTTTCCGGTCGATACCTGCAACCCGACCCGGTTTGCCGACGCCCCCAATAGAAGGGTGCTGACTGGCTTGCTTCACTTTTTGGAGAACGCCCCCGTGATATCGACCTTACACATCGCCAGGCTCAAAGCATGGGGCGCCCATGGTTTTACCGCCACTGGCGTGGTCACCGCCTTCCTGGCCACCCTCGCCCTGCTGGAAAACCAGGCCACCCATTGCCTGCTGTGGCTGGGCGTGGCCCTGATCGTCGACGGCCTCGACGGAGCGTTGGCGCGCAAGGTCAATGTGCAATCGGTGCTGCCGAGTTTTGACGGTTCGATCCTCGACCTGGTCATCGACTACCTGACCTACGTGTTCATCCCGGCGCTGTTTATCTACC
Source organism: Pseudomonas sp. 5Vm1k (assembly GCF_056161485.1). Classification (NCBI taxonomy): domain Bacteria; kingdom Pseudomonadati; phylum Pseudomonadota; class Gammaproteobacteria; order Pseudomonadales; family Pseudomonadaceae; genus Pseudomonas; species Pseudomonas sp. 5Vm1k. Next base: position 47,402 of record NZ_JBSPCZ010000023.1, read on the forward strand.
GCTACATCCCGTTGCCGGACTACACGCTGCTGCTGACCGTGTCGCTGATCCTGGTCTCGTCGCTGTTCTGCTTCTGCAACGTCAACATGAAAAGCAAGGACAACTACTTCCAGGGCTTCCCCGCGGCCTGGAACGTCGTCGCGCTGTGCCTGTACATTATTGGCCCGTCGCCATGGGTGACGCTGCTCACCGTGATTGGCCTGGCGCTGCTGACCGTGACCCGAATGAAGTTCCTGCACCCGTTCCGCGTACGCAAATTTATGCCGATCAACATCGCCGTGACCGCCATCTGGCTGCTGTGCAGTTTGTCGCTGGTGGTCAACCACCCGGTGATCAACCCGCTGGTGATGGGGCTTTGGCTGCTGATGTCCGCCTACTTCCTGGGGATCTGCATCTGGCGCACCGCGATGGAATGGTTTGACGTTTCACGGCACAAGTAACCGGGCATGGCCATCCACATCGTGCGGCTGGGCTCACCTCGTGGGCCCGAAGAAGGCCTGCGTCTAGGCACGGTGCGCCGCCCGCCTCGCGGTGTGCCGAAAGCCGAGTTCGCCAGCCGTGATTTCTATGACGTCTGGCAGCCACTGCTGTCCCCCAGCCCGGAACTGGTCGCCGAAGCAAAAGCGGCTGAAGATGCCAAGGCCTGGGAAGTCTTCAAGCGAAAATTCAAAGCTGAAATGAATCATCCTGCGCCTAGCCAGTTGTTGGACCTGTTGGCGGCGATGTCCCATCAAACGTCGCTGGCGGTGGGTTGTTACTGCGAGGATGAGGCGCACTGCCATCGCTCCGTATTGCGTGAACTGCTACAGGCACGGGGCGCACAGATTCTTTAGAGATAGCCGTCCGGGCTCATAGAAATCCCACTGTAGGAGCTGACGAAGGCTGCGATCTTTTGCCTTTGATCTTTTTGGATACGCTGAAGATCAAGATCAAAAGATCGCAGCCTTCGGCAGCTCCTACATGGACCGTGCAAGGCAGGGAGATCTGTCATAAGGAAATGCCCTCCGTGAACAGCCACATTCGACGCGCATCCCCGAACGATGCAACCGCCATCAGCCAGGTCATCATCCGGTCCCTACGCCAGTCAAACGCCCAAGACTACCCGCCCGACATCATTGCTCAGGTGGAGAAAAGCTTTTCCACCGAATCCATCCTCACCTTGCTGAGCCAACGCCAGGTCTTCGTGGCGACCGTCGATCATCAGATCGTTGCGACCGCCAGCCTCGACCGCGATGTTGTGCGCAGCGTGTTCGTCGATCCCGATCACCAAGGGACAGGCCTCGGCCGACAGTTGATGGCAACCCTTCAATCCATCGCCACTGACGCCAACATCCAAGTTTTGCGCGTCCCCTCCTCCATTACCGCTGAAGGCTTTTACCTGAAGCTGGGTTTTCAAAAAATCCGCGATGAATTCCACGGTGCTGAGCGCACGATCATCATGGCTCTGCGCTTGAGCGCTGATTGAATGTGGGAGCGAGCCTGCTCGCGAAAGCGGTGTGTCAGTCACCTTCAATAACATGAGTTCCACAGTGCCGAACGCACGATCATCATGGAGAGGCGTTTGAGTCTGGATTGAGTGTGTATCTACGCTGAAGATCTACTGTAGGAGCTGCCGGAGGCTGCGATCTTTTGCCTTTGATCTTTTTGGAAACGCTGAAGATCAGGATCAAAAGATCGCAGCCTTCGGCAGCTCCTACGGTTGTTCCGCGCTGATTCGGTTCAATGTGTCGGGTGGACAGAGCACCTCCCATGACGATAGCGTCGCCCCCCTCACAGTGAAAGGATTCGCCATGTTCCCGATTGTTGATTACACCCACGAACAACATCGCGCCTTGGTCATCGAACTCTGGGAAACCGCGTTCGGCTACGAAACCGCGCACAACACGCCAAGCCTGGTGATCGACAAGAAACTGGCCATCGCCGATGGGCTGTTTTTTGTGGCGCTGGCTGGAGAGGTGGTCGTGGGCACGGTTATGGCCGGATACGACGGCCATCGCGGCTGGCTGTATTCGGTGGCAGTGCATCCGGCGCAGCGCCGGCAAGGCTTGGGCGCCAGGCTGGTTCGTCACGCCGAACAGGCTTTGACGGCTCGCGGGTGCATGAAAATCAATTTGCAGATTGTCAGCACCAATGAGCAAGTGAAGAGTTTTTATGAATCGTTGGGCTATGGGGTGGAGCCGCGAATCAGCATGGGGAAGAAGGTAGAAGTCAACATCCCCAGCGTCTGAAAGTCCGCCTTCGCGAGCAAGCTCGCTCCCACAGGGATTGATGTATTGCGCAAAATCAGCGGCTGGCCCGGACCCAATGTGGGAGCGGGCTTGCTCGCGAAGGCGGTGTGCCAGCCGACATCAATATCGACTGAACAAGCGCTTTCGCGAGCAAGCTCGCTCCCACAGGGATTGATGTATTGCGCAAAATCAGCGGCTGGCCCGCTCCCACAGTTTTTTATTGTGGCCTGTCATCAACGCCGTGTGATCACCACCTCCAGATACTCACTGGGTACCACCAGCGACGCCTCACCCGCCCGATTCATCCTGTTCAGTAACTCGGTAAAATCCCTTTCCAGTGCCATGGCACCGTCAACCTGCAGCACCGCAAAGGCCTTGTGCACCGGCCCGTACCAACTGCGGAACGTGTCGATGAAGTGCGCGGCCGAGCGGTAGCGGAAGTTGAAGGTGCGGCGCGTCACCTGGGTCTGGAAGTCGTGGTCGTCGAAGTGCGTGTGCAACCAGGCTTCATTGCCCCAGTTCGATGGCGGTTGTGCGCCCGGCGGAGGTGGCAGGTGTTGGCCGAGGGTCTTGAACATCTGGCCGACAAAACCTTCCGGCGTCCAGTTGGCCAGGCCGATGCGCCCACCGGGGCGAACGACCCGCGCCAGTTCGCTGGCAGCCTTGGCCTGATCCGGCGCGAACATCACACCGAAGGTCGAGAGCACGGCGTCGTAACTGGCATCGTCGAAGGGCAGCGCTTCGGCGTCGGCCACCTGGAAAATCACCTCCAGTCGCTCGGCCCGGGCGCGGTCTTCACCGCGTTCGAGTAGCGCCGCCACATAGTCGGTGGAAGTGACGTTGCAGCCGCGACGGGCAGCGGCGAGCGTGACATTGCCGTTGCCGGCGGCGACATCCAGCACCCGCTCATCGCAGCGCAGGTCACAGGCTTCGGCCAGTTGCTCGCCGACGATCTGCAACGTGGTGCCGATCACGGCGTAGTCGCCACTGGCCCAGGCGGCCATCTGACGGTTTTTCAGGGCAGTAAGATCAATGGGTGTACTCATAAAGTGTGGCTCCCTCGCGGGTTGGATCATGAATCAGGCTCTGACGGACGACTCTTCCGCCGTGGTGGGATCAATGATGGCCATAACCCGGGACACACTGTTGGCCGGGAAGCCGCCCTGCCTGGCATGTTCCCGGATGAGTTCTTCGTTCGGCGCGATGTACACGCAGTAGATCTTGTCGCCGGTGACGTAACTCTGCAGCCATTGCACCTCGGGCCCTAACTCGCGCAAAACCCGGCAGGACTTTTGCGAAATGGCTTTCAGATCCCGTTCCGACAGTGCTCCGGCACCCGGGATTTCGCGCTCTATGACGAACTTAGGCATGGCAACCTCTCTTCTTGTTATCGGTACAGGGCCAGCAGTGGCCCTGTTGTTCAACTATCGCGCCAGCGCGAGCCTGCGTCCTGCCCGATCGTCGGCCAACCCTGCCCGATCGTCCGGAGGTTTCACGCTGCGCGGCAACAGGCTCACAATCACTCTCAATACAAAAAGCCCGCCCAGACGAGAAATCACCATGGACGCCCTGTCACAAACCCTGCGCGTCGTGCGCCTGATCGGCGCGATTTTTATCAATGCCCGGTTCACCGCGCCCTGGTGCTACCAATCCCCCAGCGCCGACTCGGCCGCGCCGTTTCTGGAGCCCGGCGCGGAGCGGGTGGTGATCTTTCATTTGGTCACCGAAGGCGAGTGCTACGTCGAACTCGGCAATGATCCACCCCTGTTGCTGAACGCCGGCGATGTGGTGGTTTTCCCTCAGGGTGACGCCCATCGCATGAGCTCTGAGCCTGGACTTCAACCCGCCAGCGGCGCGCGACTGGACGTGGTGCTGGCACGCCGTCCACGGCAGTTGAGTTATGGCGGTGGCGGTGCCGTCACGCGGCTGGTGTGCGGATATCTGGCGTGCGATACACGGTTGGCGGGCATGATGCTGACGGGATTGCCGGCAGTGATCCGGGTCAATGTGCGCGGCTCGAATGCCGGCATGTGGCTGGAATCTTCAGTGCGCTACGCGCTGGCCGAAGCTCGCTCGCCAAGGCCCGGCGGCGAAGGCGTGCTGGCGAAACTGGCCGAAGTGCTGTTCATCGAAGTACTGCGCCTGTACATGAACGAACACGGCGAAGGTCGGACCGGTTGGCTGGCAGGCGTCGGCGACCGGATTGTCGGCGCCGCGCTGAATGCCCTGCACACAAAACCCGGTCATTGCTGGACCCTGGAAGAACTGGCACGCACCGCCAACACTTCAAGGTCCGTGTTGGCCGAGCGGTTTCAACAATTGGTGGGCAGCTCGCCGATGCAATACCTGACGCAATGGCGGATGTTGCTGGCGGCCAACCTGTTACGCCGCAGCAACACTTCATTGGCGCGGATTGCCGAGGAAGTGGGTTATCAGACCGATACGGCGTTCAGTCGGGCGTTTCGCCGTGAGTTCGGCGCGCCGCCAGCCGCGTGGCGACGCGGGCAGAATGAAAAAATAGCCCACGGTCCGGAACCCGTGAGCCTTTGATCTGAACGGTTATGCCGCAGGCGCCTTGGCCTCTTGCAGCAACTGCTGAATCATTTGTTCCTGCGTGTCGTAGCGGCCCTCGCCAAAGTGGGTGTAACGCACCTGGCCCTTGGCATCGATCAGGTAGTGCGCGGGCCAGTATTGATTGTCGAAGTTGCGCCAGATCGCGTAGTTGTTGTCGATGGCCACCGGGTAGGTGATGCCGAGTTTTTTCACCTGATCCTTGACGTTGTCGATGATCCTTTCGAAACCGTATTCCGGGGTGTGGACGCCGATCACCACCAGGCCATCCTTCTCGTATTTCTTCGCCCAGTCCTTCACGTACGGCAAGGTGTGCTGACAGTTGATGCAGTCGTAGGTCCAGAAGTCGATCAGCACCACTTTGCCTTTCAGGGATTCGCTGGTCAGGGCCGGTGAGTTCAGCCATTCCACCGCACCGTTGAGTGACGGCATGGCGCCTTTGGCGTTGTCCATCGAGGTGTCGGCCTTGACCTTGCTGACGAAGTAATCGACCACTTTCGGTACGTTTTCCAGCAGGCCTTGCTCGACGCTGCTGACGCCTTCGGACGAGGTGCTGGCCAGCAAATTTTTGTCGACGCCGGTTGAAATCACCGCTGCGGCGAACAGCACGGCCACGCCGGTGCCACGACGCAACCAACCGGTGACCGGGATCGATGCTTTCAAGCGGTTAACCAGCCCGCGACCGGCGAAAATCAAGGTACCCAGAGACAGCGCACTGCCCAGGCCGTAGGCCACCAACAGCAGGCTGGTTTGCGCATTGGCGCCTTGCAGCATCGCACCAGTGAGGATCACACCAAGAATCGGCCCGGCGCACGGTGCCCAGAGCAATCCCGTGGCGACGCCGATCATCAGCGAGCTCAACGGGCCGGACATTTTGCGGGTATTCGGGTCGAGGCGATTACCCAGCAGCACGAATGGACCTGCCAGCCAGCCACCGATGCGCGCAGAGATCAACGACAGGGCGAACAACACCATAACGATCAGCGCGACGTGGCGGCCAGTATTGTTGGCCTGGACCACCCAGTCACTGCTGACCACGGCCACACTGGAGATCAGGGCGAAGGTCAGGACCATCCCGCCCAGGGTAAGCAGGATCGAAGAGCGGTTGCGTTCAACCCCGGCGAACAGGAACGGCACGACCGGGAGGATGCAGGGGCTGAGGACGGTCAAAATCCCGCCCAGGAAGGCGATGAGTAACATGGGGGATTACCTTTGGAATCAAATTGGGGGGCTAGCGCATATCCCCTGCTCGCGAAGAGGTCGGCACATCCGGCATCAATGTCGGCTGACACTGCCCCTTCGCGAGCAGGCTCGCTCCCACAGGGGACATGGGGTATTCACAGAATCGGTATCCGGCATCAGGCAGTCTGGTTATCCGCCATCAGCCCCTGCGACGTGCGGCTGTAACCATCCTCGGCCAGGAACGCATTGGTGTCCTTGTGCGCCACCGGCGTCAGTTGGAAGCACGTGGCACTGCCACAGCTATCCTGTTCAACCGCAGCGTTGGCATGGGCAGCCGCGCCGCCAACGGAGAAGGCAATGGCGGTCAAATAGCGAGTCACGTTGTTCATGGTGTTCTACCTGTTTCAAATAGGGATTGGGCGAAGGACTCAGTTGCCGTCATGGCAGTCATCGGAGAACTTGCTGTAGTCCAAGGCCCGGGTTTTGCCCTGGGAGTCCAGGTAGGTCAGCCGGGCATTCACAATCGAGCAGGAGGGGCCGGCGTCCTGTGTCAGCGACACGACTTTCTGGATGTCCAAATGCGTGCCGTAGGTGTAGGTTTTCGGGGTGACCTCGGCTTCGGCACGGGCCGACAAGGTGCAGATGTTCAGGGCGGCAAACAGGCAAGCGGCGTAGATGGCTTTGGTATTCATGGTGGTGTCCTCAAGGCTTCAATGATTAGTTGTCCGAGGCGGGTTGGTTTACCTCGATGGAACCTATTAGAAGCCTGTGAGGTATCCCGTCTGTGTCGGGAACGGGCTTGAGTAAATCGCTACGTATCAAAGCCGCCGCCTGATACACAGCGATACAAAACCCCCGAAAATTCATGTTTTTGCGTCTGCGTGTATCCGCCGAGACGCCAGATACACTGCAATACAAAGGGCAGCGGGCGAACGGGCCAAGGCTCGATAGACTGCGCGACAACCCACCTACAGAGGTTTGCGCCAATGGAACATGTCGATCACATTCTCATCGTTGACGATGACCGCGAGATTCGGGAACTGGTAGGCAACTATCTGAAGAAGAATGGTCTGCGCACCACTGTCGTGGCGGATGGGCGGCAGATGCGGGCGTTCCTGGAGACCACGCCGGTGGACCTGATCGTGCTCGACATCATGATGCCGGGCGACGATGGCTTGCTGCTCTGCCGCGAGTTGCGCGCCGGCAAACACAAAGCCACGCCGGTGCTGATGCTCACGGCGCGCAACGACGAAACTGATCGCATCATCGGTCTGGAAATGGGCGCCGACGACTACTTGGTCAAGCCGTTCGCCGCCCGTGAATTGCTCGCACGAATCAACGCCGTGCTGCGCCGCACACGAATGCTGCCGCCCAACCTGGTGGTCACCGAAAGCGGTCGTCTGCTGGCCTTCGGACGCTGGCGCCTGGACACCTCGGCCCGTCACCTGCTCGATACCGACGGCACCATGGTCGCCCTCAGCGGCGCGGAATACCGCTTGCTGCGGGTGTTCCTCGATCACCCGCAACGGGTGCTCAATCGCGATCAGTTGCTGAACCTGACCCAGGGCCGCGACGCCGATCTGTTCGACCGCTCCATCGATTTGCTGGTGAGCCGCCTGCGCCAGCGCTTGCTCGACGATGCCCGCGAACCGGCCTACATCAAGACCGTGCGCAGCGAAGGCTACGTGTTTTCCCTGCCGGTGGAAGTGCTGGGTGCGCCTTCATGAGTCTTTCGATGCACTGGCCGCGCACCCTGGCATCCCGGCTGTCGCTGATCTTCTTGATCTGTCTGATCCTCGCGCAGGCATTGTCCTTCGGCGCGCAGTATTACGAGCGTTACGAAAGCTCGAAAAACACCATGCTTGGCAACCTGGAAACCGACGTTTCTACTTCCATTGCCATCCTCGACCGGTTACCGGCCAATGAGCGTGCAGGCTGGCTGCAACAACTGGAACGGCGCAATTACCGCTATCTGCTTGACGAAGGCTCACCGGGCACGGCCATGCGCGATACACCCATCGCCGTGACCTCGATCAAGGACGCCATCGGCAAGGATTACCCGATGACTGTGACCGACATCCCCGGGCCGCAGAAACACTTCCAGGTGCACCTGAAACTGGCAGATGGCAGCCCGGTGACCATCGACGTGCGCCCGGCAATGGTGCCGTTGTCACCGTGGCTGCCCATCGTGTTGCTGGGCCAACTGGCGCTGATGATCGCCTGCACCTGGCTGGCGGTGCGAATCGCCATCCGTCCCCTCACCCGCCTCGCCCTGGCCGTGGAAACCCTAGACCCCAACACCCACGCGGTGCCCCTCGACGAAAAAGGCCCGACCGAAGTCGCTTATGCCGCCCGGGCGTTCAACGCCATGCAGGCACGGATCGCGGCGTACCTCAAAGAGCGCATGCAACTGCTGGCAGCGATTTCCCACGATCTGCAAACCCCGATCACCCGCATGAAGCTGCGGGCCGAATTCATGGACGATTCCAGCGAGAAAGACAAACTGTGGAATGACCTCGGCGAGATGGAACACTTGGTACGCGAAGGCGTGGCGTATGCCCGCAGCATTCACGGCGCGACTGAAGAGAGCCGGCGCACGGACCTGGATTCGTTTCTCGACAGCCTGGTGTTCGACTATCAGGACATGGGTAAAGACGTACAACTGAGCGGCAAAACCGCCGCGGTGATCGATACCCGGCCCCACGCCCTGCGCCGGGTGTTGGTGAACCTGACGGACAACGCTTTGAAGTTCGCCGGGGCCGCCGAGTTGCAGGTGGAAGCGAAGGCTGATGGCAGTTTGTCGGTGAAGGTCATGGACCGTGGGCCGGGGATTGCCGAAGACGAGTTGAAGCAAGTGATGGAACCGTTTTATCGCGTAGAGAACTCACGCAACCGCAGTACCGGCGGGACAGGTTTGGGGTTGGCTATTGCGCAACAGTTGGCGTTGGCGATTGGCGGGTCGTTGACCTTGAGTAACCGCGAAGGCGGAGGCCTCTGCGCAGAACTCAAGTTGCCAGCAACCCGATAAACGCCGCCGTCTCCCCTGTGGGAGCAGCGGCGCACACCTATCTATCGATCGACGCAGAACACGGCTCCCACAGGCGATTTGCGGTTGGCTTGAGGATTTGTACTCAAGCCACGATGCCGAGCACACCTTCCAAATGCATCTGCCGCAACAACGCCAAGCCGTTATCCATGAACTCCTGGGCCCCGGCAGCGCCCGCCTCCACTGCCAGCCCTTCCAGCTGCGCGCGTCCATCCAGCTCTGGAAATTCCCCAATCCGCTGCAATAACCGCCACGCCAACGGACTCAACGCTGAGAATTTCACGCTCCAGTCTTCAGTGCGTCGAACCAGCAGCAAGGTTGGCTGATCAGGTGCCGCGTCAGGACGATAATCCGGCCCCAACAAATGTACCGGCCAGCCATACGCCAGCGGCCAGGCGAGCGGTGAAACCTGCAAAGGCTGCACCAGCAATAATTCGCTGTCGGTGACCGGCAAAGGCTCGGCCTCGGACTGTTGCAACACCATCTCAACCCACTCGTAATGTGCCAGCTCGACCATAAACGCTGGCCAGGTCCCGTCATTCAAGCCTTGTGGTTGCGAAGCAAGAAACTCGACAAACTCCCTGGCGATCTCACCAAATTTTGGCGTGTGGGCGCGGTAGTCCCGCAGGAAGATCCGCACCAGCGAACGCCAATCCTCATCCCCCAGAATCTTCACCAGCACCGGAAAAGTCCCGCTGAGCAACAACGACAAATTGTTGAACACCAGATCCCGGTAAACCTGCACCCGCGCACCGTCCATCTCCGTCGGCGGCGCGCAATGTTCGGGATCGCGCAGATAACGTGTCAGGGCATTCTGTTGCTGATTCAGCGAAGACTTATCCACGATTCACCTCCGCGCCTTGCAACCGCCGAATCGTCTGCAACTCAGCCACCAACTCCGAAAACGCCGGGAAGTTGAAGTCACGTTCCAACAGCGTCGGCCGCGCGCCGAACCGGGCATAGGCCTCGGCCAGCAATGACCACACCACTGGTTTCACCGAGGCGCCGTGGGTGTCGATTTTCAACGTATCAGACTCATCGAAATGCCCTGCCACGTGCATCGCCACCACACGTCCCTCATCGATACCGGCCAGAAAGGTGTGCGGATCAAAACCGTGATTGATCGAGTTCACATACACATTGTTAACGTCCAGCAACAGGTCGCAATCGGCTTCCCGCAGCACCGCGTTGGTGAAGGTCAGTTCGTCCATGTCTTGCCGGGAGGCGGCGTAATAGGAAACGTTTTCCACCGCCAAACGACGGCCGAGAATGTCCTGGGACCGACGAATCCGCGAGGCGACGTGATGCACCGCTTCTTCGGTAAACGGCAGTGGCAGCAAATCGTACAGATGACCGTCATCGCTGCAGTAACTCAGGTGTTCGCTGTACAGCGGCACCTTGTAGTGATCGAGGAAAACCCGCACCTCTTGCAGAAACCCGACATCCAGCGGCGCCGACCCGCCCAACGACAGGGACAACCCGTGGCAGGACAACGGATAGCGCTCGGCCAGAGTCCGCAACGCCGCGCCATGAGCGCCACCGATGCCGATCCAGTTTTCCGGGGCGACTTCCAGAAAATCAAAGTCACCGGCCGGGGCAGCCTGGAGGTCCTTCAATAAACCGCGACGCAAGCCGAGGCCGACGCTGGCCTTCGTTGATAAATCAGAGGTCTGCATGATGTCGCTCCCATTCTGTGTGGATAAATGAGAGTCGAGTTAATCGAATCGGTGTATCGGACCTGTGTTCGGTTTTTGCAGAAATCGGCAGCGCATGTATCAACCGCCGCACCGTACACACTGCGATACACAACTCCCACCACACAAAACCCTGTAGGAGTGAGGCTTGCCCGCGATGGCGGCGCATCAGTCGACAAAAATGTTGCCTGATATACCGCCATCGCGGGCAAGCCTTGCGCCTACAGGGTTCGGTGTCAGTCAGGCCCCTGTGGCTTTCGTCGCCCCAAACCGCAGTGTGCGGGGGCCGGACTAAACTTAACCCACGCAGGACGGGGTCATCGTCCTGTTCATACCCACGACCACCGCCCAGAGGCGCACGCCTCGATAAACACTGCCTCTGGACCGTGATCCTGCCACAGGAGCACACGTGATGGACGAGGCCAGACTTAACGATTTCATGGGCAAACTGGTAAACGACATGGGCGGCGCGGCGATGCTGGCCAATGTCATTCTCGGTGAAGAACTTGGCCTGTACCGGGCCATGGCTGACAGTCAGCCTGTCACCCCCGAAGCACTCGCCGACAAGACCGGTTGTCACCCTCGCCTGGTGCGCGAATGGCTCAGCGCCCATGCCGCTTCCGGTTACATGGAGCATCAGGACGGCCAGTTCCGCCTGCCCGAAGAACAAGCCCTGGCATTGGCGATCGAAGACTCGCCGGTGTATGTGGCCGGTGGTGTCGGGGTGGTCGCGTCGTTTTTTCATGACAAGGACAAACTGGTCAAGGCCTTCCGCGGCGACGGCGCCCTGCCCTGGGGCGAGCACCATCCGTGCATGTTCAGCGGCACGGAACGGTTCTTCCGCCCCGGCTACAAGGCGCACTTGGTCGCCGAATGGTTGCCGGCGCTGGAAGGCGTGGTCGCCAAACTCGAGGCTGGGGCCAAGGTCGCGGACATCGGCTGCGGTCATGGCGCCTCCACGGTGATCATGGCCCAGGCATTCCCGGATTCGCGGTTCGTCGGCTTCGACTACCACGCACCTTCCGTCACCGTGGCCACCCAACGCGCCGAAGCCGGTGGCGTGGCCGGTCGTGCGCGGTTCTTTCAGGGCACGGCGAAAAGTTACCCGGGCACCGACTATGACCTGGTCTGCTACTTCGACTGCCTGCACGACATGGGCGACCCGGTGGGCGCGGCACGGCACGCTTACGACTCGCTGAAACCGGACGGTTCGGTGCTGCTGGTGGAGCCTTACGCCAACGACTCCCTCGACGACAACATCACCCCGGTGGGACGGCTGTTCTATGCGGCCTCGACGTTTATCTGCACGCCGAACTCGCTGTCCCAGGAAGTCGGCCTCGGGCTCGGCGCCCAGGCCGGCGAGGCGCGGTTGCGCAAGGTGTTTACTGAGGCTGGGTTCAAGCACTTCCGCCGGGCGACGGAAACGCCGTTCAACCTGATTCTTGAAGCCCGTAAATAAGCACCTGAAACGAGGTGAACACAGCCTTTGTAGCAGCTGGCGAAGCCTGCGTTCGGCTGCGCAGCAGTCGTGAAATCAGCTGACGCGGTTTATCAGAAAGACCGCAAACTCAGGTTTTACGACTGCTGCGCAGTCGAACGCAGGCTTCGCCAGCTGCTACAAGTGGCGTTATCTGCGAGAGCCGCGTTGTGATCGGCAAATGCTACCCTGCAAACACTCAAGGTCTCCCGGAGTGTTGAACATGCTCGACCGCCCCATTCGCGAACAACTCGACCGTCTTCAGCAGTTAATGGCTGACCAGCCGTTCGCGGTGCTGACCGGCGCGGGTATCAGCACGCCGTCGGGCATTCCGGACTACCGCGACAACCAGGGCGTACGCCGGGGCCGGCAACCGATGATGTACCAGGAGTTCCTCGCCGCCCCCGAATCGCGGCGCCGTTACTGGGCGCGGGCGATGCTCGGTTGGCCGCGCGTACGCCTGGCCAGTCCGAACGCGGCCCATGAGGCGCTGGCCAGTTTGCAGAGTTCACAGCAGATCGGCGGGCTGATCACCCAGAACGTCGATACCTTGCACGACCAGGCCGGCAGCCATGACGTGATCGAACTCCACGGTAGCCTGCACCGGGTGCTGTGCCTGGACTGCGGCCAGCGCAGCGAGCGCGATGCGATTCAGCAACTGATGGAAGCGCAGAACCCGTACCTGGCCGGCGTCGATGCGGTGCAAGCGCCGGATGGCGACACCCTGCTCGACCCGGCGTTTGAAGCGCGCTTCCAAGTACCACACTGCCCCCACTGCGGTGAGCAACGGATGAAACCGGACGTGGTGTTTTTCGGCGAGAACGTCGCGCAGGCGACAGCGGCCAAGGCCATGGCGGCGGTTGAGAAAGCGGCGGGATTGCTGGTGGTAGGCTCATCGTTGATGGCGTATTCGGCGTTTCGGCTCTGCCGGGCGGTGGTGGATCAGGGCAAACCGTTGATTGCGATCAATCTGGGCAAGACGCGGGCGGATGAGATTCTGGATATGAAGATTGAGGCGTCCTGCGAACAACTTCTGCCTCTGCTGACACAGCGCCTCTCCCAATAAAAATTGCTGACCCCCCTGTGGGAGCGGGCTTGCTCGCGAAGGCGGTGTGTCAGTCGATATTGATATTGGCTGACGCACCGCCTTCGCGAGCAAGCCCGCTCCCACAGGGGGGTTGTGTTCACTCGATGGACAGCCGCTGGCCTAGATCGGCCTCCTTGAAAATATCAAACAACGCCTGCGCCGCCGCCGACAGTTCATGGCCCGGTTTGGTCAGTACACCGATCGCCCGCTCTACCACCGGGTCGCGCAAGATAATGCAGTGCGCTCCCAGCTCCTGCATTTGCCGTACGCACAAGGCCGGCACCGCGCTCACGCCCAACCCGCTGGCGACCATCCGCCCGACGGTCGCCAGTTGATGGCTTTCAAACTCCACGGGCAGTTTCATACCGCGAGCCTGCAAGTGTTCTTCGAGCATCACCCGTACCGTGGACGGTCGCTGCAAGGTAATAAACGGTTCCTTCAATAAGGTTTGCCAGTCGATATCGTCCAGTGTCGCCAGCGGTGAATCATGGGGCACCACCGCGACAAACCGGTCGATGTACAACGGCGTAAACTCCAGCGACGTGCTGTGGGCCGGCTCGAACGACACGCCGAGTTCAACTTGGCGGTCGCGGACCATTTCCAGTACCTGCTCGTTGATCACGTCGTTCACCGTGACGTTGACCTTTGGGTAACGCGCGCGGAAAGTCTTGAGGATCGGCGGCAGCAGGTTGCCGGCAAACGATGGCATTGCCGCCACCGTCACGCGCCCGCGCTGCAAGGTGAAGCGCTGGCGCAGTTCGTCTTCGGCATTATCCCAATCGGCAATCAGCCGACGGGCCAGCGGCACCAGGGATTCGCCTTCCGGGGTCAGCGCCACATTGCGCGTGTTGCGGCTGAACAGGCGCCCGCCGAGGCCTTCTTCGAGGGCCTTGATGGTCAGGCTCAACGCCGATTGCGACAGGTGCAACCGCTCGCAGGCCACGGCGAAACTCAGGCTCTGGGCCACGGCCAGGAAGGCGCGGATCTGCTTGACGGTCATGGCGAATGGCTCCTGTAATTGGCGTATGTGCTATCTGTAGGAGCAAGGCTTGCCCGCGAAGGCGTCCTTGAAATCGCCATCGCGAGCAAGCTTTGCTCCTACAGAACGATGGGTGAGCCCTTTAGTTCGCCTTCGCGAGCAGGCCCGTTCCCACAAGACTGATTGGTGAGTTTTATCTATCAATCAACCTTAAAAATCAACTTAACAAATGAATACACCGGCGCGACACTCACTTCCACTACGGCTAGCCAGCCGCCCATAAAGAATAAAAGAGGTGCATATGGCAGGTTTCGACAAGCGTGTGAGTTCCTACGAGGAAGCCCTTGCAGGTCTTGAAGACGGCATGACTGTGATCGCCGGTGGCTTCGGCCTGTGCGGGATCCCGGAAAACCTCATCGCCGAGATCAAGCGCAAAGGCACCCGCGACCTCACGGTGGTTTCCAACAATTGCGGCGTCGACGGTTTCGGTCTCGGCGTGCTGCTGGTAGACCGGCAGATCCGCAAGGTCGTTGCTTCCTACGTCGGCGAGAACAAACTGTTCGAAGACCAACTGCTGAAAGGCGAAATCGAAGTCGTTTTGACCCCTCAAGGCACCCTCGCCGAAAAAATGCGCGCGGGCGGCGCTGGCATCCCGGCCTTCTTCACCGCCACCGGCGTCGGCACCCCAGTTGCCGAAGGCAAGGAAGTGCGTGAATTTCACGGTCGCAAGTACCTGATGGAAGAATCCATCACCGGCGACTTCGCCATCGTCAAAGGCTGGAAAGCCGACCATTTCGGTAACGTCATCTATCGCCACACCGCCCAGAACTTCAACCCGCTGGCCGCCACCGCGGGCAAGATCACCGTGGTCGAAGTTGAAGAAATCGTCGAGCCCGGCGAGCTGGACCCGGCGCAGATCCACACCCCTGGCATCTACGTCGATCGGGTCATTTGCGGCACGTTCGAGAAGCGCATCGAACAGCGCACCGTGCGTAAGTGATCCCCTGCCCCCGGACCGAATGAAGGAATAACAACAATGGCACTTTCCCGCGAACAAATGGCTCAACGCGTCGCCCGCGAAATGCAGGACGGCTTTTACGTGAACCTGGGCATCGGCATTCCGACCCTGGTCGCCAACTACATTCCCGAAGGCATGGAAGTCATGCTGCAGTCGGAAAACGGCCTGCTGGGCATGGGTCCTTTTCCTACTGAAGAAACCATCGATGCCGATATGATCAACGCCGGCAAGCAAACCGTGACCGCGCGTATCGGCGCGTCGATCTTTTCCTCGGCCGAGTCCTTCGCGATGATTCGCGGCGGGCACGTCGACCTGACCGTGCTGGGCGCCTTCGAAGTCGACGTTGAAGGCAACATCGCTTCGTGGATGATCCCTGGCAAGCTGGTCAAGGGCATGGGCGGTGCCATGGACCTGGTGGCCGGCGCAGACAACATCATCGTGATCATGACCCACGCGTCCAAGGACGGTGAGTCCAAGCTCTTGTCCAAATGCAGCCTGCCGCTGACCGGCGCCGGGTGCATCAAGCGTGTGCTGACTGACCTGGCCTACCTCGAAATCGAAAACGGTGCGTTCATTCTCAAGGAACGCGCGCCGGGTGTCAGTGTTGAAGAGATTGTCGCCAAGACCGCCGGTAAACTGATCGTGCCGGATCACGTTCCGGAAATGCAATTCGCTGCCCAGTGAGGAATCATTCCATGCAAGACGTCGTTATTGTTGCCGCCACCCGTACCGCCATCGGCAGTTTCCAGGGTGCGTTGGCCGGTGTGTCCGCTGTTGACCTGGGCGCGGCGGTGATCCGTCAGTTGCTGGCGCAAACCGGGCTCGACCCGGCGCAAGTCGATGAAGTGATCATGGGCCAGGTGCTCACCGCCGGTGCCGGGCAAAACCCTGCGCGCCAGTCGGCGATCAAGGCAGGCCTGCCGTTCAGCGTGCCGGCGATGACTTTGAACAAGGTCTGCGGTTCGGGCTTGAAAGCCCTGCACCTGGCGACCCAGGCGATTCGCTGCGGCGATGCCGACGTGATCATTGCCGGCGGCCAGGAAAACATGAGCCTGTCCAACTACGTGATGCCGGGCGCGCGCACCGGTCTGCGCATGGGTCACGCGCAAATCGTCGACACCATGATCAGCGACGGCCTGTGGGATGCGTTCAACGACTACCACATGGGCATTACCGCCGAGAACCTGGCGGACAAGTACAGCCTGACCCGCGAGCAACAGGACGCCTTCGCCGCGGCCTCCCAGCAAAAAGCCTCCGCCGCCATCGAAGCCGGGCGTTTTGTCGATGAGATCACGCCGATCCTGATCCCGCAGCGCAAGGGCGATCCGCTGTCCTTCGCCACCGACGAACAGCCACGGGCCGGCACCACCGCCGAAGCCCTGGGCAAACTGAAACCAGCCTTCAAGAAGGACGGTTCGGTGACCGCCGGTAACGCCTCGTCCCTGAACGACGGTGCTGCCGCCGTGATCCTGATGAGCGCGGAAAAAGCCAAGGCCCTGGGCCTGCCGGTCCTGGCGAAAATCGCCGCTTACGCCAACGCGGGTGTCGACCCGGCGATCATGGGCATCGGCCCGGTATCGGCGACTCGCCGCTGCCTGAGCAAGGCCGGCTGGTCCATCGATCAACTTGACCTGATCGAAGCCAACGAAGCGTTCGCCGCGCAATCTTTGGCAGTTGCCAAGGACCTGGAATGGGACCTGAACAAGGTCAACGTCAACGGTGGCGCCATCGCCCTGGGCCACCCGATCGGTGCGTCGGGTTGCCGGGTGCTGGTGACGCTGCTGCATGAAATGATCAAGCGTGACGCCAAAAAAGGCCTCGCCACCCTGTGCATCGGTGGTGGTCAAGGCGTCGCACTGGCGATCGAACGGGCGTAAAGCGTTCAACCTGTGGCGAGGGGGCTTGCCCCCGCTGGAGTGCGCAGCGCTCCCAAAAATCTTCGACAACAGCTGAGATTTTTGGGGCTGCTACGCAACCCAACGGGGGCAAGCCCCCTCGCCACAACACCGGGTTACACATCCCTAAAACTGTAAATCCGCTCCTACGATGGAATTACCGTTGTGTCCCGTTAGCCAAATTTCACCAGATTCAGAATCGGCAGCGGCCCACCCGGGAACTGCGCCAACCGCGCTCCGACACTCAGTTCTCCAAGATCAATCCCGCAAAAACCCAACCGCTCGATCAACTCCGCCACTTGCCCTTTCGCTTCGGCATCATCGCCCGAGAAAAACAGCACCCGCTTGCCCCCTTCCGCCGCCGGATCGCTCTCCAGCAAGCGCGCCGCCAGGTGATTGAACGCCTTCACCACTCGCGCCCCCGGCACCCATTCGGCGAACACTTCGCTGGACGTACGGCCCTGCAAATCCACTGCCTTGAACGCTGGCGCTTCGATCGAGTTGTTGGCATCGATAACGATCCGCCCGCCAAAGTCCGGCAGACCCGCCAGTGCCGTCGGCAGTTTCGACCAGTTGACCGCGACCAACACGATGTCTTGCGCGGCCGCTTCTTCACGGCTGCCGGCACGGGCGGTTGGCCCGAGTTCTTCCGCCAGCGACGCCAGGGTTTGCGGACCGCGGCTGTTGGCGATGACCGATTCAATCCCTTTCCGGGACAGGGCCCGGGCAAAAGCTGAGCCGATGGCGCCAGCGCCGATGATTCCGATAGTACTCATGGTTATTCACTCCGATACAGGTTGTCGTTGGAGTGAATACTGCACTTGCCATTAGCGCTTGATTAGCCGGTAATGACTTGAATTATCTTCAAGCATCACTTGCAGGTGCTCACTATGGAAACCCTCGCCAACCTCGAATCCTTTGTGCGCAGCGCCGAAACCGGCAGCTTTTCCGCTGCCGCGCGTTTGCTGGCGCTGACACCGGCTGCGGTCAGTCGCAATGTGGCGATGCTGGAACGCAACCTCAGTGTGCGGCTGTTCCAGCGCTCGACCCGCAAGCTGTCGCTGACCGAAGCCGGGGACCGTTTTCTGGCGAGCATCGGCGGCAATCTGGAGGCGTTGCAGGCGGCGATCAGTGCCGTGAGCAGTGATCGTGGTGAGCCGGCGGGCGTGCTCAAGGTCAGCCTGGCGCCGACCTTTGGCATCGGCCATGTGTTGCCACTGCTGCCGAAATTTCTGGCGCGTTATCCGTTGATTCGGCCGGAGTGGCATTTCGAAAATCGTCAGGTCGACTTGATTGCCGAAGGCTATGACGCGGCCATCGGTGGTGGTTTTGAACTGACACCCGGAGTCATCTCGCGGAGGTTGGCGGCGGCGGATATCGTCGCCGTGGCGTCACCGGCTTACCTGGCCGGACGCACCCTGCCCGTCACTCCGGCGGACTTACTTGGTCACACCGGCATTGTGATGCGCGGCATCCGCACCGGGCGGATTCGTCAGTGGGTAATGCGCGATGGTGCAGACCAGGAAGCGAGCGCGGTCCTGAATGAGAACATCGTGCTCAACGACCCGGCCGCGATGCGCGAAGCTGCGCTTTTGGGTCTGGGAGTGACGTTGCTGGTGCTGCCTGACGTGGTCACGCAAATCCAGCGCGGCGAGCTGGTGCGTCTGCTGCCGGACTGGCATGCCGATGCAGGGCCGATCTCGCTGTACTACCCGAGCCGCACGTTGATGCCGGCCAAGACCCGGGTGTTTATTGATTTTGTGATGCAGGCGTTTGGCGGGTGACCGCGTTATCGTTCTTCGCGAGCAAACCCGCTCCCACAGTGGGCCTGCAGTGAACTCAATATCTGGATACAACCCAATTCCCCTGTGGGAGCGGGCTTGCTCGCGAAGAGGCCAGCCCAGCCAACACACCTCCAGGGCTCAAACCACCAGTTGCAAAATCAGCCACGCATTCGCCGAACTGATCACCCCGAACAACCCCCACGCCAACACCCGCGTCGGCAGCCGGTTCACAAACGGCCCCATGAGTTTTTGATCGTTGGTCATGCTGATCAACGGGTACAGCGCAAACGGCAACTGCAAGCTCAACACCACCTGACTCATCACCAGCAACTTGCCAATCGCGTTATCGCCCATCAGCCACACGCCGATGAACGCCGGGATCAGCGCCAGTCCGCGTGTAATCAATCGCCGTTGATAGCAGGGAATCCGCAAGTTCAGGTAACCCTCCATGATCACCTGGCCGGCGATGGTGCCGGTGAAGGTCGAACTCTGCCCCGAGGCCAGCAGCGCGACGCCGAACAGCACACTGGCCAAGGCCCCGCCCACCAGCGGGTCGAGCAGGTGATAGGCGTCCTGGATGTCCACCACATCGCCGTGCCCGGTGGCGTGGAATGCGGCGGCCGCCAGAATCAGGATCGCCGCGTTGACCAGCAACGCCAGGGCCAGGGAGCCAATGGTGTCGATGCGCGCCAGTTTGACCGCGTCCTGTTTGCTCGCCAGGTCCTTGCCGATCATCCGGGTCTGCACGATCGAGGTGTGCAAATACAGGTTATGCGGCATCACCGTGGCCCCGAGAATACCGATGGCGATGTACAACGGCGCTGCATCGCCAATGGCCGACAGCGACGGGGTAAAGCCACGTGCGACGTCCGGCCAGTAGGGTTTGATCAGCAGCAACTCGACGAAGAAACACACGCCGATGGTGCCGACCAACACCAGCATGATCGCTTCCAGTCGGCGGAAGCCACGGTTCTGCAAGGCCAGCACCAGCAGCGTGTCGAACGCGGTCAAGGCGATGCCGAAGGTCAGCGAACAGCCCAGCAGCAAATGGAACGCCAAAGCGCAGCCGAGCACTTCGGCAAGATCGGTGGCGATAATCGAGATTTCCGCCAGCACCCATTGGGTTCGTGCGGTCCGGGTGCTGTAGCGCTCCCGGGACAATTGCGCCAGGTCACGGCCAGTGGCGATGCCCAACCGCGAGCACAAACACTGCACCACCATCCCCGCCAAGCTCGCCAGCAGCACCACGAACAACAAGCTATAGCCAAACCGCGAACCGGCCTCAATGGCCGTCGCCCAGTTGCCCGGGTCCATGTAGCCGATCGACACCAGCAAACCGGGGCCGGCAAAACGCAGCAGACGCTTGAAGAACGTCGCACCGGGGTCAACGGTAACACTGCCGGCCACTTCCGGCGGGCAAAACGGCGCAGTGGCGACTTTGGGCAAAAAGCTGAATTTCACGCAAACATCCGTCGACAGAAGCAAAGGCGCAGCTTAGACGTTTCGAGCGTCCCCAGGCTACACACCAACCCCTGTAGGAGCTGCCGAAGGCTGCGATCTTTTGATTTTGCTTTTTAGATCAAGATCAAAAGATCGCAGCCTTCGGCAGTTCCTACGGGGGGCCAGATCACGGGGATGAGCCCAATAATTGCTGGCGCAACTCGGGATTACGGGTTCGCGGATCGAGCCAGATATCGAAAAACGCCCGGGCGAATTGCGGGTCCTTCACTTCGTGTTGCAGTTGCTGGCCGACAAAAAACCGCGCGCCCTGCCCCGGCAAATACACACCAGTGATGCGCGTGCCAGCCTGGACATCGACGAACGACTGTTGCATCTGTGCCTGCCACCCGGCCAATTGCCCGGCGCTGACCGAGGCGCCGGACAGGCGCTTGATTTCATCGACGCTGGCCTGCACTAGATCCTCCCGGGAAATGCTGCGCTGGTAGATCAGTTCCAGAGCAAACGGCTGGTCTGACGCCAGCGGCCGCGCCGCACTCCAGAGCCGGGCGTTGTAGACATCGAAGCCGAACACCTTGAATTCACCGGCACCGATGATCTGCGCCCCGGGCACTGTCTCCTGCCAACTGGCCAGCGCTTGTGAGCCGAGCAAGGCCAGCAGCCAGAGACTGTATCGAAGACGTGATCTGTTCATGGCCGCTCGATTTGCGCTGAAATCCTCCCTAAAACTTATACGCAAAACAACGACGCGTACAATTTTTGCAGACAAGCGTTTTTGTATACAAAATCCGAAAACCTCTAGAGCAATCCCCCATCCACAATGCTAACGTTGCCGCCTCACACAGGTCGGAGGTGCGTGCGTGCTGATGCTCAAACTGCTGGTGATTCCCGGGTTTCTGCTGCTGATTTCCTTGGCGGGCAAGCGCTGGGGGCCGAGTGTGGCCGGGTGGCTGTCGGGGTTGCCGGTGGTGGTCGGGCCGATTCTGTTTTTCCTCGCCATTGAGCAAGGCCAGGTGTTTGCCGCACAAGCGGCGACCGCCGCGTTGTCTGCGATGTTCGCAATGATTGCCTTCTGCGTGACCTATGCCCAAGTGGCGCAACGCGCTGGTTGGCCGTGGGCGCTGGCGATTTCTTTGTTGGTGTGGGCCACCACGGCCGTGGTGTTGTCGCTGATCCCGCCGTCCCTGACGTTCTCGGTTATCGCCGCCGCCACCGCCCTGCTGGCCGCGCCTTATCTGTTTCCTTCAATCCAGCCGATTATTTCAGGCCCGAAACCCAAGTCCGACAAACTGCTGCTGCGCATGGCGGCCGGTGCGCTGCTGACGTTGGCCGTAACATTGCTGGCCAGCACCGTGGGCGAACGCTGGAGCGGCCTGCTCGCGGTGTTTCCGGTGTTGGGCAGCGTGATGGCAGTGTTCTCCCAGCAAACTCGTGGACCCGCCTTCACCGCCGCGTTGTTGCGCGCCACCGCCACCGGCATGTATTCGTTCGCGGCGTTCTGCCTGGTGCTGGCGCTGACCTTGCCCAGCCTCGGGCTGCCGGCGTTTGCCCTTGGCGTAGCGGTGTCCGTGGGCATGCTCGGGGTGACCCGGCGTTTGCTGGCGAAAACTGCACCAACAACTCGTTCGATCACTTCGAACGAGTAGGCCAACAACCTCGTACGTCAATCGAACAGGTTTCGCTCACCATCAGCCTCAGTTCAAACCCACTGACTGAGGCCTTCCCCATGAAATTCTTTTTCCATCCTTCGCCGAACCCGATGAAAGTCGCCCTGTTGCTTGAAGAACTGCAAACGTCTTACGAGTTGATCGGCGTCGATACCTTCAAAGGCGAGCAACACTTGCCAGCGTTCCTGGCGATCAACCCGAACGCCAAGGTCCCGGCCCTGGTGGACGGCGATGCCACGGTGTTCGACTCCCAGGCGATCCTGCTGCACCTGGCGCAAAAACATCAGCGTTTCCTGCCGACCTCCGTGGCCGGTCAGGCTGAGTTGCTGTCCTGGCTGATGTTCATCGCCACCGGCCTGTCGCCGTTTTCCGGCCAAGCCGTGCACTTCCTGCACCACGCACCGGAAGACCTGGCCTACGCGAAAAACCGTTACTTGAAAGAAGTTGAACGCCACTACCGCGTGCTCGACCAGCGCCTGGCCGAGCATCACTACCTGGCCGGCGACACCTACAGCATCGCCGACATGGCCCTCTGGGGCTGGGCCAACTACGCGCCGTACATCCTCGGCGAGAACGGCCTGGCGGCGTACCCGAACGTCAAACGCCTGTTCGACGAAATCAGTGCACGCCCGGCGGCCCAGCGCGCCCAGGGCTTGAAGGAGAAACTGGTGCTCAAGGCGGAATTTGACGAAGAAACCCGCCGCAGCCTGTTTCCGCAGAATCAAGGCTGATCAGACACACCACAATCCCCTGTGGAAGCGGGCTTGCTCGCGAAGAGGGTGTGTCAGTCGACATTAATATTGCCTGACACACCGCTTTCGCGAGCAAGCCCGCTCCCACAGGTTTTGCATTTCATCAGGCCCATCGCCGAAACCGGGCTGGATGCCATTCGACCTCCATGGGATGATCGCCCCCTAGCGCGATTATCCCCGGAGAGTTTCAATGTCATTGTTCAGTAAAAAAGCCGTTGTCCTGTTGCTGACGGCGGTTGCCAGCCTGGGGGCGTTGAATGCTTACGCCGCCAAAGCCAAGACCAGCGATGCCGCGCAGATCAAAGTCTCGATGCTCAGCGGCAAGTTCACCTTCACCTTGCCCAAGGGCTTCGTCGCCAACCCGCTGCCGCCAGGTGCGACCGGCGCAACGGGCACCATGTACGCCAATGAGACCACCAAAACCGTGGTGATCGCCGCGGAAAACAACCTGGCTCCGGGCGTCACCGTCAAAGACAACGACGGCGAATTCCTCGACAGCACGGCGGCCGACTTCGACGTGGCAGAACACAAGAATCTGCCGGACTTCACCAAGCTCAGCGAAAAAAGCCTGACGATGAAAGGCACCGGTCTGGGTGTGCGCCAGGTCGACAGCACCGCCACCCAGGGCGGCGGCAAGACCCTCAACACCACGCTGATGGCCGGCTCCGGCAACCGAATGGCGGTGATTCAGATCATCTCTCGCCCAGCCGACAAGGCTGGCCACGACACGCTAGTCAAACAGATCACCGGCAAGTAACAGCTCAGGGATTGAGGCGCTGAAGCCAGGCGCTCAAATCCTGAATCTCGGCGGCGCTGATGCTGTGGCCCAGGCCTTCGTAGGTATGAAACTCAGGCTTGAGTGAGAGTTTCTGCAACAGGCTGTTGGCCGCCGTGCCATCGACCACAGGCAAGCGTTTGTCTTCGGTGCCATGACCGATGAAAATCGCCAGTTGCTGGCGTTTTTCATCCGGTTTCAGTTCGGCTTTAAGCACCGGCAGAATCCGCCCGCTCAACGCGGCAATCCCGCCCACTGCTTCAGGATGACGCAACGCCACCTCGTAGGTCATGATCGCACCCTGGCTGAACCCCACCAGGAACACCTTGCTGGCGTCGGTGCGATATTTTTTCGCCGCCTGGGCGATGAAATCCAGCAATACCTTGCCGCTGGTCTTCAGATCATCGGTTTCACCGTTGTAGGCGCCTTCGCCTTTCTTGCGAAACCACTGGTAACTGTCCGCATCCAGCGCCACCGGTGCCTGCACCGACAGGTAGTTGTACTGCGCCGGCAATTCGTCCTTGATCCCGAACAGGTCACGCTCGTTACTGCCGTAGCCGTGGAGGAAAATCACCAGCGGCTGGTTGTGCGAATCAGGGTTGGCCTGCTCCAGGTACTTGAGCGGCAGATCGGTGTGCAGCGGGGTTTGAGCGTGGACCGTGGCAGACGCCAGGAGCATGAACAGCGCGAAAAACTTCAGCATAAACCTTCCTTCACAGGGGGGCAGGATTCGGGGGATACCCTAACACCCCGCAGATTTTTGGTGTGACGGATGCCGCCTTCGCGGGCAAGCCTCGCTCCTACAAGTTACATATTTGCCGCGAAATACAAATCCCGTAGGAGCGAGGCTTGCCCGCGAAGAGGCCCCGACAGGCAACGAAGATGCTGGATCAGTCGTTGGTCAACTTCCCAACCCGAAACGGCACCCGCCCCGCCACTTTCGCCTGCCACGTGCCCGGCTGGGTATAGCGCCCGCGATCAATCGCAAACAACACGCCGCTGGTCCCCGCCCGCACGGTCGTCACCCGGTCATTCAACGGATCGACCACTTCAAACAGCGCATCGCCCTGCTCCACCCACTCACCCGCCTCGCGCAGAAAACTGACCACGCCGTGGTGCGGGGCGAACAGGTATTCGGTGCCGGCGAACGGCATGCCTTCACAACACTCGCTCGGCGCTGCCGGCCAGGTGCCGCTGATAAAACCCTGTTCAGCGAGAAAGCCCAGAATTGCCTCGCAATTGGCCTGGGCCTGATCGACCCGGGTGTCGCCCATGCTGCCCAGCTCCACGGTCGTTGCAAGGTTCGCCGGCGGAATCACCGCCTCCGGGAAGGCCCGCGCCAGACGCAGCCACGGCGTCGAACAGGATTCGTCAAACGAGCTGCCGCCGGAGTCTTCACAGAGCAATGCCACACCCGCTTTTAAACGTGCCGCCAGGGACTGCCATTGCGGCCAGTGTTGCGGCAAGGCATACACATGAATCGCCGCGTCGAAGTCACAATGCAAATCCAGGGTGACGTCGGCGTCGCAGGCGTGGCGCAGCAGTAAGCGGTGCATGGCTTCCAGTTGCGAAGCCGGGGCCGGCAGACCGTCGAGCACCTGGCCCATGGTCTGGCGAATCAGCGCGATATTGGCTTCGGCATCGTCACCCAACTGGCCACCGATCAACGCAGCCACCGGCTCACTCAGCTCGACGAACGCGCGGTTGAAATTCTTGCCGCTGCCCAGTTCGAAACGGCCCATGTGCGCGCCTTGCAGGTGCTGATCGAGGCCGATCGGGTTGGCCACCGGCACCAGTTCGATGACGCCTTGCAACTGGCCTTGGGTTTCGAGTTCGGCCAGGCGCTTTTTCAGTTCCCATGCGGTGCGCATGCCCGGCAATTCGTCGGCGTGCAGACTGGCCTGGATGTACACCTTGCGAGTGCCCGCGCCATAACGAAACACACTGAGGGTGCGTTCGGTGCCGAGGTGGCTCCAGGGCAGTGGGTGGTCGATGCGTTGCATGAGAACTCCGATAGTCGGAACAATGAGATCTCCCTGTGGGAGCGGGCTTGCTCGCGAAAGCGGTGTGTCAGGCGATATCAATGCCGACTGACACGGCCTCTTCGCGAGCAAGCCCGCTCCCACAGGGATCTGGCGTTCAAAAAGGATGGCATAAAAAAAATGGCCACCGCGTTAACGGTAGCCACTTTTTTATCCGGCTGGATTACTCGCCGCCATACACATCAAAGTTGAAGTATTTGTCTTGCACTTGCTTGTACTTGCCGTTGGCGCGGATCTCGGTGATGGCGGTGCTGAATTGGTCCGCCAGCTCCTTGTCACCCTTGCGCACAGCGATACCGGCGCCGCCGCCGAAGTACTTGGCGTCTTCGTAGGTCGGGCCGACGAAGGCGAAACCTTTACCGGCGTCGGTTTTCAGGAAACCGTCGTCCAGGTTGACCGAGTCGGCCAGCATCGCGTCGAGGCGGCCGGAGACCATGTCCAGGTTGGCTTCCTGCTGAGAACCGTAACGCACCAGGATAATCCCGGCCGGTTGCAGCACTTCAGTAGCGAAGCGGTCGTGGGTACTGGCGCGCAGTACACCGACTTTCTTGCCCTTGAGTTCGGTCAGCGGGTCTTTGACGTCGGTGCCTTGCTTCATCACGAAGCGCGCCGGGGTGTGGTAGTACTTGATGGTGAAGTCGACGTTTTTCTTGCGGTCGTCAGTGATGGTCATGGACGACAGGATCGCGTCGATTTTCTTCACTTTCAGGGCCGGGATCAGGCCGTCGAACTCTTGCTCGACCCACACGCACTTCACTTTCATCTGCTCGCACAGCGCGTCGCCGATATCCACGTCGAAACCGGTGAGTTTGCCGTCAGGGGTTTTCATCGAGAATGGCGGGTAACCGGCTTCGATACCGATGCGGATCGGCTTGGCGTCTTCGGCCACAGCGGTCAGGGACAACATCGACAGTGCCAGGGCACCGAACATCACTAGCTTCTTCATTTATAACTCCTGTGTGCGGAGGCTTTTATTGGCAGCTTTCGATTGGCAGTTTCGGCAGGCACTCCTTGTTGGAGAACCCCGAAGTGGCCGGCAGTCTAGAGCGGCTACAGGAGGGCAAATTGCGTTTAAGCGACAAATACTTATAAAAAAGTGGCCCACCGATTAGCTTGTTCAAACCCGTGCGCCAGAGCGGTGCAAAGACTGTAGGACAAGACCTGGTTTCAGATAAAACCTACGGGATTCGGGTGTTGATCCGACTGAAGAGTCGCAATGCAAACAGCCGCCGAGCGTCACTGGCGACGGAGGATGTTTTGCGGCACATTGAGTGCCACTCGCCACCCGCAAGAGAACCCCGATGCCCAAGCTGAACCTGATCCAGCACCACCCCGCCGAAGGTCCCGGTGCGATTGCCCAATGGGCGAAGCTGCGAGGGGTCACGCTGAAGATCTTTCGCGCCGATCTCGGGCAGTTGCCGCCGGTGAGTTCGGCACCCGTGATTCTGCTGGGCGGGCCTTACGAATCCAACGCAGGGCCTGAGTGGCTGGAAGATGAACGCCAATGGCTGGCGGCCAGCCTGGAGCAAGGGGCGGCGGTGTTCGCCATTTGCCTGGGGGCACAGTTACTGGCCTTGAGCCTGGGCGGGAATATACGGCGCATGGCCCGCATGGAAACAGGCTGGACTCGCGTGAGCTTTGCGGATGGTCAAGTGTTGAACGTGTTGGAGTGGCATGAAGACGCGATCGATTTGCCGCCCGGCGCGCAGTTGCTGGCCAGCAGTGAGGCGTGTGAGCAGCAGATGTATCGGGTGGGGCCGACGCGGGTCGGGTTGCAGTTTCACCCGGAGTGGGATGCGCAATCGGTGGTTTTGCTGAATGAGCATTTTGCTGATGAGTCGCCGCTGCCGTGGGGGCAGGATGATGGTGTCGAGCATGCTGCAGTGTTTGAGTGGCTGCGGGGGACGTTGGATCAATGGTGGGTAGTTACATTGAACTGACGGTGAAACGCTTTTGTGGCGAGGGGGCTTGCCCCCGTTGGAGTGCGCAGCGCTCCCAAAAACTCTCGACAACGGCCGGGATTTTTGGGGCTGCTGCGCAACCCAACGGGGGCAAGCCCCCTCGCCACAATTGATTAGTTGTGTCTGGGGATCAGCATTCACAACCAATAGGCGTACGCGCCACCTCGAGACTCAACTCAAACCCCTCATCCAGCCACCCCGTCACCCCACCGATCATTTCCTTGACCGGGTAACCCAGCGCCGCCAGTTTCACCGCTGCCTTGTTGGCGCCGTTGCAATGAGGGCCGGCGCAATAGACCACAAACACTGTGGCTTTGTTGTAGGCCGCCAACGTGTCAGCGGTCATCAGCCGTCCCGGAATATTGATTGCGCCGGGCACATGCCCCCGCTCGAAAGCTAACGGACCGCGTGTATCCACCAGAATAAAATCCACCTCGCCGGCCTGCTGGCTGCCGTACACGTCGGAACAATCGGTTTCAAAGGTCAGGCGATTACTGAAATGCATCAGGGCAATGGCGGACGGGGCGGCGGGAATGGCGCGTACCAGGCTGGTCATGGTGTGTAGTCCTAAGTCTCGGTGGGTGTAGGCAGACTTTATCTGCCCGCCGCTTGCCGCTACAGTGGCGCACAAGACACCCACCGGGAACTTTCCGCCAAATGCAGCCCAACCCTGGATTAGTCGCAATCCTGGCCTACGACGGCCTGTGCACCTTCGAGTTTGGCATCGCCGTGGAGATTTTCGGCCTGGCCCGGCCGGAGTTTGATTTCCCGTGGTACACGCATCAGATCGTCGCCGTGGATAAAGGCCCGATGCGCGCCATGGGCGGCATTCAAGTGCTGGCGGACGGTGGCATGGAACTGTTGGAGAGTGCCCGGACCATCATCGTGCCCGGCTGGCGCGACCGCCAGGCACCGGTGCCCGAAGCGCTGCTCGCCGCGTTGCGCCAGGCCCACACACGAGGTGCACGGTTGCTGTCGATCTGCTCCGGGGTGTTCGTGCTGGCCGCCACCGGTTTACTGGACGGACACCGCGCCACCACCCATTGGCGCTACAGCGGTGAACTGGCCGAGCGCTTCCCGAATATTCAGGTAGACCCGGACGTGCTCTACGTTGATTCGGGCCAGTTGATCACCTCGGCCGGCAGCGCGGCGGGCATCGACGCCTGCCTGCATCTGGTGGCGCGGGACTTCGGCACTCAGGTCGCCAACTCGGTGGCGCGGCGGCTGGTGATGTCGCCGCAACGCACCGGCGGTCAGGCGCAGTTTATTCCTACACCGGTCAGCCCGACGCCCCGCAGCGATTTGTCGCGCGTCATGCAGTGGGCTAGGGAGCGTTTGCACGAACCGCTGGAAGTGCGCGACCTGGCCAGCGAGGCGGCGATGAGCGAGCGCACCTTTCTGCGCCGTTTCACCGAAGCCAGCGGCCAGTCGCCCAAGACCTGGTTGCAGCATCAACGCCTGGCTCGAGCCCGGGAGTTGCTGGAGAGCACGGGCGACAATACTGAGCAGATTGCCGAGCGTTGCGGGTACCGGTCGGTGGAGAGTTTTCGGGTGGCGTTTCGCAGCGTAGTCGGGGTGCCACCGTCGGTGTATCGGGAAAGGTTTGGGCGTGGGGTAGAGGCCAGTTTTTGAGGTGTTCTCTCAGGCCCCTTCGCGAGCAAGCCCGCTCCCACAGGTGACCGCATTCCAATGTGGGAGCGGGCTTGCTCGCGAAGAGGCCAGCCCAGACGACATCTATCTCAGGGCTTGCGCAACAAATAGGTATCCATAATCCACCCATTCGCCAACCGGGCCGCTTTGCGCACCCGCTCGATCTCATTCGCCACGTCCTTTAACTTGCCCGAGATCAGGATTTCATCCGGCGTTCCCAGGTAGGCTCCCCAGTAAATCTCTGTCTCTTGATCCGCCACCTGATGGTAGGAATCTTGCGCATCAAGCATCACCACCAAACTGTCGGCATCGCTCACCTGCCCCGCCGCCAACCGCCGGCCGGTGGTGATTTCAATCGAGTGACCGATGCGATTCAGCGGCACCTTATGCTGCGCCGCCAAGGCCTGGACGCTGGTGATGCCGGGGATTACGTCGAATTCGAACTCACAGCGACCCGAGGCCAGAATCGCCTGGAGAATGCGCACGGTGCTGTCGTACAACGCAGGGTCGCCCCACACCAGGAAACCACCGCACTGGCCGTCGGACATTTCTTCGTTGATCAGGCGTTCAAAGGTGTGCTGCTTGGCGAGGTTCAGATCGTCGACACTGGCCTTGTAGTCCACATCGCCACGCTCCCGTTCCGGGCTGTGGGCTTCGACGAAGCGGTAGTCGTGATCAGTGATGTAGCGCTCGCAGATTTCACGGCGCAGGTCGATCAGTTTGTCCTTGCTCTGGCCCTTGTCCATGAGGAAAAACACGTCCGCACGGTTCAACGCCTTCACTGCCTGCATCGTGATGTAGTCCGGGTTACCGGCGCCGATACCGATGACCAGCAACGTTTTCATCAAAAGCCTCCGTCCGCATCAGTGCTCATCAAGCGAAGCCGCCAGCGCCCGGTAAACCGCAGTTCGATGGCCGATAACGGTTCGACGTCGATCAGGTTAAACGCCGTGCTTTGCAATACGTGGGTCAACACCGCACGTACAACATAGGGATGGGTAATGGCGACGATGTCGCCCGGCGTCGTCTCCAGTGTCGCCAGCCACGCCGCCGCGCGTTCACCGAGTTGCACCACCGATTCGCCGCCGTGGGGCGCGGAATGCGGGTCTTCGAGCCAGGCCTTGAGTGCCTCGGGCTCGGTTTTTTGCAGTTCACTGATTCGCTGACCTTGCCAGCGACCGAAATCGCAATCGCGCAAGGCGTCGACGGTTTGCGCATCACTGCCGAACAGTTCAGCGGTCTGGCGAGTCCGGGCTTCTGGCCCACACAGTAGACGCGGCGCGACCTTCGAGGACCCTCGTCGGGAACACTTGGCCGATTGCCAGACCATTTCCACCGGCTCATCAGCAGGAAAACGCGCCAGTTTTTGCGCGACGGTTCGGGCGTGGCAAATCAAGGTCAAACGGGTCGCCTGCACGGGCAATCACTCTTTTATTGGGAATGCAAAACGGCAACGCGCCGCAAACAATTACTCGATTGTGCCGCAAGACGATTGGTAAAGGCGCAAAACCTGTAGGAGCGAGCCTGCTCGCGAAGGGGCCAAGTCAGTCAGCATCGATATCGCCTGACACTGCGCTTTCGCGAGCAGGCTCGCTCCCACAGGATTTCGTCGTACTAAAAGGGCTATCTCCGACACGGTTATGGGCAATGTCCTACAAACCCAGTCGACATCCGCGTAGCCCCATTACACGGGCGTTTTGCCTCATTTTGGGGCTTGTCCTTCCTGTGCAAAAATTCACTAGACATGTAGCGTGAGTTACATAAATACTGTTTTAGCGAATTGTGAAACAAAACCGACACACCCATCCAGCAGGAGCCCGGATGCCCCCTCTCAGAGACCTGATCACCGATCCCGGCCTGGACCTCACGCCGTCGGAACGCAAAGTCATCCGCGCCTTGCTGGACCAGTACCCGCGTAACGGACTGGGCCCGATGTCGCGTTTGGCCGAACATGCCGGTGTCAGCGATCCGACCATTGTGCGACTGGTAAAAAAACTCGGCTTCGGCGGTTACGCGGAGTTCCAGGACGCTCTACTCAGCGACATGGACCATCGCCTGCGCTCCCCCAGCACCCTGTTGCAACCCCGCTCCCACCTGCAAAAAGATGATCCGTGGAGCCATTATCTGGCGGAAACCCATCGTTCCCTGGTGGAAACCCAGGCCCTGACACAACCCGAAGATGTGCGGATCCTGGTGGAATGGCTGCTCGACGTGCGCCATCAGGTGCATTGCTTCGGCGGGCGCTTCAGCAGCTTCCTCGCCAACTATTTGCTCAACCATTTGCGCCTGCTGCGGCCCAGCTGTTTTGCCCTGGAAGACAACGCTCAGTTGCCGGACCGACTGTTCGACGTGCAGCGCCAGGACGTGGTGCTGGTGTTCGACTATCGCCGCTACCAGTCTCAGGCCCTGCGGGTGGCCAGCGCCGCTAAAAATCGTTATGCGCGTGTGGTGCTGTTCACCGACATCTACGCTTCGCCGTTGCGGGAAATGGCCGACCTGATCATCAGTGCGCCAGTGGAATCGGTCTCGGCATTCGACAGCATGGTCCCGGCGCTCGCGCAGATTGAAGCGCTGATCGCCTGCCTGACCCTGCGCAGCCCCGAGTTGGCCGAACGCCTGGAAGGCATTGACGCCCTGCGCTCCGACTTCGACACCCACCTGCTGGAGGAAAAATAAGGATGTTTACGCTCCCCCACCGCTCGCCACGTGACCTGCCCTTTGTCACCGACCACACCGCGCTGCTGCTGGTCGATATGCAGCGGGCCTGGCTCGAACCACAGTTCGACCCACACCTCAACGGGCCGGACGCCGAGTATTTCCTGACGCGCACTCACATGCAGGTGGTGCCCAACCAGCGACGTTTGCTCAGCGCTTTTCGCAGTGTCCGGCAGAACGTATTGCACACCCTGATCGAAAGCCTCACCGCCGATGGCCGCGACCGTTCCCTGGACCACAAGCTCTCGGATATGCACCTGCCCAAGGGCAGCCCACAGGCGCGAATCATCGATGATCTGACGCCGACGGAAAACGAAGTCGTGCTGCCCAAGACCTCTTCGGGAGTCTTCAACTCCACCAACATCGACTACGTGCTGCGCAACCTTGAGGTCCGG
Source organism: Pseudomonas sp. 5Vm1k (assembly GCF_056161485.1). Lineage (NCBI taxonomy): Bacteria > Pseudomonadati > Pseudomonadota > Gammaproteobacteria > Pseudomonadales > Pseudomonadaceae > Pseudomonas > Pseudomonas sp. 5Vm1k. The sequence goes on from NZ_JBSPCZ010000023.1 coordinate 79,778, forward strand.
CATCTGGTGATCGCCGGCATCGTCACCGACCAGTGCGTGGACATGGCCGTGCGCGACGCCGCCGACCGCGGCTATCTGGTGACCCTGGTGGAAGATGCCTGCGCCACCTACACACCGGAACGGCATCAGGCTTGCCTCAACGCGATCAAAGGTTACTGCTGGATCACCGACACTCAGACCGTACTCGCCCGTTTGCAGGAGATACAGCCATGAGCGCACGCCTGCTGCCGGTACCGATGACCACGATTGTCACCACTGACCTGATCGGCGTGACTCGCGGTCGTTCTTTTCCGACCGATGAACTGGAGGACTATCAAGCCGCCGGTTGCGGTTGGGTGCCGGCCAACAGCGCGCTGACCCCACAAGACATCATCGCCTCGACCAATCCGTGGGGCGCCTACGGTGACCTGCGGCTGATTCCCGAGGTGAGCAGCCGAGTGACGGTCAACAATGGCCCCGACGCCAACGCGCCGGCCCTGGATTTCATCCACGGCGACATCTGCGAAACCGATGGCCGCCCCTGGGGCGCTTGCCCGCGCACGCTTCTGCGCAACGAAGTGGAACGTTATCGGGCCGAGTTGGGTTTGCAGGTCAACGCCGCGTTCGAACATGAATTCAATGTGAATGCCGGCACCGCCGAGCATCTGGCGTTCACCCTTGAAGCCCAACGCCAGGGCGCCGAGTTTGGTGGCTGGCTGCTCAGCGCCCTGCGCGCCGGTGGCGTCGAGCCGGAGATGTTTCTGCCGGAATACGGCAAGCACCAATACGAAATCACCTGCCGCCCGACACTCGGGGTCGCGGCGGCGGACCGTGCGGTTAACGTGCGGGAGATCACCCGGGAAATCGCCCGGCAAATGGGCCTGGACCTGAGCTTCGCGCCCAAGACCGCCGAGCACGCGGTGTGCAACGGCGTGCATTTACACGTCAGCCTGCAAGACCTGGCCGGGCAACCGGTATTTTATGACGCGGGCACCACCAACGGCCTGTCGACCCTCGGCCAGCACTGGGCCGCCGGAATCCTGCATTACTTGCCGGCCCTCTGCGCCTTTACCGCACCGACACCAGTGTCCTACGAGCGTTTGCAGCCCCATCACTGGAGCGCCTCTTACGCTTGCCTCGGCCAACGTAACCGCGAAGCGGCGCTGCGGATTTGCCCGACAGTAAGCCTGGGGGGCAAATCGGTGGCGGCGCAGTACAACCTGGAATTCCGTGCGATGGACGCCACCGCGTCGCCGCACCTGGCCATGGCCGCGTTGTTGATCGCCGGGCGGCTGGGCATCGAACAACGCCTGGCGCTGAACGCGATCACCGATGAAATCCCCGATGCGCTGAACGAAGAACAACGCCAGGCTCGGGGCATCGTCGCCCTGCCCGCCTCACTGGCCCAGGCCCTGGATTGCCTGCGCAACAGTGAGGCGCTGATCGAAGCCTTGCCCACGGCATTGCTCGACACCTATTTCGCCCTGAAAACCGAGGAACTGACGCTGACGGAACAGCTCTCGCCCGCCGACCTTTGTGAGCACTATGCGCGCCTGTACTGAATCCGTTGAACTGGGCCTCTACACCCGGCCCCCTTACACCCTGAGCCGGGAAGCCTCCGAGCACCCGTTGATTCTGGTGTGTGAACACGCCAGCCGTTTCATTCCGCCAGCGTTGAATGACCTGGGCCTGAGCCATGAAGCCGCCCACGAACACATTGCCTGGGACATCGGTGCCCTGGCGCTGGCCCAGCGCTTGTCCGAAACCCTCGGCGTAACGCTGCTGGCAGCCAACTACTCGCGACTGCTGATCGACCTCAACCGGCCGCGCCATGCCCCGGACAGCATTCCGGGCCAGAGCGAAATCTACCAGGTGCCCGGCAACCAGCAACTGGACGAGGCCACCCGGGAATATCGTCGGCAAACGCTGTTCAAGCCGTTTCACACACGCCTGCAAACCCTGATCGACGAGCGCGTTGCGCGAGGACAAGCGGTCCGTGTGGTGGGAATTCACAGTTTTACCCCGGTTTATTACGGTCAGCCCCGGTCACTGGAAGCCGGTGTGCTATTTGGCGAAGCCCGGCAATACGCCCAACGGGTCATTGACGGACTAAGCCAGCATCCGCTTAAAGTGGCCGGCAATCAGCCGTACAAGATCGACCCGTTGGGGGACATGACTGTACCGGTGCACGGCGATGCCCGTGGGCTGGAGTCCGTGTTGATTGAGGTGCGCAACGATCTGCTGCGTACACCGGAGGCGATTGCACGCTGGAGCGAGTACCTCGCCCCGTTGCTGTAGGAAAAAAGTAAAGGCTGTAGCGCAATAGAAAAAAAAGAATATTCGATGGAATGACCAGGAGAGACGCTTCATGGAAATAGAAGAATTCGGCTACAAACAGGAGTTGAAACGAAGCCTGACACTCACGGACCTGGTGGTGTACGGGATGATCTTCATGATCCCCATCGCCCCGTTTGGCGTGTATGGCTACGTCAACGCCGAGGCACCGGGGATGGTGCCTCTGGCCTACATCATCGGCATGGTGGCGATGCTGTTCACCGCCCTGAGCTACGGCAGTATGGCCCGGGCGTTTCCGATTGCAGGTTCGGTTTATTCCTACGCCCAACGGGGCCTTAATCAACATGTGGGTTTCATCGCTGGTTGGTTGATGCTGCTCGATTATCTGCTGATCCCGCCTCTGCTCTATGTCTACGCGGCCATGGCGCTGAATCACCTGTACCCGGACATTCCGAAAGTCGGTTTCATCCTGGCGTTCCTGGTCAGCGCGACCTTTGTGAACCTGCGCGGCATCACCTTCACCGCTCGGATGAACATCGTGTTTCTGCTGGCGCAGTTGGTGGTGCTGGGCATTTTCCTGTTCTACGCCTGGAATGCGCTGCACAGCGGCGGCGGTCACGGCGAACTGACCCTGGCGCCGTTGTACAACCCCGAAACCTTCAACTTCGCCCTGCTGATGCAAGCGGTGTCGATTGCGGTGTTGTCGTTCCTCGGCTTCGACGCGATTTCCACCCTCGCCGAAGAGATCAAGGGCGACCCTGGCCGCAGCGTCGGCAAAGCTGCGCTGATTACCCTGGTGGTGATGGGCGTAATCTTCGTGGTGCAAACCTGGATTGCCACCGACCTGGCCGCCGGCATGGGCTTCAAGTCCGCCGACACCGCGTTCTATGAAATCGCCGAAATCGCGGCCGGTAGCTGGCTGGCGACCCTCACTGGCGTGGCCACGGCGTTGGCCTGGGGCGTGGCAGTGGCCATTACCTCGCAAGCCGCGGTGTCGCGCCTGCTGTTCGGCATGGCGCGAGACGGCAAACTGCCGAAAGTGCTGGCCAAGGTCCATCCGAAACACAACACGCCTTACATCAGCATTTACCTGGTGGCGGTGCTGTCGCTGGTGATCTGCTACCTGTTCATCAACTCGGTGGACACCCTCACCTCCCTGGTGAACTTCGGCGCGTTGAGCGGCTTCATGCTGCTGCACCTGACCGTGATCAATTACTACTGGCGCCGGCAGAAATCCGGGCAAGTGATCCGTCACCTGCTGTGCCCGGTGATCGGCTTCATCATCGTTGCGGCCATCATGTACAACATGGGCGTCGACGCGCAGAAACTCGGCCTGATCTGGATTGCCCTGGGTCTGGTCTATTTGTTCTTCTTGAATAAGCTCGGCGCCAGCACGACGCTGCCCGACCCAAGCAACGTCTGACAAGAAAAAGGGCGGCGTCTGACAAAAGTTCAGGCGACCGCTGCTTTAACGCGTGGAAACCGACAGTGATAGTCAGGTTCGACGGCAAACCGCCGAACCCTTTGATACAGGAGTGCATCCATGCTGGTCTTACGCCCAGTTCAGTTAACCGACCTGCCTCAGTTGCAACAACTGGCCCGCGATAGCCTGGTAGGCGTCACGTCCCTTCCGGATGACAGCGATCGCCTGCGGGAGAAGATTCTCGACTCCTGCGCCTCATTCGACAAAGACGTTGAGGGCAATGGCCCGGAAAACTACTTTTTTGTCCTTGAAGACCTGAGCTCCCGGCGTTTGACCGGGTGCTCAGAAGTCCTTGCCACCGCCGGTTTCAGCGAGCCGTTCTACAGCCTGCGCAACCGCCACTTCACCAGCGCCTCCCGGGAGCTGAACATCGAGCACGGCGTGCCGGCGCTGTCCTTGTGCCACGACCTCAGCGGCCACACCTTGCTGCGCGGCTTCCACATTGATGCTGCACTGGTACGCACGCCGTTTTCCGAGTTGCTGTCACGGGCTCGGCTGTTGTTTATCGCGGCTCACGCGGCACGGTTTTCCGACGCAGTGATCACCGAGATCGTCGGCTACAGCGATGAGCAGGGCCAATCGCCGTTCTGGGATGCCATAGGCAAGCACTTTTTCGATTTGCCTTATGTCGAGGCCGAAAGGCTCTGCGGCCTGGAGAGCCGCAGCTTTCTCGCCGAACTGATGCCGCAATATCCGATCTACGTGCCAATGCTGCCCGAGGCCGCGCAGGACTGCATCGGCCGCATCCACCCCGACGGTCAGGAGGCGTTCGATATCCTGGAACGCGAAGGCTTCGAAACCAACAGCTACATCGACCTGTTCGACGGCGGCCCGACGCTGTATGCACGCACCGCCCAAATTCGCTCCATCGCCCACAGCCACACCGGTGCCGCGCAGCCCGTCGAGGCCATCGACGCCCGTGGCAGTTACCTGGTGAGCAATGACTCGCTCAAGGACTACCGGGCCATCATCGCCGAACTGGCCTACGAGGCCGGGCAACCGGTGGGCCTGAGCGCCGAAATGTGCGCTGCCCTGAACGTCACCGACGGCAGCCCGATCCGGCTGATCGCCCTGTGAGCGTCACCCGCCCCCGTGCCCAACGACAGCGCCCGAGCACGCGCGCAAAAGGAGCTGCATCATGATTGTCCGTCCGGTTCACGTCACCGACCTGCCCGCCCTGATGGCGCTGGTGCAAGAGGCCGGCCCCGGGTTCACCACCCTGCCAGCCAACGAGGAACGCCTGGGCCACCGCGTGCGTTGGTCCCAGCGGACCTTTGCCGAACAAGTCGAGCGTGCCGACGCCGATTATCTGTTTGTACTCGAAGACGACGATCAGCGCGTAGTTGGGGTCAGCGCCCTGACCGGCGCCGTCGGCATGCGCGAGCCCTGGTACAACTACCGGATCGGGTTGACGGTCAGTTCGTCGCCGGACCTGGGCATCCGGCGGCAGATCCCGACCTTGTTCCTGAACAACGAAATGACCGGCCAATCGGAACTGTGCTCGCTGTTCCTGCGCCCCGATCAGCGCCAGGGCAACAATGGCCGGTTGCTGTCCCTGGGACGGCTGCTGTTCGTTGCCGAATTCCCGCAACTGTTCGGCGAAAAACTCATTGCCGAACTGCGCGGCAGTGCCGACGAACAAGGTAGCTCGCCGTTCTGGGAGAGCCTGGGCCGGCACTTTTTCAAAATGGATTTCAGCTACGCCGATCACTTGTCGGGGCTGGGTCATAAATCGTTCATTGCCGAACTGATGCCCCGGCAGCCGCTCTACACCTGCCTGCTCACCGAACAGGCCCAGGCGGTGATCGGCAAGGCGCATCCGAACACACAGCCGGCGCTGAAAATCCTCAACGCCGAGGGCTTTGCCCACAAGGACTACATCGACATTTTCGACGGCGGGCCGGTGATCGAAGCCCAGGTCCCGAAAATCCGCACCGTGCGCGACAGTCAGCCGCTGGTGCTGGGCATCGGTACCCCGGACGATCAGGCCCCGGTGTGGCTGATCCACAACCGACGCATGGAAAACTGCCGTATCACCACCGCCAAGGCGCGGTTGGTGGGCAACAGCCTGATCGTCGACCGCCTCACCGCCAAACGCCTGCAACTGCAACCGGGGAACTCGGTGCGGGCTGTGCCGTTGTTAAATCAGGAGCAGCAGGCTGTGGCGGCGTGACCAACCACGCCATTGTGGCGAGGGAGCTTGCTCCCGCTGGGCTGCGAAGCGGCCCCAAAAACTGCCACCTCGTTTTTTCAGTTGTACCGCGTCGCCTGTCTTTACGACTGCTTCGCAGCCGAGCGGGATGGTGCGGCATTCCGACAAGCTCCCTCGCCACAGGTAAGTCAGCGCTCGCACCCTCTGTGTAAATGCCCAAGCCCAGCCTACAAAGAGCGGTATCGTTTCACCTGCTTTAAATTCGTCATCCTATTGACCCCGCGCGCGTGATAGCCTTTTGTTCCTTCGGCGTTGACACTTTTGCTCAAGCCCTTCCATTCCAATGCAGTGGTGGAACTTATATGTCCAGGCTTTCCCATCAAGATTTGCGCCGCAACTTTCGCCAATTGCTGGCTTCCGACACGTGCTACCACACAGCTTCCGTGTTCGACCCGATGTCGGCACGCATCGCCGCTGACCTGGGCTTTGAAGTCGGGATTCTCGGCGGCTCGGTCGCCTCGTTGCAGGTATTGGGCGCGCCAGACTTCGCATTGATCACCCTTAGCGAATTCGCCGAGCAGGCCACTCGCATTGGCCGCGTGGCCCAGTTGCCAGTGATCGCCGATGCCGACCACGGCTACGGCAACGCGCTGAACGTGATGCGCACCATCGTCGAACTGGAACGCGCCGGCATCGCCGCACTGACCATCGAAGACACGCTGTTGCCGGCCCAATTCGGCCGCAAGTCCACGGACCTGATCGGCGTGGCCGAAGGCGTTGGCAAGATTCGCGCAGCGCTGGAAGCCCGGGTCGACAAGGAAATGGCGATCATCGCCCGCACCAATGCGGGGATCCTGCCGATCCAGGAAATCATCAGCCGCACCCAGCAATATCAAAACGCCGGGGCCGACGGGATTTGCATGGTCGGCGTGCAGGACTTCGACCAACTGGAAAAAATCGCCGAACACCTGAGCGTGCCACTGATGCTGGTCACCTACGGCAACCCGGCCCTGCGCGACGACAAACGCCTGGCAGAACTGGGTGTTCGCGTGACCATCGACGGGCATGGCGCCTACTTTGCGGCGATCAAGGCCACGTACGACAGCCTGCGCGAACAACGTCAGATCTTTACCCAAGCCTCGGACCTGAGCGCGACCGAGCTGACGCATACCTACACGCAGCCTGAGGATTACATCCGCTTCGCGGAAGAGTTTATGCGCGTCAAAGAGTGATGGCGTGAGCCGGCAGGACGCCTTCGCGAGCAGGCTCGCTCCCACAGGGGTTCTCGGTTGAACACACATTCTGTGATCAATACTGATCCCTGTGGCGAGGGAGCTTGCTCCCGCTTGAGTGCGCAGCACTCACAAAAATCTGCACTGCTGACAGATTTTTGGGGCCGCTTCGCAGCCCAGCGCGAGCGAGCTCGCTCGCCACAGGTTGAATGATCGTTCCCACGCTCTGCGTGGGAATGCAGCCCGGGACGCTCTGCGTCCCATCCAAAGCCGAACGCGGAGCGTCCGTTGAGGCATTCCCACGCAGAGCGTGGGAACGATCGGTGGCGGCGTTGCTTACCGCTTGGCCAGCTCCATAATCATCCGCGATAACAGATAAATCCGCGGCGACACGCTCTCGACTTCTGCATATTCCTCCGGCGTGTGGATATTGCCGCCAACAATCCCGAACCCATCCAGCGTCGGCGTGCCCACACCCGCCGAGAGGCTGGCATCCGCCGCCCCGCCGCTGCCTTCTTCGGTCAACTTGCGGCCAATTTCGCCGTAGATCCCTTGGGCCATGGCCATCAAGCGATCGGATTCCGGCGTCTGCGGCATTGGCGGCAGGCCGCGTTGCAGGGTGGTGGTGACTTCGGTGTCCGGAATCAATTTGTCCTTGGACACCCGCGCCAAATCCTTCTCGATCCGGTCGAATTCTTCCGGCACTGCCGCGCGCACGTCGGCCTTGGCGGTGGCTTGGTCCGGGATCACGTTGGTGCGGTCGCCGGCCTTGAGCACGGTGAAGTTGATGGTGGTTTTTTTCGCCTCATCACCGAGTTTGCCCAGTTGCAGAATCTGGTGCGCCGCTTCCATTGCCGCGTTACGCCCCAGTTCCGGTGCGACCCCGGCGTGAGCCGCTTTACCCTTCACCTCGACCACCGCCGTGGCGCTGCCTTTACGCCACACCACCAGGCCATCCGCCGGACGACCCGGTTCGAGGTTGAGGGTCACGTCGTGTGCCTTGGCGGTTTTCTTGATCAAGTCGGTGGCGACGTCCGAGCCGGTTTCTTCGCTGGCATCCAGCAGGAAGGTGATCTGGGCGTAGTCCTTGAAATCGAGGTTTTTCAGGACTTTCAGCGCGTAGATCCCGGCGACGATGCCGCCCTTGTCATCCATCACGCCCGGCCCGTAGGCGCGACCGTCCTTGATGTGGAACGGACGCTCAGTGGCCGAGCCTTCCTTGAACACGGTGTCCATGTGCGCCATCAGCAGGATTTTCGCCTTGCCGGTGCCTTTAAGCGTGGCGATCACATGGCTGCTTTTGTCCGGGGTGTTGGGCACTAGTTCGATGGCGAAGCCGAGTTTTTTCAACTCATCGACGGCGATGTCGCGGACTTGGGTCAGGCCGGGTTCATAGCCGGAACCGGAGTCGATGTTGACCAGTTTTTCCAGCAGTTTCAGGGCATCGGCCTTGTATTGCTCGGAATCGGCGAGGACTTGCTTGTTGGGTTCAGCGAAGGCTGCGGGGGCGAAAGCGCCGAGGGCGAGGGTCAGGGCGAGGCTGGTGAGTTTGAACGTCATGAATCGATCCTTGTTTCTTGTCGGGGGTTCCTGAACCCTACCTGACTGTGGCGCGAGGCTCTATACCGAATGCGACATTGTGGGAGCGGGCTTGCTCGCGAAGGAGCCCGGTCAGTCGACATCACTTTTGACTGACACACCGCTTTCGCGAGCAAGCCCTCTCCCACAGGAGGATCTGTGTTTCTCCAAAATTTTGTGACCAATACCAG
>NZ_JBSPCZ010000024.1:0-82089 GCF_056161485.1 Pseudomonas sp. 5Vm1k
CAGCGTACTCGGCATTTGTGTGCGACAACAATCCAGTGTGGGAGCGGGCTTGCTCGCGAAGGGGATCTTCAGCGTACTCGGCATTTGTGTGCGACAACAATCCAGTGTGGGAGCGGGCTTGCTCGCGAAGGCGTCGTGTCAGGCGACATCTCTATTGACTGACCCACCGCTTTCGCGAGCAGGCTCGCTCCCACAGGGGATCTTCAGCGGACTCGGTATTTGAGTGCGACAACAATCCAGTGTGGGAGCGGGCTTGCTCGCGAAGGCGTTGTGTCAGTCGACATCTATATTGACTGACCCACCGCTTTCGCGAGCAAGCCCGCTCCCACAGGGGTTCTTCGGTGAAGTGGGTTATTTCGGTTGCAACACCAACGCAAACAACTCGCCATGCCCGCTGACGTTGAGCTTGTGGTAAAGATTGCGCCGATGCACCTTCACCGTTTCCGGGGAAATGCTCAGTTGCTGGGCAATCGACTTGCTGGAGAAGCCCTGAAGAATTAACCGGGCGGTCTCGACTTCGCGCACCGTTAAACGCGCGTCGAAGCGATCGAGCAAAGTCGCCAGATCCCCGGCCACCGCCGTCGGCCCCTCCGGTGGCACGAGTTGCAGGTGTCGGCCTATCGCGGCCAGCACCCAGTCGCGCACGCACAGCAGACGCCCTTGTTCTTCAAGGGTGAATCGCGCGGCCCGTCCGAGGGACAAGCCGAGCACGGCGCCGTCCACATTGATCATGAATTGCAACTCATCGCCGCCCACCACCGAGCGGAAATAACTCTGGTAGTACTCACTCTGCTGAAACTGGTCCGGGGCTACGGAATCGAGGCTGTGCAAGCCGTCGGTGATGCCGGCGCAGACGGCCTGATAGAAGGGATCGAGCAGGTACATGCCGGCGCTGTAGCGGGCCAGTTCTGCTTGTTCGGGCGCACTGGTCCGGGAGTCGAAATCAATCAGCAGCAGTGGCACCCGCCCGACGCGCATCACCGCCACCAAGGCGTTATCCATGGGCACCAACAGCCGCAAGGTATCCACCAGCGCCCGCCAGAACCCGTCCTGGCCCAGGGTGCCGAATACCCGCGCCAACCCTTGATGCACCGGCAACTCTTTCAACAACCCGTCCACGCCCTACCCCTTTCGAGTAACCCATGATGGGAATGGGTGACTACCCTCCCCCTCGATACGCTGCAAGCTCCTGATTATCACCGGCCTGCAGCAGGCCAGGAGCGCCGCATCATGAGTGGTCACCGCACGTATTTCAACCTGGGACTGGGTGCCTGTCTGTCGACCTGTATGGCGATCGCAGCGGCGGATGAGCCCACCGTACACGTCTACAACTGGTTTGATTACATCGGCCCGACCACGCTGAAGGATTTCCAGCGCGACACCGGGATCAAACCCGTCTATGACACCTTCGACAGTGGCGAAGTACTGGAAGCCAAGCTGATGACAGGTCACAGCGGTTATGACGTGGTGGTGGCCAGTAACTTCATTCTGCCGGCGTTGATCAAGGCCGGAGCCCTGCAGAAACTTGACCGTAGCCAACTGACCAATCTGCAACATATCGACCCGGTGTTGCTGGAAAAGCTGCGCGCGAACGACCCGGACAACCAATACGCTGTTCCTTACCTGTGGGGCACCGACGGCATTGGCTATAACGTTGACAAGGTCCGTGCAGCCCTGGGCGACCAGGCGCCGGTGAACTCCTGGGATCTGCTGTTCAAAGAAGAAAACCTGGCCAAGCTCAGCCAATGTGGCGTAGGGGTTTTGGACGCTCCCGCCGAAATCATCCCGATCGCCCTGCACTATCTCGGGCTGCCGCCCAACAGCAGTAACCCCGCAGACTACAAAAAAGCTGAAGCACTGCTGCTCAAGTTGCGCCCGTACATCACCTATTTCAATTCGTCGAAGATCCAGACCGACCTGGCCAACGGCGACATCTGTGTCGCTTTGACGTGGTCCGGCACCGTGTTCGGTGCCATGCAAGCCGCCAATGAGGCCGCGAAGGGCGTAAAGATTGAATACAGCATCCCGGTCGAAGGTGCGCCGCTGTGGACCGATAACCTGGTCATGGTCAAGGACGGCAGCAATCCAAAACAGGGACTGGCCTTTATCAACTACCTGCTACGCCCTGAAGTGATCGCCCCGGCCACAAACCTGGCACTCACTGCGAACGCCAACAAAGACGCGACCGCGTTGCTCTCGAACGAGGTGCGCGAGTTCAGCAACATCTATCCCTCGGCCGAGGTGATCGCCAACGCATTCACCCTGCAACCGCAGCCCCATGAGATCGAACGTGTCCGCACACGCTCCTGGAGCAACATCAAGAACGGCAACTGAGCCGGCCTCCACCCCTCCTGTTTAACTTGCCTGAGAGTTCCTGCATGAAACCACGTGCCCGCGACTTGAATATCCAGTTCGGCCAACTGCAACCCGGCCCGCTCAATGCCATCACCGACGTACCCGGCGTCCGGGTCGGCCACAGTGATGTAAGAGGCCGCACCGCCCAGGGCCGCGACATCCTGACCGGCGTCACCGTGATCGAACCCCGCGTCGGTTCTACCAGCCAGCAGCCATGTTTTGCCGGGGTCCATGTGCTCAACGGCAATGGCGATGCGACCGGGCTGGAATGGATTCGCGAGGCCGGCCTGTTGACCAGTCCGATCGCCTTCACCAACACCCATAGTCTGGGCGTGGTGCGCGATGCGCTGATTGTGCTGGACCGCGAACAGCAACCGGACGACGGGCGACTTTACTGGAACATGCCGGTGGTGCTGGAGACGTTTGACGGCTTACTCAACGACATCAACGGCTTTCATGTGAAGCCCGAGCACGTGGCCGAAGCCTTGCACACGGCGGTGGGCGGGCCGGTGATCGAGGGGAATGTCGGTGGCGGCAGCGGCATGATCTGCCATGAATTCAAGGGCGGGATCGGCACCGCGTCCCGGCGCCTGAGCAGCGTCCAGGGTGGCTGGACGGTGGGCGCCATCGTCCAGGCCAACCACGGCATTCGCAACGAATTGCGGGTCGATGGTTACCCCGTCGGGCGCTATATGGAAAAGGCCGACTCGCCGTTCCTCAAAGCGTCACTGCCACATCCCGGCATGGGCTCGATCGTTGTCTGCCTGGCCACCGACGCGCCGCTGCTACCGCACCAGTGCACTCGCCTCGCGCAACGTGCCAGCCTGGGCCTGGCCCGCACCGGTGGCGGCAACGAAGACCACAGCGGCGACATCTTCATCGCTTTTGCCACCGGCAACGACGTGCCACCCGCCGCCTATGAGAGCAAGAAAGCGCCGACCTGCGACAACCTGCGCATGGTCAACAACGACCACATCAGCGAACTGTTCCTCGCCGCCACCGAAGCGGTGGAGGAAGCGATCATCAATGCCTTGCTGGCGGGCGAAACGGCTGAGGGCAATGGCCATGCCGTGCCGGGGCTGGATGCCCCGACATTGCTGAAAGCCTTGCGCCAGGCCGGTTGGCCGGGGGCGGTGTAGGCGACGCAAATCCTCTGTGGGAGCGGGCTTGCTCGCGAATGCGGTGGGTCAGCCAATAGAGATGTCGACTGACACGACGCCTTCGCGAGCAAGCCCGCTCCCACAAGGGGGATCATCTACAGGGGGAAGATGTTCAGGGTTTGCAGACTTCACCCGTGGAAATCGACCGCCACGCCGCTTCCGCCAGCATGTCCCTGTAGATCATCGGGCGGCCTTTCACCCGGCCCGACAACCAGGTCCGGCAGTAGCTGTCCGCCTGGCCGATGATCAGCGATAGCATCAGTTCCGCCGGAACGCCTTTCAACTCATCGCCCCGGTCCGGGGCTGACAGCCACTCCCAGAGCTTGCGGTTGCGGGTTTTGTTGCGGGTGGCCAGTTCATCCTTGAAAGGCCCTTTGGTCACGGCAAATCGCGCGTGGTACTGAAAACGTGCCCATTCGGGTTGTTGATCGACCCAGTCCACATAGCTGTGCACCAGCGCGTAAATCCCTTCTTGCGTGGTGCCGGCGTCGGCCAGATAGCTGTCGCGCAGCTGCGCCTGATCATCCAGCGCAGCGAAAAACAGCGCGGCCACCAAGCCTTCCTTGTTACCAAAATGGTGGTAGATCGCGCCGACGCTGGTATCGCATTCGGCGCGGATCATCTCGATGGTCGTGGCCTCGATCCCCTGTTCGTTGAACAGCCTGAGGGCTTTTCTGAAAATGTCGCGCTTGAGTTCGGCTCTTCGTCCGGGGTAGCAGCGCTCGAGTAAATCTACGGTTTCCATGCTGAACACAGGCCCAAAAAGTCAACGATAAGGCAGACGGCTGCCTATGGATAAGTCGCGCTAGGTTGACAGATTTCCATTCGACAGAATACTGTTCCGCAACAGAACATTATTCTGTTACGGAACAGTATTCTGTAAAACAACCCTTCAAAGAGGCTTCAACATGAACCAGTTTCTCAGCATGTTCACCAGCGCCGGCCCGGAAGCATTCAGCCAAATGGCCTGCAAGGTGGCGCCCTACTTCAGCACCATCAACCCGCTGGTTTCGGAACTGCGTCCAGGCTACGCGAGCGTGCAGGTGCCCTTTTCCCGGGAGATCACCAACCACCTGGGCTCAGTGCACGCGATTGCCATGTGCAATGCTGCGGAACTGGCCGCTGGGACGATGACTGACGTGTCGATTCCCGCAGGCGCACGCTGGATTCCGAAAGGGATGACGGTCGAGTACCTGGCCAAGGCCAAGACGGACGTGACGGCGGTTGCCAATGGGGAAGCGGTTGACTGGCAGACGGAAGGCGACAAGATCGTGCCGGTGGATATTCACGATGCCGAAGGCAAGAAAGTGTTCACGGCGCGGATCACCATGAATGTGAAGCTTTCGTAAGCTTCACGGGGCAGCGCGGTCAAAAATGTGGGAGCGGGCTTGCTCGCGAAAGCGGTGTGTCAGTAAACAGTGTTGTCGTCTGACACGCCGCTTTCGCGAGCAAGCCCGCTCCCACAGGGGATCTTCTGTGTTGGGTTGAGCCGGGTTAGACCAACCGCAATCGCGGCGTCATGGCCGGCACCGCTTCATCCCCCAACCGCTCGCGCACAAACTCATTCGCCTTGCGCATCAACTGATCCAGATGCCGATCCCGCTGTTTCTCGGCATCGGTCATCGCCCGTTTGCCGTGTTTTTGCAGCAGGTAGGTATGAATCTGCCGCACTTCCAGCGATCCGTAGATGGGTGCGGTATCCAGCACCGCCATCAGGCCGTCCGTGCCGTGATCGCGAGTGTTCATCAGCACTTGAGTCTCGCGCACGCCCACCACCTGAAAGCCCAGCGCTTCAAAGTACGGGACTTTGCCAACGCTGCAGGTCAGCTCGGCGTGAGGGTAGCGACCGACCACCTCCCGCAGCATCGACCGGGCGACACCCTGGCGTCGATGGCTCGCGTCCACCGCCATATAGGCCACGCCACACGCCTCGGGATCGTCCTTGACCGGCAGGTACAAGACAAAGCCGATGACCTTCTGCGGGTCGTCAATGTCCGTGGCCACGATCAACTCAACCGCAATCCCTTTCGCACCGTTCAACGCCTCCAGATAGAGGTGAACCTCGTAGCCGATCGCGTACTGGTAAACGTTGTACAGCAGGTTGCTCGGCTGAAGCGCCACCGCGCTGATCTCGGTCAGGTTGTCGACGACCAGTTGCAGGATCTGGCTGGTGATGTGCTCCGGGCACGGGGTTTTGAAATGGTTGATCTGGGGCATTGTGTGGCTGACTCCGACGGTAAAGGCGTACCCGTGACGTGAAGAATGCGTCGCGAGCCCGCGCATCATAACGCGCGGCAGCGCAATTCCCCGAAAGTGAGGGATTCCCCCAGTGAAACCGACCTTCTTACGATAATAAAAATTACTGTAACTAATTGATTATTAAATAATTTAATCAAGTGATTCGCCTATGGCGCGGCTTTTGCCTTGTTCCTCTGTAACGCACCGACTGCCCTCGCTAACAGGTGATGGCTGCTATCGCTGTGCCGGCAGGACGCAAGGGGGAAAAAATGAAAAGCCCAGCATCGGAGCACCGTTTGCCCAGCCGTTTGCTGGGTTCGGGCGTCACATCCGCCATGCTCATCACTTTCAGCCTGGCCACGGTCAGCGCTGCGCCGCTCGATGATGTCGGGCAACCGCCACCGACGGATCCCTCGGCCTATGCCAATCCCCCGGCCGACCCCAAAGCCGCACTGGATGCGTTGGGACTCTTGCCGGAGGCCAATCAGGGCGCCATCGCCCTGCCCAACGGCGTATTCGGCGACAGGGACACGCCGCGGGCTGACAACGTGCTGCCACCGAGCGTGCAGACCTCGTTCAACTTCCCCACTAACGGCAAACCCAGCCCCTTGTTTGGGGCCGAACCGTTTACCCAGCAACTGCTGTTGTTTGAAGAGTTCGGTCCGGAAAAACTCGACCCGACCACCCCGCCGCCGCTCCTGACATTCCCGGTGCCCACCACCGGCCCGGCGCCCCAGCAGGATCCGAACAACGTCGCCCGCAGCGGTCCGTCGAGTGCCGCGATGGAAGCGTTCATGCGTCAGCCGGGGTTGTTTCCGTTCCCGTCGCAATTTTCCAACGTGCTGGACCGCAACCCGTGGAAGGCGCAGATCGAAGCCTTCCTAAATCGCCACCCGGTCGGTTCGCCCGCCGAGGGTCGGCCACCGGGAAAAGGCTGGTCACATCAGCGCTGGAACGAGTTTTACCCGCAGGTTCAATACAAGACCGTGCAAATGGGCGCGCGAACCAACCAAGGCCTGCGCGACCGCAAACAATTGCACAACTATGCCGTCGGTGAATTCGCGCCCGGCGGGCTCTATTACCAAACGTCGGACATCCCGGAAACCGCAGGCACCACCAAAGGCATCGACGTGCGTTTCCATTCGAAAATGCCATTGCAAAACCACAACTCGCTGTGGACTTTCGACGGCACCGTACCGCCCAAGCTGCTGATGGTCCGCTACGGCCAACCGCTGCTGATGCGTCACTACAACGCCTTGCCGATCGACCCATCGGCCAACGCCGGTTTTGGCCTACACACCATCACTACCCACGAACACAATGGTCATTCCCCCGCAGAAAGCGACGGTTATGCCAACGCGTTCTTCTTTCCGGGGCAGTACTACGATTATCGCTGGCCGATGCAACTGGCCGGCTACGACACGATCAACACCACAGCCCAAGACCCGCGCGCAGCGTTCCCCTGCTCGGCGGGCGAAACCCTGTACGTCAACGACGCCAACCCCGGCCTCAAGACCTGCGACCACGGCACCATCAAGATCCGTGGCGACTGGCGTGAAACCATGAGTACGCACTGGTTCCACGACCACATGCTCGATTTCACCGCGCAGAATGTCTACAAGGGCAACGCGGTGATGATGAACTACTACAGTGCCCTCGATCGCGGCAATGAAGCGCTCGAGGATGGCGTCAACTTGCGCTTACCCAGCGGTTCGGCGCTGCCGTGGGGCAACCGCGACTACGACGTCAACCTGGTGGTCGCTGACAAAGCCTGGGACGAAAACGGCCAGTTGTGGTTCAACCCCTTCAACACCGACGGCTTTCTCGGCGACCAGATCCTGGTCAATTGGCAATATCAGCCACGCCTGAAAGTGCGGGCGCGCAGCTATCGCTTTCGCATCCTCAACGGTTCGGTGTCGCGCTACTTCAAAATGGCCCTGGTGCGTGAAATCAGCGGCAATGGCGGCGAGTTTCCGGGACCGGCAGGATCGGGAGTGTCCTACAACCGGGTGCCGTTCCACCTGATCGGCAACGACGGCAACATCATGGAACACGCCGTGCCCTTCGACGGCAGCATGGACCTGGATGGCGACGGTGATCGGCAGGACCACAATGCAATCTTGCCGACACAGGGCATCGCCGAACGCTACGACATCATTGTCAACTTCGCGAAAAACGGGATCAAAACCGGCGACAAGCTGTACTTCGTCAACCTGCTGGAGCACAAGACCGGCAAGGGACCGGAGAAGAACGAACTGTCGCTGGCCGACGTGCTGTCCGAAAAATACAAAGCCGTGATCAAGCAGACTAGCAAAGGCCCGCAATGGGACAAGGGCGACCCGACGGTGGGGAAATTCCTGCAACTGCTTGTGATGCCCTATGCCGGCCAGGATCAAAGCATGGACCCGGTCGCGTACGAACCGGCTAAACCGGGCAAACCGGCCGGCAAGGTCATGATCCCACTGACCATCGATCGCGACAGCGCGAGCGACCAGGCAAAACTGAAAGTGGCGCGGCACCGCGAGTTCATTTTCGGTCGCTCCGACGGCACCGATGTAGCGCCCTGGACGATCAAGACTGATGGCGGTTTTGGCTACAACATGGACCCACGCCGGCTCAGTGCCGCGCCGCAACTGGCCAACGGCCCGACCGATGCCGGGTTCTCTGGCGACGGCACGCTCGAAGTCTGGAAAATCAAGAACGGCGGCAACGGCTGGAACCACCCGGTGCATGTGCATTTTGAAGAAGGGGTCATCCTCAGCCGCGACGGCAAGGCGCCGCCAGAGTGGGAGAAAGGCGCACGCAAGGATGTCTATCGCATCGGCGAAGGGATCGACAGTTCGGTGGATGTCGAAATGGCCATCCACTTCCGCGAGTTCGCTGGCACGTATATGGAGCACTGCCACAATACCCAGCACGAAGACAATTCGATGCTGCTGCGTTGGGATGTCGAGCATCCCGGCCAGTTCCAGTT
The DNA here is from genome assembly GCF_056161485.1 of Pseudomonas sp. 5Vm1k. Lineage (NCBI taxonomy): Bacteria > Pseudomonadati > Pseudomonadota > Gammaproteobacteria > Pseudomonadales > Pseudomonadaceae > Pseudomonas > Pseudomonas sp. 5Vm1k. Next base: position 8,728 of record NZ_JBSPCZ010000024.1, read on the forward strand.
GATGCCCACGCCTCTGCCGGGTTGGGACGGCGTCACCTATGTGAACTCCGCCGCACTGCCGACCTTCCGTACCGGCGATCAAGACGATGACCACGAAGGCCAGAACAAGAAACCTGTGGCCAACCCTGACGTCGCCACCAGCAACAATGGCCTGCCGCTGACCATTAACGTGTTGGCCAACGACACCGACCCCGACGGCAACCTGCCGCTCAAAGTGGTGGGCCTGAGCCAGCCGGATTCCGGTCAGGGCACGGTCAGCACCGACGGCGTGCGGGTGATCTACACGCCACCGGCCGTGGTCGCTACGCCGTTCACCGCACTCTTCACCTATAGCGCCAGTGACGCCAAGGATGCCGTCTCGGAAAACCCGGCAACGGTGTCGGTATCGGTCGCGGCTACAGCAACCGTCAACGAAGACTTGCAGGTGACCAGCGCTTCCGTCACCACCCGCAGCAATAACCGCAACACCTGGGACATTGCCGGGACGACCTCGCGAGGGACGGGCAACGCCATCACTGTCACGGCGACGACTACCGGCGGACCGCTTAACCTGGGGACCGCGACCCTCACGCCGAGCGGCACGGGGGCACGCTGGAGGGTGTCCGTCACGACCACTGGCAATGGTCCGACACCGAACCCGACGATCACCGTCAGTTCGGCGCTCGGGAAGACTGTGACGGCGCCGATAGCGGCGCATTAAAGTCGCCTCGTTTGACGCCCGGTCCATGCAATGTGGACCGGGCACCAATCGATTACGGATCAGTCGGTCCAAAGACAGTGGATCGCCGGCCCGTTTTTCCGATCCAGCAATCGGCCTAAGGTGGCCTCCATCACTTACTGGAGGTCACCATGGGTCACCCCGCCCTGCTTTCCACGATCCAGATTGGCCCACACAATCTCGCCCATCGCATGGTCATGGTGCCGCTGACTCGCATGCGCTCCGAACTGGCGACTGGCCCGGTGCGTTGATGGCCGAGTATCGCTTTTTAAGATCAAAAGATCGCAGCCTTCGGCAGCTCCTACGGGTGTTCACTTCCTCTGTAGGGGCCCGGACGAGTTGGCGAGACGCACATATCTACATTAATGATGTGGAGCCAACCCAGCGCTCTAGCCTGCGCATTAGCGCCATATATGTCCGAAGTGTCCGGCCTTGCAGACTGTTTTTCCCCAAGGCTGCGCTCCCTAGACTTTGCCTCGTCTGCCATCAACCCTACGAGGCTAAACCTATGACCACTTCACACTCCCCCATTCGCGTCGGCATCGTCGGCGTTGGCACCTGGGCCCGCCACGGTCACCTGCGTGTGCTTGCGCTGCTGCCGCAATACCGCGTGCAAGCGGTGTACAGCGAACACCGTGAACGCGCCGAAGCGGCGGCCAGCGAATACGGCATTCCTCAGGTTGCCGACTCGCTCGATGCACTGATCCATAACAGCGAAGTCGATTTGGTGGTGGTGCTCAACACCGCGCCCCAGCATGAACAAACCGTGCGCGCCGTCATCGCCGCCGGTAAAAATGTCTACTGCGAATGGCCGCTGACCACTAGCACCGCAGCCTCCGAACAATTGGTGCATCTGGCGAAAGATGCCGGCGTGCGCCACATCGTCGGACTTCAACGCCGCCACGCGCCCCATAACCGCTATCTGCAAGATTTGCTGCAGCAAGGTTATGTCGGCCAATTACGCTCGGTGCGCCTGCACGTCAGCACGCATTACCTCCAGGCACGGCGCTCCAACGCTGTGCGCTGGACTGCCGCCGAGGAAAACTTCTCCAGTGTCATCGCCATCTATGCCGGGCATTTCCTCGACATGCTGTTCACCGCCACCGGTTGGCCGCTGAGTGTCTCGGGGTTGATGGTCAGCCAGTTCCCGAAAGTCACCATCGTCGAAACCGGCGAAGTGCTGGACAGCACCGCACCGGATCAACTGGTGCTCAGTGGCTTGCTGGAAAACGGCGCGGTGATTTCGATCCAGATCGAGGGCGGTAAACGCAACGGTTCGGGGGTGCAGATCGACATCACGGGTGATGAGGGTGACCTGAAAATCACCAACCGCTCCGCCTTCGGTGGCGTGGGCGACGACTACGTGATCGAGGGAGCCCATGGCGATGACCTGCCGTTGCAGGTCCTGCCGGTGCCGGAGCGTTATCAGCGGTTGCCGGCGTCGACATTGCCATCGGCGGTGCTGGAACTGGCCGAGTTGTATCACGTGTTTGCGCAGGATCTGGCGGACGGCACCCATGCCGCGACGACGTTTGAAGATGCACTGCGGATGCATCGGTTGCTGGATGTGGCCAAGGTCTGCAATCAGTTGGCTGTTGTGTAGGAGCAAAGCTTGCGCGCGATGGCGTCCTTGAGATCGTCATCGCGAGCAAGCCTTGCAACTACAAGGGCATCGCAAGCCCCGAACGGCCGATGTCGTTCAGTTCCTCGACGCTGAATCGGCCTTTCCAATGGGTTTCATAATCCTCCCTCGGGAAATCACTCGGGGCGGTGCCGGCGGCAAAGGCCTTGAAGACCTCCTCGGCGTAGCGTCGATTCTTGGCGCACATCGGGGCGGCGGGTACGTACATCACGTTGCCCCAGCCCTGCTGGTTTTGCACCGGCGCAACGCTGTGGATCACGTCGCAATGCCACCACACGGAGTCGCCGGCCTCGACGTCCGGAATCGGGCTCAGCCCCTCGAACAACAGCGGATGCCACGTCCTCGAAACCGGCAGCACTTTGCCCGGCATGACGCCGCACAGTTCATCTTCCGGCACATCATTGAGCAGCGGTCGCAGCAGCAGATAGGCCATGGCTTTGGGAATGGGCAGTGTGTGCAGCACGCCTTGGTCAGCCTTCATATCGCACAACGCCGTCCAGCCTTGAAAGGTCCGGAATGCCGAACACTTCACCGTGTCCTGATAGGCGTATTCGTCGACTTCAGTGCGATACGCTGCGTCCCAAGGGTCATAGGATTTGAAGTCATTGCGGTAGATGTTATCGAAGACCTTCAGATACGCCGGGTGCAACCAGCGCTCCAGCGCCCCGGAATCCGTATGCGGGCCCAACCCTTTGGATGTGGTGCCCGGCGGGCGGCGGCGGACCCGGTCGGGGTATAGCGCATTCACATTGGGATCGAACCATTGCCGGCCCCGGGATTCAGTTTGCCAGAGTCGATTGAGGAATGAATGCGCCGCAGCCATGCGTTGGTGTTGGCGCACTTGCATCTGCGAGCGCGACCAGTAAATCGGAAAGATCTCGGGGCGTGAACCGTCGAGGTTGCCGAAGAACTGGTCCACCGGGCCTCGATAAGTCGCATCGAAGGCGTTGTCATCGAGGTAATCGAGCAAGCCCTTGTCCCATTCGGCGACTTGTTCTGTGGGAAAGTGCCCTTTTATTACCAGGCAGCCACGGCGATGGATCATCGCCACCTGCTCGGCGCTCACATTGCCTGCGGCGATGGCCTGATAGTCCAGCGTCGGCCAGGCACTGCCGAACTCGGCTTGCTGGTCCTTGATCGAGACGATTTCCGCCAGGATGAACGCGCTCACTTCGGCAAACAGAGCGTCCACGTCGCCTATTTGCGCACGCAGGGCACGCTTCATCCGCACGATATTGTCCCGGTAGTGTTCTGGCAGCACAGTGCTTTCAAAGGTGTGATAGTTGCTCATGGTGGCGACCTGTTGAGGGTTGTTAAAAGCCACCTGCACTAAAACACTCGCGCCCTTCCCGGCTTAGCCGGTTTTGCCGCGTAAACCGATACGATTGTGGCGTACACCCCACGATCGATCGAGAACCCGAACCCGCGTTGGAGCTGCCGAAGGCAGCCTTGGATGGCACCTTTCACTGCATTACCGAAAATGATGCCCATGGCGCTTGCGGAAATCGCTCGGCGCCAAGCCTTTCTGCGCTTTGAATTGGCGGTTGAACAACGCCAGCGATGCATAACCCACCGTTTCGGCAATCAGCGAAACAGGCATATTGCCTTGCAGCAACAACGCACACGCCCGGCCGATGCGTAACCGCGCGATGTAGTCCAGTGCCGTGCAACGGGTATGACGGCGGAACATGCGATGAAACGCCGAAACACTGATGCAGGCGATGTGCGCCAGGTCGGGGATGCTCAGGGGCTCGACATAGTGAACGTGGATATGATCAAGCACCCGTTGCAGGCGCGCGTCTTCGCCCACCGCGATGGCGGGCTCGGTCGGCTCCGCAGGGAGCAGCCTCTGGGCGGTTGTGTCCCGGGACAGTCGGGTCAGCACGTGCAGCAGTGAAACCAGACGCTCCGGTCCGGGCTGATCCACCATCGCCTCAATGACCGGTCGAAGCTCTTTGGATGCCTGTTCACTGAAGTGCAACGCGCACTGAGCGGCGGCCAGCATTGCTTGCAATGAACCCAGCTCCGGAAACAGATTCACCAGTGATTGCGCCCACGCCTGGGAAAACCAGATCACCAGCGCCACATGGGGTTGATCCGGGTCGATGCGTTCAGCGGAACACCAACTGTGCGGCACATTCGGCCCCAGCAGCACCAGGTCGCCGTCGTCGTAAAGCCGCACGTCGCTGCTCACATAACGGTGGCCACGGCTGTTGAGGGTCAGGGTCAGTTCGTATTCAGGGTGATGATGCCATTCGAACGGAATGTCGTCGGGCAAACGGCGGTTCAGCATTGCCCACGAGGCATCGGCTGGCGTGGGGATCTTCTCGAAACTCGGCTTCATGACAATACGTTCCTGCTCAGCAACCGACTGCAAACGCCAGAATCGTATCATTCACTTCATCACAAGACTCGGGGTACGTTGATACAACCCCGTTACCCAGCCTGTTACCTCTCTCGCCGATACCGCCCCAAAGCCCCTCGTGAATGTAACGCCAAGATACTTCGCCACCCTGCCCGTCGCGCCTACTGTGAAGCCGTCAATGTGCTTACAGGGTTGTGACACATCATCGGCACTGCCCGCCTCCCGCCAGTGGAGGCATGGAAGACCTGTCACGGGTGCTGCCTGATGGTTTGTCGGATTCGACGCCCGCTGCTCATTGATTGCCTAACACAACTAAGACAGAACAGAGGGACACCATGAGTAAGTCTAGCGCTGCAAGCAACCAACAAGCACTGCACGACAACGTTCAAGCGGCCGTCAAGTCGCTCCTCGCCGCGCCAGCGGCCTTGAAAACCACCGACTACAGCAAGGTGCTGACGTCGACCCTGGCCGCCACACAGAAGTCGGTCAAGATCCAGATCGCCGCCGGTGACCTGACCTTGCTCAAGCAGTCACAGTACAAGTTGTGCTTCGCCAAGAAAGTGGGTACCGAAGCCTACAACGTGGTCTGGCAGTCCTACGTCAACTACTTGAGCAACAACACGTTCAGCTGGACGCCTCAGTACCAGTTGTTCGGTTCCAACTCTTTCCAGGCCAATGTCGAGGTTGATGTCTCTACCAACCTGGTCACCATCGGCCTGGGCCAACAGTCGGTGCTCGACAGTTCCGGTCTGCTGGGTTCGGCGACCACCGGTGGCCCGGAAACCTCCATCACCCTGGTGAACAACTACGGTCCGATCCACCCTGGCATCAGTCAATTGTCCACGGGCATCGATGGCAAACAGGTCGCTACCCCGATCTACGTCGCCACCAATCAAGTGGTGGCCGGCCAGACCGTGCTGACGCCCGTCGAGAGCATTCTCGTCTGGTTCGAACAAAACGTGCAGACCAGCACCATGTTCAGCACTTCGCGTTCCCAGGCCACTGAAATCGACCTGACCTTCGATAACAATGCAACCCGCCTCTACTCTGGCGGTACCTGGACAGTGGTCGTGTAAAGGCAATATCAGGGGCAGCCTCGCGGCTGCCCCTTCTCTCACCCCTCGTCACAGCCTCGGGCGAAATAGCCCGTCAGCGACCGACAGATAGACTCCGCCAGATCCTCCTGAGTCGCGATGCCGTAGGGTCGATTGCGATCAAACTGCTCCGACCAACGAATCCGCCCCTGGGCGACATCGATCAAGCGCACCGACGCCCGGACGCGCGCCGCCTCGACCCTTACGCTGCCCTCCAGTGAATAACAGCCGCGCCCCGCCCGGCCTGGCACCGGTGTTTTGACGCTGCTGCGTGACACATTCATCAGCATATGGCTGGCACGGGTTTGGGTTTGTTCGAACGACTCGAACAGCCTACAGCTCAACTCTTCACACAAGCCGCGGGTAAAGTCGTCGCCATCATGGGTGATGCAGGTAAACGGTTGGAGTTGCAGAACCGGATGATAAGTACCGGCCACCCTGGGCCTGAGCCGCTCGTAGGCCAGGCGATAACAACCACTCAGTACACTCAAACGCAGCGGATCGTGCTGGCCCAGCGTGGCGTAATAACTGGCGAGCTTGCGCCGCAATCGACCGACTTGCACCCGCACCACCGGATCGTCGCCGGTGCAATAGACTGCCGGATCACGACGAAACACCGCGATGCCGATGGCGTGCTCGGTCAGAGGACTGTTAGAAAATTGCAGGTCGTGTTCGACCAGAAATTGCAGCAAGCCACCCATTCGCCGGGACTTGGCAAACAATGGGCTGGCCAGGAGCAGCGCCAGCGCTTGCTCCACTTCTTCGCGCGCGAACGGCTCGGCAACAGCGTCCGCACTTATATGGGCAATACGTTTGATCACCATCAGTCTGCCTCCTTGCAGATTGTCGCGTTCAACTCGGGCGTTGCACGGGCGTAGCTTAGCAGCTGAGGGAGATAGCGTGATGGCACCTTGATGTAGGGCTGCCACGACACAAATGGAGGATTGAGATTGACCACAACTCTTGCGTTCACTACAGATCCAAGGTGGGAGCGAGCTTGCTCGCGAAGAGGCCGATACTTCAACATCAACGTTGACTGAAAGACCGCTTTCGCGAGCAGGCTCGCTCCCACAGGGGATTAGGGTTGATCGCCAGTACTGCGTCTGCCCGAGATCTACAGTAGCGCTGGTTACTGCTCCGGCGCGACGATCCGAAACCGGATATTGATGTCTTTGGAAACCACCCCGTCAGCCCACTCGCCCTCGCCGATCTTGAAGTCATCCCGGTTGAGCGCAAACTCGCCGACAAACACGCCAATACCACTTTCCGGCTTCAACTGGACTTGAACCTGCACCTTGCGAACGATGGCCTTGAGCGTGAGGTTGCCGGTAAACAAATAGCGATTGTCACCGAGCGCCTTGACGCTGGTGGACTCAAAAGTCCCCAGCGGATAAGTGGCTGTGTCGAACCACGCAGGCTTTTGCAGTTCAGCGTTGGCGTCGCTGCTGCCGGCGTCGATGCTGGCCAGTTCGATACTGAGCGCAGCGTGGGCAATAGCGGGTTTTTGCGTGTCGAAATCGAGGGTGCCTTCAAATTTTCCAAACGTGCCGTACACCCGCGAACCAAACTGGCTGAAGGTGAAACTGATCTGGCTGGCGGCGGCGTTGACTTGGTTGTACTCGACGGCGTGAACACCAGCAGCGAAGCCCATGGCGGCAGCAATGGCGGCACAACGCAGAAACCGAAAGCGCATGAGATTCTCCGGTCAGGGGCCGTCCATGGTTGAGGTGCCTGGCGTGTTGGCCAGCGATAGGTGGACTAAAGCAAAGAACCGCTGTTTATTCCACTGGCGCTGGCCTGAACGACACAAAACCGCTACTCAAGAAGCGGCCCTGTCGATCTATTGAATCGGCCCCCGCTCTGAACTGATATCGATCGCCAGCGAATCAAACAGACGAGTGAACTGCGCAATCGCCGGTCGGATATCACGCTCAAACGCCAGATCATAATCGACGCGTCTCCCCAATCCCTCTTCACAGCACCTGGACAGCCAGCCGGGCGTAATAAGCGTGAACTCGCACTGATCAACCACCGTGCCGGGCGCGTGGCACGTGGCCTGGGTAATCAACCTGAATCGCCGCCTCGGTGCAGTTTCGGGCGATTGCGCCTTGAAGAGCTCATGCATACGCAATTCATCGGACGACACCCCTTCTTTCATCGTCAGAATCAAACTGACGAACGTGTCCGTCGCAGCGCCACCGCTCAGGCGAATATGTTGAGAGAGTGCAACCGTTCGGGCGATCAGCGCAGTGGTTTCCCGCAGGCAACGCGCCACATTGGACACATCGAACGGGTAATTTAAAGACTTGGATTTCCAGGCATTTCGACGGCTCTTTTTCGGCGCCGCCTTATGCGATTGAAAAGGCTTGTGCACCCGGTTCCACTTCGGGTTTTCAACAATGATTGCGTGCCTCTCAGCTTCAGCCGCCAGCGCCAGATTGGGAAACCGCTCGATCTCTATCGAAGCAATTTCATCGGCCCAACGGGATGTCCGGCGGTGCTGCGATAACCTGGAAACAGTGCTCAACGAGATACCTACGTACAGCAGGTTTTTGGCGGAATCAAAATGTCGGTACAGTTCTCTGCCTCGAGTCGCCATGTGCAATAGACCTCCCTGGTCAATTGTGAAAACGATTCGAGGCTACTAATTCGCCACCACTCTGTCCAGTCGCGAAAACCGAGCTAAAACGCTGTTTATGCAAGCAGCGCTCTCAGCGATGCGGGGATGGCGATAACCTCTTTGGTGTCGGGCGAGATGCAGACATGTGTGACAGTGGCGGTGAAGGCCAATGCTTGGTCGTGCATAAAACCCTCGACCAAAAAAGTGAAGGAGTGAACGCCTAACTTGGCCACACTGACCTTGATGCTCAACTCGTCATCCCAAGTCAGTGGCCTGAGCATCTCCACCGACATTGCGCGCACCGGAGGCAACACATCAAAACTCATCAGCGTTCTAAGCCCCGGGGCACCCAGCCAGCTATCCAGCGCGGCATAAATGGCTTCAACGGCGAAGTACGAAAATCGCGGCGTATACACCACACCTGCGGGATCGCAGTCGCCGAATAAAATGGTTCTGCTGACAAACACTGCACTGGGCATCGAATAGTTCTTCCCTGTTGTTTTTTAATTGAAGGCGCCAATTCATGAAAAGCACCCTCGACCACCTCGCCATCGTCGCCCCGGACCTCGACACCGGCTGCGCCTTCGTGACCAACGTGCTGGGCGTCGCGCTCCAACCCGGCGGCGCACATCCACGCATGGGCACCCACAACCGACTGCTGCGCCTGGGCCCGGACACTTACCTGGAAGTGATCGCCATAGACCCGTCCGCCAACCGTCCGGACCGGCCACGCTGGTTCGGCATGGACAAACTGGCCTCTGATACGCCGCCACGTCTGGCAACCTGGGTCGCCCGAACCGACGACATTCACGCCATGAGCGAGGCGTGTCGCGCCATCGTTGGCGATGCCGAACCCATGACCCGAGGCACACTCGCCTGGCAAATCACCATCCCCGCCGACGGCAGCCTGCCGCTGAACGGGTCAGCGCCGACGCTGATTCAATGGGAGCAAACGCCACATCCGGCGAGCGCAATGGTGGAGCAAGGCTGTTCATTGGTGGCACTGGACGTGTTCGATCCCGATCCGGAAAAAGTCCAGGCGCTGCTGGCCGCGATCAACTTTTCCGGGGCGGTGCATCTTCATGCTCTCGGAGCGACTTCAGCGCCCTATTTGCTGGCGCACATTCAAACCCCGAGCGGCCTGAAAACGTTGCCAATATTAAACGGTTAAGATCAAAAGATCGCAGCCTTCGGCAGCTCCTACGCTGGAACGCATCCCCGTGTAGGAGCTGCCGAAGGCTGCGATCCTGGCGCCCGCCTCCGCCCTCACGCGAACAAATCCCCGCGCCTACACCAACCGCTCAATCTTCTGATGCTGCCAAACGAACTTGTAGTAAGCCGTCTGCAACGCCAGCATCCCCAAATACGCCACTGGGAACGCCATCCACACACCCTGCAACCCAAACCGCGCATCCAGCACATACGCCACCGGCAACTGCACGCCCAGCACGCACACAATCGAAATGACCATAGGCACCAACACCGTGCCGCTGGCCCGCATGATCCCGCCGATAATCGCCTGGAAGCCAAACACCAACAGACTCCACAACATGATGTGCAACAGATGCTCAGCCATCGCCCGGGTCGAGTCCTCCGTCAGGAACAGCCCCAACAACCAGTGCGACAACAGATAACCCAACAACACCAAGCCACCGGTCAAACACACGTTAATCAACAGCCCCGTGCGCAAAATCGGCGTGATCCGCTCCAACCGCCCCGCCCCAATCGCCTGCGCCCCAAGAATCGATGCCGTGATCGCAATCGACAACGCCGGAAACTGCACGTAATTCACAATCTGCGTCACCGCCCCATACGCCGCCGTCGCCTGGGAACCGTGCTGATTCACCAACGCCAGAATCACCAACTCCGACGCCGACAACACCACCATTTGCAACCCGGTCGGCAAGCCAATGCGCAACACCTTGCCCAAAATGTCCAAGTCCAACCGCATCGCCGCAAACATCTCCCGATCCGGCGCCAACGGATGCCCCTTACGAATCAACCGCCACGCCAACCACCCCATCGCCGACAAATTCCCCGCCAACCCCGCGAACGCCGCGCTCTGAATCCCCATCGGCGCAAAACCCAGCCAGCCTTTTATTAAGGCGGGAGTCAGCGCCAGACCAATGCACGTCGACACCACCAACGCCACCAACGGCGAAACCGTATCACTCACCCCACGCAGCAACTGCGTAAACAGCACGTAGACCAACAGCGACGGCATGATCCACATCATCACGTGGGCGTAAGACACCGCGTCATCCAACACATCCGCCGGCGTGCCCAAACCCTGCAAGGCCGGCCTTGCGAACACACTGCCCAACACCGCGGCTACCAACCCGATCATCGCGCCCAACAGCAGGGTTGTGGCGGCGATGGTTTTCACCAGATGGGTTTCGCGTGCGCCCCAGGCTTGGCCGATGAGTACGCCAGCGCCCGCGCCGAGGCCGATGACCAGGGCGATGAAGAAGAACACGATTGGGAACATGCCGGAGACGGCTGCGAGGGCTTGGGTGCCGAGCATTTGGCCGATGTAGATGCTGTTGATGGTGCCCGACATGGATTGGAGGAAATTGGAGAGGACCATGGGGGCTAGGAAAAGGAGGTAGGTTTTCCAGAGGGGTGCGGTAGGAGTGGTGCGTGTTTGCATATGCAGAACGTGTCCCTTGGAGGATGCTGCAACGAATGAAACCTAGTTTTAATAGGTGCTTGATTAAACCCTATCGAGACCTAGCCCTCAACAATAACACCATACTACTCGACATTATCACTATCTTCTGGAGAGTTTGAGCGATCCAGAAATAGGCGCCCCATAGTCAAATTATGATTATGTCTAATTTCCTTAAAAAGTTTGAGTGACTCACTTCGCTCTTCGCTACATTCTTCATCTTCAATATAAGGATCAAATTCACCACTCTTTATCATTGCATACTCCGCATCTAGGAGCATTGTATCGAACATATTCAGGTTCAGATTCAACCAGTTACTAAGTTCAAAATAGTTATCAACGGCATCCTCACCCGCCCTCACCCCCAAAACAGTACGCACATTCATTGGATATTCATTTTTTTTTGCCTTCTCAATCGAAGCAATAATAACGGCCAGAAGTCCCTGTCCGGAAAAGCGCATCGAGTAGTCGAATATATCCTCCCTTAAACCGTATTTAATTCTTACCGCCTTCCTATGCGACCAGTACCGTTTGGCGAGCAACTCAGCTCTAACCTCATAAGCTTTAAGCATCTCAGCTTGGACAAGTTTTCTCGTGCTATCCACCAACTCTTCGAATGTAGCGAGGGTAATGTTTGAGTTCCCAGCAGCTTCAACTGCGCCACTCTGAAAACCCTTTTGAGAAATCAGAAAGCCTCTGTCTGCCCCTATATCATCCACAATAGTTCTGAGCACAAGAACTTTTTCTTTCGGAACGTTACTCTTCCAAAATTTCGCTTCAATTATCCACTTCATTTCAACACCAAGAAACTTCGTTGTTACGAAGACATCTATATCGTGGGATGTTCTCACGCCAACCAATGTGACATTTGTATCAGCCGCCACCCCTAGCCCTCTAAAATGAGATGCTATTTTTTCTTGAAACTCATACCATTTTTTGCTTCGGCGCATAGAACCCTCTAAAATTCAGCCATATGAATACAATCTCATGAAAACAATTAACCTTTGAACATCAAACAACAGCGCAAAAAAATCCAACAACATATAAATATTGGAGGACGCTAGCGCCCTCCACAGCTGAACTGGGGAAAACTAATCTGCAATCCTTTTTGAGTTTGAAATAAAATGGGTTCTTGAAAGTGGGGACTCGTAATAGTCCTCATCTAAGAAACGTAAAAGCCGCCGGAGTTCTGTACGATTCGTCGGAACCTGAATCCGACCATCCACGCTGAGATTGATCGGAAATTGAAAAGTCGTAGCAACCGCGACAATTTCTTGAACTGTAAAATTTTCTAAAACTGCCGACTGGCTAATTAAAGATATCTTCTTGCGAATTTGTGGACCTGCCGATTCTAGAAAATCTGCCACATCCCCTACTGCGAGTTTTTCATGCTCTGCGAATGTAGCAACCTCTTCATTAGTTGCCTCTTTAAAATATTCACTCAATTCAAAAACTCTGCGTGCAAAATGAAAGCTCTGAAATTTTAAAATATCACCCTCAATTACAGCCAGAAGTTTTGTATCTAAAGATAGGCCTGCATCTGTCATTTTTTGGAACTGATTACCCGCGAAGAACATCGCCAACCCACTACGAGCAATTAATCTTCGCCTTTCGAACAATTGAACAAGAATTTGAGTGTTGCTCTCAAATACCCTCCCCATAAATAACGCTTTCACGGAATCTAAGCTATGAAGAGCAGGATCATACTGATCGATAGTTAAGGGGTTAGCGACGGCGTTCGCCAAGCCATCTACATCAGCAAAATCGCTAATAGAAAGCAACTCTCCTTCCTCAGGAATATAGCGTCCATCGAAAGGAACAATTGTATCTACCCCTTCAAAGAAGGCATTCCCTTGGCTTTCAAATATTGCAGATATTTCTTCTTGGAGGTCTGCAGAGAGAGGAAATCTGATAATTCTTGATCCAGCAACATCAGTAAGAGCAAAAAGATTCATGGCTTATCCCTTTATGTCGGACTCTAATATTCCGTACTCACTTAGCTGAACAACCTTTTTTATACTAGTGACATTATTTATTGCTCGCTTACTGATCAGTAGATATGTCACCCCCTCCTGAGTTTCCACCTCGTAAAAATGAAATCCCAACATCCCTAATACTGGGTTTACCTGCAATGCATGGGTAGTCCAGAGCACAAACACTAACATTAGAGATGCCAACAACCATGCGCCTATATCAGCATCAGCTTGACCTTTAAAAATCAATGGCAACGCGTACGCAACAAAAAAACCAACGACTTCTTTATCTGCACTTTTTGCTTTCTTTATTACTATCGGCAACTGCTCAAACTTTGTTGAAGCGGAACTTATAATCCAGCTCGAAATAATTCCAAGTAGAACACACCCACATAGTGCCCATATCGCCATCAACCAGTTATGGTCTCGAGTTGCGAAAATGTAAGCCAGCGAAACTGATAATGGCGCTATCGCTGTGAGTGCTAGCAATACCCTAGTTGGTCTTCCTAACATTTCGCCTCCTTTACTTCTGGCTTGAATCATAGTCGAAGGAAATCGTTTTGCCGGGGATAAGTTGCATTTGGTGAAATCAGTGCAACGAGCCAAAGGCTCAACCCAAAATACTGTATATGCATACAGCCAAGATAACGAATCAATGCGATGACTGGTAAGATTCCTAGCATTCACAGCTAATTGTCGGCTGGAAACGACAGCCAAAGGACCGGCTGGACGTTAAAAAGGACCATTTAGCCTCTTAGGAGGCTGTACTACAAAAATTTCAGAATCATCTCTTTTTTCTCTTCACTACCAAAGCCTATAGTCCTTCCGTCACGTCTAGCGACCAGGTTTGGCGACCTGCAGATCGGATCAGTCCTTTACTCAAATCTGATTCGGAGTTTCACCCTTATGGAAAGATACATGCCCCTAACCGGAATCGACCTGGTCCCGGCTTCCCTGCTCATCGACACCCAAGCCCCACTCGACGTCCTGCAAGCCATGGCCGATTACCGCATCCGCACGGTCACGCAGGTGTTGGAGAATATCGCCTACCGCGCCGAGATCGGTTGCGACACGGTGGTGTTGGCGGACTTTTCCAAGTTGTTGGTCATTCCGTTGCGCGACGGTTGTGATTTGATGGATGTAATCGGTCGGCGCTTGCGGGCGCAGGTTAAGGCGTAAATGAAAACGGGTGCCGTGCAGGCACCCGTTTTTTTTGTCGGGGGAACGCGTGGAGGCATAGAATCCGTCGCGCACCTCGCCCCTACTTCGCAAGGACTGTGAATGCCATCCCATAAACGCCTCAGTAGCGTGTGTCATAGCCTCGCGCACCATGCCGGCAGTGCGCTGTCCTGGGTTCATCCCAATTTAAGTGAGGCGTTGCGGCCGTTGGGTGTCAGGGTTGCGGCGGTTGATTTGACGAAAGACGAGCCCTGCCCTCCGGCGCTGCAAAGTCATCCCTATTTGTCCAACGGGCTCAATGCGTTGAAAACGCGTTTCGAGGAGATGCTTGGGGCGGAAGGTTTCGCGCTTTCGGAGCTACAAGAAGCGACGGTGCTGTTTAACTTCGAAAACGGTAGCGACGACTATTGCTGTGAGTGCCATGCAAGGTTGGTCAACGTTAATGGCCGGCAGTACGTGGCAGCGGTGAATTATTTGGGCAAGTCCATCGTTCCGCAGTTTGGGTGATTTCAATAATGGGGCCGAAGACTGAGCAGCTTATTGGCGTGCTTGAGCAGCTTGCCGTGGTGCTTGAAAGCGATGGTGCCGTTCACTGGGGTCAGTGGATGCGCAAAGCGCGGGCGCACTTGCTGAACGGGGATGCCTATGGGGTCGACTATCTGTTGTCAGCCTACGGCGGGATGAGTTCGCTCAATGACCTTGTGCTTGGCCAAAGCTTTGTCGAGGGTGTCTTTGCCTGGAAACCTGGGCATGTTGAGTTGAATGAAAAGTTCGATGCGCTCAGGGACGAAGCCGCCACGCTCGCCCATGCGATTAAACGGGCTCTGGATTGATCGGTGAAAACACATCCGGCGTCCGCTGTGCCTTTACCCTCCTCTTTTTTATTTGAGTAACCGATGAACATGGATGAATTTCATCAAGGCAGTTGTCTGTGCGGGGCCGTGAAATATGAGGTTTCGGGTCAGCTGAAAGCCGTGTCGCACTGTCATTGCAGCAAATGCCGAAAGGCCCATGGTGCCGCATTCGCGACGTATGCCAGTGCTCCGAGGTCGGCGGTTTCCATTTCGAGCAGCGTGGAGGCGCTTAGGCGTTTTCAGTCGTCGGCCGGGGTGACGCGGCAGTTTTGTTCGATCTGTGGCACTTCGTTGTTTTGGTCGGATTCAAATGGCGAGTTTGCGGATTGGATTTCGATTGCGGTTGGTACGCTTGATACGCCGTTTCATGCGGAGAAGCAGCGGCATACGTGTGTGTCGGAGAAGGCGTCGTGGTTTGAAATTGGGGATCAATGGCCTCAGGATTGATCAGTTGTAGTCACTGCTAATTCATTGAACGGATTAGTTTTTCTTTGCGCTTAAATGGATGGAAACGCAATGCAACCACCTGTCTCTGACCCGATAAAGCGGGATTACTCTCCACTGACCGTAGGCTCCGCTCTCGTCGTAATTTTCGGTTTGTTGATCATGTTGTTGCGAATTGCGCAGCAGAATTACTTGATGGCGATTGGCGCGGTTTGGGTAGCGAACGGCCTGACATTTGTCCTGCATGTGCTGTATTGGCGGCGTTATGGCTTGTCCGATGGCCTCAAGGTTGCTGTCGTGTTCCAAGGCTTGATTACGATCGCACCGCTGCTGGCAGGCCAGTTTGGAGTGGCGTTGATTTTCCTCATGCTCGGTGGGGAGCTCCGCTTTTGGTAGTGCGCAGGTAATCGTGATTGCAGGTTTTGGGGCCGCTTCGCAGCCCAGCGGGGGCAAGCCCCCTCGCCACAGGGGAGCGGGTTGACGACGGGATTATTAATCCGGCCGGGAGCCGTCGCGCCAACCATCATTGGCGTCGATGGTCACCATCACGTCAATGAAGTTCTCATAAAAAATCCCCGGCGTAACATCCGCTCCATACCCAACCAATAAGCACCCCGGAGCACACCATCATGAAACGCCAAATCCTTCTCAGCATTGTTTTCTCGGTTTTCGCAGTTAACGCTTTTGCCGCGCCTTCTCGCACCATGATCGCTGAAGGCGGTTCGGATCGTTTGATTGAAAGCCGTGTGGCTGAGGGTGGTTCGGATCGTTTGATCGAGAATCGTGTTGCTGAAGGTGGCTCGGATCGTCTGGTTGAAAAACGCGTTGCTTAGGGTGGCTCTGATCGTCTGATCCAGAATCGCGTCGCTGAAGGTGGCTCCGATCGTCTGATCCAGAATCGCGTTGCTGAAGGTGGCTCTGATCGTCTGATCCAGAATCGCGTTGCTGAAGGTGGCTCGGATCGTCTGATCCAGAATCGTGTTGCTGAAGGTGGTTCCGACCGTCTGATCCAGAATCGTGTTGCTGAAGGTGGTTCCGACCGTCTGATCCAGAATCGCGTCGCTGAAGGTGGCTCGGATCGTCTGATCCAGAATCGCGTCGCTGAAGGTGGTTCCGATCGCCTGATTCAGAACCGCGTTGCCTGAATGAATGGTTTTACCGCGGGACTCAATGAAAAACCCGGCCTTATCAGCCGGGTTTTTTTATGCCTGCGATTCGGCGTTGTTCATGTGGTATCGAGGCGTTCGTTGAAGAGCAAAAGATCGCAGCCTTCAGCAGGCCCTACGGGTGTACGCCACGTCAGTCCTTATCGATCTGTTTCAACCTGGTCAAACCGCTCAGCCGCGCCGCTCTCACGCCCCTGCAGCCAATACCCCAACGCCGCCATCGGCACCGTCCCCAGCATCACCACCACTGCAATCTGCAACGGCTGATCTATCCACGTCGACACCAGCAAGCTGGCACCAAAGCACGCCCCCAGTTGTAACGCGTTTTGCAGCGCGGCAGCCTTGCCGGAGTTTTCCGGGAATGGCATCAGCGCATTGGTAA
The DNA here is from genome assembly GCF_056161485.1 of Pseudomonas sp. 5Vm1k. Lineage (NCBI taxonomy): Bacteria > Pseudomonadati > Pseudomonadota > Gammaproteobacteria > Pseudomonadales > Pseudomonadaceae > Pseudomonas > Pseudomonas sp. 5Vm1k. The sequence goes on from NZ_JBSPCZ010000024.1 coordinate 25,833, forward strand.
TGATGATCGGGAAACTGGCACCGTTGACCAGTCCCATCAGGCAAAACGGGATCAGCAATGTGGTCAGGGTCGGCGTGGTCAACGTTGCCACCAGGTACAGCGCGATCATGCTGAGGCAATACGCGAGGATCAGCCACGGCAGCATGAGGTGGCCGCTGATGCGTTGCAGCAAACTGCGGCAACTGAAGCCGCCGATCAGGAAGCCGAGGGTGGGCAGTGCGTAACTCAGGCCGATGTCGCTGGGGCTGTAGCCCATGCCGCCGAGGATGAAAGGTGACGCGGTGAGCCAGGCGAAGAACGCAGCGGAGCAAGCAGCGTAGATCAGGACGTTGCCGCTGAAGGCTGGTGATTTGAGGAGTTGTCCGAAACTGATGTGGGAGCGTTCACCGTTGGCTGTCAGGCGTTTCGGTGTGGCTTTGAGCAACGCAGTGGGCACCAGCAGTGCGACGCTGATGCCGAGCAGTACGGCGAAAATTGCTTCCCAGCCCCAGTGATTGAGCAACATCGCGCCCAGCAGTGGCGCGAGTGCGGGTGACAGCGACATCAGCGGAATGATGCCGGCGAACAGGCGATTGGCCTGGTGTGCCGGGTAGCGGTCGATCACCAACGCTTGCCAGCTGACCGCCGCCGAGCACACGCCGATGGCCTGGATAAAGCGCAGTGCCCACAGTTGCACGGCGGTTTCGACCCAGAACATACCGAGGCAGCCCAGGGCAAAAAGGCTCAGGCCCATCAACAACACCGGTTTACGGCCGATGCGGTCCGACAACGGGCCCCACAACAATTGCCCGACGGCGAAACCGGCGAGGAAGATGCTCAGGCTCGCCCCGACCGCACCGGCGGTCAGGTGCAGGTCGCCGCCGATGACGCCGAACGCCGGTAGATACATGTCCATGCCCAGGTAGCCGAGCACGCTCAGCCCAATCAAGTAGCAGGTGAAGCCAAACGAGTTTTTCATCAACGCCCTAACTGAATCTTCAATCAAATAATTTGTTAGCAGCGTGCCATTATGGGCGGTGAGAATTTGGTGTGAAGCGATAATAATTGGACGTTCTTATCAATATTTTTGAAGGCACTTGAATGTGGTCTGAATATTCCCTGGATGTGGTCGATGCCGTGGCCCGGCATGGCAGCTTCAGTGCGGCGGCGCAGGAGCTGCACCGCGTACCGTCGGCGGTCAGTTACACCGTGCGTCAACTGGAGCAATGGCTGGCGGTGCCGTTGTTTGTGCGGCGGCATCGCGATGTCGAGCTGACGCCGGCCGGCAAGCTGTTTATCGAGCAGGCCCGTGGGGTGATGAAAAGCATGCTCGACACCCGACGCCTGTGCCAGCAAGTGGCCAACGGCTGGAGCGGTCAGTTGAGAGTGGCGGTGGACGCCATCGTCAAACAGGAACGCTGCCGGCAACTGGTGCTGGATTTTTATAAACAGTTTCCCGACGTGGAGTTGCTGCTCGGCTACGAGGTGTTTAACGGCGTGTGGGACGCCCTCGCCGATGAGCGCACCGACATCGTGATCGGCGCCACCAGTGCGGTGCCGGTGGCCAGTCACTACAGTTTTCGCGACATGGGCCTGTTGAACTGGTTGTGCGTGGCCAGCGCCGGGCATCCGTTGGCAGCGATGGATGGGCCGTTGGACGACGATCAACTGCGCCCCTACCCCGCGCTGTGCATGAACGACACCTCACGCCATCTACCCAAACGCGACACCTGGTCACTGGACAACCAGCGGCGGCTGGTGGTGCCTAACTGGGCCTCGGCCCTGGATTGTTTGCGCGAAGGGTTGTGCGTGGGCATGGGGCCGGCGCACCTGATGATCCCGTTCATTGAGCAAGGCGATCTGGTGGCCCTGAACCTGCAACGGCCCTTCGCCGCCAGCCCGTCCTGCGTGGCGTGGAACCAAAACAAGCTTTCGCCGGCGATGGCCTGGTTGCTGGATTATCTGGGGGATGTCGAGACGATGAATCAGGAATGGTTGAATGGCGAGCTACCCTCGACGTAAAGCACCCTTTACATCGCAAAAAACTTCGACGAGTATGTAAAGCACCTTTTACATCAGGACGATGCAATGAAACGCTACTACTACGAAATGGCCGCCTCACTCACCCTCTACATGATCATGCTGGCCGGCTCGCTGACGCTGCTACAACATCTGGAAAACGCCAGTACGGCCTTTCGGGTTACCGTAACGTTGATGCCAATGCTACCGGCAGCGTTGATGTGCTGGGCCATCGTGCGCAATCTTCGGCAGATGGATGAAATGCATTTGCGCATCCAGTTTGAGGCGCTTGGTTTTGCCTTTGCGGCGTCCGCGCTGCTCACCTTCAGTTATGGCTTTCTGGAGAATGTCGGGTTTCCACATCTCAACTGGACCTTTGTATGGCCGGTGATGGGTTTGATGTGGATCATTGGGCTTCAGGTCGCCAGACGTCGTTATCAATGAAAAATAAACTCAAGGAATTGCGCGCCGAGCGCAAGTGGTCGCAAGTTGATTTGGCCGCGCTGTTGAACGTCTCGCGGCAAACAATCAACGCAATTGAAAATGGGCGTTATGACCCAAGCCTTCCGCTGGCGTTTCAAATTGCCCGGGCGTTTGAGTTGCCGATCGAGAGTATTTTTGATGATGGCTCTACGGGTCCGTCGTGAAAGGCTCACGTGGGATTCGCATCAGCCATCGCAGGTGCTGGCGACACCGATCCCTACCTGCTTGAGATAGCCTTCCAGGGCGACTAAATCGTCAGTAGCAACGATCGCACCGACGTAGCCGTCAGGACGCACCAATACCCAATCGCCGATGGCGGGTTCATAAGCGCGATAAAAGTGCCCTTGATCATCCTGTATCTCGCCGCGTGGGCCGAAGGTATGGATATGCAGTCCGGGACGAGGCTGCACTGCCCCACGCGCTACTTCGTAACCCAGTAATGTCCAGTGCGCGCCCTGAAACAGGTTGAATAGCCGTAACACCTGGCCAGCGGCGCCACGCACCGCTGCATCCGGTGCGCGGTCGCCTGCGAACAAACGCCGAGCACGTTCGGGTCGCTCCATGGCGAGTGTCGATTGGGGATAGCCAATGTCGAGTTGATGCACCTCACGGCCACGACGCATATCGCCGCGCTTCAAGTCATCAAGAAGCTTTGTCGACAACCCAAGCACCGCCGCCGCAACGGGGCGCCGCTCCTCTTCATAGCTGTCGAGCAGTTTGTCAGGCGCGCCGTTGGCGACTGCGGCCAGTTTCCAGCCCAAATTGTAGGCGTCCTGCACGCTGGTATTGAGACCTTGGCCACCCGTCGGTGGATGAATGTGCGCGGCATCCCCTATGAGGAAAACCTGGCCGACTCGGTATCGATCCGCCAGCCGTGCATTCATCGTATAGGCCGATGACCAGGATACGGATTGGACATGAATATCGTGGCGGCCGGTACGCTGAGCAATGAACGCCGTAAGCCCATCGGCTGAAAGATCCATGTCCGCATCGAGCGGGATCGGGGCCTGGATCTGAAACAACTCGGTTCCGGCCAGAGGGCACAGCGCGATCTGCCGCCCCATGTCGCCAGCGCCGAAGCGGTGCCAGAAATCGCGCGAAAGCCCTGCCAGCACAACATCTGCCACCAATGCACGCACACCGAGGGTTTTTCCTGGAAATCCGACATTCAGCGTATGGCGCACATCGCTACGGCCGCCGTCGGCGCCAACCAGCCACCGCACGCGAAGCGCTTCTTCACCAGCCTTGCCGACCAGATGCGCTGTTACGCCACCCTGATCCTGCTCGAATCCCACCAACTCGCAACCAAATTCCGGCCAATGCCCCAGCTCAAGCAGGCGCTCTCGCATCACGCTTTCGGTCAGAAATTGCGGCACCATCAGCGGTAAATGATAAGGCTCGGCCGTCGTCGGGTCGTTAAGCACCATGACTTCAGAATCGCTGCTAGTGCCGTCGTCACGATATAGGCGCTCAGTCGGATAGACTCCTCCAACGGCAACGATGCGGTCGAGAATCCCGAGATCCTCGAATATTTCCTGAGTTCTTGGCTGAATACCTTTGCCGCGCGAACCGTGGAACGGGTGGTCCGCTTTCTCGACCAACCGGAAGGAAATCCCCCTTCTCGCCAAATCAATCGCCAAGGTGAGGCCGGCTGCACCCGCGCCGCAAATCAACACATCCACTGCGAATTGCTCTTTCATCTCAACCCCCTATATGTGCACTATGCACATATTCAGATGGAGAAAAAATAGTGTCAACAGAAAACGTGCAAACTACACATATAAATAACCAACTCCGAGAATTGCATGGGGCGCTGTTGGAGATCGTTGGGGTGATGAACCGCCCTCAGCGCGACGAAGCGATGGTCCGGGAGGCTGGAATATCTCTCGACCGAGCACTGTTCCCGCTGCTGGTTTTGGTGGAGCGGCTGGGGCCGATTGGCGTTGTTGAATTAGCCGACCGCGTGGGGCGCGATTACACCACTGTCAGCCGCCAGGTAGCGAAACTGGAAACCCTCGGCTTGATCTTCCGCCAGGGAAGCGCAGTCGACCGCCGAGTTCGAGAGTCGGTTATCACCGAGAAAGGCAAAGCGATGACTGACCGTGTCGATGAAGCACGCGAAAGGATTGGACAGTCGATATTCGCCACTTGGGATGAGGGGGATTTCGACAACTTGGTACGGCTCATGCGCAAATTTGCCGACGACATCAAAGATGATTCGCTACAGGCTTCAAAGGAATCCCTCTGATAGCGGTGCATGGCCAAGAAGTTCGGGTTTTCCAATACGTCACTTGATCAATTCGCCGACACCAACTTCAACCCAATAACGCCGCCCAAAATCAACACAATGCACAGCACCCGCAACGGCGTAGTGGAATCTCCCAATATCGCCATCCCGAGAATCGCCGTGCCCGCCGCGCCGATGCCGGTCCACACTGCGTAAGCCGTGCCTACTGGCAGCGAACGAAGCGCCAGTGAAAGTATGTAGACGCTCGACACACCGGTAGCGGCGGCGATGAGTCCAGGGGTCAATCGGGTGAAACCTTCCGAGCCTTTCATCGCGAACGCAAAGGCGATTTCGAGGATGCCGGCGAGACCTAGTAATAACCATGCCATGGTGGAGTTCCTTTTGTTAAATGAGCGAGCGCCTACACGGCGCTCGCCTAAAGGGTTCAGGCTTTATTGGCAGCCGCAGGGATCGAGCGGAACGTCACGCCGAAGCGGTTGAAGGCGTTCATCAAGCCAATGGCGTAAGTCAGGTCGGCCAGTTCCTTTTCGTTGAACTCGGCTGCGGTGGCTTGATAGTCCGCGTCTGGCACGCCGGTTTCGGCCACGTTCGTGACGGTTTCCGCCCAGGCGAGAGCGATGCGTTCGCGGGTGCTGAACACGGCACCGGCGTCGCGCCATACCGGCACCAGGACCAGTTTTTCCACGCTGACGCCAAGTTTGATCAGGTCCCGCGAGTGCATGTCGATGCAGTAAGCGCAGCCGTTGATTTGCGAGACTCGCAGGTACACAAGGTCGATCAATTCGTGGGGCAAACCGGACTTTTGCAAGGTGACGTACACGCCGCCGAATGCCTTGTAACCGTCGGGTGAAGCGCTGGCGTAGTCGATGCGATTAGTCATGATGAATCCTCTGTTGGCTGTTTTGAGGACTCCATCGTGGTGCGTCATGGACTAGCGGTGAAGGTCCATGATCTGCCTATTGTCATGGGCCATACTTCTTCATTCATGGACCAGTCGAAAAGGCGCTTCATGGATCTTTTTCCTGGGTCATGGGGTTCGTAGCATGGGTGCCTCTGTCGATCATCCGGAAGGTAAAAACCATGAACATCCTGCATGTCAGTTGCAGCCCGTGCGGGCAAGCGTCCGAGAGCTATCGGCTTTCGCAAACCTTGATCGGGCATTTATTGAAGCGCGACCCAGGCGCCGAATTGATCAACCGGGTGGTGGGCGCTGGTGGAATCGCCCATGTGGATGAGCACTACGCGATCTCCCAGCAGTCGCTCGAAGACATTGCGCGGGATGGCTCTTTTATCCAGTCCGAAGCATTGATCAACGAACTGGAAAGCGCGGACGTGTTGGTCATCAGTACGCCGATGCACAACTTCACCGTGCCTTCGGCATTGAAGGTGTGGATCGATCATGTCGCACGGGTGCGCCGGACGTTTAATGTCGGCGCCCAAGGCAAAACACCGATGCTGCGCGATCGTCCGGTATTTGTGGCCATTGCTTCAGGCGGGCGATTTTCCGGGGAGCGTGCGCGTCAGCCGGACTTTCTGACGCCGTATCTCAAAGCCGTGCTAAACATGATCGGGCTGCATGATCTAAATTTCTTCACTGTGGAAGGCACCGCCCTCGGCCCGGACGCTGTCGCTGAGGCCAGGGCCGCGACAGATCAGGCGCTGCAGGCGTATTTCCAGAATCTCGAGGCGCAATGACAAATCCTGGCAAGCCTTTTTCACCCCTGGACCCAACATCCAGAGAACCGATCTACCGGCAAATCTACTGGCGGTTCCGCAGCGCGATTTCCGATGGCGCGCTCACGCCGGGTGAGCGGATTCCGGCGGCCCGGGCATTGGCGAAGGAACTCGGACTGGCCCGAGGCACCATCGATACCGCGTATTCCCTGCTGACCGCCGAAGGCTACATTCAGGCGCGCGGCCAGGCCGGTACGGTGGTGGCGCCGGGGATCAATGTGCGGGCGCCCTCTTCTGCCACCGAACGGAGCATCGAAAATATCTCGATCCGGCACAAGGCGCCGATCCTGCCGTTTCAAATGGCCTTGCCGGCGCTGGACGCTTTTCCCCGGAAAATCTGGGCGCAAATCGGCGCCCGTTGCGTTCGCGCCACGCAGGTCGCGGACATGGCCAACCCATCGGTGTATGGACTGGAATCGTTGCGCATCGCGATTGCCACTTATCTGCAGGTCGCTCGGGGCATTACCTGTTCGCCTTTCCAGGTATTCATCACTTCGGGTTACCGCAACACCCTGGCGCTGATCGCCCATGCATTGCTCAAACCGGGTGACCGCGTGCTGGTTGAAGATCCGGGCTACCTGCCGACCCGCCAATTGCTTGCACATCTGCAGATTGCAACGGTGCCGGTCCCGGTCGATCAGGACGGCATGCAGGTCACACACGCCGTGAACAATACGGTGGACGCGCGCGCGGCCGTGGTCACGCCGGCTCATCAGAGTCCTTTGTGCGTGTCGTTGTCGTTACCGCGCCGGCTGGAATTGCTGGAATGGGCGAGCCGCGAGCAAGCCTGGATTGTCGAGGACGACTACGACGGAGAATACCGCTACGTCAGCCGCCCGCTGCCCGCGCTCAAGAGTCTGGATCGCGACGGTCGGGTGCTGTATGCCGGCACGTTCAGCAAGGTGCTGTTTCCCGGGATTCGTCTCTCGTATCTGGTGGTGCCGCCAGCGCAGGTCGAACGCTTCGAGCACATCGGCCAGACGTTCCTCGGCGGCTGCCCGGAACTCACCCAAGCGATCGTCGCCACGTTTCTCACCGAGGGGCATTTTGCCCGGCATATCCAGCGCATGCGCAAACTCTACGGTGAACGTCGGGAGGCGACCGCGCGGGGGCTCAAGGCAGTCCTGGGCGAGCGCATTCGCATAGATGCGCAGCCCGGTGGCATGCACCTGATCCTGCGACTGACAGATCAACAGTCTGATCGCGCGCTGGTCGAGCGCCTTCAACATGCGGGGATCTACGCCGAAGCCTTGAGCGATTTCAGTTTTCATGGCCAGACTGATTCGGCGCTGTTGCTCGGCTTCGCCAACATCGATTCCCAAGCCACCGCCGAACGTCTCGGCAAACGTATTCTGGAGTTGCTGTAACGCCTTCATGGCCTACTCAAACACTCGGTTCTTGGCGCTTTTGCATCAGTCCACCACACCGCAGGATGAGGCGCTCAGCCCTCAAGCGGACATAATCGATGCCCTCCCCACTTCGCAGCATTGCTGTTTTCTCCGGGTCCAATTACGGCTTCAACCCCGCCTATGCCGATGGCGCCCGCGCCTTGGGCCGGGAAATCGCCAAGCGTGGCGTGCGACTGGTCTACGGCGGCACCGACAAGGGTTTGATGGGCGTCGTCGCCGATGCCGTGCTCGCCGAGGGCGGTGAAGTGGTCGGCATCATCACCCGCCTGCTGCACGACCTCGGTCATCTGCATGGCGGACTGACCCGACATGAAATCACGCCGGATATGCGCAGCCGCAAGATGCGCATGAGTGAATGGGCAGATGCCTTCATTGCCTTGCCGGGTGGCTTGGGGACCTTTGAAGAGTTGTTTGAAGTCGCGACATTGACGCAACTCGGCGAACATCACAAAGGCGTCGCCTGCCTCAACATCGGCGACTTTTTCAACCCGGTGCGCAGCCTGCTCGACCACGCGGTGAAGGAAGGTTTCATGAAGACCGAACACAGTGAAATGCTGATCTTCGACACCGAGCCAGCGGCGCTGATCGATGCGCTGGAACAGTGGCAAGCGCCCAACGTCAACAAATGGATCGCCCCCGCACAGACTTGAAACCACCACAAACCCCTGTAGGAGCGAGGCTTGCCCGCGAAGACGGCGTGTCCGACACATCAATGTTGGCTGACACACCGCCTTCGCGGGCAAGCCTCGCTCCTACAGGGGGGAATCAGCGATGCGTGCCCATCGGCGCATGCTCGGCCATCAGTTCGCAAATCCAATCGATAAACACCCGCAGCTTGCGGCTGATATGTCGGTTGGGCGGAAACGCGACGTAGATCGGCATCGGATCAAGCCGCCAGCCGTCGAACAGCCGCACCAGATCGCCCCGTGCTTCGTGGGTCTTGGACATGTAGTCGGGCATCCACAACACGCCGAGCCCAGCCAGGCCCGCCGCGAGGTAGGCATTGCCATCGTCGACCGCCAGCACGTAGCGACCCTTGATCTCCAGACTCTCACTGTCACTTTGCATGGCGTAGGGCAAGGCCCTTCCGGTGCGCGCCCAGAGGAAACCGACAATGCGATGCGCCGATTCTTCCAGCTCCCGAGGATGTAACGGCGTGCCGACACGCGCCAGGTAGCTCGGTGCTGCAAACACCCCGAGCTGCAGGTCGCCGACCCGTCGCGCCATCAGCGACTGATCGGTGAGTTCACCGCCGCGCACCACGCAATCGACGTTCTCCCCGATGATATCGACCATCCGATCACTGACGCCCATGTCGATCTGAATGTCGGGATAGCGCGCATGAAACTCCGGCAACGCTGGCACCAGAATCATGCTCGCCAACGGACTCGGCACGTCCACCCGCAGGCGACCGCGAGGCTGCACCGAAGCGCCGGACAACCCCGTCTCGGCATCGTCCAGATCCGCCAGCAGCCGCACCACCCGCTCGTAAAACACCGCGCCGTCAGCGGTGACATTCACCTTGCGTGTGGTGCGATTCAGCAACTTGACCCGCAACCGCGCCTCCAGTTGCTGCACCAGCTGCGTCACGCTGGTCTTGCTCATGTGCAACGTCTCGGCAGCCTTGGTGAAACTGCCCGCCTCCACGACTCGCGCAAACGCCTGCATCGCATCAAAACGGTCCATTTTCGCCCCGGATTGTTTGGGATTTACAAACAGTGATAGCTACGGTTGCTCGTTTATCAGGAAGGTGCAAGTCCCTACAGTCACTTCATCGTTAATGACGGGTCACTGTTGACCTGCCGATGGAGGCACTTTATGACTCAGCGTGATGTGGTTTTCCCGCCTGGACGCCAGGCACTTTACGAACGCAATCGCTATTCGCCAGCGATCAAGTCCAATGGCTTTTTGTTTGTGTCGGGGCAAGTGGGCAGCACTGAAGATGGCTCGCCGGAACCGGACCTTGAGGACCAGGTGCGGCTGGCGTTCACCAACTTGAATGCGATCCTGCATGAGGCCGGTTGTACGTTTGACGACGTGATTGATGTGACGGTATTTATCGTCGATCCGCAGGAACGGTTTGAAAAGATCTGGAGCGTGGTGCCGGAGTTCTGGGGCAATGCGCCGCATCCGACGGTAACCGCTGTGGGTGTGACGTGGCTGTATGGTTTCCAGTTCGAAATCAAAGTCATCGCCAAACTGCCGGAAGCCACCACAAACTGACCTGCCCACCACCGATCCCCTGTGGGTGCGGGCTTGCTCGCGAAGGCTGCTTAACATTCACCCTAGAGGCTGACTGTTACACCGCTTTCGCGAGCAAGCCCGCTCCCACAGGGGGTTATGCGTCATGGTTAAAACTGGTGAATCTGAAGCCGCTGCTCTGTTAAAGGACCAGCGGCTTTTTTCGTTATAGGGGAACAGCGTCGCACCGTTACCGAATGGCGACACCCGGTTGCGGATGGGGCCAACCCGGCCTATGGTCCAAGCGTGATTTGCCTGCGACTGGCGGGCGATGATTCGTCGCCAGTCGCTACCCCCCACAGGAGGTGACGACATGCCAAACAATTCCCGCCCCGCCGTTCTCGAACTGATCGGCAATACCCCGCTGGTACGCGTCAGCCGCTTCGATACCGGCCCGTGCACGCTGTTTCTCAAGCTCGAATCGCAGAACCCCGGTGGTTCGATCAAGGACCGCATCGGCCTGGCGATGATCGACGCCGCCGAGCGCGACGGACGTCTTAAACCCGGTGGCACCATCGTCGAAGCCACCGCCGGTAACACCGGTCTGGGTCTGGCGCTGGTCGGCCGTGCAAAAGGCTATCGCGTAGTGCTGGTGGTGCCGGACAAGATGTCCACCGAGAAGGTCCTGCACTTGAAGGCCATGGGCGCCGAGGTGCACATCACCCGCTCCGATGTCGGCAAGGGTCATCCCGAGTATTACCAGGACGTGGCGGCGCGATTGGCCAAGGAAATTCCCGACGCGTTCTTCGCTGACCAGTTCAACAACCCGGCCAACCCGCTGGCCCACGAATGCAGCACCGCGCCGGAGATCTGGGCGCAAACCCAGCATGATCTGGATGCCATCGTCGTCGGTGTCGGTTCGGCCGGCACGCTGACTGGACTGACCCGTTTCTTCAAGCGCGTGCAGCCAAATCTGGAAATGGTCCTGGCCGATCCGGTCGGTTCGGTGATGGCCGAATACAGCCGCAGCGGCACCCTCGGCAAGCCAGGTTCCTGGGCGGTGGAAGGCATCGGCGAAGACTTCATTCCGTCGATCACCGACCTCTCCAGCGTGCGCCACGCCTACTCGATCGGCGATGAAGAAAGCTTCGATCATGCCCGTCAACTGCTGCGTGCCGAGGGCATTCTCGGCGGTTCTTCGACCGGCACTTTGCTGGCCGCGGCGCTGCGCTACTGCCGCGAACAAACCGAGCCAAAACGCGTGGTCACGTTCGTCTGCGACACCGGCACCCGCTACCTGTCGAAGGTCTACAACGACCAATGGATGAATGACCAGGGCCTGTTGCAGTACAAACGCTACGGCGATCTGCGTGACCTGATTTCCCGGCGTTTCGAGGATGGCCGGGTGATCAGCGTCGGCCCGGACGACACGCTGCTCACCGCGTTCCAGCGCATGCGCCTGGCAGATGTGTCGCAGCTGCCGGTGCTGGTGGACGGAAAGCGACTGGTCGGGGTGATCGACGAGTCGGATATTCTGTTCGGCATGCAAGAAGATGCCTCGCACTTTCGCTTGACCGTGGCCAGCGCAATGACCGACAAAGTGCAAACCCTGTCGCCCGGCGCCAGTCTGGCTGAACTGCAAGCTGAACTCGACCGCGGGCTGGTGGCGATTATCGCCGACGCCTCAGGCTTCCACGGCCTGATTACCCGCGTCGACCTGCTCAATCACTTACGGAGATCCCTTACATGAGTCAGCACGATGAAACCGGTGCACCGCGCGCCTTCGCCACTCGGGTGATCCATGCCGGGCAGGTGCCGGACCCGTCCACCGGGGCGCTGATGCCGCCGATCTATGCCAACTCCACCTACTTGCAATCGAGCCCCGGCGTGCACAAGGGCCTCGACTACGGGCGCTCGCACAACCCGACGCGTTTCGCCCTGGAGCGCTGCGTCGCCGACCTTGAGGGCGGCACCCAAGCCTTCGCTTTCGCCTCCGGGCTGGCGGCGATCTCCACCGTGCTTGAGCTGCTCGACGCAGGCTCGCACATCGTCTCCGGCAACGACCTGTACGGCGGCACCTTCCGCCTCTTTGACAAAGTGCGTCAACGCAGCGCCGGGCATCGCTTCAGCTACGTCGACCTGACCGACCTCTCGGCCTTCGAAGCGTCGTTGCAGGACAACACGCGGATGGTCTGGGTCGAAACCCCAAGCAACCCGCTGCTGAGCCTCACCGACCTCAGCGCCATCGCCCGCCTGTGCCGCGACCGCGGCATCATCTGCGTGGCCGACAACACCTTCGCCAGCCCCTGGATCCAGCGGCCGCTGGAGCTGGGCTTCGACATCGTCGTGCACTCGACCACCAAATACCTCAACGGCCACTCCGACGTCATCGGCGGCATCGCCATCGTCGGGCAAAACCCGGAACTGGCCGAACGCCTGGGCTTCCTGCAAAACTCGGTCGGCGCCATCTCCGGCCCATTCGACGCCTTCCTCACCCTGCGTGGCGTGAAAACCCTGGCCCTGCGCATGGAACGCCACTGCAGCAACGCCCTGGAACTGGCGCAATGGCTGGAACGTCAGCCGCAAGTGTCGCGCGTCTACTATCCGGGTTTGCCATCGCATCCGCAGCATGAACTGGCACAACGGCAGATGCGCGGTTTTGGCGGGATGATTTCCGTTGACCTGAACACTGACCTGGCTGGCGCCAAACTCTTCCTTGAGAGCGTGAAAATCTTTGCCTTGGCCGAGAGTTTGGGTGGCGTGGAAAGTTTGATCGAGCACCCGGCGATCATGACCCATGCAAGTATTCCGGCGGAAACGCGGGCGCAGTTGGGGATTGGCGATGGCTTGGTGCGGTTGTCGGTGGGGGTTGAGGATGTGGAGGATTTGCGGGCGGATCTGGCGCAGGCGCTGGCGCGGATTTGAGTGAAGGGTTGCGAGTGGCCGGTTAGTTTTGACTGGCTACTGCCAGCCTAATTGCGGACATTCTTCAGTGCGATACTTCAGGCAAAGAAATCGGCTCCCTGTTTAGCAAAAAAGCCCGGCTGATGAAGCCGGGCTTTTTGTCGAGTGCTGCGGTAAAACCGTGCATTCAGACTGCACGGCGTTCGAGCAGACGGTCTGCACCACTTTCGGCCACCTGGTTGCCTTTCAGATGATCCGAACCATCAGAGGCGACGGCGTCGCTGAACAGTGGGTCAGTTTCAGTAGCGGCCACGGCGTCGCTGAACAGACGATCCGAGGTATCCGCAACAGCGCGTTTCTCCAGAAGGCGATCAGCGCCACCTTCAGCAACACGATTCTGTATCAGATGATCCGAGCCGCCTTCGGCGACCACAGGTTGAGCAGAAGTCGCGGCAAAAGCATTCAGTGCAAAGATCGAGAAAGCGATGCCGAGGAGGGTTTGGCGTTTCATGATGATGTGCTCCGGGGTGCAGTGGGTGGGTATGGCGCCGATCTTACGCCCCGGTAGTAATAAGAGAACTTCATTGAATCAATGGTTGCTATTGATAGGTTTAATGATGCCGCCAAACTCTTCTATTACGCATTATTTTAGTCAGCGCCAAACTGCTAGAAACTCGCTACGCACCCAACTTGATCAAGTCCTTAAAGATCAGTTGACCCCAGCTATTTCCGCGCGCCTGCACAAGCAGTCCACCTTCCGAAAGCCCGCCAAGTTTGATCGGCGAGAAACCGAGATTTTCCGCAAGCGTAGCAATCTCCGCTGCGGCCCCGTCATCGTCGCTCGCCAGGAACACGACTCTCTTGCCACCCTGTACGGCCGGATCCTGTTCAAGGACGCCAGCGACCAAATGGTTGAAGCCCTTAACCAGTCTCGCCCCCGTGAATGCCTGCGCGATGACTTTGGAAGAAGGCTGACCGCCCAGTTCCTCAGGAGGCACGCCGTAGGCATTGGTCACATCGATGATTATCTTGCCCTTCCAGGTTGGCAGTGCCTTCGCGACATCCCGGCGCGACTCGAAACGGACAGCCAAAAAGACGATGTCTGCCTTGACGGCATCCGCCAGTGTTTTGGGGATGATCCCGGGTCCGATCGCTGCCGCGGCGGAAGCAAAGCTTTGCGGGTCGCGAGTGGTTGCAACGGATACTTCAATGCCGCTTCGTGCAAATGCCTTGGCCAGCGCCTGGCCGAGTTTGCCGAAGCCGATAATTGCGTAACTCATATATTTTCCTCAGGTTTAGCACGCCCAACGGGCTCCAAATGTCATGGATTGCCCGATCGGGCGTAGCGAGTCAGATTTGCGCCAGACCGCCGTCGACGGCGACCTCGCTGGCGGTCATGAAGCTGCTGTCCTGCGACGCGAGAAACGCGGCCGCTGCTCCGATTTCCGCTGGATCAGCCATGCGCTGGAGTGGATTCATCGAAGCGAAAACCTTCATGCCTTCCTCGCCTAGCGCTGCCTTCGCGAGTTCGGTCGCCGTCGGTCCGGGGGACAGCACGTTTACCCGGATGCCGGTGCCCTTCAGGTCCTCCGCCCAGGTCCGCGCGAGGTTGCGCACCGCCGCCTTGCTTGCGCTGTAGACGCTGAATGCCGGGGCGCCCGTAGTGCCGGCGCTCGATCCGGTGAGGATGATCGAACCACCCTGGCCCATTAGCGGCAGCGCCTTCTGGACCGTGAAGATCAAGCCCTTCACGTTGGTCTCGAAGATTTCGTCAATGTGCTCGGCGGTGATCTTGCCGAGCGCAAGCTGGCTACCCGCCCCAGCATTGGCGAAGACGATGTCGAGGGTTCCGCGCTCGGCCTTCACCGCCGCGTAGAGTCGGTCGAGGTCGGCCAGATCGGACACCGAGCCCTTCACTGCCCGGGCGTTGGGCCCGAGGTCGGCTACAGCGGCGTCGAGCGCTTCCTGGCGGCGGCCGAAGATGAAGACGAAGGCGCCTTCCTCGATGAAGCGCTTTGCTGCGGCGAGGCCGATGCCGGTAGCGCCGCCGGTGATCACGGCGGTCTTTCCATTCAGTCTGGTCATGTCGTGCATCCTTCGTTGGAGTTGTTCCCAAGCAGGATTGCTTGCTTGAGACGAGGATGCAGCGCTGATAACCTAAGGACAAGTATGCACCTTTTGGTAAGTATCAAAAATGACGACGACTTCTGAAATCTGTGGCACCGGTTGCGGGCTCAACGCCACGCTGCGCATCATCTCGGGCAAGTGGAAACCGCTGGTCTTGTTTTTCCTGCGCGACGGCCCGAAACGCTACGGCGAGCTCAAGCGATTGATCCCAGGCGTCAGCGACAAGGTGCTGATCCAGCAATTGAAGGATCTGGAAGCCGATCGCGTGCTGGCGCGGACCGACTACAAGGAAGTGCCGCCACGCGTGGACTACACGCTGACCCCGCTCGGTCGCAGCCTGGCTGAAGCGATCATGCCACTGTGCACCTGGGGAACCGAAAACGCGGCGGAAATGGCAAGCATCTTCGCCAAGCGCGACGCTTTGGCCTAGCTGGATGCTGAAGAACCGCTGAGTCGCACGACCCTGCGCATTCGTGGGAGGTCTTCCGATCAGACTGTGAGGATGTGCGGTTTTGTCGCTCTGACCGATGTTTGTTTTTAGACGATCGCCGAAGGTCCGCTTTTGGCTGTGGATTCAACCGGTCGACGCAACAGATTGGCTAAATCGTTCAGCGGGTGTTTCGCAGTCTAGTGTTTTCCGAGGGCGGCTATTTAGCTGCCTTGCGACTTCATTTAGCGTGGCTTGCGAGTGACCCGCAAGGTCGGTTCCTTTCGGGAAATACTGCCTTAACAACCCGTTGGTGTTCTCATTCGATCCCCGTTGCCAAGGACGATGAGGATCGCAGAAGTAGACCTTGATGTCGGTAGCCACCGTAAAGCGCTTCATGGGCGATCCCTGCGATGAAATCCTCAGAAATCATAGCAAGGGTTTGGGGAAGCGCGTTCACGATCCTGACCATCAAGCCCTGGTCGAACATGCCGATAGTGCTCTGGATCAGGTTGTTCAATCCGTGGCTATTTATTTTCAACTAATGCTTAGAAGGAACTCAACATGGGCGTTGCGCTTGCAGGAATCGCGTTTCGTAGGAACAAGGAAGGCTTCAGCCCGGAAGACGCTGTTTCCCGCCTATTCGACAAGCGTGTAGAGGTGCTGCAGGAACCCGTGGATCGTTCTTTTGACTGCCGTCATGATCATGATGTGCTCGTTCAGCAATATGGCGATATTTGGGTAATAAGCAACGACTCGCTGACCATGCCTCTGCTCGAAGATCCTCAACACGATGTTCGCGGGCTGTATGAGACGCTTGATTCGCCTGAGTTGATGATCTGTTTTTGTCAGTACGATTCTGGCGATTGTTATGGTTATGCGTTCATCGAAGACGGTGTACTCACTCGATCGCGGCTGCAAGCCAGCGCCTTGCCGTTGCAACAGTTCGGCCCGCTAAAGGCATTCGAGCGCAAGTGGGAGGCTGCTGAATTCTATCTTGATGAAGACGACTGTCCGCAGGAAGAATGGCAAAAAATCTATTACCTCGGTGATCGTGAAGTGACGGTGATGGAGCACTTCCTCACCAGCCGAATGACTTACGAAGCATTGACTGAATATATAGGCGTGTGCCCGTGGGAAGCATCCATCAGGCCCCAAAATCGGTATTTCCGGCTCCATGACATGCCAGTTCAGCAAGCGCAGGAAACCGTTGAGAAATCGGACAAGAACAAGCCATGGTGGAGACTTTGGTAGCCCGTCAGACCAAAATTGGCCGTGCGGGTCGAGGAGAGGCTTGAGCACATTCGCAACGCGTTCCGGCTGACCCCGTTGATCAGACGTTTTTACACACTCTGGGTCGATAGCGGCCCATAGCTGACAGCCAGCTATCGACCCAAAGCGGAAGTTGGCAAACGGTAGTGTTCGGCGGACATTGACCTAGGACGCCTACTGGCCAAATACTGACTGTCGCAAGCGCCTAGAAAATCCGGGGTTATTGCGCCGCTTGCAAGCTCAAGGAAGGCTGTAGTGAAAATCAGTAAGACGCAGGTCGTCCTCAATAGCCTAATGCGCCTTTTGCAGGTGCTCATGGGCTTGGCGGGCTGGATGGGCGCAGGGGTGATTCTGGGGTTACACCTGCGCTCCGAGTTACAACCGTTTTTGTCGATGATCTTGGCGTCGGGGTTAGGTGTCATTGCCTTGGTCGTGCATGAAGGCGGTCATTACCTAGGCGCCAGATTGCATCGCATGCCGGTGTTGACGATGCGTGTCGCAGCCGTGGAGGTTCAGGTGCGACGCCGGGATTGGCAGATTCGCTGGTCGCCACAGCTCAAGGGCCGTCGACTCGGCGGTTACGTAATGGTGGCGACCAATCTTCAACTTCCGCTGCGCCAGCAGATGCTATGGTTTGTGCTGATGGGGCCCTTGGCCAACCTGCTCATGGGCCTGGCCTCAGTGGGATTGGGCTGGTTCACCGAGGGGCTAATGTCAGCATCCTTCCTAGCGTTTGCCATGCTTAACCTGAGCATGGCATTGGCCAATCTGATGCCAACCTCCCGCATTCTGCCCAGCGACGGTGCACTCTTTATCGCCTGGTGGCTGCACCGCGACGACCAACGTGCCGAATTGGCCCAGATGCGCTTGCTGGCAATGTCAATGGCAGGAGTAGCCTGCGAGCAACTGCCGCATACTGATATTGCACAGCTGTCCCAAGGAGCCATGCCTCAACCCTTGATTGCCATCAGCTACCGCCTTAGCGCCTTGTTGAACCAAGGCGACTTCCAGGCGGCGACGCAACTGGAGCAGAATCTGGAGGCGGTGCTGCAGGAGCATGCTCAGTCACTCAAGGGTATGGGCACACTAATCACTCTATTGCGCATTGAGTTCGCTTTCGTCCGCGCGTATCTAGAACAGGACGCCGGGCACCTGTGGGACGACTGGACGAACAGCGACCTTGACTGGTTTTGCCCTTGGCTGCCTCCACGCTGTGCGGCCCTGCGGGCGTTTTTGCAGGGAGATCTGCAACTGGGTGAACGTTATTTGCAGCAGGCGCTAGCAGCTGCGAACAACAGCGCAGTACCTACGACAAGCCGCAGCGAGGCACTTCTGGCGGACAGCCTGCGGGCATTACCAGCAGCGGCACAAAGCAAGGATCTCGAACCCGAGTGCGAGTTATAACCACGAACCCCCATAGGTTCGCAAAGAAGGAAAATTAGGAAGATGAATCGCCACTAGATTCGTAACCACCTTGGTGGTGACCGCTTCTGGCCGATTACTACCTGTCATTAATGTCCGCTTTGCATCTGCCCAGCCCCACCCATCGCTTGAAAGTACCCCTCCCAATACGTCTTCTACACTGACCAAGCCCGCTCGTGACCCGTTGTTCATGACTGCGGGCCCGCTTCCTTTTGCACGCCCCACACCCACCAGATCGCGAGGGGACACATGCCATGAACGCCATTACGACCAAAGACGGAACACGGATTTTCTACAAGGATTGGGGGCCGAAAGACGCGACGCCCATCGTGTTTCACCACGGCTGGCCATTGAGTGCGGATGACTGGGACAACCAGATGATGTTCTTCTTGCTCAAAGGCTTCCGGGTGATTGCGCACGACCGTCGCGGGCACGGACGCTCGACCCAGACCTGGGAAGGCAACGAGATGGACACGTACACCGCCGATGTCATCGAGCTGACCGATGCGCTCGACCTAAAGGGGGCGATCCATGTCGGCCATTCCACCGGCGGGGGTGAAGTTGCACGCTACGCCGCGCGAGCCAAACCGGGACGGGTAGCCAAGGCCGTGCTGATCAGCGCGGTACCGCCGATCATGGTCAAGTCGCAAAAAAATCCCGGCGGGTTACCCCTGGAAGTGTTCGACGGGTTCCGCTCGGCACTGGTTGCCAGTCGTGCGCAGTTTTACGTGGATGTGCCGGCGGGGCCTTTCTATGGATTCAATCGGCCTGGGGCCAAGGTCTCGCAAGGCGTCATCGATAACTGGTGGCGGCAAGGCATGATGGGCGGTGCAAAAGCGCATTACGACTGCATCAAGGCGTTTTCTGAAACCGACTTCACCGAAGACCTGAAGGCGATTCAAGTGCCGACGCTGGTCATGCATGGTGAGGATGACCAGATCGTGCCGTTCGCCGACTCGGCGCCGCTATCGGCCAAACTGTTGAAGCATCCGACGCTGAAGACCTACCCGGGTTTTCCGCACGGTATGCCGACGACCAATGCGGATCAGATCAACGCTGATTTGCTGGCGTTTATTCGCGGCTGAAGATCAGTGAAGAAAAGGGGTAGATTTATTTTCGAGGAAAATATATCCGCCCCTTTTGCTTTCTCATCCCGCCTCCCGCGCTACGTCCGTTTCGCTGTTTCATTACCGTCGGGGCGGATCTTGAACCAGATGGAGTACATCGCTGGCAGGAACACCAGCGTCATGATGGTGCCAACGAACGTGCCTCCGATCAGTGTGTAGGCCAGCGTCCCCCAGAAGACCGAGTGTGTCAGCGGAATGAACGCCAGGATGGCGGCGAGTGCTGTCAGCAGTACCGGGCGGGCACGTTGCACCGTGGCTTCGACCACTGCGTGAAACGGGTCCAGCCCTTCTTGCGCGTTGTGATGGATTTGCCCAATCAGAATCAGCGTATTGCGCATCAAAATGCCCGAAAGAGCGATTAGACCGACCAGCGCGTTAATACCAAACGGCTGCTGGAAGATGAGCAGTGTCGGCACCACGCCAATCAACCCCAGAGGTGAAGTAAGGAACACCATGATCATCGCCGAGATCGAGCGAACCTGCAGGATGATGACCAGCAGCGTCATGGCAATCATGATCGGGAATAAAGGCAACATCGCTTTACCGGCCTTGCCCGACTCCTCGATTGCACCCGCCTGCTCAATCCGGTACCCGCCAGGCAGCTTGTCGATGACCGGTTGCAGTTCCTTCATGATCACGCTCGAGACGTCCGGCGGCTGCAGATCTTCAGCAATGTCGCCGCGCACGGTAATGGTCGGTGTGCGGTCACGACGGCGGAGGATCGGATCTTCCATACGCACATCGACCGCTCCCACCTGAGACAACGGAATCCGCTGACCCGCCGTACCGACCAGCGTAAAGCCTTCTATCTTGGCGGGGTCAAGCCGGATATCTCCCGCTGCGCGACCCACCACCTGGACCGAGCGAATGTCCTCACGAACCGCAGTGATCGGCACTCCGGCCAGCAGGAACTGCAATTGCTGCGCGACTGAATTTGACGTCAACCCCACCGCCTCCAGGCGATCCTGATCCAACGCGAAATGCAGCGTCGGCGTCAGCGGTCCCCAATCGGTGTTGACGGTTCTCATCATCGGGCTCGACTGCAACACGTCCTGTACCTGGCCCGCAATCTCGCGCAACGTTGACGGATCGGGCCCCATTACCCGATAGGCAACAGGGAATGGCGAATACGGACCAAATACCAGCTGAGTCACCCTGACCCGCGCTTCCGGGGCAAGTCCCTGCGCAGCAGCCTCGCGGATACGAAACTTGAGGGCCTCACGCGCCTCCTGGCTGTCCGTCAGCACCACAATCTTGGCGAACGACGGATCGGGGAGTTCCGGCGCCATCGCCAGATAGAAACGCGGCGCGCCTTGCCCGATATAAGCGGTGACGATTTTTGCCTCATCCTGCTTTTGCAGCCAGGCCTCTATCCTGGCAGTGGTGGCGCTGGTCTGCTCAATAGAGGTCCCATAAGGCATTTGCACTTCAATCAACACCTCCGGGCGGTCCGAGGTAGGGAAGAACTGTTTCTTGACCAGGCTCATGCCGAGGATCGCCACGACAAACGAAGCGATAACAGTGCCAGCCACCAGCCATTTGCGCGCGATGACCCGCGTCAAAATCCGGCGGAAACGGTTGTAGTGAGGCGTGTTGTAAATAGCCGCGTGACCACCCTCGACCTTCTTGATGTCCGGCAACATCTTCACGCCCAGGTACGGGGTAAAAGCTACCGCAACCACCCAGGAGGCAATCAGGGCAATGCCCACGATCCAGAACATGTTGCTGGTGTACTCGCCGGCAGTCGACTGCGCGAAGCCGTTGGGCATAAAGCCGATAGCGGTCACCAGCGTACCGGAGAGCATCGGCGCAGCGGTATGACTCCAGGCGTACGCGGAGGCTTTGATGCGGTCGTAGCCCTCCTCCATTTTCACCACCATCATTTCGATAGCAATGATGGCGTCGTCCACCAGCAGTCCGAGCGCCAGAATCAACGAGCCGAGGGTAATACGGTCAAAGTTTTTTCCAGTGGCCGCCATCACTACAAACACCACCGCCAACGTCAACGGCACAGCCGCAGCGACCACTACCCCGACACGCCAGCCCATGCTGAGAAAGCACACAAGCATTACTACCAGCAGCGCGACGAAGAATTTGACCATGAACTCGCCGACCGCCGAACTGATATTCACCGATTGATCGGTGACCTTGGAGAGCGTCATGCCCAACGGCATGCCTTCATTTATCTTGACCGTCTCCGCGTCCAGCGCCTTGCCGAGATCAAGGCCGTTCCAGCCCTCACGCATCACGATCCCCAGCAACAAGGCCTCTTCACCGTTATTGCGCACAAGAAAGGTTGCGGGATCTTCATAACCACGTTCGATCGTGGCCACGTCAGAGAGCTTGAGCGTGCGCCCCTGAACGGCAATGGGCGTGTCACGAATTTTCTGCACCTTATCGAAGGCACCATCCAGCCGCAGGAAGACCTGAGGCCCATTGGTTTCGATGGAACCGGCGGGCGTGAGCACGTTTTGATTATTCAGCGCGGCAAAGATGTCCTGTGGAGAAATGCCCAAGGTGGCCAGCCGATCATGAGAAAAGGAAACAAAGATACGTTCGGGCTGCTCCCCGATAATGTTGACCTTCTTCACGCCCGGCACGTGTAACAGTTGTTGGCGCAACGACTCCGCATCACGCACCAACAGTCGCTGCGGCTCGCCTTTGGCTTTCAGGGCAAACAGCGCAAATGTCACGTCCGAAAACTCGTCGTTGACCATTGGCCCGATGACCCCCGCCGGCAGTTTGCGGGCCTCATCGTCGAGCTTTTTACGCGCCTGATAGAACTCCTCCTGTACTTGCGAGGGCGGCGTACTATCGAGCAGTGACACCATCGTGAAGGCGAGGCCAGGACGAGTGTAGGTTTCCGTGCGGTCGTACCATTTCAGTTCTTGCAGGCGTTTTTCGAGTGGCTCTGCTACCTGATCCTGCATCTCCTGCGCCGTGGCGCCCGGCCACGCGGTAATGACCGTCAACTGCTTGACCGTAAACGGGGGATCTTCCGCACGGCCCAGCTGAAAGAACGACAAGATGCCCGCAACGGCAATCAGGAAGATCAGAAACACCGTGATGGAACGCTCACGAACGGCGATCGCGGAAAGATTGAAGCGACCCTCGCTCATGGACGACCCCCGGCAACTTTGGCGTCATCCTGTTGAGGCAGTCTCACCTCTTCACCCTCGCGCAATAGATGCGCACCTAACGCTACGATCTGCTCGCCGACCTTGAGATCGCCTGCGACTCGCGCTGAGTCGTCGCTCAAGCCCAGGACTTGAACAGGTCGCCAAGCCACCTTCGCCGGTGTACCAACAATGACCCACACGCCAGTGCCTTTACCCGGGTCATAAACGGCAGCCATCGGCACCTGCATCGAATTCCCCTGCGCGGCGCCTTCAGCGATCCGAAGCGTGACGGTCGAACCTATCGGTGCATTGGCCAGCGCCCCCTCAAGCACGTACCGCGCCTCAAAGGTGCGGGTCATACGGTCGGCCGAGTCGGACAGCAGCCTCAGCTTTGCTGTAACAGCGCCCGTGGTATTGCCATAAAGCGTCGCCTGAGCGGTGGATCCTGCTGCGGGACGCAACGTCTCGGGCAGGTGCACGATGGCTTCGCGCTGACCTGCCCGCGCCAGTCGAACCACGGGCTGCCCCGGGCTGACGACTTGCCCCGGTTCGGCGAGCGTCTCCACCACAACGCCGTCGGAATCGGCAAACAACACCGCGTAACCAGAAGCATTGCGGGCTACGTCAGCCTGCGCTTCAGCGGCGCTGAGCTGCGCCTTCGCGGTATCCGCCGCGGCTTTGATCTGGTCGTAGGCCGATGCAGAAATAGCGCCTGCGGCGACCAGGTTGCGATATCGGGCCTCGTCATCGGCTGTCTGCTTGGCTCGGGCCCGAGCAGCTATGACCGACTCTTGCTGTGCACGCGCCTGTAACCCCAGGTCGATGGGGTCGAGGCGCATCAGTGGCTGACCACGTTTAACGGTTTGACCGGTATCAACCAGACGCTCAAGCACCTTGCCTGTCACCCGAAAACCCAAGTCGCCCTGGACGCGGGCAGCCACGACTCCCGTGAAAGAACGTGAGGCGTCGGAGGAACCCTGAACCGCTACGGACCTGACCAGAGGAGCATGCGTGCGCGGATCTTCAACGGTGGATGAATCACCGCACGCCGTCAGGACGAGAGGCAACAAGCATGCGGCAATGGGGATGGGTCGAAGCCTGCGCATAGGTTCCCTTACTTAAAAATAGGACGAGCGTCATATTCTCAGCGTGGTGACCATTTGTGTCAATGGTCACAATTCATGAAGCATCCAGCTTCTCTCTGAGACACTAGAAACCGACACACACCTAGAAAATATCGAAGACAGCTCAAACTACGTCAATTGACAGAATGTGACTATTACGTAATATGGTCACAAATATCCTCTATTGAAGGAATCTCAATGCCTCCCCTCCGTCCAATTTCACTTTTGGTCAGCGCCGGCTTAATGGCAGGTTGCGCGGTCGGTCCGGATTACCATCGTCCAGACGCTCCGCTTTCGGATCGTTACTTGGGCCAGCCTTCTGTCGAACAGCGGCCTGGCGCGACGACCAGCCTTGTCACCTGGTGGGAAGGCTTTGGTGATCCCGTGCTGACCGACTTCATCTCCAAGGCACTTGAGCAGAATCTGGACCTTGCGCAGGCGTCGGCGCGAGTCACTCAGGCGCGGGCCGGACTAGGCGCTACCAATGCCGCGTTACTGCCCTCGGGGAATATCAGCGGCCAGGCCGCGCGTTCCTACCAGTCAATCGAGACGCCACTCGGCCAGGTGTTGAATTCAACACCTGGCTACGATCGGTACGGAAATTCCTATGAGGTCAATCTCGATGCCAGCTGGGAGGCAGATGTCTTTGGCGGCCTGCGACGCGGACGCGAGGCCGCTCTGGCCGAGTATCAGGCATCCCGGGCGGGCGTCGCGGCGACACGATTGGCCGTCGCAGCGCAGACCGCCGATATCTACATCACTGTCCGCGGACTGCAGACCCGGTTGGACATAGCGAATCGACAAGTCAAAACGCAGCAGGAGCTACTGGAGAAAGTCCAATTGCTCTACAGCAAGGGGCTCGCCGCCAACTATCAGGTTCGTCAGACCGAGGGGGCCTTAGCGCAAGTCCAAGCGACAGTACCGGCCCTGCAGACCGGTCTGGATGCTGCGATGAATGCACTGGATGTCATGCTCGGCACGCCGCCAGGCACTCACCGCACACAACTTGCAATGGCGGCGAGCATCCCTGTAGCTCCGCCATTAAAGGCGATGGGAACGCCGGCCGATTTGCTGCGCCGCAGACCGGATCTGATTGTGGCTGAGCGCCGTCTTGCGGCCTCAAACGCACGCATCGGGGAGGCGATTGCCGAGTACTACCCGAAGTTCTCCCTTAGCGCATTGCTGGGCAGCGCCACCGCTGTATCCGCAGGCAATCTTTTTACCGGCGGCGCCAGCCAATCGGCGGGCGTACTGGGACTGCGCTGGAGGCTCTTCGACTTCGGTCGCATAAACGCCCAGATCGACCAAGCCAAGGGACAGGAAGCCGAAACCCTGGCCGCTTACCGTCAATCTGTTCTGCGTGCTACCGAGGATGTCGAGAACGCCCTCTCCTCACTGGTGAATCGCGAAGCTCAAGCAACCACCCTCGCCGGGGGAGAGGCGTCCCTGACACAGGCTCGACAATCGTCGTTCATCGCCTATGAGAAAGGCACGGCCAGCCTGATCGATGTCCTGCACGCTGACGAGACGCTGCTGCAGGCTTCCGATGCTCGAGCGCAAGCGCGAACGGAATCGGCACGAGCGGCGGTAGCGGCATTCAAGTCACTCGGTGGTGGCTGGCAACCTTGGGATGTCACGGTGACGAGTCGATGAAGCTTGAAGGGGAAAAGCCCGAGATGTGTTCTAAAGGTCGGGAGGCAACGCTTGCTCCCGACCGGACATCTATCGTGTAACAGCACTCAACTAGAAGCGGTAACTCACAGAAGTCCCAAGCCCGCTCGCACTGTTCTTATATTTGGCACTGTATGCACCTCTGGTCGCCGAGGTGTCGTTGATCTGTACGCTCTCCTCCCACAGGTAGGAATAGGCAACATCGATCGTGACATTGTCCGCCGGCGTCCAGCCAGCACCGAAGCTGATAACCTTCCGATCGCCCGTGGGAATGCGTGGTCCCCGGTTGGTGTTGTTGGTGGGCGACTGATCAACCGAAAAACCTGCGCGAAGCACCCATTGGTTATTCAGTTGATACGCCGCACCGATAGCGTGAGCCCACGTATCGTGCCAATTCTGCTCTTCGGTAATGGTGCCCAGCGCGCCGCTCAACGCAGGGGGTAAACCGGTGTTTTCGATAGTTAACTCTTTGAAGCGACTCCAGCGAGTCCAGGTGCTCCCCAAGTAGACGGTCCAGTCGTTGTTGAGCTGATGTGTCACCGAGAAATCCACAGACTCTGGGGTATCCACATCCAGCGAAGCGTCATAACTGCGGCCGCTGCCCCCCAACAGACTAAAGATGCCATCAGTGACCTTGGTCTTGGCATCCAATTTATAACTGACCTTGGAATGGTAGGTCATGCCCAAACGGGTTCGGTCTGTCGCCTGCACCAGGATACCAGCGTTGAAACCGAGGGCCGTGTCGTCACCCGTGCTTTTGAGTTTTCCGTCATTGCGACCAGGGCTAAGTGGATTGGGCACCATCCCGGATAGCTCACCGCTGATTCGGTTGATGGTTGGACCGAACCCGATCGAAACCTTGTCGTTGAAGGCATAGCTGATAGTGGGCTGGAACGTGAGGGTCGTGACCTCGCTTTTGTTGGCATAGTAACGCCCGGCGAAACCGCTGCCATAGTCAGTCATCAGACCGAAAGGTACATAAAACCCTACACCGAACGCCCAATGCTCATCGATGGGTTTGACGTAGTAACCCATCGGCACGGTGGTGGTTGGCACCATGTCTCCGTCTTCCTGTCCACCGAATGTGCTCCGGGTGTGGCTTATGTCGGACTTGGCAAAAAGAGTCGCAGCTCCCACGCTGACCTGCTCTCTTTTCAAGCGAGACATTCCCGCAGGGTTACCGAATACCGTGCTCGCATCTTCAGCGGATGAGGAGCGACCAGCAAACCCCGCCCCCATCCCGCTGATGCTCTGTTCATTCAGAGCGAAGCCGCTTGCAAAAACGTTTGAGGACGCGAGCACGACAGCAAGGCCAAGTGGGCTCTTGAGCACTATTTTTTTCATTGTTTGAACTCTATGGGATCACTGAGATGACGCAGTAGATGCGACGGACCACCATATTTATTCATGTGACCAACTCAGTCAATGGTCACAATACAGATAAATAAATGCCCTTCGCCGGATTGACGAAGGGCCAAGTGAAAAGCCGTTTGATGATTTGTTGCTTACCCGGGGATGCTGTAAACCTTCAGCCGAAGGTCAAGGCATGAGGCTACGCAGGATGAGGTTGGAGGTAAGCATGGGCGCCTCCTCGACGAAATCGAGGTTGTACTGCAGCAGCAAAGGGTTGACGAATGGTCGCAGCGCGAGATGTATCGATTCTACTGTTTCGTCCAGTGGCGTCTTGCGTTCAAATTCGCCAATTTCTCGCCCTTCCCTCACGATTTGCGATACGAAGCGTTTGATCTGCGCGTCATAAGCCTGCGTACTGGGCCAGCTTTCCGACGCCGCGAACGCTGCAATGTCATAGAGTTTTCGGTCGTTGAAGAACAGATTCACACCTGTGGCAATAACAGTTTTGACCAAACGTCGAAAGCGCTCTGTCGGCGACAGGCCTTCTACATTGATAGCCTGCTCCACTGCCGCGACGATTTCTGCCAGACAATTAGCGCAGATGGCCTCACCGATTGCTTGCTTGGAATCAAAGAATTTGTA
Organism: Pseudomonas sp. 5Vm1k; assembly: GCF_056161485.1. NCBI lineage: Bacteria > Pseudomonadati > Pseudomonadota > Gammaproteobacteria > Pseudomonadales > Pseudomonadaceae > Pseudomonas > Pseudomonas sp. 5Vm1k. Next base: position 53,074 of record NZ_JBSPCZ010000024.1, read on the forward strand.
GATGTAAGCCTTGGAAAACCCGATGGCCTTGGCCAGGTCGGAAACCGTGGTTTTGCTGTAGCCGTATTGACTGAAATGCTCGTTGGCCGCCGCGACAATCTGGTCTCGAATGTCGTGATCGGCTGGGCCACGGGTGCTGGGCGAAGATGAAGATATTGATGGCTGATTCATGGGAACAGCTTACTCATCCTGTCGACGACTGACAACTTGTGACCGATCAGAGACACAGTCACAAAACAAGCATCTCAACGCGTTCGGCTGAGCGCCTCGTCACCAGCCCGACGCGCTCGTCGCCCGTAACGACTACTAATCGTAAAACGCCTCTACCAACACCCTGCTCCCAACAAAAAAACTATCCGCAACCAAGCGCAACGGCTGCAGATCCAGGTCACTGGCCTTGTCACCAATCAACTGCTGAAAATGCCGATACACCGCCGCGTACTCGCCCTCCTCCGACACCGCCTGGCGCACGCCGTCGATACTCAACAGCGCGCCACCGTTGTCCAGGCGCAGGACGCCTTCGGTGCAGCGAATCTCGATGCTCCAGAGTTCATCTTGACCGTGGTCGAAGTCGAACTCCGCGCGGACATCAAGGTGGCGTGAATCGGACATCTTGATGTCTGCGGCAATCGGCGACTGGCAGTTGTTGGGGACACGCAGTTCGGCGGACTCGACAAACAGCGGCAACGGCAGCAGATGGGTGGCGATCGACAAGGCATTGATGCCGGGATCGAAGACGCCCAGGCCTCCGGGTTGCCAGATCCACGCCTGACCGGGGTGCCATTTGCGCACGTCTTCCTTCCAGTCGATCTGCACACTTTGCAGGGTGCGGGTGGCCAGCCAGTCGCGGGCAGCCTCGATGCCGGGCGCATAGCGTGAGTGCCAGGCGAACAAACCGCTGACGCCTTGCTCCGTGACCTGATTCACCAGTGCCATCGCTTCACCCAATGTGGCGCACGGCGGTTTTTCCACCAGCACGTGTTTGCCAGCGGCCAACGCTTGTTGCACCAGGGCGAAGCGTCCTTGGGGCGGTGTGCAAAACGCAATCGCATCGACGGGCGGGCCGTTTTCGAGCAGCTCGGTCAGGGACTGAAAGTTCTCAACCCCGGCGCAGGGCTGCCCTTGCGTGGCGACAGACACCAACTGGAACGCGGGGTTGGCGTGGATAGCGGGGACGTGTTGATCCTGGGCAATCTTGCCGTAGCCCACCAGACCGAGACGGATCGGTTGCATCAATGACTCCTGATTTTTGTCTTGTTTGGGTCAGCGAACGGGCAAGGTTACGTAGGTATGGCGGGGAAGTCATTGATGAGTTGTGAGCACTTGAATGACATCAGCTCAATACCCGGTATTGCGACGGCCCAACGACGGCAGTGGCCTGCCGTCGCACGTCGATGAGCGAGTTGGCCGACTTACTTTTTGATAGGTGTGACGAGCGTCTTTTCTTCGGTGTCGAGGACGAACACGGCCAACAGCCGCGCAGGTTTGGTGTCGCTGGCGTTGGCGCTGACTTCGTGCACGGAACCCGGTTCCTCTACGAAGTTTTCGCCGACGTGGTAGATCTTTTCCGGCTGGCCTTTAACTTTGATGCGAAACGCGCCCTCAAGGACCGTGGCATAGATGAAGGCCGTTTTCGGATGGGTGTGGGAGGGTGACGCGGCGCCCGGCCCATACTCGACGACCACACCCTTCATGCTCTTGCCAGGGATGTTGGGAATGGGACGGTCAAACACGACGGTCACCTTGCCGGCGGGCGGCTCAGCGGCCGACGCAGCGGTGATCGACAGTACTGCGAACGCAGCGGCTACGAGAAATCGGGTAACCATGGCACTACTCCTTCGTATGTAGGTGTTATGACGGCGCGCCCATTACCGGGGCGGCGCCTTCCTGAGTGGTCCGGCAAGCCTCAGCGTTCCGCTTTGGCCATCGACTGGCGGAGCCAGTCTTCGAAACGGATCGTGCCCAGGCGCGGATTTTTGCCGGGGGTCAGCGACTGATCGTCCAGCACGTCGCCGAAGTAGCGCGCGTGTACGTCCGGCACGACCTGACGAGTGTCCTGAGTGATTTGCAGAAAGCGCCTGACCAGTTCGTCGAGCGGCATGGCCTCGGGTCCCGCGACTTCGACCGTGCCATTGACCGGCGCTGCCAGCACAACGTCAGTGAGCGCCGCCACGACGTCGTCGGACGCCATCGGCTGGATCAGCGCCGGCGAAAGGTAAATCTTCTCGCCGACCATGGCCGACTGCGCGATGCCGCCGACGAATTCGAAGAACTGTGTGGCACGCAAGAGGGTGTAGGGAATGCCGGAGGCCTTGATGAGGTTTTCCTGTGCGACCTTGGCCCGAAAATAGCCGTTCTCGGGAAGCCGTTCGCTGCCGACAATCGACAGGGCAACGTGATGGCGAACCCCGGCGGCCGCTTCGGCGGCCAGCAGGTTACGGCTCGACGTTTCGAAAAACTCGAGGACGGCCTGGTCCTCCCACGACGGCGCATTCGCCACGTCAACGACGATGTCTGCGCCATCCATCGCTTCGGCCAGGCCTTCTCGGGTGATGCTGTTTACGCCCGTGCTGGGACTGGCAGCGAGCACGTCATGGCCGCGCTCGCGGAGGTTGTTCACAAGTTTCGATCCGATAAGGCCGGAGCCTCCAATAACGACGATCTTCATGGGCTTTCTCCACGTGTCGACGGCAACCATTGCGTCGGTGTAAAGGGAGATTGCCTGCGCGCATGGGCGAAGTCCTTGTGTCTGCTGTGGGTTTGCCTCCACAAAAGCTTGGTTTTACGTCCAAACAGGCCGCGGCCCGACGTCGTCCCTGCCGCAGACGGTGCGGCGGGTTTGGCGCTGCCGTATCATCAATTTCAAATACCAATCACCAGTCGCCCGGGACACGGAGTTGAAGGCGCTTCGCCAGGGGAACCGCACCTTGCCATTCGTGTTTGAAGACTACGTGCTCGATGAGGAGCGCCGGGAACTCACCTTGCGCGGGCAAATCGTGGCCGTCGGTCCGCAGGTCTTCGATCTATTGCTGCTGTTCGTCAACAACCCTGATCGCGTCGTCAGCAAGGACGAACTGCTCAGGGCAGTGTGGAACGGCCGGATCGTCTCGGAATCGACGATCACCAGCCACATCAATGCGGTGCGCAAGGCCATCGGCGATACCGGCGAGGAACAGCGCCTGGTGCGCACCGTCGCCCGCAAGGGCTACCGCTTCGTCGGCCAGATAAAAGCCGACGGGATCGGCGAAACGCAACAGGCTGACCGTCCTGACATCGACGAGCGCGCGTCCACAGACCCGAAGGAGATGCCCTCCTCGCCCGTTCTCCCGGACAAACCCTCGATTACCGTTTTGCCCTTCCAAAACCTGAGCGGCGATCCGGAGCAGGACTATTTCGCTGACGGCATCGTGGAAGACCTCATCGCGGCTCTGTCGCGTATCCGCTGGCTGTTCGTCATCGCGCGCAATTCGAGCTTCACCTACAAGGGCCGGACGGTGGACGCCAAGGGTGTCAGCCAGGAACTAGGCGTGCGCTATGTGCTGGAAGGCAGTGTGCGCAAGTGCGGGAACAAGGTCCGCATCACCGGGCAGCTCATCGACGCGACGAACGGGACGCATATCTGGGCTGAGCGCTTCGAAGGCTTACTCGACGACATCTTCGAGCTGCAGGATCAAATCAGCGAAAGTGTCGTCGGCGCCATCGCGCCGCAACTCGAACGGGCAGAAATCGAACGCGCCAAACGCAAACCGACGGAAAGCCTGGACGCCTACGACTACTATCTGCGCGCAATGGCAAAACTGCACAACGGCACCCGGGAAGCCCTCGACGAGGCGTTGCCGTTGTTCTACAAGGCCATCTCGCTCGATCCGGAATTTGCATCGGCGTATGGCATGGCAGCCTGGTGCTACTTCTGGCGCAAGCTCAATGGCTGGATGACCGATCGGACGGCGGAGATCGCTGAGGGCGTGCGGCTTGCGCGTTTGGCGGTGACGCTAGGCCGGGATGATGCGGTTGCGTTGACGCGAGGCGGACATGCATTGAGCCACCTCGCCGGCGATGTTGACGGCGGCATTGCCTTGCTCGACAGGGCACGTCTGCTCAACCCTAACCTCGCCCCCGTCTGGTACCTGGGCGGTCTCCTGCGCGCGCTGCGCGGTGAAACAGACGCGGCCATCGAGCATCTGACTCATGCCACTCGCTTGAGTCCGCTGGATCCGGAAATGTTCAGGATGCAGGTCGGGATGGCGCTCGCGCATTTCTTCGCCGGGCGTTTCGATCTCACGACGCAATGGGCGGAAAAAGCGCTGGGCAACCTGTCCAGTTTCCTGGCCCCGGTGGCCCTGTTGGCGGCCAGTCATGCCCTCAGTGGACGAATGGATAAAGCGCGGCTGGCGATGCAGCGTCTACGCGAGCTGGATCCGTCGTTGCGCCTCTGCAACCTGAAAGACTGGCTGCCCATCCAACGGCCCGAGGATTTCGCGCGGTTCGCCGATGGACTGCGGTTGGCCGGGTTACCCGAGTGACCGCTGATCACAGCCCCCACCGAACCTTTACCCGGCAACCGGCGTCCGAGCTAGAGCATTAATGCTCACCACTCGCCGCGAGGTCGCCGCTTGAAAGCCGCCATCATCAAAAAATACCGCCTGATCATCAAGACCATGGGTTATGTGGGCTGGGCCCTGTTCTGGTTGCTGCTGTGGGATATCGCCGTCACCGTGGACTTCATGCTGTTTCTCAACAGTAAGATCAACCTGCCGCTGATGCCTCTGACGTTGCTGGGCTCGGCGTTGGTGGTGCTGATCAGTTTTCGCAACAGCAGTGCCTACAATCGCTGGTGGGAAGCGCGCACGTTGTGGGGGGCGATGATCAATAACTCCCGCAGCTTTGCGCGGCAAGTCCTGACGTTGCTGGATGACCCGGGCAATGAGGTCAATCCGATGAAGTCGACCCTGCTGCGTCGCCACGTGGCGTATGTGAACTGCCTGGCGGCGCACCTGCGGGATCAGCCTTGTCCAGACGAAATACGCGCGTTTCTTCCAGCCGAGGAGTTCGCGCGCAGCGGCACCACCAATAACTTTGCCAACGATATCCTCAACGGTTCCGCGGCGCTGCTGGCCCAGGAATACAAGGCCGGGCGCCTGGACAGCATTCGTCTGGCGCGGCTGGAGTCGACCCTGGTTGACCTTTCGAATAGCCAGGGTGGCATGGAGCGGATTGCCAATACGCCGCTGCCCTACCCTTACGTGTATTTCCCACGGCTGTTTATTTCGCTGTTTTGCCTGATTGTGCCGGTGGGGTTGGTTGAATCTCTGGGCTGGTTTACCCCGCTGGCCTCGACGGTAGTGGGCTTCATGCTGCTGGCCATCGAGCGCATCGGCACTGATCTGCAAAGCCCGTTTCGCGACAGCGAACACCAGATTCAGATGGAAGCCCTGTGCGAAACCATCGAGAAAAACCTGCAGTCGATGCAGCGTGATTCGCTGGGTGGCGATCGACTCACCCATCCCGCCACAGCACAGCGCTAACAAAAAAAGCGGCGGACGGTGAATTATTCAGTGTCCTCATGTATCTGAACCAAAGAGCGCATGCCATTAAAACAATGGCATTGAATGGATCAGCGACAGAGAAACCCGCATGAAATCAAGCAAGGAAACCGTCAATCCCATCGGATTGGATGACATCACCATCGTCGACGACGCCAAGATGCGCAAGGCGATCACCGCCGCTGCACTGGGCAACGCCATGGAATGGTTCGACTTTGGCGTCTATGGCTTTGTCGCCTATGTGCTCGGCAAGGTGTTCTTTCCCGATGCGTCCCCCAGCGTGCAGATGATCGCCGCGCTGGCGACTTTTTCGGTGCCCTTCCTGATCCGTCCCCTGGGCGGTCTGTTCTTCGGCGCATTGGGCGACAAATACGGTCGACAGAAAGTCCTCGCGGCCACCATCGTGATCATGTCCCTCAGCACCTTCGCCATCGGGCTGATTCCCTCCTACGCCTCGATCGGCATCTGGGCGCCTATCCTGCTGTTGCTGGCCAAGATGGCCCAAGGCTTCTCGGTGGGCGGCGAATACACCGGCGCCTCGATCTTCGTCGCCGAGTACGCCCCGGACCGTAAGCGCGGCTTTCTCGGGAGCTGGCTGGACTTCGGCTCGATCGCCGGCTTCGTCCTCGGCGCAGGCCTGGTGGTGATGATTTCGGCGGTAATCGGCGAAGAGAAATTCCAGGAGTGGGGCTGGCGCTTGCCGTTCTTCCTCGCCCTGCCCCTGGGCATGATCGGCCTCTACTTGCGTAACGCACTCGAAGAGACCCCGGCGTTCCAGCAGCACGTCGAAAAGCTTGAGCAAGGTGACCGTGAAGGTCTGGCGCGCGGCCCGAAAGTGTCGTTCAAGGAGGTGGCGACCAAGCACTGGCGCAGCCTGATGACCTGCATCGGCGTGGTGGCCGTGACCAACGTCACTTACTACATGCTGCTCACCTACATGCCGAGCTACCTCTCGCACAACCTGCACTACAGCGAAAACCGTGGCGTGTTGATCATCATCGCGATCATGGTCGGCATGTTGTTCGTGCAACCTTTGATCGGCTTTATCAGCGACAAAATTGGCCGCCGCCCTTTCATCCTCTTCGGTAGCATCGCGCTGTTCTGCCTGGCCATTCCGGCCTTCATGCTGATCAACAGCGGCAAGCTCGGGCTGATTTTCTCGGGTCTGCTGATCATTGCCGTGGTGCTCAACTTCTTCATCGGCGTGATGGCTTCGACCCTGCCGGCGATGTTCCCCACCCACATCCGCTATAGCGCGCTGGCCAGTGCGTTCAACGTCTCGGTGCTGATCGCGGGCCTGACGCCGACCTTGGTGGCCTGGCTGGTGGAAAGCACCAACAACCTGTACATGCCGGCGTACTACCTGATGGTAATCGCCGTGGTGGGTTTGGTGACCGGCATCACCATGAAGGAAACCGCCAACATGCCGTTGCGTGGCGCTGCCCCGGCGGCGTCCGACCTTGAGGAAGCGAAGGAACTGCTGCAAGAGCATGAAGACAATATTGAGCAGAAGATCGAAGACATCGACGCTGAAATCGCCGCGCTGGAGGCCAAGCGCAAGAATCTGGTGCAACAGCATCCGCGTATCAACTAAACCCTAGCGACCGATCAGGGTTGTCGCCAACAACGCCGCCAACCCCATCGGCTTGGCAAAGTAATAACCCTGGGCTTGCCCCGCGCCCATCTCGCGCAGCAGCTCCAGGGTCGCTTGGTCCTCGACACCTTCGGCCACCACGCTCAGGTCCAGAGATTCAGCCATGCGCACAATCGCCCGGACGATCGCGCGACTTCGAGAACTGGTGGTCAGTTCGAGGATGAACGACTTGTCGATCTTCAAACCGCTGAAACGGTATTGATGCACATAGCTCAGGGATGAAAACCCTGCACCGAAGTCATCGAGTACCACCGACATGCCGTTGTCGGCCAATTGCTGCATGGTCAGTCGGGCAAGCGCCGGTTCGGCGACCAGCGCACCTTCGGTCAACTCCAGGCAGATCCGCGACGGTGCAACCCCGTGCCGCGCCAACAGCGCGAGCACATCACTGGCGAAGTCCGGACGGGTCATGCTGTAGCTGGAGCAATTGACGTGCACCGGCGGCCAATCGGCGTGCCGTGGTTGGGCGAGGATCGCTGCAATGCTGTTAAGCATGTACAGGTCCAGTCGACCGATCAGGCGTAAACCCTCGACATCCGGCAAAAACTCGCCCGGCGCGATCACCCGGCCGCCCGGCTGATGCCAGCGAATCAGCGCTTCAAGGGCCAACAGTTCGCCAGTTTCGACGCTGACAATCGGCTGGAAATACGGCAGCAATTCGTCGGTACGTTTGAGCGCGTTGCGCAAGGCCCCTTCCCGCTCGACCTGGTCCGAGACTTCACGGCGCACTTCCTGATTGAACACCGCGTAGCTGTCGCGCCCGGCACTCTTGACCCGGTACATCGCCGCATCGGCGTCGCGCAGCAAGTCGGCGGGCTCGCTATGGAACTGACTGTCGGCGCTGACTATTCCGATGCTGCAGGACGAAAAAACTTCATGACCATTGATTAAAAACGGCAGGTCGAACGCCACCAGAATCCGTTCGGCGATGTCGATCACCACCTCCAGTGGCGCCGCTGGAGCGAGCACCGCAAACTCGTCGCCACCCAGGCGCGCCAGCATGTCGGTGTCGCGCAGGCAACCGCGCAGACGCTGGGCGGCCTGCATCAACAGCAGGTCGCCAAAATGGTGGCCGAGGCTGTCGTTGACCATTTTGAAACGGTCGAGGTCGATGAACATCACCGCCAGGTGCCCGCCTTCGCTGCCGAACTGCGACCAGGCCAAATTGAGGCGCTGTTGCAGGTAGGTGCGATTCGGTAACCCGGTCAGCGCGTCGTGGGAGTTCTCGTGTTGCAACTTGGCATTGGCGTGATCGAGCTCACGGGTGCGGTTCTGCACCCGGGCTTCCAGCTTGAGGTTGGCGGCATGGATCGCTTCGGCGGCCGTGCGTCGCGACAACGCGGTGTCGATGTGCCGCGACACGAACGTCAGCAATTCCTGGTCACGCAGGGTATAGCGCACCTGCGAGGTATAGCTTTGCACCGCCAACACACCCCGCACCACATCGCCATCGAACAACGGAATGCCCAGCCAGGAATAGGATCGGTAATACACATCGGCCACTTCGATTTCACCGCAATCCGTCAGTCGGTCAGCCTCGCCGGCGTCAATCAGGCAAGCTCGACGCTGACGGATCACGTACTCGGTTAAGCCCCGGCTGCCACGCCGAGCTTCCGGGCGGACCGTCTGCCGCTCATCGACGTAATACGGAAAGGTCACTTCGGTGGTCGCGTCGTCGAACAGCGCAATGTAGAAGTTCTGCGCGAACAGCAGATCACCGACGATGCCATGCAAGGTTTTAAACAACTTGGCCATGTCGCCAGGCTGGCTCGACAGCTCAGCAATCTGGAACAGCGCACTCTGCAGATGTTCGGCGCGCTCTCGGTCGGCCACTTCCTGCCTCAAGGCGTCATTGAGTGCCGAAAGCTCCAGGGTGCGACGCATCACCGTCTCTTCCAGGTCCGCGCGGTGCAGAATCCGGTCCAGCGCCATGGCGACATGGCGGGCCACCACCAGAAACAGCGCGCGGTCTTCAGCGCTGTAGGTACGAGCAACGTCGTAGACCTGCATCGCCAGCATGCCAAACACGTCATCCGACGCGTTTTTCAACGGTGCGCCCATCCAGAACTCGGGACGATCACCCACACAGTAGAATCGGCCCTCGGCCTGAGCCGCGAGAATGCCGGCGGCGTCGATCAGCAACGGCTGGCCACTGGTCAGCACCTGGCCGGTCAATGACAGGTGCGAACGGTCGAGGTATTCGTAGTTTTCGGACTCCAGGGCATCGGTGTCGATAATGTCGACGTAATACGGGTAGTCAATCTTGCCACTGCGCGGGTCATACAGCGCGAGGTAGAAATTCTCGGCGTCGATCAGGCTGGCCAGCAGTTGGTGAACCCCCACCAGAAACACCGAACGGTCACGGGTCGAACTGGCCAGGTAGGTGATTTCATACAGTACACGCTGAGTAATCTGCGCACGGGCCAGGGTATTGGTCTGGACTTGAATGCCCAGGCGCTGGGCAAACTCGGCGAGCGCCGGTTCCGCTGCATCGTCGACGGGCGCGAGCAGCCAACCCAGCACACTTTCACCCCGACCGGTCGGCCAGCGGTGCAAGCGCCAGGTCTGGCAAAAGGCTTCAAAGTCTTCATTCGCAACGCTTGAGGGCCACTGCACCCGCGGGTCGCCTTGCCCGACTAAATGCATTTGTTCACCGGCGCGATATACCACCCAAGAGGTGGTATGGCCCCAGCTGCGCGCTGAGTCCAGCAATTGTTCGATGGTGTCCCCATTGCCAGCGTAGGCCATGCCGACCGTATCCACGTTCCCTTTTAGTTGAGAGGTGGTAACACCGCAATCGTTCGATTGCCGCGCAGAGTCGGTCAATGGACGAACACTCATCAGCGCTCCCTGAGCCAAAAAATGGCGATGCTGTTTTATTATTTGCTAGCAATATGCCAGTGATCTTTCCGTTTAAAGGTTATAGCGGTTTTTTTCAATCGTTTTATTGCTTTGGTGGTAACTAAGGGACGGGCAGCGGGTTATTCGCTACGTGTTGTTCAGGGCAACAAGTATCTGGCGAACCAACACGACACGTGCCCTCAACGATTGTCCTATCCTTCATCCCACCACCCCACTCCGGATATCGATATGCCCGCACCCGAATCCACCCTCCTCGAAAGCTGGCAGCACAACGCCCAATCCTGGATCGAGGCCATCCGCAACGGCACGATTGAAAGCCGCCTGCAGGTCACCGACCAGGCCATCCTGCTGGCGGTGCTGAGCCGTCAGCCGGAGCGGGTTCTGGACCTCGGTTGCGGTGAAGGCTGGCTGTTGCGTGCGCTGGCTGATCGCGGCATCGAGGCGGTCGGTGTGGATGGCGATGCGACGCTGGTCGAGGCAGCACGGGCGGCGGGGTCTTCGCGGGTGCAAGTGGCGAGCTATGAAGCGTTGGTGGAGGCACAGGTTGATATCGGCAACGACTACGACCTGATCTGCGCCAACTTCGCCCTGTTGCACCAGGAGATCATTCCCTTGCTCGCCGCCATGAACGCCCTGCTCGCCCCCGGCGGTGCGCTGGTGATCCAGACGCTGCATCCGTGGACTGCGGCGGCGGGCGACTATCAGGACGGTTGGCGCGAAGAGACCTTTACTGGCTTCAAAGGGCAGTGGCAGCCCATGCCATGGTATTTCCGTACCTTGTCCAGTTGGCTCAATGCGCTGGACATGGCCGGATTTCAACTGGCCAGCCTGCAGGAGCCGCAGCACCCGCAAAGTCCGGTGCCGCAGTCGTTGCTATTGGTGGCTGAACAACGGGGGTGAGCGCTGGCCATCACACGACTTGATTACGCCCATTGCGCTTGGCCTTGTACAGCGCGTCATCGGCCCGAACTACCAGGCTTTCCATCGTGTCGTCCGCATTGGCAAGGGCGACTCCGAACGACGCCGTCACCGTATCAAGCACCTCCTGGGTGCCGCGCGCCTTGATCCGCAACGCCTGAATCTTCTGGCGCAGCAGTTCAGCAAAGTCACGGGCCGCAGAGAGATCAGCGCACCCACGCAAAATCACGCAAAACTCTTCGCCGCCATAACGTGCCGCCAGGGCCTGGGGTGGCAGTGAGTTGCGCAGTACCTGCCCCACATGTTCAAGCACGCGGTCGCCCAACGGATGGCCGTACTGATCGTTGAATTGTTTGAAGTGGTCGATATCCAGCATGACCAGCGCGACACCCTGCGCCTCAGTGCGCAGCGCTTGCTCCAGCACACGGGAAAAGGTGTTGCGGTTGAGCACCTGGGTCAAGCCGTCGAGCGTTGCGTCGAGTTGGGCTCGCTGCAGTTTGTCGCGCAGGTTTTTGATCTCGTTTTGGGCCGAGTGCAGCTGAGCGAGGAATCGCTCTTGCTGGTCGTACATCGCCTGAGTGCTCTGTTGCAACTCGATGAGGATGGTCGGCAATCGCTTGTCGTCCGGTTCTTCGAGCATTTCCAGGCATTGTCCGAGGCTGGCCTTGAAGTTGAGACTGCCACTGACGCTATGGGAGACGTCGCGCTCCATGCCATCCACCAGATTGATCGCTTGTTGCTGGCCGGCGCGGGCATCTTCCAGTTCATCGCGAATAATGTAGTCGCGAAACAGTTTCGAAGCGGATTCCGAGGGGAAATAGTCGAAGTCTTTGACCACTCGGTCCAGGTGGCGATTGAGTTCCGGCTCCAGACCTTTGCTGTAGGTGTACCAGAGCGCGTAGTGCACCGGATTCGGTGGGATGTTGTGTCGCACCATGAGCGGCACGGCTTGTTTGAGCAATGCTGCCGCTTCGCGGTAGTCCTCTGGATACAGTGCTAAAGCAGTCGCATGCAGCTCTGATTGGCTCATGACTTCACTATTGTTGGTTGTTATTGGTGAGTTCGAATGCGCGGCAGCATAGCGTTACGTTCGCCGTACCGCTATGCACTTGATCTCCACCAACAAGCCCGGGTGAGCCAATTCACTCACACCGATACACGTCCAGGCGCAAAGACCTTTGGGGAACAAGCGGTTTTTCACCTCCCGAAATACCGCCATGTGCTTCGACATATCGACGTGATAAGTGGTCATGTCGACCACGTCCTCAAACGTACAACCTCCCGCCGCCAGCACCTGGCCGAGGTTTTCCCAGGCGCTGATGAACTGCTGCTCAGGATCCTCTATGACGTGCAGTTCCGGCGTTCTGCCCACCTGGCCGGCACAAAACAATGTGTCGCCGACCTTGAGCGCGGGGGCATAACCCGCGCGTTCGACGATGGGCCGCATGGCCTCGGGAATGATGATTTCACGATCAGGCATTGCCGGGTCTCCGGGGGTTATTTGACCAGCCGCGTTTCCTTGGACGGTCGGTAGCCAAAGTACGAGCTGTAGCATTTGCTGAAGTGGCTCGGCGACACAAAGCCGCAGGCAACCAGCACGTCAACCTGGGACAGCTCGGTGTGCTGAAGCAGTCGACGCGCCTCGGTAATGCGCAATTCCATGTAATAGCGTTGCGGTGTGGTGCCCAGTTGCTCTTTGAACAAACGCTCGAGTTGGCGACGGGACCGGCCGGCGTAAACCGCCAATTGCTCAAGCTCCAGCGGTTCTTCGAGGTTGGCATCCATCAGTTTCACCACCTCGCGAAGTGGTGCGCTCACGCAGATATTTTCTGTCGGTTTGATGCGTCGGTAGCGGGATTCTTCGAAGGCCAGGATGTCTTCGATGCCTTCGACAAGGGCTTTGTCGTGCAAGCCTTTGATCCAGTCCAGCGCCATGTGAAAAGCCCCGGAAGGACTGGACGCCGTGAGCCGGTCTCGGTCAATCACGTAGGGTTCGCTGGTGACTTGCGCGGCTTTGGCGATTTCCGCCAGTGCGGGGCGATGTTCGGGGTGGATCGCGCAACGGTAGCCGTCGAGCAAACCGGCGCTGCCGAGGAACCAGGCGCCGTTCCACAATCCGGACAGGATCACGCCATGGTCTGATGCCGTTCTCAGCAAGCTGTTCAACTCATCATTGGCTTTCAGTTCTGTGCGGTAGCCGCCACAAATGACCAGCAGGTCCAGGTCTTGAATCGCTGCACCGTCGAAACGGGCATCGGGCCGAATGACCAGGCCCAGATCGCTGATGACTTCGCCATCGTGCAATCCAAATGTTCGGGTGGAAAACAACTTGGGGCGAAGCAGGTTCGCGGTGACGATCGTGTCCAGCGCTTGCGTGAAGGCCGGCAGTGAAAAATGCTCCAGCAGCAAAAAGCCAGTTCGCGCCATGGGTACTGGCTCGCCGGATTGCTCATTCAGATAGCGGAGATTTTTCCCCTTCATACCTCCGCTGAATTGGCGTCGTTCGATCAAGGTCTGGGTCACTCGGTTATGTGCGCTGATTACACGCCATGCTACCTCCCGGACTGGTGTCAGGGCTATCGGAGCAAATCCATGACCGGAAAAAGAGAAAAGGTGACCGGTCTATTTTCTCGGAAAATAAACCTGCCACCTTTTTTGATTTGCGTTGCAGGAGCAAGGCTTGGCCGGGAAGCGCGGAAACGCGGCGTGTCAGGTCTGACGCCTTCGCGAGCAAGCTTCGCTCCTACTGGGGATTGCGTTTACAGATCAGTGATTTCCTTATGACGCGGCACCAGCGCCTTCATCACGCTCCACGCCACCAGATAGGCCAGTGCGCAGATGGCAAACATGATCATGTAGCCGGTGTGAATATCGTTGATCGATTTGTAGTAGTCGAACACCCAACCGCCGATTTTGGTCATCACCACGCCGCCCAAACCGCCCGCCATACCGCCAATGCCGACCACGGATGCAACGGTCTTTTTCGGGAACATGTCGGACACGGTGGTGAAGATGTTGCACGACCACGCCTGGTGCGCCGACGCGCCAATACCAATCAATATGACTGGCACCCAGAAACTGATGTAGCCCAACGGCTGCGCCAACAGCACCAGCAGCGGGAACAGCGCGATCACCAGCATGGCTTTCATGCGACCGTCATACGGCTTGTCGCCGCGCGCCATGAAATAACTCGGGAACCAGCCGCCACCAATACTGCCCACCATCGTCATGCTGTACAGCACCGCCAGCGGTAACACGATAGCCTGGCCTTTCATGCCGTATTGCGCCGACAGATAGGTCGGCAGCCAGAACAGAAAGAACCACCACACGCCGTCGGTCATGAACTTGCCGAAGGCAAAAGCCCAGGTCTGGCGATAGGTCAGCAACTTGAACCACGAGACCTTTTTGACGACTTCGCCTGCCACCGGTGTGGCAATCACTTCAACAGTTTCATCACTGCGGATATAGGCCAGTTCCTGCGCCGACAAGCGTTTTTGCTGTTCCGGCTTTTCGTACAGGGCAATCCAAACGGCGACCCAAACGAAGCCCAACATACCAATCACAATAAACGCCGCTTCCCAGCCCCAGAGGCCGGCAATCAGCGGCACGCAGATCGGTGCCAGAATGGCGCCTACGTTGGCACCCGAGTTGAAAATACCGGTGGCGAAGGAGCGTTCCTTCTTCGGGAAGTATTCAGCGGTGGCCTTGATCGCGATCGGAAAGTTACCCGCCTCGCCGATCGCCAGCACAGCACGCGACAGCATGAAACCCGCAATCGAAACCGGGATGACCGCCAGGCCGAACGCGCCGCAAACAGCGGCAATCCCCTCGCCCATCGGTACCGAAAACGCGTGCATCATCGCGCCGGTGGACCAGATGCCAATCGCCACGACATAGGCGGTCTTGGTACCAATCTTGTCGACCACGCGGCCGGCAAACAGCATCGAAATCGCATACACAAACTGAAAGACCGAGGCGATGTTGGCGTAATCGGTATTACTCCAGCCAAATTGCGTCGACAGGTCCGGCGCCAACAGACTGAGCACCTGACGGTCGAGGTAATTGACGGTGGTTGCAAAAAACAACAGCGCGCAGATCGTCCAGCGATATTTGCCTACAGCTTGGCCGACGCGTTGCGCATTGATGGGCTCGTTCAGATTCATAGCATCACTTTATTATTGGATTAGGGTGATGAGCTCTCGGCAACATGTCGAGAGTGGACGTTCTCCATGCTCAGTGGCTGGAGTTGGACCTGTAGTAAGTGCTATGAGGCGTTTAACGGAGCCGACTGAGCATGAAAGCAGGCAGTCGGGATCGAACTACCGGAGGGGGCATTCGGAGACGCGAGTACGCAGGTTGGATTCATGATGGGGCCGACACTCATTTTTATTTTTAGGGTTCAACAGCCGATCTATCGTCTGTCGTCGTACAACTGTGCCTTTTATATCGACCTCTATACCGGGCTGTCAATCTGAAAGATGGCCGTTCGTCATGACACAAGCCTGCCTATCGCAGGCCGACTTTGCATAGGGTGCGGTGGCTAGAGGCCCGATGGCCTTTAATTTTCAGGTGCAGACGGCGGACAGGATAGAAAATGTCGTTGTACGACAACGCCTATCAAAATAAAGGAGAGGGGTAAGGCGCAGCCGTTTGGCAACAGGTTTTACTCAAGGCTGCTTGCGGTACATTCCCGTCAGCATGTCCTGGGAATCCGGCGCAGCGTTGTAGTTGATGACCGCGAAGTTTTTCACCAGTTGTATGTGATATGGGCCATTTCTGCTGGACGCTTGCGGCTCACGCACAATGATCAGGTTTTCGGTTTCCATCGGCACGATGTGATGCTCGGTCGCGATGTCTTTCAAGGTCACAACGTCTTTCAATGTCACGGTGAATTCTGCCACTTCTCTGCCCTGGGCATCCCGGTCAGGCAGGATTTTCAAGTCCAGATCTCCGTCACGCCCCAGAAAGTCCTGGCGCATCTGGTAATGCCCGCTGCGCTGATGACGGTCGACTTCGCTGAGTTTGGCGTAGTCCGGTTCACGCTGTTCATAGCGAAGCAGGATCGCCAGTTCGCGGTCGTCCCCCTTGGCGCCGCTGATCCAGGTGCCGTTGTAGTTGTAGGGGCTGGTTTGTTCCTGGGTGAGGCGCCAGATACCCGTCTGACGACCATCGTCAGCATATTCGTGAAGGTTGACGGAGTGCTCGTCGCCGTAATCTTCCCGAGAACCCACCAGTTTGATCGGCTCACCGCTGCCACCCTTGGTGTAGCGCACCTCGCCAATGATGACTGCGCCCTGCTCCTGGTACCAGATTTCTACCGGGATCTTGCCGTTGAGGGTACCGACAAGCATCTGTGGATCGTCGTTGACCGGTCCTTCCAGGCTGGGCTGTTCGTGCCACTGGCCGTCCTTCCAGTCGCCGGTGGTGCGCAGCATGTAGCCGCGAGGCATGCTGGAATTCTCGCCATACTCGGTCGCAGGAACTTCCTCCTGGGTGTACGAGTGAACCCGCACCAATTCGCCGTCGCGCATTTTCCATTGGGTTGCGCGCATCCAGCAGCAGCCACGGTCGGTTTGCGAATGCAGAATGCCGTCCTGCGGGCCGACCGAAAACATCCCGCCGCTGTCCTTCGCCAGGTCAGTCAGCGCTCTGTTGAGAACCCACTGGTTTGTTTGCGGGTCTTGCAGATAGATGTCGAAAGTCGAGTTGTAGCGCAGTTCGGGATCGGAGCCATTACGAATCGCCAGATCCTGACGGCCATCAAAATCGAAGTCGGCGAAGTACAACAAGCCCAGGGGGCCGAGCAGCGAAGTATCGACTTTGCCATCGCGACCTACAGGCACATTGCCGGCCTGGGTTTGCAATTGCTGCAGGGTTTCGAGGGTATTTTTGTCGCGCACGGTGATGAATGCCGGCGCCAGTTGATGCAGATCTGCCGGCGGCTCGGGGAACAACACTTCGACCAGATATTTTCCACTGGGGTCGTTTACCGCAAACGACAGAGGTTCGGCCACGGCCGCGGCCGACAGGGCCATGGAGAAAAGCACACCACTGACGAGCGAACGCATTCAACGCTTCCTTGCTGTAAGTTCGGGGCCGCAGTGTCGCGGCAAATGGGGCGGCTAGCCTTTAACCGCAAGCGGCAACGGTTTTGTAATGAGCTTGCTTGAGGTCAGTCACTCGTCCGCGCTGCAGTCGACATCGCCCGCGCCCATATGATCGAAGCCGGTCAACATGACAGAAGTAAGCAGCCCAACGGAGGGGTCACCCGGGCGCTCATATTGGACACTGGTGTCCATGATATTTCCCGGTAAGGCCCCCTGCTCTGCTTCGGATAACGTATAGGTTTCGGCGCGAGGCAACTTGAACGCGTTACGGACTTCGTTCTCGTCGAGGGTGCCTTTGAGCAAGATCGTGACCTGTTGCAACTCCCCGTGTTCCCAACTCAGTTGGACCTGCGTCGCGAGCGGATGAACCCTGGCAGCCAGGCTGTCGGGAAAGTCGGGGCCTTCTTCGTAGGCATCGGTGTTGTTGCACGGATCGCCTTGGTTTTCGTAGCCCTTCAAGGCGCAATTGAAGCGCTTGTCCCGATGTCCCAGCGTCTTCTCCATGTAGCAACCAAACTCGCTTGAAGACATGCGCGGCCATGCCAGTACGTCGACGCTGGCTGGCGGCAGGCTCGCACCCAGGGCTTGATTTGCACAGGTAAGCAACACGATGAAGGACGCGCGGGCCAAGTGCACCCGTGAGGCACACAATGGACCTGACAACGGCGTTCGCCGATGTAAAACGAATGAATTGAAAGATGGGATAGCCACGTTTTTGCTCCCCTGCACCTTTTTTGAAGTAAGGGCTGTGATTAGAGAAGTAAACGCGGCTACTTCAGACCGGCCCTAAATAATTGGCCGCGTCCACTTGGCAAGTATGCAATGCGTATCAGGTCTACGCCGTGCGCTTAGTGCGCATTAAGCAATGCAAAGATACCCACTATTGCCCAGAACACAGATACATACTGCATAGGCACAAAAAACAATGTGTTTTTCTTGCGAAAGACGACTTCGCCACCGGTGGCTGTATCAATGTAAGTTTTGCCCGGTCGGTTATTCAGCCGGTGGCCAACATAGGCGTTGACGGCCGCGCCAACCAGTAGACCGATACCCAGCCCGAATCCATTGAAGAGTCCTACGAAAGGAATCATGCAGATCAACGGGATAAGAATCGAAAGAACGCCCCATCCTTGCCAAATAATAAACATCACTCTTCCCTGATTAATTTTTGAGGCGCGCAATTTAACAAACAAACAGGGCGGCGACAACAAATTGAATAGTGGCCACCCACATATGAATCATATGAACAAAGGCCCTGAACAATAAGGGGACAATTATTAAGGATCCACCTGCCCCATCATTTCAGCCACCGTTTCCGTGCGATTGGCATACCGCTGCGCCAACACCGCACATACCATCAACTGAATCTGATGGAACAGCATCAACGGCAAAATCAACACGCCCAGCGTGCTGCCGGCAAACAACACCTGAGCCATCGGCACTCCGGTGGCCAGGCTTTTCTTCGAACCGCAGAAAAGAATGGTAATCCGGTCTTCCTGATTAAAGCCAAAGGCTTTGCCCAGCACAGTGGACGCCAGCAGCACCAGCGCCAGGACGATGCAGCACACCACCACCAGCCCGGCCAGTTCCCAGAGCGGGATCTGATGCCAGATGCCTTCAATCACCGCCTCGCTGAAGGCACCGTAGACCACCAACAGAATCGAGCCCTGATCGACGAATTTCAGCCAGGTCTTGTTGCGCGCCACCCAGTTGCCGACCCAGCGCCGAGCGATCTGCCCGGCCACGAATGGCAGCAACAGTTGCACGCTGATCTTCAGTATTGCATCGATGGTCGAGCCGCCGTCGCCATGTACATCCAGCAGCAAGGTCACCAGCAACGGCGTGAGGAAGATCCCGAACAGGCTGGACGCCGCCGCACTGCAAATCGCCGCCGGGACGTTGCCCCGCGCCAGCGAGGTGAACGCAATTGCCGACTGTACGGTGGCGGGCAGCGCACAGAGGTAGAGCATGCCCATGTACAAATCGTTGCCGATCAACGGCGACAGCAATGGTTTGAGCGCCAGCCCGATGATAGGGAACAGGATGAAGGTCAGGCTGAACACCAGCAGGTGCAGGCGCCAGTGGCCGGCCCCGGCAATGATCGATTCGCGGGACAGTTTGGCGCCATGCAGAAAAAACAGCAGGGCTATGGCGAAGTTGGTCAGCCAGCCAAAACCGACCGCGACCTGACCGCTGGCGGGCAGGAAACTGGCGAGGATCACCACGCTGATCAGGGTCAGGGTGAAGTTGTCAGGCAAGAAACGAGGGCGGGTCATCTTTAGGGTTTTCCGGGCGCCAGGAACATAGCGACCACTCTATTCCGATGTCCAATGACCGACTAACGCCAATGGGCCACCAGATAGCGCCAAAAGGACAGAAAACCTATCGGCTGACCACTGAGTGGTAATCCCCTCCCGCCACCGCTAGCAAATAAGCCGCATCCGCCTCCCGTCGCAAGTCTCGCCACTCCTCCCAATTCACAATGCCCTGGCGATCCATTTCATCTGCTTGGCGCAGCAGCTCCTCGTGATAGGCATCGGGACACTCCATCCGCAGCGAGCAATCGTCGAGCGCACGATGCCAGGAATCCAGGGCACAGAGCCGCTGTTCTTGAGCCGGAGTCAGCAGGTTTTTGAATGAGTTCATGACGGCATCCTGCAAAAAGACCTACATCGATAGACGTCGCGTGACGATCAGTTCCACGGCAGCGATGCGATCGACCTGTTCGTACCCGGCTTCCAGCAACTCCTCGCCGAAGACGTCCGGGTCGAGTTCGCGGTAGCTCCAGTCCAGCGCTGGCTGATCCAGCGTCTCTTTCACTGACGCGAGAAACGGATCCTGGCCATCCACAATGGCGACGCCGGTATACAGCAGCAACGACCCGCCAACGGACAAACGCTCAATCGATTCGTGAACGATCCGCACGGACAGGTCCGCACCCAGTGCATCACCGCCGTGGCGATAAGCCCGTTGCCTGGAATCTTTCATGTAAGGCGGATTGGCGACGATCAGGTCGAAGCGCCCTTCTACGTCATTGAGTACATTGCTGGCCTGGCAGACCACGTTATTCAAGCCTGCGAGTTCAGCATTGACCCCGGTGAAATCCAGCGCCTTGGGGTTGATATCCACCGCGAAGACTTCCGCCTCGGGATTCGCCCGGGCAATGAGCATCGCGCCGGCGCCTGTGCCACAACCGATGTCGACAGCACGCTTGATAACGCAATCGGTGGTTTGCAAATGACGTTCTATGGTTTGAGCAAAACGATAGGTATCGGGGCCAAAGAAGACTGAGTCTTCCTGGGTGGTCGGAAAGGCAGAATGAACCAGCAACAGGTTATCCAGCGACGACCATCTGACGGTGCTTTTGAGTCGTTCATGGTCACGTTCCAAAACGCCGCTTTCGATCAGTTGGTGCTCGTCGTTCGATGGCAGCAGGCCCTGCTCGAATGGCCTGCTCCAGCCAAACGCATCACGCAGCGTTCTGCCAACAGCGTTACCCGCCCTGTCGTTGACCCGTTGATGAGTGAGAGGCGTTGGCGTCACGAACGTGTATCCGCTTTTGCGAAGCAAATTGCCGAGTTGCAGCAGCGCCGATTGTCCACTCATACCTGCGGCCCCTTTACGCTCTCACTCATCACCTTGACGAATTCCCGCGTGGCGTAGAGCCCGGCAGGCGTCGCGTGCATGGCGGGACACATGAACGCGCCAAGCAAGGTCATCTTTTCACCAGGCGCGCAGTGGTCGAGCTCGTTGATCAACCCTTGTAGGTCCGGGTCGGTTGGGACGTCCGATAAAGCTACATCCGGTTTTGCCGAAGTCTTGCCCCTGAACTGGAATCGAAAGGCGTTGGTAGCGCCCTCCTCTACGATCCGCTCGCCGGCAATCCAGTCCCAGAGCAGCTGTTTTTCGTAACCAGAAAACACCCCAAACATCGGCGCGCCAGCCCCGTCGATCAACGTCCAGAACCGACTGTTGGCCGGGTCTTCATCGCGCTTGATCCAGCCTTTTTTCAACAAGGCATCGAGGAATGCCGGGATCTGATCCGGCGTGGCCAACCACTCGTTGATGGTCAGACCTTCCAGGCGGCAATAGTCGGAATGCATGTGCTGCCCGAACGAGCGTTTGCGTTCGAGCATGGCGACGACTTGCTGCTCCAGGTCGAAGGACTTGATGATCGCTGTCGAACCAATCCCCAGTTCATTCAGTTTGTAGCCTTGCACGACACGCCGATAAAACTCCTCGCGCTCCGCCCCCATCGGCATCAGCGACAGCACACTCTGGGCCGCCTTGCGCGCATGACCGGTGCTGGCGTTATCGATGGTGACGTGCAGCGAAAAATAATACGGATCGATGCCCAGTTCATTCAATTCGAACGAAGTGATCAGCAGGTGCAACGGGAGCTGTTCATACCCCAGGTTATAGCCAATGACTTCCGGCAGAAACGCCGCGCCATGCTGACCCAGTGCCAGCTGAATCGCGCCCTGTGCGTAATAAATATCCGCCAGCGTATAGCCGGGGTCGCAGTCCAGATCGGCAATCAGTTTTTTATACAACGCCACATGATTGAGCGCAGGTTCGCCGTCGCCCAACTCTTCCAGATAGGTACGAATCAACCCATGAAACCGATAGTCCGCCCAATGCGGCAGCAGGCCGTACAGCCACGCGCCATCCACTAACTTGGTGGGTGCGACATGCTGCAGGAAATACAGCGCATGGCTGCGCCCGGTGAAAAATCGCCGAGGGCCGCCAGCATGCCGCTCTTGCAGATACGCCGAATATTGCTCGGCAACGTTCGCCACACCCTGGCCGATCCAGTCTTCAAGCTGCTGCGGATTGCTCGGTACCTCGCACTCCGAGTGCTCGGCGCGAGCCAGTTCCTGATGCAGAAAATCGACAACATCGACATCGCGTAATGCGTCGCTCGGCTGCATCAAGGCGTCATAAACGGTCTTGGCCTGATTGATGTCGGTGGCTACCGGGCTACCTATTGGCGTGCCTGTAAGGGTCTGAAGGTGTGTCATGGGGGTGTACCTGGCAGTCATCTCAAAAGAATCCCGGCTTTGTACCTGATGCCGACCAGTTAACTAGGTGAACGCCGAAATCCATGTGGGAGCGAGCTTGCTCGCGATAGCGGTATCACGTTCAACATTGATGCTGACTGTTACGCCGCTATCGCGAGCAAGCTCGCTCCCACAGGTTCTGCGCCTTACTTAACTGACCGGCATTAAGCTTTGCGCCGCTCTTTCTTACGATTCACCCCTATTCAGAAGATTCATTGAATTTCACGGCTGTCCGTTGGACGGCAATTTGCGCAACCCCAGCTACCCTTCCATGAGCTCGCCCGCCCATTGGAGAAACCCTGATGATCCGCGCCTTGCTGACCGCTTCCCTGCTGCTCGCCCTGAGCCTCCCGGCACTGGCCGGCGTGACGCCCTTCCCTGCGGGTTTTCGCACCAAGGACATCCCCGTGGAAGGTGTCACGATGCATGTACGCGTCGGCGGCAAGGGACCGGCGGTGGTGCTGTTGCATGGTTTCGGTGATACCGGCGACATGTGGGCGCCGTTGGCGGCCGACCTGGCCAAGGATCACACGGTGGTGGTGCCGGACTTGCGCGGCATGGGGTTGTCGTCGATCCCGGACAACGGCTTCGACAAGAAGACCCAGGCGGGCGATATTCGTGGGGTGTTGGCCGCTTTAGGTATCGAGCATTCGGTGGTCATCGGCCATGACATCGGCACCATGGTCGCCTTCGCCTACGCCACGCGTTACCCGCAAATGACTGATCGACTGGTGATGGATGCCCCGGTGCCAGGCGTTCCACCCTGGAACGACATCGTCCGTTCGCCGATGCTGTGGCACTTCGACTTTGGCGGGCCGGATGCCGAGCGGTTGGTTGCTGGGCGCGAGCGCATTTACCTGGACCGCTTCTGGAACGAATTCGCCGGCGACCCCAGCAAAGTGGACGAAGCCACCCGCCAGCATTACGCCAAGCTCTACGCCCGCCCCGGCGCCATGCACGCAGCCTTCGCGCAGTTTCGCAGCATTCGCCAGGACGCCGTGGACAACGAAGCCTCGATAAAGACGCGTCTGAACATGCCGGTGCTGGCCATCGGCGGTGAGAAGTCCTTCGGCAACAATGAAGCGATCGTGATGCGCAACGCGGCGGACAAGGTTACTGAAGTGGTGATCCCCGGGGCCGGCCACTGGCTGATGGAAGAAGCACCGACCCCGACCATTCGGGCAATTCGCGACTTTATGGCGCAGTGACGGGGCCGCTCATTTAGTCGCTTTCGAGGTGTTAAGCGCCACGGCCGCACGAATCAGCGCCTTCAACGCGACCTCATCAAGCGTCTCGCCCTGGTGAATATCAATCGCCCGCCGGGTGTTGCCTTCGAGGCTCGAATTGAACAGGCCCAAAGGGTCTTCCAGCGAAGCACCCTTGGCGAAAGTCATCTTCACGACAGCCTTGTAGGTCTCGCCGGTGCAGAGGATGCCGGCGTGGGACCACACCGGAACGCCGCGCCACTTCACTTCCTCGATCACAGCGGGGTCGGCCTTGTGGATCAGCGCGCGGATGCGCGCCAGGGTCTCGCCCCGCCAATCGCCCAGCTCTTGGATTTTTGCGTCGATCTGCGCAGAGGCGCTAGCGCCCTCTTCTGCTTCCGTTGCCTTTTTCATGCTGATCGCCTCGCGGGGTGGTTACCGACCCTTGAGTATTGCTGACGGAGGATTTTTCTCCAGGCACCGCGACCGCTGGGTAGGCTCGCCTCGCGCATCCCGCAACCTCGACCGATAATTCAACATCGTGGGCTGCACACGTTCATTGAGGACTGAAAGATGTCGCTGACTCTTTACTACCATCCGCTCTCGTCGTACTGCCACAAAGTGCTGATTGCGCTGTACGAAAATGGCCTTGAATTCGAAAAGAGGATTGTCGATCTGACGAACGAGGCCGACCGGGCCGAGCTTCAGGCGCTATGGCCGATCGGAAAGTTTCCGGTGGTCCACGATCACACGCGCCAGCGCGACGTGCCTGAGTCCACGATCATCATCGAATACCTGGACCGCTTCTATCCTGGCCCGCAGCCCTTGGTTCCCGAGGATTGGGAAGCCGCGCTGGAGGTGCGTTTGTGGGATCGTTTTTTCGATCTCTACGTTCAGGGGCCGATGCAGCGGATTGTGGCGGATCGCCTGTTCTCCCTGCATGGCGACTTGACCAAAGAACATGCGCTGCTAACCACCGCGTATTACATGCTGGAGCGGCGGATGGCGTCGAGGATCTGGGTGGCTAGCGAGGCGTTCAGTATGGCCGACTGCGCGGCGGTCCCGGCGTTGTTCTATGCCAGCACGCTGCTGCCGTTTCCCGGCGACTGCGGGCATCTGAGTGCCTATTTTGAACGGTTGATCCAGCGACCGTCAGTGCAGCGGGTCATTGATGAAGCCAAGCCGTACTTTCAGTTTTATCCGTTTGCGGAGGCGATTCCGTTGCGGTTTCGCTGATGTACAGGTTCGGATCACTGCGGCTGAAAGGTCTGCAGGTAAGCCAGCAGGTTTTCGATCTTTTCTGGATCGCTGATGCCCCAGAAGATCATGCGGGTGCCGGCCACCACACTTTTGGGGTCTTCGATGTACTTGGCCAGGGTTTCGCGGGTCCAGATCACGCCGGATGATTTCATCGCCTCGGAGTACTGGTAGCCCGTGGTGCTGCCGGCCGTGCGGCCGATCACACCATTGAGCTGCGGACCAAACCCCGGCCGCGCCGATTCGCCGACTTGATGACAACCGCCACAGGTTCGGCTGAACAGTTTGCCGCCTGCCTCGGCATCGCCGGCCGCGTTGGCTTCGGCGCCGAGCAATCCAGTGGTGAGCAATACGGCGAAGGTCAGTACGGCAGCGCGGTTCATGTAGCGGCTCTCAAGAAAACGAGCGGCTATTTCATCACGACCCGCGTCGATACCGAAGCCTTCAATTTAATCGTGCAGCAAACCCGAGCTGTACTCATTGAAGTTACTACCGATGGCACTGCCGCCGAAATTCAGCTTGTTAGCGCTGCGGCCATCAAACTGCTGGCAGCCATCTGAATAACAGCTGCTGGTGGTCACAGCAGAACCGGAACAAGCGCTCAGCAGCAAAGCGCCGGCGATCAACACGACTTTGACGAGGTTGGTTTTCATTGTTCTGTTCCCTTTGGCTGCCAGCATGGCCATGCACCACCCGAAGCCATCATCCTAAGCCGCTCGCACCTGAACAATCATGAAACTTCAAAGCTCGACAGCATCGGTTCAGCTATGACCCCGCCGCCTTATTTACGCGCCAATTTGTAGTGCACACAGTCTTCATAAAAGCTCTTGCGGATCGCTTCGGGTTTGAACCGCGACTTGCTGTCGTAGGTTTGCTCGGTAATACCCATGGCCATCATGCGCATCCACGATTTATCGAACTTGTAACCCTGGATCTTCTGGCGTGCGGCATACAGCGAAACGCCTTGCAGCTTCAGTTCCTGAGCCCTCGCCGCCGTCCCTGCGCCCCAGCTGCACATATACCGATCGTTGGGCTTCAGCTCTTTGGCTTCAACCGGGATGGCAACGCTCGCCAGGGCCAGCGAGATCACTAGATTGCGCAATTGAATTCACCTAACCATCTGAAAGTGCGGCGATTCTGGCGATTTGTCGAAGGTTTGGGGGCCAGCAAAATGCCTTACTTGAGGAAGCCAAATCCGGACGTTCACCTACACTTGCTTCCCGTGCATGGATTTTTCAAATAACGGTCGACAAATGAGGCCCTGATGACAAAAACAAAAAGACTGATCGGGTTGATGGCCTTATTGCCTGCGATCACCGTACAAGCGGACGACGGTGGCATCAGTTTCTGGCTGCCCGGCCAGTTCGGTGCGCTGGCAGCGGCGCCGACCGAGCCGGGTTGGAGCCTGCCGCTGGTTTATTACCATGTCAGCGCCAGTGAAGGTGGGAGCAAGCCGTTTCCACGGGGCGGGCGGACTACCGTGGGTTTGGATGCAAAGGCTGATTTGCTGTTCGCCAGCCCCACCTACACCTTCACCGAACCGCTGTTGGGGGCTCAAGCGGCGGTGTCGGTGGTCGCTGCCGTGGGCCGGTCCGAGGCCAGTGTCGATGCCACCTTGACCGGCCCGCGCGGCCGGACTTTTTCCGGGGGCACGGATGACAGCCTCAAGGGCGCGAGCGACGTTTATCTGCTCGGCACCTTGAAGTGGAACCATGGCGTGCACAATTTCATGGCGTACACCATGGGCAACGTGCCCGTCGGCGCGTATGACCCGGATCGCCTGGTCAATACCGGGCTTGGTCATGCCGCGATGGACGCGGGCGGCGGTTACACCTACTTCGACAAGACCAACGAGTTTTCTGCCGTGGCGGGCATGACCTACAACTGGGAAAACACCGATATCGATTATAAAAACGGTATCGACGCCCACCTCGACTTAAGCGCCTCGCACTTCATCACCAGCCAGACGCACTTGGGTGTGGTCGGCTACGTGTACCACCAGGTCACAGGGGACAGCGGCAGCGGCGCGACCCAGGGCGATTTCAAATCCAAAGTCAGTGCCGTCGGTCCTCAGGCCGGGCATTTCTTCAAGGTGGGCAAAGAACTCTGGTACGCCAACCTCAAGGGCTACTACGAGTTCGATGCCGAGAATCGCGCCGAGGGCTGGAACACCTGGCTGACGCTGGTCGTGCCGCTATAAGCCTGCTCCAGACGTAGCAAAACGAACCAGCGCCGCATCGATAAAACGTCGCAGTTTGGCGGTTCTCTGCCGATTGGCCGTGTAGAGCAAATGCATCTGCCGGCTCGGTGCTTCGTAATCCGCTAACAGTCGCACCAACTCACCGCTGCGCAAGGCAGGCTCAAGAAAGTCTTCGGGGCCAAGGACGATCCCGAACCCGTCCAGCGCGGCCGACAGCAGTGCCTTGCTCTCATTGACCTGCAATCGACTGGCGACTTGCACGCGCTCAACCGTCGAGCCCTTGCAGAACACCCATTCGCGGTCTGCCGGTCGGGACCAATAGGCATAACCCAGACACTCGTGGCTCTTCAGATCCTCCGGGGCTTGCGGCGTTCCGCGCTCAGCCAGATAGCTCGGCGCGGCGCAGGCCATCAATCGATAAGGCGCCAGCGGCCGGGCGGTCAAACTGGACGTGGCCAAGGGGCCGATCCTGAACGCCACCTCATAACCCTCCTCCACAAGATCGACGAAGCGGTCGGTCAGATGCAGATCGATTTCCACCTCGGGATGCTGGCGCAAAAACTCCGTGACAAAGGGCATCAGGCTGTAGGAGCCGAACGTCACGGGCGCGCTGACTTTCAGTTTGCCTCGCGGGGTGTCGTTCATGATTTGCGCCAGGGAGTCGGCCGCCTGCGCCTCGCTCAAAATGTGTTTGCAGCGTTCGTAGTAAGCGCTGCCCAGCTCGGTCAGGCTCTGGCGTCGGGTCGTTCGGTTCAATAGCCGCGCGCCCAGCCGCTGCTCCAGCGCGGCCACGTGCTTGGCAACCATCTGCGGCGACATATCGAGACGCTCGGCGGCGCTGGCATAGGAACCGCATTCCGCCGCCATCACAAATGCGCCCATGCTCGTCAGGCGATCCATCATTCGACACTCCTGGTAACGAGACTAAGTAGCCGATGATTATTTATCTGCGTCTGGTTGGCAATCATCATGAACCCTTACTTTCCATGAGCGGAGCAATGACATGAAAATCGGGATCATTGGAGCAGGCTTCATCGGACGCGCAGTGGCGCAACTGGCCATCGCGGCGGGACACGAGGTGATGCTCAGCAATTCACGGGGCCCACAGACCCTGAGCAGCGTGCTCGCCGGCATTCGCGGCAGTCAGGTCGGCACCACTGAAGAGGCGGCACAGTTTGGTGAGGTGGTGTTGGTGGCCATTCCACTGGAGCATTACCGCAGCGTGCCGACCCAGTGGCTGGAGGGCAAAACCGTGCTGGATGCCAACAACTATTACCCGGCACGCGACGGCCATATCGACGCGCTGGATCGCTTCGAAACGACCACCAGTCGCCTGCTCGCCGAGCATCTGCCTCACTCTCGTGTGGTCAAGGTGTTCAATGCCATCCTCGCCCAGGATTTGCTGCAAGACGCCCGCGCTAAAGCGGCACCAGATCGACGCGCACTCCCCGTCGCGGCGGATGATCCGGTGGCGAAAGCGTTGGTGATCAAATTGCTGGACGAGATTGGATTCGACGCAGTGGATGCCGGTGGCCTCGATGAGAGCTGGCGGTTCGAGCGGGCAAAACCCGCCTACTGCATTCCGCTGGATAAAGCAGGGCTGAAGGCTGCGTTGGCGGCTGCCGAGCGGCAGGTCGAATTGCCCGATGGGTCGTGGCGCCACTGAGCGGATTAACGGGACAGGTCTGTTTAATTACAGGGGACGCATTGATTTAACGGATTACACACAAGCCCGGTAGGAGCTGCCGAAGGCTGCGATCTTTTGATCTTGATTTTTACAGGCAAGATCAAAAGATCGCAGCCTTCGGCAGCTCCTACAGGGTTCGTGGTCGGGCCTGGAAAGCGCCTACAGGAAAGGCAGCTGTTGGGCATTGCTTCGGAAAAAAGCGGACGCATTGATTTAACGGGTTACACAAGTCCGGTAGATACCGTCTTGAATCTCACCGAGCAAGCGCAAATTCCGGGTCATATGGCTGGCCCGATTTGAGCACTGCGTAAACGTAGTGCAGCAGCTTGCGCATGGCGGCGCAGATGATCTGCTTGGGGGCCTTGCCGTTGGCCTTCAGGCGATCTTTCATGGCGATGAGCGCCTTGTTGTGTTGCAACGCGACCAAGCCCGGCATGTACAGGCCTGCGCGCAAGCGCGCTGAGCCGATCTTCGAGATCGGGCTGCGGCCCTTGAGGAGCCCCGATTCTCGGAGTTCTGGATT
>NZ_JBSPCZ010000025.1:0-78658 GCF_056161485.1 Pseudomonas sp. 5Vm1k
TGCTCGCGAAGGCGTCGTGTCAGTCGCCACCTCTATCGAATGTGCCGCCCCCTTCGCGAGCAAGCCCGCTCCCACAGGGGGTTGTGTATGAGTCCTGTGATTATCGTCGGGGCTGGCCCGGCCGGGATTCGTGCCGCGCAAACGCTCGTGGCGCATGGTGTTCGTCCGATTTTGCTGGACGAAGCCGCGCGCGGTGGAGGGCAGATTTATCGGCGGCAGCCGGCGAATTTCAAGCGCTCGGCGGTCAAGCTGTATGGCTTCGAAGCCCGTAAGGCCAGTGCGATTCATCAAACAATCGACGACCTGCGCGAGCAGCTCGACTATCGCCCCGACACCCTGGTGTGGAACGCCGAGGCCGGCGCGCTGGATACCTTGCATGACGGCCGCGCCACGCGGCTCGAATTCTCTCGGGTGATCGTCGCCACCGGCGCCACCGACCGGATTCTGCCGGTGTCGGGCTGGACATTGCCGGGGGTCTACAGCCTCGGCGCAGCGCAGATTGCGTTGAAGTTCCAGGGCTGCGCCATCGGTGAACGGATGGTGTTCGCCGGCAGCGGACCGTTGCTGTACCTCGTCGCCTATCAATACGCCAAGGCCGGCGCGAAGGTTGTGGCGGTGCTCGACAGCTCGCCCTTCAGCGCTCAGGCCCGCGCCCTGCCCGGCCTACTCTCGCAACCGGCAACCCTTGCCAAAGGCCTCTATTACCGCAGTTGGCTGACAGCCCACGGTATCCCGGTGCATCAGGGCGCCAGCCTGGTGCAGGTCAACGGTGAACAACGGGTGCAATCGCTGAACTGGCGCAACGCAAAAGGCCAACAGCAAATCGACTGCGACGCCGTCGCCTTCGCCCACGGTTTGCGCAGCGAAACCCAACTCGCCGACCTGCTCGGCTGTGAATTCGCCTGGAGCCCACTCAACCGCGCCTGGCTGCCGCAACGTGACAGCGCTGGTCGCAGCAGTGTCGCCGAGGTCTACCTGGCCGCAGCAGTGTCGCCGAGGTCTACCTGGCCGGTGACGGCGCCGGAATCATGGGTGCCGACGCCGCCGAAATGGCCGGCGAGCGCGCCGCGTTGGCCCTGCTCGAAGACAGCGGTTACCTTATCCCGACCGAACGCCCCGCCGCCCTTGAACACTCATTGGCGCGGATCGGCACGTTCCGCAAAGCCCTGGAGCAAGCCTTCGTCTTCCCCGAGGACTGGGCCGCCAACACCGCCGACAACCTGATCGTCTGCCGCTGCGAGGAAGTGCAGGCCGGCGAGATCCGCCAAGTCGTGCGCGAAGGTCACTGGGAGATCAATCGGGTCAAGGCCCACTGCCGGGTCGGCATGGGTCGCTGCCAAGGCCGGATGTGTGGCGCCGCCGCCGCAGAAATCATCGCCTGCGAAAGCCAGCGCCCGGTGTCGGAGATCGGTCGGCTACGCGCCCAGTCGCCGATCAAACCCCTGCCGTTTGGCCTGGAGGTCGAGCCATGATCGAAATCGATGCAATCATCATTGGCGGCGGGATTGTCGGCGCCTCGGCTGCGCTGTTTCTCAGCAAGGCTGGCCGCCGCGTGGCGTTGCTGGAGCGAGACTTTTGCGGCTCCCACTCCAGCGGCGTGAACTACGGCGGCGTGCGGCGTCAGGGCCGACCGTTGTCGCAATTGCCATTGTCGCAACAGGCGCACGAGCTCTGGGGCCAACTGCCGCAGTTGATCGGCATCGACGGCGAATACCAGCGCAGCGGACACCTGAAACTGGCTCGCAGCCTCAACGACCTGCGCGCCTTGCAGGATTACGCCGCCAGCAGCCAGGGTTTCGGCCTCGACTTGCAGATCCTCGAACGTGACGAGTTGCGCGCGCGGTTCCCATGGGTCGGAGATGTGGCCGCTGGTGCGTCGTTCTGCCCCGATGATGGCCACGCCAATCCGCGACTGGTGTCCCCGGCCTTCGCCCAAACAGCGCGACGACATGGCGCGCAAATTCATGAGCAATGTGCAGTCACCCAGGTCGAACACGACGGCCAGCGCTTTCACGTCAGCACCGCGAGCGGCCTCGAATTGCGCGCGCCGTGGCTGCTGAATTGCGCCGGGGCCTGGGCCGGCAAATTGGCCGAACAGTTTGGCGAAGCAGTGCCAATGCACGCTGGGCACCCGGCGATGCTGGTCACCGAACCGTTGCCGCTGGTGATGAACGCCAGCACCGGGGTCGAAGGCGGTGGCATCTATGCCCGCCAGGTCGCTCGCGGCAACTGCGTGCTGGGCGGCGGCCAGGGTTTCGCCCTCGACGACGCCCGCGCGCGGCCCGGTCAAAACGCGGTGCTGGAAATCCTCCGTCAAGCGGTCGAGCTCTACCCGTTTCTTGAAGGCGCCCAGGCGATTCGCACCTGGAGCGGCACCGAAGGTTATCTGCCCGACCGCCAACCGGTGATCGGGCACAGCGGCACCCAACCCGGCCTGTTGCACGGGTTTGGCTTTGCCGGCGCCGGTTTCCAGATCGGCCCGGCGGTGGGCCTGGCGCTCACCGAAATCATCTGCAGCGGCACATCAAAAACGTCGCTGGATGCGTTTTCCATCACCCGGTTTCACTCCATCTCCGTTGCTTGATAGAGGAAGGTCGCGCCAATGAATAACCTCAAACGTACTGCACTGCTCGGATTGTCCTGCATGGGCGCCCTGCTCAACGTCACCCAGGCCCAGGCCGAACCGACGCTTTACCTGGGCATGAACGGCGGGACCATGGAGCGGCTCTACGCCGACAAGGTGCTGCCGGTGTTCGAGAAAGCCAACAACGTCAAAGTCGTGATCGTGCCGGGGACCTCCGCCGACATCCTGGCCAAGGTCCAGGCCAGCAAGGGCAACCCGCAACTGCACGTGATGTTCCTCGACGACGGCATCATGTACCGCGCCATCTCCATGGGCCTGTGCGACAAACTCGCAGACAGCCCGACCCTGGCGCAGATTCCGGCCAAGGGCCGGATCAAGGATGAGGCCGTGGCCGTCAGCCTCGGCGTCACCGGGCTGGCGTACAACACGCGTCTGTTCAAGGAAAAAGGCTGGGCTGCGCCGACCTCGTGGATGGACCTCGCCGACCCGCGCTTCAAGGAAAAAGTGGTGTTCCAGTCGATGGCCTCCTCGACCTTCGGCCTGCATGGCTTCCTGATGTTCAACCGGATTCAGGGCGGCAGCGAAACCGACGTCGAACCGGGTTTCAAAGCCTGGCCGAACACCGTGGGGCGCAACGTGCTGGAGTACATCCCGAGCTCGGCGAAGATTTCCGAAATGCTGCAAACCGACGAAGCCGCGCTGTTCCCGCTGACCCCGACCCAGGTCACCGCGCTGAAACTCAAGGGCATGCCGGTGGAATATGCGCAGCCGAAAGAAGGCGCCGTAGTGCTCAACGTCGCCGAATGTGCG
Organism: Pseudomonas sp. 5Vm1k; assembly: GCF_056161485.1. Lineage (NCBI taxonomy): Bacteria > Pseudomonadati > Pseudomonadota > Gammaproteobacteria > Pseudomonadales > Pseudomonadaceae > Pseudomonas > Pseudomonas sp. 5Vm1k. The sequence goes on from NZ_JBSPCZ010000025.1 coordinate 3,395, forward strand.
ATCGCCAACAACACCCAGCCGGAACTGGCGCAAAAACTCGCGGCATTCCTGCTGACCCCGGACGCGCAAGCCGCTGCGCTTGAAGACGGCGACCAGATTCCGTCCAACCCCAACACACCGACTACCGACAAGACCCGGGGCCAGGTCGAGGCGATGAAGCAATACCTGGAGACGGCGATTGCGATTGACTGGGACCAGGTCAATGAACAGCGCCCGGCGTGGAATGCGCGGTGGAATCGGAGTATTGAGCGCTAGCAGGCAATACCCACACACCCATGGCTTCGCACCCACCCTGTAGGAGCTGCCGAAGGCTGCGATCCTTTGACTTTGATCTTCAACAAGCCCCGTCGCACTGAAGATCAAGATCAAAAGATCGCAGCCTTCGGCAGCTCCTACAGGTGTTTGCGCAAGGTCAGAAACCTGCGTCGAGCACCACACTGTCCAGATACGCCGCGGGGTTTTGCCGGTCACCTGTCACACGTATGTCAGCACAAATGGTAGGGCCATTGCGCATCCGGTTAAACTACGCCGCCGCAGCTCAGTGAGCCGGCCTGAAGAACCCGGGGGGACAGTATCGTGGCCATTCGACCGCCAATCCGTTCGCGATTCACACCGCGCTGGCCCGCACTGCGCCGTTTACTTGGCAAGGCTGCTGCGCCGGCCACCGCCAGCCATCGGGTCATCCACGACTACTTCCACCACAAGGCACTTGCTCAGGGCTATACCCTCAGCCACAGCCAGCAACGGGTGATCGACTGCATGGCCCACCACGCAACGACGTTGCTGGGCAAATCGGCAAAAACCCTGCCGGGCCTGTACCTGCACGGTGCTGTCGGGCGCGGCAAGAGCTGGCTGCTGGACGGCTTTTTCCAGGCCATCCCCATTGCGCAAAAACAACGCCTGCACTTTCATGAGTTTTTCGCGCAACTGCATCAGGGCATGTTCAGCCATCGCGAGCAACCCGATGCGTTGGCAACGACGCTGGACGAGCTGCTGCAGGATTGCCAGGTGCTGTGTTTCGACGAGTTTCACGTCCACGACATCGGCGATGCGATGCTGATTACCCGGCTGTTCAAGGCTCTGTTCCGTCGGGGCATCCTGCTGCTGGTGACCTCCAATTACCCGCCCGAAGGGCTGCTGCCCAACCCGCTCTACCATGCGCGTTTCAAACCGGTGATCGACCTGATCAACACGCGCATGCAGGTCATGGAAGTCGGTGGCCCGCACGACTACAGAAGCCAGGCGCGAACTCATCTCCATCAGGTGTTTACCCAAGGGCAATACGTCTGGCCGGCGACGCAACGCCAGCGTCAGGTATTGAACCTGCCGGAAAGCGTCGCCCCCCTCGCGCTGCCCGTCGGGACACGGCATTTGCCAGCGCGACACTGCGAAGGGCGTACCGTCGGTTTTACCTTCAGCGATTTGTGCGACCACCCCACTGCGGTCATGGACTATCTGGAACTGTGCCGGCGGTTCGATCACTGGATCATTGATGAACTGCCCAGCCTGGCTGGTTGTTCGATTGCCGCGCAGCAGCGGTTTATCAACCTGATCGACGTTTTGTACGATCAGGACAAGCATCTGGTGTTGCTGGGGCAGCATTCGTTGCGCGAAAGCCTGTGCGGGGATGCCATTGACCTGGCGCGCACGCGGAGTCGGTTGGGGCAGTTGGTGGAGGTTCGGGAGCCGGTTTGACCGATAGGCTTTCGGGGCGGCTACTGGCCTCTTCGCGAGCAAGCCCGCTCCCACATTTGGATTGTGTTCCCCCTGTGGGAGCGAGCCTGCTCGCGAAGAGGCCCTGACCGACACCACAACTTCCCGCTATCATGCTGCCCATTCTCAGGACCCCGCGTCCTTCGTCCCGATCAATAGCGAACCCGTTCATGAATACCCTTGCACAATTACGGGCCGGCGAGCTGGCAGGCATCACTCGACTGGACCTGGCCTGCGGCCTCACGGAGTTCCCCCGGGAAATCTTCGACCTGGCGGATTCGCTGGAGATTCTCAACCTCAGCGGCAATGCCCTGAGCAGCCTACCGGACGATCTGCACCGCTTGACCCGTTTGCGCATTCTGTTCTGCTCGGACAACCAGTTCACCGAGCTACCCGCCTGCCTGGGCCAATGCGCTGCGCTGAGCATGATCGGCTTTCGGGCCAACCGCATCGAGCGGGTGCCAGGCGCCGCCCTGCCGCCGCTGTTGCGCTGGCTGATCCTGACTGACAATTGCATCAGCGAACTGCCGACCGAGCTGGGCCAGCGCCCGCTGATGCAAAAACTGATGCTGTCCGGCAATCACTTGCAGCACTTACCCCAGAGTCTGGTGCAGCTCCATCGTCTGGAACTGCTGCGTATCTCAGCCAACCGTTTTACCGAACTGCCGGAGTGGCTGCTGACCCTGCCGGCCCTGACCTGGCTGGCCTACGCCGGTAATCCGCTGGAAACCGAAGCCGATGCCGCAGCCCTGGATGCCACGCCGAGCATCCCGTGGACTGAGTTGCACCTTAAGCAAAAACTCGGCGAAGGCGCTTCCGGCGTGATTCACCGTGCCACGTGGGAACGTGCGCAGCAGCCGGCCACGCAGGTCGCGGTGAAGCTCTACAAAGGCGAGATGACCAGCGATGGCTCACCGCTGCATGAAATGAACGCCTGCATCACTGCGGGCCTGCACCCCAATCTGATCCGCGTCGAAGGGCGCATCGTCGATCATCCGCAAGCCCAGGCCGGGCTGGTGATGCAACTGATCGACCCGAGTTATCGCAACCTCGCGGGATTGCCGAGCCTGGATTCCTGCAGCCGTGACGTGTACGCCGAGGACACCCGTTTCACTGCCGCCGTGGCCTTGCGCATGGCCCGTGGTGTGGCGTCGGCGGCCGAACACTTGCATCAACAAGGCATCACCCACGGCGACCTCTATGCCCACAATATTTTGTGGAACGAGCACGGGGATTGTTTGCTGGGGGACTTTGGTGGCGCGTCGTTTCATGCCACTACCGACACTGTTGAAACCCGTGCGCTGCAACGGATTGAAGTGCGGGCGTTCGGAGTGTTGTTAGGGGAATTGCTGGAGCGGATTGATTCGGGGTTGAGCGATGCAGATCGGGTGGCGCTGGAGGATCTGCAGCGGCGTTGCTGTCAGGCTGATGTGCTGGCGCGGCCCGGTTTCAGCGAGATTGTGCGGGAACTGAATAACCGGTGACCGCTTCGCGGTCATTCGCGAGCAAGCCCGCTCCCACAGGGGATTTTCGTTGGTCATACCTATTGTGTACGACACAAATCCCCTGTGGGAGCGGGCTTGCTCGCGAAGACGGCCTGTCAAACAACAAAGCCGTCAATGCTTCAAACGCTTAACCCGCCAACCCGACAAACATGTCCTGCACGTCATCATGGTTATCGAGGCCTTCAAGGAACGCTTCGACTTCAGCCATTTGCTCATCGCTCAACCCGCTGACCGGGTTTTTCGGCTGGTAGCCCAACTTGGCCGACAACACTGTAAAACCTTGCTCTGGCAAGGCTTTCTGCACCGCGTCGAGGTCCGTAGGCTCGGTCAGGAACAGGGTCGTGCCCGCTTCTTCCCCTGGCTCGAAATCCTGGGCGCCGGCTTCGATGGCGGCCATTTCCGGGTCGGCGTCAGGGCTGTCCGCGGACGCCTCGATCATGCCGACGTGGTTGAAGTCCCAGGCCACCGAACCGGAAGCGCCCAATTGGCCCTTGCGGAATGCCACGCGGATTTCCGCCACGGTGCGGTTGATGTTGTCGGTCACGCATTCAACGATCAACGGCACCTGGTGCGGGGCGAAGCCTTCGTAGGTCACGCGATGGTATTGCACGGTTTCACCCAACAGGCCCGCGCCTTTCTTGATCGCGCGATCCAGGGTTTCCTTGGGCATCGAGGCTTTCTTGGCTTGCTCGACCACCAGACGCAGGTGCGCGTTGGTGGCGGTATCGGCGCCGTTACGCGCAGCAATGGTGATTTCTTTCACCAGTTTGCCGAAGATCTTGCCCTTGGCGTTGGATGCCGCTTCTTTGTGTTTAACCTTCCACTGTGCGCCCATTACTCACTCTCTTGATCTGTGGCGCCGAGACATCTATTGGCCGACGCATGGCGCCAAGTTTATACGGCCTAAAGTTGGCAATCGACCAAAAATTCCATCCTGTTGACCGACATGCCGTCGACTTCTTCAACAGCTCTTGTAGGGCGATTCTGAAAAGTCGATTTGCGGTGACTATTCAGGGCTGCGGTTTCGTACCCTCTGCACCCCGAATTCCATGGCAGAAGCGCACTCGATGCACAACGACAAGGAAAGTCCCTTTACCCTGACCCTGGTTGAGGATGATTTGAGTTTGCAGGTGTTGCAGTTCAGTGGCCATGAAGGCCTCAACCAGCCTTATCGATTCGATATCGAAGTGATCGGCCTGGCCCCGGCCATGAACCTCAACCGACTACTGCAACAGTCAGTCTTCCTGAGCCTGGGCAATGGCCAGGGCTTTCACGGCATTTTGCATAACGCCAGCCGTGAGCATCGCGGTCCGCACCGGGTTGCCTACCGACTGGTGCTGGTGCCGCATCTGCAAAATCTCGAACAACAGCGCACTCGACGGGTGTTTCAGCGCCTCAGCGTACCGGCCATTCTGCGGCAACTATTAGAGGCGCATGCCCTGCCCAAGCATAGTTACCGTTTTGAACTGAGCACCGGGTTCTATCCGGTCCGACCCTTTTGCATTCAATACGAAGAAAGTGATCTGGCCCTGCTGCATCGGCTCTGCGAAGAAGAAGGCATTCACTATCACTTCGAACATCACCCCGACGGGCATGTGCTGGTATTGGCCGATGACAGTTTGAGTTTTCCCCAGGAACCAGTGCTGACGCCCTTCCATGAAAATCCACTCGACGAACCTGCGTTTGCCACGATCCGCGAACTGTATCAGCGCCATGACTCGCCATTGATCCTCCCGCAAACACAGGCCCGAGACCGAAGCACTGCCACTGCCAGTTTTGGTGCAGCCAATCATCCGCAGACCGCCAAACCGGCAATGAACACCCGCCTCGAGGTCGAACCGTTGCACCGCGATCAACTCATCCGCCGGTCGTTGGAGCGGTTGCGCTGCCAGCACCGACAGGTCCACGGCCAGAGCGACCAGACCGGTTTGCTCAGCGGACGGGTCGTGCAGGTGGAGCACCACCCGGTGTCGGGCTTCAATGATCAATGGTTGCTCACCGAAATACGGCATCAGGGGCAACAACCCTCGATCCTCGCGGACGAGCCGTTTGAAACGCCCGGCTATGGCAACCGGTTCAGCGCGATTCCCTGGTCAACGGTGTTCCGGCCGGCTCTGAAACAACCCAGACCGAACATCCCCGGTTTCCAACCTGCCCGGGTGCTGGGCCAGCCGGGGCCGGCGGCGATGGTTGATGAACAGGGCCGGATTCAGGTCAGCCTGTGGCCAGAATCCGATGCGCAAGACGCTGACGGTCTCTGGGTGCCGGTGGCCGTGGGCGCGTCCGGACTACCCATGGCCGGCAGCGACGTGTTCATCAGTTTTCTCGACAGTGATCCGGATCGGCCGGTCATCTGTGCTGATTCAAACGCTCAGAATCCACGACCTGCGCCTACCCCGCCACCGCGCGGCGATACGCGGTTGTTGTTTGATTGGCTGGTCAATCGGCCTGATACGCCCTGACCCGATTGATCAAACACCAAACCACTGTGGCGAGGCAGCTTGCTCCCGCTGGGCTGCGAAGCGGCCCCAAAACCTTCGCAATCAATGCAGATTTTGTGAGTGCTGCGCACTCAAGCGGGAGCAAGCTCCCTCGCCACAGTTGCTCTTCGCTCACTCAATCTAGTCACCCTGACACCAGGATATGCCCCGACGATCAGCCTTTATCAGCCTTCCCCGCCGCCGCCGCGAATTTCGCCAGGCGCACGTCCAGATGCCGTGGCCGACGCCCGTGGTCCTCGGCGCGCTCCTTGCGGCGAATCGCATTGCGCACCATCAACGAGCCGAGGTACCGAATCGGCTCCGGTGGGAAGTACCCCAACGGCCCGTTGACCAGCGGCGAGCGAGTCCAGGAGTTGTCCAGGCCTTGCACCATCGAGGCGAGAATCTGCCCGCCCATATGGCACGGCCCGACCCCGCTGCCGGAGTAGCCGAAGCCATAAAACACGTTGCCGCTGGTGCTCATCTGGCCGAAGAACGGCAAACCGGTGACCGAGCGATCCGAAGGACCGTTCCAGGTGGCCTCGACCTTGACCTCGGCAAACGCCGGAAAGAAATCCGCCAGGCTGCTGCGCAACAGACCGGCATAGGGCGACGGCTGATCGAACACCGGCAGCATCCGCCCGCCGTAAGCAAAGGTGTTGCCGCCCTTGCCGAGCATGATCCGGCCGTCCGGGGTGTTGTGGTAGTAGTGCACGAAAATCCGCGAATCGAGGACCGTTACGCCGCTGGTCAAGCCAATTTCATTCAGCAGTTCCGGGCGCGGCTCGGTGATCAGCATGTCGCTGGAAACAATCGCCACACTGCGCTCGAACTGCGGGAACGCCCGGGCCATCCAGGCGTTCATCGCCAGCACCACCCGATCCGCGCGAACCGTGCCGTTCGGGGTTTGAATCCCTGCCGGTTTACCCTCCTCCAGTCCAGTCATGGCAGTGTTTTCATGAATCCGCACACCGAGTTGCAACGCCACCCGGCGCAAGCCACGCACCAGTTTGCCCGGTTGCACACTGGCCGCCGCCGGGGAGAACCAGCCTTCCAGGTGTTTGCTGGAACCGGCCATGCGTTGTACATCCGCCACCGGCCGTTGCGTGAACGAGTTAATGCCGTTGCGCTCCAGCGCCGCGATCACCGCGTCGGTCGAGCCGCATTGGGCGCGATTGGTGGCGGTGTAGAGCGTGCCGTCGAGGCGGTAATCGGCATCCACGCCGTACTGTTCGCAAAAGGTGCCGATCGCGTAAATGCTGCGCTCCGACTCCTTGACCAGGCGCACCGCTTCTTCAACGCCGAACAAGCGTTCCAGAGTGAAATACTTGGCCGACCACGACAGCGCGCATCCGCCGTTGCGACCACTGGCGCCGGCACCGCAGATGTCGGCCTCGATCAGCAACACATCGAGTTCGGGGTTTTGCTCCTTGAGCATGATCGCGGTCCACAGTCCGGTGTAGCCGCCGCCAACAATGCACACGTCGGCGCGGGTGTCGCCCGCCAGTGGCTCGCACGGCGCGCAGGACTCGGCCGCCAGCGCTTGGTCCAGCCAGAAAGGTCTCATGGGGGTTTCCTCAGGTACGCAGGGGTTTGATGGTCATCGGTTGGTTGGGCACGAAGGCGCAATCAAGACTCAGGCCAGCCGGGCGGCTGTTCCAGTGCGGGATCAGCACGAAGGCCGAGAACATCGCGCAACCGGCGAAGATGATGAACACGGTGACCGAGTCGAAGTAGCCGGGCAGCAAGCCACCGAGAATCGCCCCGACCGAACCGCAGCCGTTTACGAAACCCGCCGCCGTGGCGCCGGCCTTGGCCGTACCGAAATCAATCGCCGCCGCACCGCTGATCATCGAGTCCGGGCCGTACAGGGTCAGGCCCATGACGAATAACAGCGCCACCACCAGCAACACGCTGCCGGTGTGCAAGGCGCCCATGAACAGCGCCAGGGAAACCGTCAGCGCCAACAGGCTGATCACACAGGCCGGCATCCGTCGGGCGCCGAACAGTTTGTCCGAGGCCAGGCCAATCATGATCGGCCCGAGCAGCCCGGCCAGTTCAAAAGACGTCGGAATGATCGCCGCGCCGACCTTGCCCACGGAGGGCATTTGCTCGAAGACGATCACCGGGCCCCACAACAGAATCGCGTAGCGCGCCGGTTTCAACAGGAAGTACGAGAGCCCGAGAACCAGCACGGTACGGTTGCGCAGGATTTCCTTTAGCGGCTCCCACACGCTGATCTTGCTTTGCGCGTAAGCCTCTTCGGCGCTCAACTCCGGTTCAGGCTCCACGGCGGGCAAGCCCACGTCTTCCGGCTTGTTGCGCTGGAAAATAAAAAACAGCACGGCGACCAGCCCAACCACCGCCGCACTGGAAATGAATGCCGCGTGCCAGGTGCCGATCAGCGTATACGCCCACCAACCGGCGAACGGCGACGCCACCAGACCGCCAAAGGCATAACAGGAACTCCACAACCCCAGCACCCGCCCACGCTGTTCGGCGGGAAAGAAACTGCCGATGTTCTTGCACAACCCCGACCATCCGGTGGACTGGGCCAGGCCTTGAATCAGCATGCAGGTGGCGAAGATCGGCAGCGTGGCGAAATTGCCCATCACCAGCGCCGCCGCTGCGGAAATCAGCAAACCGCCGAGCACCACCACCCTTGGGCCAAAGCGGTCGGCGAGGATGCCCCAAGTGAATTGGCCGATGGCGTAGGCCGCCAGGTAGATCGCGTCGAGGTTGGCCATGGCCATTTTGTCGAGCATGAAGGTGGGGTCTTCGGCGATCCCCAGTTTGGCCACGGAAAAAGCTTTGCGGGTGAAGTAGAAAGCGGCGTAAGCGAGCCAGGTGATGGCGAAGATCTGCACGCGCCAACGCTTGATGGTGCCGATGTGCTTGTTCATGGTGGTTCTGACCTCAGGGTGTGAGTGTGCCGGCAGAAATTGAGAAATTTCGCCTGTTTTTTTATTGTTGAGCACTGCGATACCGCTGCTTCCCTGAGGCGATACCGGTCAGATGAGTCCTGCTGTTGCACCCGCAGGCTCATGGCACCCGTTGCTGTTCGACTGACCAGTCACCGGAGCTGAGGTCGATAAAAACAATTACTGATTAATAAGTGAAATCGATTTATCGTATTTCCAATATAAGTTCAGCTTGTTACTGGAGGTTCGATGTCGGTCTCCCACGCCCAGCTCAAAGCCTTCCACGCCGTAGCCGTTCACGGAAGCTTCACCAAAGCCGCCGAGCGGTTATTCCTCACGCAACCAGCGATTTCCGACCAGGTGCGCAAACTCGAAGAGCGCTTCGGTGTGTTGCTGTTCCACCGCAACAAACGCTCGGTGCGCCTGACGGATTTGGGCGAGCGCTTGCTCAGCATCACCCAGCGCTTGTTCGTTATCGAGGCCGAAGCCCAGGAGCTGTTGCAGGATTCCCGGGCACTGCAAACCGGCAGCCTGATCCTCGCCGTGGACGCGCCGGTGCACGTGCTGCCGCAGATCGCGCGGTTTTGCGAACGCTACCCCGGCATCAGCGTGAAGATCGAAACCGGCAACACCGATGAATCGCTATTTCGGCTGTTCAACTATCAGGCGGATTTGGCGTTGCTGGGGCGTGAGGTCAGCGACGAGCGACTGATCTCGTTGCCATTGCGCAATGATCCGATGGTGGCGTTCGTCTCGCGCAATCATCCGTGGGCGGATCGCGAGTCCATTTGCCTGGCGGACCTGGACGACACGCCGTTGGTGTTGCGGGAGATTGGTTCGGTGACGCGTCAGACCCTGGAAGAAGAAATGGCCAGCGCCGGGTTTCGGATTCGCCCGGCGATTCAGGTTGAAGGCCGGGAAGCGGCGCGCGAAGCCGTGGTGGTAGGGATCGGTGTTGGGGTGGTTTCGGCGGCTGAGTTTGGGGCGGATTCCAGGGTTTGTGCATTGCCGATAACCGACTGCAAGCGACGGCTGACAGAGACACTGGTGTGCTTGCGCGAACAGAGTTCGCGGCGCGTGGTGGCGACGTTTCTGGAGATGGTGCGCGAGAGTCTGGCGTAAGCAGGTCTGGCCTCTTCGCGGGCAAGCCACGCTCCCACAGGGGATTGATGCTGGCCACATATCCTGTGTCCGGCGCAAATCCCCTGTGGGAGCGGGCTTGCTCGCGAAGGCCGCGCCTCGGTCTATCTATCAGGCGCCAAATCAAAAAACGCCTGAATCAAGCGCAATTCCCGCCGCCGCTCCATGCACCCAATCATGTGCCGATTGACCAACCCCTCACCCACAATCGGCACCGCCACCACCCGCGGGTCATGGCTGACTTCCACCGACGACACCACGCCAACCCCCAGTTCTGCGGCAACGGCTTCGGTCACCGCCTCACGGCTGTCCAGTTCCAGCAACACCCGCGGACTGACCTTGGCTTGGCTGCACGCCTCATCAAACGTGCGCCGGGTAATCGAACTCGGCTCACGCAACACCATGATCACCTGATCCAGTTCCTTAATCCGCACATCCTTCGACCGCTGCGCCCACGGATGCCCGGCCGGCACCAGCGCGCAAATCCGTGATTCGTTCAGCGCTTGCAGATGCAGGCCCTTGCGGGGCTCGACTTCGGTCAGCACTGCCACATCCGCATGCTCAGACAACAGCGCCGCCAGGGTTTCCTGAGCGTTACCCAAACGCAGGTTCACGGTGATCCCCGGATAGCGCGCGCGCAAACTGGCGAGCATCGGCATGACCATGTGCGGCCCGTCCGCCGCCACTTCCAGGCGCCCGGTCAGCAATTGCCGATTGGCTTCAAGCATCACTTGCGCCTCTTCCGCCAGGCCGAACATCGCCCGGGTAATCGCCGCCAGTTTGGTGCCCTCCTCCGTCAGTTCCACCCGTCGCGCGGTGCGGCGCAACAGGGTGATCTGGTAGTGCTCCTCCAGCGCCTTGATGTGCCCGGTGACCGCCGGTTGGCTGATAAACAGCCGCGCGGCGGCCCGGGTAAAGCTGCCCTCTCGGGCCACCGCATCGAAGGCTCGGAGCTGGAACAGGTTCATGAATAACCCTCACTGATGGTTGGCATAACAACAAACAATTTGATTGATGCGACGGCAAATTGCAATTTAAGCCCCGTAGCTTCATCCCATCGATTGCGAGGACACGAGAATGAGTACTGCCGAACCCATCCTGCTCACCCCCGGCCCGTTGACGACTTCGGCCCGCACCCGCCAGGCAATGATGGTCGACTGGGGTTCATGGGATGACCGCTTCAATCAACTGACCGCCAGCCTCTGCGAACAACTGCTGGCGATCATCAACGGCGCCGACAGCCACCATTGCGTGCCCCTGCAAGGCAGCGGCACTTTCGCCGTCGAAGCCGCCATCGGTACGCTGGTGCCCCGCGATGGCAAAGTCCTGGTGCTGATCAACGGCGCCTACGGCAAGCGCCTGGCGAAGATTTGCGAAGTGCTCGGTCGCCCGTTCAGCACCTTCGAAACCGCCGAAGACGAACCGACCACCGCCGCTGATGTTGATCGCCTGCTGCGCGCCGATCCGGGCATCACCCATATCGCGCTGATTCACTGCGAAACCAGCACCGGCATCCTCAATCCGCTGCCGGAAATCGCCCAGGTCATTGCGCAACACGGCAAACGCCTGATCATCGATGCCATGAGTTCCTTCGGCGCCCTGCCCATCGACGCGCAACAGGTGCCGTTCGATGCGCTGATCGCCGCCTCGGGCAAATGCCTGGAAGGTGTGCCGGGGATGGGTTTTGTCTTCGCTCGCAAAGAGTCGCTGGCGAATGCCGCTGGCAACTCGCATTCCCTGGCGATGGACTTGTTCGACCAGCACACCTACATGGCCAAGACCGGCCAATGGCGCTTCACCCCGCCGACCCACGTAGTCGCGGCGCTGCACGAAGCCCTGCTGCAATACAACGAGGAAGGCGGCTTGCCGGCGCGGCATCAGCGCTACGCCGATAACTGCCGGGTGCTGCTGGATGACATGGCCAAATTGGGACTGCGCAGCTTCCTGCCTGCCGCGATCCAGGCACCGATCATCGTCACCTTCCACGCGCCGAAAGATCCGCGCTACCAGTTCAAGGAATTCTACGAACGGGTCAAGGCCAAGGGTTTCATCCTCTACCCCGGCAAATTGACCCAGGTCGAGACCTTCCGCGTCGGCTGCATCGGCCACGTCAACCACACCGAGATGCACGCGGCGGTGGCGGCGATTGCCGAGGTGTTACGCGAAATGGAAGTCCTCGACATCTGAACCACACCGCAATTCCCCTTGTGGGAGCGGGCTTGCTCGCGAAAGCAGTGTGTCATTTAGAAAATATGTCGACTGACACACCGCCTTCGCGAGCAAGCCCGCTCCCACACAGAGCAGCCAACCCATTAGCCAGTTGCCACAGGACTTAATCACCATGAACTACACAAACCCAACCAAACTCCAGGCCGCCATCCTTGACTGGGCCGGCACCGTGGTCGATTTCGGCTCGTTCGCGCCCACCCAGATTTTTGTCGAAGCCTTTGCCGAGTTCGACGTCCAGGTGTCCATCGAAGAAGCCCGCGGGCCGATGGGCATGGGCAAGTGGGACCACATCCGCACCCTGTGCGATCAGCCGCAGGTTGCCGAGCGTTATCGCAAGGCGTTCGGTCGCACGCCGACCGACGATGACGTCACCGCCATCTACAAACGCTTCATGCCGCTGCAAATCGAGAAAATCGCCGAGCACTCGGCGCTGATCCCCGGCGCCCTGGAAACCATCGCCAACCTGCGCGCGCAAGGGATCAAGATCGGCTCCTGCTCCGGCTACCCGAAACAGGTGATGGACAAGGTCGTGGAACTGGCCGCCACCAATGGCTACGTCGCCGACCACGTGGTCGCCACCGACGAAGTGCCCAACGGCCGCCCATGGCCGGCCCAGGCCCTGGCCAACGTGATTGCCCTGGGCATCGACGATGTCGCGGCTTGCGTGAAGATCGACGACACCGTGCCGGGCATTCTTGAAGGTCGCCGCGCCGGCATGTGGACCGTGGCGCTGATCTGTTCCGGCAATGCGCTGGGCCTGGATTACGCGGGTTATCAGGCCCTCGGCAGCGAGGAACTGGCCAGCGAGCGCAAGCGCATTCACCGGATGTTCGAAGGTTCGCGGCCGCACTACATGATCGACACCATCACCGACTTGCCCCAAGTAATCGCTGATATCAACAAGCGCCTGGCCAACGGCGAGATGCCGCAAGCCAGCTGATTCCCGAACACCCTTGTAGGAGCGAGGCTTGCCCGCGAAGGCGGCTGAACATTCAACATGGATGTCGGCTGGTAGGACGCCTTCGCGGGCAAGCCATGCGCATACACGCTTTTTTGTTGTCAATTACCTGAACCAGAGCATTGAACGGGCAAATCGCCTCAGGCAAATCCGGCAAAACAGGATTACAGTTAAGGCACAGTGCCGCACAAGAACGGCGCTTTGAGCATTGACCTGTGGAGAGCCCCGTATGCCCTGGAAGAACTCCGACTCACGCTACAGTACGGTGTCGATTGCATTGCACTGGCTGATGCTGGTGCTGCTGATACTGGTTTACGCCTGCATCGAATTTCGCGGGATCTTTCCCAAAGGCAGTGGTGGCCGGACACTGATCACCGAATCGCACTTCATGCTCGGCCTGACGGTGTTTGTGCTGGTCTGGCTGCGGCTGTTCGCCCGAAGCCTGGGCCCAGCACCGCAAATTTTCCCGACGTCGCCGCATTGGCAGACCACCCTGGCCAAGTTGATGCACTGGGCGCTGTACCTGTTCATGATCGCCATGCCGATCCTTGGCTGGCTGGTGACCAGTGCCAAAGGGCATCAGGTAATGTTTTATGGCTTTGACCTGCCGTTGCTGGTGTCTGAAGACAAGGTGCTGGCCAAGCGAATCCAGGGCTGGCATGAACTCGGCGGCACGATCGGTTATTGGCTGATCGGCCTGCATGCGGTGGCCGGGCTGTATCACCACTATGTGGTGGGGGATAACACGTTGATGCGGATGATGCCGAAGCGGGTCAGTCGCAATACCTGAAGCCAACACAAAACCCCTTGTGGGAGCGGGCTTGCTCGCGAAGGCGTCGGGTCAGTCGATACTTGTGCTGACTGACACACCGCTTTCGCGAGCAAGCCCGCTCCCACATGGGGAATTTGCGGTGTCAGTTGAAGCCGCGTCGGCCCTGCAAGCCGCCGGTGTGGATGAAGATCAGCCGCGTACCCTTGGGGAATCTTCCCGCTTCGACCTGCTGCCTGAGCGCCATCAGCGCCTTGCCGGTGTACAGCGGCTCCAGGGGAATGCCGCTGGCCTGTTCGGTCTGCTCGATAAACTCAAGCAACAGCGGATCGACCTTGGCAAACCCGCCCCGACTGGCGTCGAACAGTTCATACACCGGGCCCGACAACCTGCCCTTGCGCACAATCGCTTCAACCTGCTGCGCCACGCCATGATCGTCGGGCACCGCCAACGCCCCATAAACCGGACGCTCCCCCGCCTCAGCCAGCACCAGTCCGGCGAGCGTGGTGCCGGTTCCGCAAGCCAGCCACCAACCGTCATAGTCGTCCCAGCCCAAACCGTTCAGTTGCTCACGAACCTGATCCTTGAGCTGCATGCAGCCCTGTGCGCCACGTAAACCACCGCCCCCTTCCGGCACTGGTTGCAGCGTCGGGTATTGCGCTTGCCAGGGTTGCCAGAATTCCGGTTCATGCCGCGCGCGATAACCGCCGTAACCCAGCCAGTGCAGTTGCATGCCCAAGTCCTGCAAATCCGTTACGGTCGGGGTGACTTGCGGATGACCGCGCAGTAATCCGACGGTCTTGAAGCCCAGGCGTTTACCCGCAGCCGCCAGTGCGTGCAGATGATTGGAATGAGCGCCACCGAGACTGATGATGCCCTCGGCACCAGCCTGATCGGCAGCGTTGAGGTGTTCGATGAGCTTGAACCACTTGTTGCCGCTGATCAGTGGGTCGATCAGGTCCAGGCGCAGGATCGCGAGCTGGAGGCCGGCGGAGGTGAGCCAGTCCAGGTGCAGGGATTGCAGCGGGGCTTGGGGGAGCCAGTCGTTGGGAGGGAGAAGCATTGAGGCCGGCTCTGGGGATAGAGCCGGCATCTTAGCAGTAGCTTTGTGGCGAGGGCGCTTGCTCCCGTTGGACTGCGAAGCAGCCCCAAAATCACATAACTCGGTTTATCAGAAACACCGTGTTGAATGGATCTACGACTGCTTCGCAGCCGAACGGGGGCGAGCCCCCTCGCCACAAGGGTTACGGTGTTACAACTCAGCCGCCAGGCGCGAACCCTGGTTGATCGCCCGCTTCGCATCCAGCTCTGCCGCCACGTCCGCACCGCCGATCAAATGCACGTTCTGCCCGGCCGCTACCAGACCGTCCTGCAACTCACGCAGTGGGTCCTGCCCGGCGCAGATGACGATGTTGTCCACTGCCAGCACTTGCGGTTCGCCGGTTTCGCCGATGCGGATGTGCAGGCCTTCGTCGTCGATCTTCAGGTACTCGACGCTGTTGAGCATCTGCACCTGCTTGTTCTTCAGACCGGTGCGGTGAATCCAGCCAGTGGTCTTGCCCAAGCCATCACCGACTTTGGACTTCTTGCGTTGCAGCAGGAACACCTCGCGGGCCGGGGCATGGACCTGAGCCTTGATCCCGGCCACACCGCCGCGTGCCTCAAGGTGTGTGTCGATGCCCCACTCTTTCCAGAACGCGGCACGGTCCAGGCTGGTGGCCACGCCTTCATGAACCAGGAACTCAGAGACGTCGAAACCGATACCGCCAGCGCCGATCACCGCAACACGCTTGCCCACTGGCTTGCGCTCCAGGATCACGTCCAGGTAGCTCAGCACCTTGGCGTTCTCGACACCCGGAATCGCCGGGGTGCGCGGCGCGATGCCTGTAGCAAGGATGATTTCGTCGTAACCGCCGGCCACCAGTTGCGACACATCGACGCGGGTGTTCAGGCACACCTCGACGTTAGTGGTCTGCAACTTGCGGTTGAAGTAACGCAGGGTTTCGAAGAATTCTTCCTTGCCCGGCACGCGCTTGGCGATGTTGAACTGGCCACCGATTTCGCTGGCCGAATCGAACAATGTCACCGAATGCCCGCGCTCGGCGGCCACGGTGGCAGCGGACAGGCCCGCAGGCCCGGCACCAACCACGGCGATCTTCTTGATCTGTTGCACCGGCAAATAGTTGAGCTCGGTTTCATGGCAGGCTCGCGGGTTAACCAGGCAACTGGTCAGCTTGCCGCCGAAGGTGTGGTCGAGGCAGGCCTGGTTACAGCCGATGCAGGTGTTGATTTCATCGGCACGGCCAGCGGCGGCCTTATTGACGAAATCTGCGTCGGCGAGGAACGGCCGCGCCATCGAGACCATGTCGGCATCGCCTTCAGCCAGAATCTGCTCGGCGATTTCCGGGGTGTTGATTCGGTTAGTGGTGATCAGCGGAATGCTCACCGAACCGCGCAGTTTGGCCGTCACTTTACTGAACGCCGCACGTGGCACTTTGGTGGCGATGGTCGGAATCCGCGCTTCGTGCCAGCCGATACCGGTGTTGATAATGGTCGCACCGGCCTGCTCGATGGCCTTGGCCAGGGTGACGATTTCTTCCCAACTGCTGCCGCCTTCAACCAGATCGAGCATCGACAGACGGAAAATAATGATGAAGTTCGGACCGACTGCTTCGCGCACACGGCGGACGATTTCCACCGGCAGGCGCATGCGGTTTTCGTAGCTACCGCCCCAGCGGTCGGTGCGGTGGTTGGTGTGAGCCGCGAGGAACTGGTTAATGAAATAACCTTCGGAACCCATGATCTCGACGCCGTCGTACTCAGCGGTTTGCGCCAGGACCGAACAGGTGACGAAATCGCTGATCTGCTTCTCGATGCCTTCCTCGTCCAGCTCTTTAGGCTTGAACGGGTTGATCGGTGCCTGGATCGCGCTCGGTGCCACCTGCTTCGGGCTGTAGGCATAACGACCGGCGTGAAGAATCTGCATGCAGATCTTGCCGCCCGCCTCGTGCACCGCACGGGTGACGATCTGGTGCTTGAGCGCTTCTTCCTCGGTGGTCAGCTTGGCCGCGCCGGAATACACACCACCCTCATCGTTCGGACCAATGCCACCGGTGACCATCAGGCCCACGCCGCCACGGGCACGTTCGGCAAAGTACGCCGCCATGCGCTCGAAACCACCGGGTTTCTCCTCCAGACCAGTGTGCATCGAGCCCATCAGGGTGCGGTTGCGCAGCGTGGTAAAACCCAGGTCCAGCGGGGCCAACAGGTGCGGGTAATGAGCGGCGGCCATCGGTAACTCCACATCGAGCGATCACGGAAAAAGTGCAGGAGCTCTTTGGCTCCCGTCAGTCATGTGGCACAGACTAAGAGTCGCATCGTTGTCACTCAATGACCCAAACTGACAACTTATTGATCCAAATGCGCAGCGCCCCTTGGCAAGCGCGGGTATGCGCCCTACCCTAGTCGGCGAATCCTGCACACGGTTGTCGACTGCTTTCCCATGCGCAAACTTCTGTACCTGACCTTTTCCATGGCGCTAGTCGCCGCTCTTACGACCTACGCCATGTGGGCCGCAGACCGTCCGGTGGGTCATTACCTGTCGGACCTGCGGATCAATCTGACGGTTGATCAAGGCACCCCGGCCGATCGCGGTAATCTGCTGGGCATCCAGCCCGAGCTGTTCCCCACCGACTACCAGAGCCCCGAGCGCCTGCACCGCAAACTCGCGGCCTACCTGCAAAAAGCTCAAGACCAGGGCCTGCTGAACGAAAAAACCATCGTCGTGTTGCCTGAACATATCGGCACCTGGCTGATGGTCAGCGGCGAGAAAGACGAGCTGTATCAGGCCAGTACCCTTAAAGAAGCGATGAACTGGCTGGCGGCGAGCAATCCGTTACAGTTCGTCCGCGCCCTGATCAGCGCCAAGGGCGCCAATCGCCTGGATGACGCTCACCTGCGCATGAAGGCCAAAAGCATGGCCAAGGATTACCAGGCGCTATTCGGCGGGCTGGCGAAAGAATTTCACGTCACCCTGGTGGCCGGCTCCATTGTGTTGCCCGAGCCGAGTGTGCGCGACGGCACCCTGAAAATCGGCCATGGTGCGTTGTACAACAGCAGCGTGGTGTTCGGCCGCGACGGTTTGCCAATCGGTCAACCGCAACGGCAGATGCACCCGATCTTCGATGAGCAGGACACCCTCGCCGCCAACACCGATAACACGGTCAATGTGATCGACACCCCGGCCGGACGCCTGGGCATCCTGATCGGCAGCGACAGCTGGTATCCCGACAACTATCGCAAACTCGACGAGCAGGGTGCGCAACTGGTGGCGGTACCGGCATTTGTGGTCGGGCACGGGACGTGGGACAAGCCGTGGCGCGGCTACAAGGGTCTGTCGACACCTGGTTCCGTCAGCCTCAAGGCCGGCGAACTCAGCGAAGGTCAGGCCTGGCATCGCCTGACCCTGATTGCCCAGCCCCCCAGCAGCCGGGCCATCGCCGGCATGAGCGTGTTCCTGCGCGGGCAGTTCTGGGACAAGGGCAGCGCCGGGCAAAGTTTTCTCAGCAGTAATGGCCAGCACTCCGCCGACGGAGATACCCGTGGCGCGCGCTTGCTGAACCTCTGGTTGTAAACAATGAAACCGTTGCCGATGCGCCTCGGGGACCTGTCGGTGGGCTTTGTTCACAGCCTGGCCGATGCCGTGCGCAGCCATGGCGCCGATCCTCAGCCATTGCTCGACCAGTACGGCCTCGACGCAGCCCGTTTGGGTGAAGCCGGCGCCCGGCTCTCGATCCCGCGCTACATGCGCCTGGGCCACGGGGCGATTCAACTGACCGGCGACCCGGCGCTGGGTTTGCGCATGGGTCAACTCAGTCGCCTGAGCCAGGCCGGTTTGGCCGGCGTCACTGCCGCTCAGGCCCCGACGGTACGGGAAGCGGCGCGTTGCCTGATCCGCTTCGAAGCCTTGTACGGTTCCAACTATCGTGGCCAGTCGAGTTTTCACGAAGACGCACGCGGTGCATGGCTGCGGTTCTACTCCATCAGCCCTTACAACGCCTACAACCGCTTCGTGGTGGACTCGATCATCGCCGGCTGGTTGCAGCAATTGTCCAGCGTGAGCCCTGCCCCGTTACGTGCCGAACGCGTCGAAATCGAATTCGAAGAGCCGGATTATCGTGATGCCTACGGTGTCTTGGGCGACTGCCCGATTCAGTTTGGCACCGAACATAACCAACTGCGCCTGAGCCTGGATAGCCTTGCCCAACGCAACCCGCAACACTGCCCGAGCACCTGGAAGCACCTGTTGCAATTGTGTGAACGGGAACTGGAACAGCTGACACGCACCCGCAGCCTGCGTGAACGTATCACTCAGTTGCTAGGGCCGTTGCTGAACGGTGGCCGGGAACCCGACTTGGAAGAAGTGGCGGCACGCCTGAAGCTGCCGACCTGGACCTTGCGTCGCAAACTCGCTGAGGAAGGCACGCAATTTCGTGCAATTCTCAACGACACTCGCCGCGACCTGGCCATGACCTACATCCGCGATACCGAACTGGCGTTCGGGGAAATCGCCTATCTGCTGGGCTTTGCCTCAGCCGAAGCTTTCCAACGGGCCTTCAAACGCTGGAACGGCCAGACACCCGGCGAGTTTCGCCGCAGTCATCGCCAATCCGCGTAAAGGCTTACAGCTCAGTGGCGTCTTCGGCTGGTTCCACCGGATCCAGTTCAAATGCCGAATACTCGAGCAACTCTTCTTGATAATCGTCCATTGTGATGCTCCCCCTGTCACTCATAGAAAATGGCCTGATCAAATGACCAGCGCCTTGAGCATAAAGTGCCCGCGTGAAAGAAAAATGACGTTCGCGCGACACTCGTCCGCTACTGAATAAAACGTAGCAGGTGGTCAGGAATTTATCACAGGTTTTTTTCGATACAGGCCGTAGGACAACGGCCTGGTTTGATGTGAGTCAAGCTTGATGGCCGTTACGGAATGCGTGTCGTCCGACACGCCTCCGTAACGCCTGGATCGCTTACTGGGCCGGGATGGGTTCGCTTGGGGGCGGCATGTTATCCGGATGCGTCGGCGGCGTGATGGTCTCGGTGGCTGGAGCCGGTTCGGACGATTCAGCGGGAGCAATCGGTGCCGCTTCCGGTGATGGTGCAACAGGCTCTGAGGTGATCGGAGCCGCTTCAGCAGGTGCCGGAGCCGCTACAGGCTCTGCGGCGGGTGCTGGTGCGAGTGCGGCCGGTGCGGCCTTGGCTTCAGGTACGCCCAGGTCGGTTTTCGGCTTCTCGACGATGTGCGCAGCTTTCTTCGCTTCCGGCGGCAGGAACAACTCCACCAAGGTAAAGAAACGCTCGTAGAACTTGGCCGAGGACACGGTTTCGCTGGCGACCTTGACCATCGAATCATCGGACGAACCGATCGGCATCGATACCGAACCCAACACGCCGACACCCAGGCTGGCAGAGTTGTTGGTCTTCTTCAGCGCATAGCGATCCTGCAAGGCGTTGGCGAACATGGTCGCATGGTGCCCTTCGGAGCCATCATCGGCACAGACCACACTGAAACTGATCTCCATGTGGGTCTCGCCGGTTTGCTGGAAGCTCTTGTGCCCACTGACCAGTTTTGGATCGCTGCTGGTGATGATGTAGCCCTGGCTGAGCAAGGCACGACGGGCGGCTTCGCAGGTCTGCGCGTCGGTCACCGGGTAGTTGCGCGAAAACGTCCCGGAATCGTCGAAGTTCTCATGCTCATAGATGGCGGCTTTTTTCGACGAACAACCGGCAGCAACGGCCAGCACCAGTGCCAGCCCTACAACACGCATGGGAATTGATCTAAACATTGAACATCCTGAGAGAAAACGGTCCGGGGCGTATTGTGCAACAGAACGATGCTTAGGTGCGCATCGATTAGTGTCTTAAAACGCTTACAGGTGAGTTGACCGTTATATGCAGGAAAAGTCGCACATGTTCGTGAATTCCCGATGGGCCGGGGTGGATAAATCAAACGATCGCAGCCTTCGCCAGCGCCCATCAGGCGCGTAGGAGCTGGCGAAGGCTGCGATCTTTTTCTTGAAGCCACAAAAAACCCCGGCCTTTCGACCGGGGTTCTTGTGTAGCGCAAAGCTCAGTCAGCCATCAATAACGCTTGATGTCAGCCTCGCCTTCCAACTGCTTGCGGTAGGCCGCAAAGTCTTGCTGGCCAATGCGTGAGGCGAGGAAGCGACGGTATTGAGCCTTCTCTTCATCAGTCGGCGCAGCGGCTTCGTTCACGCCATTCAGACGCACGATCACCAGGCTACCATCGGCCAGGGTCACGCTGGTGAACGTCGGCTTGTCCTTGGCGGCAGGCTTGGGCATACGGAACAGTGCTTGCAGCACGGTTGGGTCAACCCCTTCCTGCGCGCGAGTGGCGGCTGCAGTGACTTTCCAGTTCTGGCCGTCAATCGCCTTGTCCAGCGGTGTCTTGCCGTCGCGCAGGCTGGCGATCAACTGATCAGCCTTGGTCTTGGCGGCAGCACTGGCGTGCTCCTTGGCCAATTGCGTACGGATACTGGCGGCAACGCTTTCGAGCGGCAACTGCGAAGGCTTCAAGTGCTCCTTGGCGCGCAACACGATCACGGTTTCCGGATCGAGCTCGATGGCGGTGCTGTTGGCACCTTCATCCAGCACTTCAGGACTGAACGCGGCAGTGACCACGGCACGGTTGGCCGCAACACCTTCGCCACCCTCACGGCCGAACGGCGCGGAAGTGTGAACGGTCAGTTTCAAGTCTTGTGCCGGCTGGGCCAGATCAGAAGCTTCGAACGAGGAGTCTTCCAGTTGCTTGGTCGCCTCGACGAAACGCTGCTCGACCTGCTGGGTTTTCAGCTCGCGGGTCAGTTTGCCCTTGAGGCTGGCCAGCGTCGGAACTTCCGGCGCTTCAACACCCAACAGCTTGATCAGGTGGAAACCGAAGTCAGTACGGATTGGCTCCGACACTTGATCCTTGGTCAACGAATACAGGGCTTTTTCAAACGCTGGATCGTAGACGCCAGGACCGGCGTAGCCGAGGTCACCACCGTTGTTCGCCGAACCCGGGTCCTGGGAGAATTCCTTGGCCAACGCCTCGAACTTCTCGCCTTTGGCCAGACGCGCCTGAACTTCTTCGATCTTGGCCTTGGCTTGCGCCTCGGTCACCTTGTCGTTCACTTCAATCAGAATGTGCGCAGCCCGGCGTTGTTCGGCCAGGTTGGCGGTTTCTTTCTGATAAGCCGCTTGCAGGTCTTCGTCCTTGACGGCGACCTGATCAAAGAAGGAAGACTTCTTCAATTCCAGGTAATCGATGACCACCTGATCCGGTGTCATGAATTCCTTGGCGTGTTCGTCGTAGTAAGCCTTGACCTCGTCGTCGGTCAGCTTCACAGCAGCCGGGTCAACCTTGATGTTCAGGGCAGCGAAATCGCGGGTCTGTTTTTCCAGACGGGCGAAGGCCAGAACCTGTGCATCGGTGACAAAACCACTGCCAGCCAGGCCTGCGCGCAGCTGACCGATCAGCATTTCCTGAGCCAGCATCTGGCGGAATTGCATACGGCTGTAGCCCAACTGACGAATCACCTGGTCGAAACGCTCAGAGCTGAACTTGCCGTCAACCTGGAATTCAGGCGTCTGCAGGATCACCTGGTCCAAAGCGGCTTCGGAGAAAGCGAATTTCGATTTTTCTGCGCCTTGCAGCAGCAGTTTGCGATCGATCAGGCCTTTAAGGGCCGATTCGCGCAGCATTTTTTCGTCGAGCAAGGAAGCATCGAAATCCTTGCCCAGCTGTTGCATCAGCTGACGGCGTTGCATATCGACGGCCTGGCTCAGCTCGTTCTGGCTGATTTCTTCGCCGTTGACCTTGGCCGCATCATTGCTGTGCGTCGTAGCCTTGAAAATAGCGTCGAAACCGGTCAAAGCCATCAGTGCAACGATGACTCCGATAATGGTCTTGGCAATCCAGCCTTGTGAATTGTCCCTGATATTCTGCAGCATGCGTCCCCCAGAAACGGTTGAACTTCAAAATTAGGCAACCGTGGAGCGTGGGTAGAATCCGGATAGAAGAAAGGCGCATCCGGGGATGCGCCTTCTCGTAACTGGCGGAGCGGACCGAGGGTTCGAACTTGCGACCCTCGGTGTCTCAGATCAACGATGTGTTGGCTGGACTACCGCTCCGCTGCCAGGTCAGGCATGACCCCGACCCGGATAGGCAAAAACCTGAATCGAACTTAGTTGACAGCTTCTTTCAGTGCTTTACCGGCTTTGAAACCTGGTTTTTTGGCTGCAGCGATTTCCAGCGTCTTACCGGTCTGTGGGTTACGACCAATGCGAGCAGGACGATCAGTTACGGAGAAAGTACCGAAACCAACCAGAACAACGGAGTCGCCAGCCTTGAGAGCGCCAGTGACGGATTCGATTACAGCGTCCAGCGCACGGCCAGCAGCAGCTTTCGGGATATCAGCGGATGCAGCGATAGCATCAATCAGTTCCGACTTGTTCACTCTAAGTCCCCTTATATCTATTTGAGTATGATTCTAAGTTTTTTGGTGAAAGCAAAAACGAGTGCTGAATGGCCTACAGACACTTAAGAGCCGCTTTATAACAAGGGCTCTAAAAAGCTGTCAAGGAAGCCCCCCAGGCAAATGCGTACTAATGCGTGCTAATTCTTTCCTTAGAGTCAGACTCGCGTTTTTCATCCTTTGCAACTATCTCCGGAGCCACATCAGGCAAGGGCTCCGGCGCGTATTGCAGCGCAATTTGCAGGACCTCGTCAATCCATTTAACCGGTTTAATCTGCAGATCTTGCTTAATATTGTCAGGAATTTCCTTCAGATCGCGTACGTTCTCTTCAGGAATGATCACAGTCTTGATCCCGCCGCGGTGAGCCGCCAGCAGTTTTTCCTTCAAACCGCCAATTGCGAGCACCTGGCCACGCAAGGTGATTTCGCCAGTCATGGCGACGTCTGCGCGTACAGGAATCCCGGTTAATGCCGACACCAGGGCCGTGCACATGCCTACACCGGCGCTAGGGCCGTCCTTCGGGGTCGCCCCTTCCGGCATGTGGATATGCGTGTCGCGCTTCTCGTGGAAGTCCAGGGGGATCCCCAGGCTCTTGGCACGACTGCGGACAACGGTCAGCGCTGCAGTGATCGATTCGACCATCACATCACCCAGGGAGCCAGTCTTGATCAACTGGCCTTTACCCGGTACGACGGCGGCTTCGATGGTCAGCAGTTCGCCGCCCACTTGAGTCCACGCCAGACCCGTCACCTGACCAATCTGATCCTGGGATTCAGCCAGGCCGTAACGGAATTTGCGCACACCCAGGAAGTGTTCCAGCATGTCTGCGGTGACCTTCACCGAGAAGCGTTTTTCCAGTGCGTGCTCTTTGACCGTCTTGCGGCAAACCTTGGCAATCTGGCGCTCAAGCCCCCGCACACCGGCTTCGCGGGTGTAATAGCGGATGATGTCGCGGATCGCTTCGGCTTCGAATTCCAGCTCGCCTTTTTTCAAGCCATTGGCAGTAATCTGCTTCGGCGAGAGGTATTTGACGGCGATGTTGATTTTCTCGTCTTCGGTGTAGCCCGGCAGACGAATCACTTCCATCCGGTCCAGCAGCGCCGGTGGAATGTTCATGGAGTTGGAGGTGCAAAGGAACATCACATCGGACAGGTCGTAGTCGACTTCCAGATAGTGATCGTTGAAGTTGTGGTTCTGCTCGGGATCAAGCACTTCCAGCAACGCCGACGCCGGGTCACCGCGCATATCGCTGCCCATTTTGTCGATTTCATCGAGCAGGAACAGCGGGTTGCGAACGCCCACCTTTGTCATCTTTTGAATCAATCTTCCTGGCATCGAACCGATGTAAGTACGGCGATGACCACGAATTTCCGCTTCATCACGCACGCCACCGAGGGCCATACGCACGAATTTGCGGTTGGTGGCGTGAGCAATCGACTCCGCGAGGGAAGTTTTACCTACCCCAGGAGGACCGACCAGGCACAACACCGGACCACGAATCTTCTTCACGCGCTTTTGCACAGCGAGGTATTCGAGGATGCGTTCTTTGACTTCGTCCAGACCATAGTGGTCGGCGTCGAGAATGTCTTCTGCACGAGCGAGGTCCAGACGCACCTTGCTCTGAGCTTTCCACGGCACCTGAACCAGCCAGTCGATGTACGAACGCACCACCGTCGCTTCCGCAGACATTGGCGACATTTGCTTGAGCTTGTTCAGTTCACCCTGGGCCTTGGCCAAGGCATCTTTCGGCAGGCCGGCGGCATCGATGCGCTTTTTCAGCTCTTCGATTTCGTTGTGGCCTTCTTCGCTGTCGCCGAGCTCTTTCTGAATGGCCTTCATCTGCTCATTCAGGTAGTACTCGCGCTGACTGCGCTCCATTTGTTTTTTGACGCGACCGCGAATGCGTTTTTCGACTTGCAGCAGGTCAATCTCGGCATCCAGCAACGCCAGGACGTGCTCGACCCGGGCTGACAAATCGATGATTTCGAGGATTTCCTGCTTCTGCTCGATCTTCAGGGCCATGTGTGCGGCCATGGTGTCGACCAGGCGCCCTGGCTCGTCGATGCTGTTGAGCGACGACAGGACTTCAGCCGGGACTTTCTTGCCCAACTGCACATATTGTTCGAACTGAGCCAGCAGGCTGCGAACAAACACTTCCGACTCGCGCTCAGGCGCGTCGACTTCGTCGATCAGCGAGACTTCGGCACGAAGGTGGCCGTCCACTTCGCTGAAGCGCTCCACGGCGCCCCGCTGCTCACCCTCGACCAGAACCTTGACGGTGCCGTCAGGCAGCTTGAGCAGTTGCAGAACGGTTGCAATGGTACCTACGCGATAGAGTGCTTCTTCACCGGGATCGTCGTCAGCAGGGTTTCTCTGAGCCAGCAGAAGGATATGCTTGTCGCCCGTCATCGCAGCCTCGAGGGCTTCGATGGATTTCTCGCGCCCCACGAACAGCGGGATAACCATGTGCGGATAAACCACGACATCACGCAATGGCAGGAGAGGCAATTCGATGGTTGTCTTCATGATTTCGCCTCTACGGCGGCCATAAGGCCGTAAACAGATGGAAGTAAGCTTGAAACCAAGATGGGGGCTGCTTTCAAAAAAAACAAGCGCAAAGAGGGTGTTAAAAACGCTTTAAAAGAAAAGGGGCCCGAAGGCCCCTTCTTTATTCCAGCTGCGTGACGCTTAAGCGTCTGGCGCGGCCTTGGCTGCCGGCTCACTGTTTTCGTAGATATACAGTGGCTTGGACTTGCCTTCGATAACACTTTCATCGATCACTACTTTGCTCACCTCGGACTGCGAGGGGATTTCATACATAGTGTCGAGCAATACACCTTCGAGAATCGAACGCAGTCCACGGGCACCGGTTTTGCGTTCCAGGGCACGTTTGGCGACCGATTTCAGTGCGTCGGCCCGGAATTCCAGGTCCACGCCTTCCATCTCGAACAGCTTGGCGTACTGCTTGGTCAGAGCATTTTTCGGCTCGGTGAGGATCTGCATCAAAGCAGCTTCATCAAGCTCGTCCAACGTAGCGAGGACCGGCAGACGACCGACGAATTCCGGGATCAGACCGAACTTGACCAGATCGTCAGGCTCGACTTCACGCAGGGATTCACCGACTTTCTTGCCTTCTTCCTTGCTGCGCACTTCTGCGTTGAAACCAATGCCGCCCTTGGTGGAACGGTTTTGAATAACCTTTTCCAGGCCGGAGAACGCACCACCGCAGATGAACAGGATGTTACGGGTGTCGACCTGAAGGAATTCCTGCTGCGGATGCTTGCGGCCACCTTGCGGCGGAACGGAAGCGACCGTGCCTTCGATCAACTTGAGCAGGGCCTGCTGCACGCCTTCACCGGATACGTCCCGGGTGATCGACGGGTTGTCAGATTTGCGCGAAATCTTGTCGATTTCATCGATGTAGACAATGCCCATCTGGGCTTTTTCCACGTCGTAATCGCATTTCTGCAGCAGCTTCTGAATGATGTTCTCGACATCTTCACCTACGTAACCCGCCTCGGTAAGGGTGGTTGCGTCGGCGATGGTGAACGGAACGTTCAGCAAGCGAGCCAGTGTTTCGGCAAGCAGGGTTTTACCCGAGCCTGTCGGGCCGATCAGCAAAATGTTGCTTTTGCCGAGTTCGACGTCGTCATTCTTCTTGTCACGCTGATTCAGGCGCTTGTAGTGGTTGTACACCGCTACGGCCAGAACCTTTTTCGCACGCTCCTGACCAATCACGTACTGATCAAGGATGCCGCTGATTTCTTTAGGCGATGGCAATTTATGCGCGCTGCTCTCGGCCTGGGCTTCCTGCACCTCCTCACGGATGATGTCATTGCACAGGTCGACGCACTCGTCGCAAATAAAGACCGAGGGACCGGCAATCAATTTGCGCACTTCATGCTGGCTTTTGCCACAGAAGGAGCAATAAAGCAGCTTGCCGTTGTCCTCGCCGTTGCGGGTGTCAGTCATTCGTTCGATCCAAATCCGATAGGCTTGCAACACAAGATGAAGGCTATTGCGGGCTTTTTCAAGCCCGCTGGTGATCGGAGCAGCCGACCAAGCCTATTTTGAGCTGCTTATTTTAAGCGGGGCGCTGGCTGATCACTTCATCGATCAACCCGTAATCACGCGCGGCTTCTGCACTCATGAAGTTATCGCGGTTGGTGTCGCGCTCGATTTCTTCAAGAGTGTGCCCGCTATGCTTGGCCATCAGCGTGTTGAGACGCTCACGAATGAAGAGAATTTCCTTGGCATGGATTTCGATATCCGACGCCTGACCCTGGAAACCGCCCAATGGCTGGTGAATCATCACACGCGAGTTCGGCAGGCAGAAACGCTTGCCGGCAGCACCGGCCGTCAGCAGGAATGCACCCATGCTGCATGCCTGGCCGATACAGGTGGTCGACACGTTGGGTTTGATGAACTGCATGGTGTCGTAGATCGACATGCCTGCTGTCACCGAACCGCCCGGGGAGTTGATATAGAGATGGATGTCCTTGTCCGGGTTTTCCGCTTCAAGGAACAGCAGTTGCGCACAAATCAGGTTGGCCATGTAGTCCTCTACCGGGCCAACCAGAAAGATCACTCGCTCCTTGAGAAGGCGCGAATAGATGTCGTAGGCGCGCTCGCCACGAGCGGACTGCTCGACAACCATCGGGACCAGGCCGCCTGCGGCCTGGATATCAGAGTTCTGCTGAATATACGAATTACGGAACATGCTCTGCAGTCACTCCCAAATAGTTATGTCTTGAATACGCATAAGCCAGCACGAAGGCTGGCTTATGGTGATTACTTCTTACTACAGAAACGATCAGTCGGCTTGTGGAGCTTCTACCGGCTTGACTGCTTCTTCGTAAGAGACCGACTTGTCGGTCACGCTAGCTTTCTGCAGAACAGTATCCACAACTTGTTCTTCCAGCACAACCGAACGGACTTCGTTCAGTTGCTGGTCGTTCTTGTAGTACCAGGACACAACCTGCTCAGGCTCTTGGTAGGCCGAAGCCATTTCCTGAATCATTTCGCGAACGCGGGCTTCGTCAGGCTTGAGGTCGAATTGCTTGACCACTTCAGCCACGATCAGACCCAGCACAACGCGGCGCTTGGCTTGTTCTTCGAACAGCTCGGCCGGCAGTTGGTCAGGCTTGATGTTGCCACCGAATTGCTGAACAGCCTGCACGCGCAGACGGTCAACTTCGTTGGACAGCAGAGCCTTAGGCACTTCGATCGGGTTGGTGGCCAGCAGACCGTCCATTACCTGATTCTTGACCTTGGATTTGATCGCCTGACGCAGCTCGCGCTCCATGTTCTTGCGAACTTCGGTGCGGAAGCCTTCCAGACCGGTTTCCTTGATGCCGAATTGAGCGAAGAATTCTTCGGTCAGTTCTGGCAGTTTTGGCTCGGAAACAGTGTTCACAGTAACGGTGAACTCAGCGGTTTTGCCCGCCAGGTCGAGGTTCTGGTAGTCCTCTGGGAAGGTCAGGTTCAGAACACGCTCTTCGCCGGCTTTAGCGCCAACCAGACCGTCTTCAAAGCCAGGGATCATGCGGCCGGAACCCAGAACCAGCTGAGTACCTTTGGCGGAACCGCCAGCGAACACTTCACCGTCAACCTTGCCAACGAAATCGATGTTCAGTTGGTCTTCGTTCTGGGCAGCGCGATCGGCTACTTCGAAACGAGTGTTCTGCTTACGCAGGATGTCGAGCATTTTGTCCAGGTCAGCGTCAGCCACGTCAGCGCTCAGGCGCTCGACAGTGATGCCTTCGAAGCCCGCTACAGTGAACTCCGGGAACACTTCGAAAATCGCGACGTATTCCAGGTCTTTGCCAGCTTCGATCGACTTAGGCTCGATCGAAGGAGCGCCAGCCGGGTTCAGCTTCTGCTCAACAACAGCTTCGTAGAAGGAGGACTGGATCACGTCGCCAACAGCTTCCTGGCGTGCATCAGCACCGAAACGGCGCTTGATTTCACTCATTGGCACTTTGCCTGGACGGAAGCCAGCAATCTTGGCCTTTTGGGCGGTCTGCTGCAGACGCTTGTTGACCTGAGTCTCGATGCGCTCAGCCGGCACGGTGATGCTCATGCGGCGCTCAAGAGCAGAAGTATTTTCAACAGAAACTTGCATGGATATTCCTCGTTGCACAGACGTTAGCCGGCCGTTTCCGACCCCAGAATCAAGGGCATGCATTCTAGTGGGTCATACTCAAGAAGTCACCCTACTGAAAACGGGTAAAAAAACAGCAGGCAATTTATAGGCGAGGGACAAACGGTTGTGCCTCGCCCTGTTAGCAAATACAGCCAATCAAGCCAGGGCCTTGCACCAACCCTTCTATATATAGAAGAAGTCGCCAATCATCTCCCTGACAGCCGATCTTGCGAGCAAGGCCGGCGGGTGGTGCGGCATCATCGAGAAACAAAAATACGACGAAACACC
Organism: Pseudomonas sp. 5Vm1k; assembly: GCF_056161485.1. Taxonomy (NCBI): domain Bacteria; kingdom Pseudomonadati; phylum Pseudomonadota; class Gammaproteobacteria; order Pseudomonadales; family Pseudomonadaceae; genus Pseudomonas; species Pseudomonas sp. 5Vm1k. Next base: position 33,080 of record NZ_JBSPCZ010000025.1, read on the forward strand.
CCACCCCTGCGACCCAGGACATGCAGCCGCTGAACACTCGAACCGCTAAAACAAAAAAGGCGCCAGACTGTTAAATCTGGCGCCTCTCGAAATATGGGGTGGACGAAGGGGATCGAACCCTCGACAACGGGAGTCACAATCCCGTGCTCTACCAACTGAGCTACGCCCACCATATTGCATTGCAAAGAAACCAAACAACTTCCTTGCTACGCCCCAATCAGGCCAACCGGCCTGAGTGAAGCTTTATTTGGTGCGGATGAAGAGACTCGAACTCTTACACCTTGCGGCGCTGGAACCTAAATCCAGTGTGTCTACCAATTCCACCACATCCGCGTTTGAAGCTGTTAAAGCAAAGGCGCCAGACTGTTAATCTGGCGCCTTTCGAAATATGGGGTGGACGAAGGGGATCGAACCCTCGACAACGGGAGTCACAATCCCGTGCTCTACCAACTGAGCTACGCCCACCATATTGCGCTACTTGTGCCAAAGCTGCCTAATGGCGCACCCGGCAGGACTCGAACCTGCGACCATCCGCTTAGAAGGCGGATGCTCTATCCAGCTGAGCTACGGGCGCCTTATTAATCTGTACTCTTGGAGGACTACAAACTAAGTGCTTCCAGTCTTGCAGAACCGTAATCCCGCTTGACCTTCTCATCCAGTGCTAGGCTGTGCCCGACAAGTGCGACGAATAGTATAGAGCGCCCCGAAGGCCGTCAAATCCTTTTTAAAAAAAATTCATTTAATTAAAGGGCTTAGAGGAATTTGCAGACCAAGCGCCTTTGCCCCTGCCGCCTGACATGCGAGAATGCGCCCTCTTTTTTTCCCCTCTCGATGGTTAATCACGCGCAATGACTGCACAACTAATCGACGGCAAGTCAATCGCCGCCAGCCTGCGCCAGCAGATCGCCAAACGAGTTGCCGAACGTCGCCAGCAAGGTCTGCGCACGCCCGGCCTCGCGGTGATCCTGGTCGGCAGCGATCCTGCCTCTCAGGTTTATGTCTCGCACAAGCGTAAAGACTGTGAAGAGGTCGGCTTCCTGTCGCAAGCCTACGACCTGCCTTCTGAAACCACTCAAGAAGCGCTGACCGATCTGATCGATCGCCTGAATGACGACCCGGCCATTGACGGTGTTCTGCTTCAGCTTCCTTTGCCTGCCCACCTGGACGCCTCCAAATTGCTGGAGCGCATTCGTCCGGATAAAGACGTCGACGGTTTCCACCCTTATAACGTCGGTCGCCTGGCTCAGCGCATTCCGCTGCTGCGCCCTTGCACCCCCAAAGGCATCATGGCCCTGCTGGAAAGCACCGGGGCTGATCTTTACGGGATGGACGCAGTGATCGTCGGTGCCTCCAACATTGTTGGCCGCCCGATGGCAATGGAACTGTTGCTGGCCGGCTGCACCGTCACGGTCACCCACCGCTTCACCAAGGATCTGGCGGGCCACGTCGGCCGCGCCGATCTGGTGGTAGTAGCCGCCGGCAAGCCGGGCCTGGTCAAAGGTGAGTGGATCAAGGAAGGCGCGATCGTGATCGACGTCGGCATCAACCGTCAGGAAGACGGCAAGCTGGTCGGTGACGTGATTTACGAAACCGCCCTGCCCCGCGCTGGCTGGATCACCCCGGTACCGGGTGGCGTTGGCCCGATGACCCGTGCCTGCCTGCTAGAGAACACACTGTACGCAGCGGAAACCCTGCACAGCTGAGTTCACTGGCCTGCCGCACAAACAGAGCCCCGCTATTTGCGGGGCTTTTTTGTTTCTGAACACCGGACAAACAGCCCGCGAACTACCAGAATAAAATACAGGCAGAAGAATAAACGTCCTACAGACGCCAGCAAGGCAACCGGATACCAATGGCACGTCGCCAGGAGTCGTCCATGAAGCCAGACACCACACCCGAACATCGCTTGAGTTCTTTCCCGGGGAAACTGGCGGGCCTGCTGTATAGCCTCTGCAGTTACCTGCTGTTCCTGCTCACCGCGCTGTACCTGATCGGTTTTCTCTCCGGTCTCGGCGTCCCCAAAGACATAAATTCGGGCTCCAGCCTCAATTGGCCGTTGGCCGTTATCGTCGACACCTTTCTGATTACGCTGTTTGCCATCCAGCACAGCGGCATGGCACGACAGCCGTTCAAACGCTGGTGGACCACATTTATTCCAGCCCCCATTGAGCGCGCGACCTACGTATTGTCAACGTGCCTGGTGCTCATATTGCTTTTCTGGTTGTGGCAACCCATGACGACGCCCCTCTGGCGCGTAACGTCCACATGGGGCCACGGATTGCTCATGGCATTGTTCTGGCTGGGCTGCGGCGTGGTTGTGCTTTCCACATTTCTGATCAGTCATTTCGAATTGCTCGGCATCACCCAGGCACTCAGCGCCTGGCGCTCTGCCAGACCCGACAACCCCACGTTCAAAACCCCTTTACTCTATAAGCTGGTCCGCCACCCTTTGTACCTGGGGTTTGTGATCGTGTTCTGGGCGACTCCCGACATGACGGCCGGACATTTTTTGTTTGCGCTGCTCAACACTGTCTACGTCCTGATCGGGGCTCATTTTGAAGAGAAGGATCTGGTCGACCTGTTCGGTGAGCGATACCAACGCTATCAACAGAATGTCGCCATTCTCGTGCCCCTGATCAAACACAAACCCGACCGCGAGCGCGGCGAATAAAGGTGAGCCGATCCGGCGCAAAAAACATTAAATTTTCTTCATATAAAGCGCTCGTCATACAGGCGCCTAGCGCTTTCGTGGCTCATACTCCTAAAATGCGTCGCCTTAAGAAACAGCCCGTAACAAAACGGCATATCCACCCTTATGAGTTCGCCCGCGTGAAAATCCGTCTTTCCATCCTGAGTCTATTTTTTGCATTTACAGGGACTGTTATCACGCCAATGACCCATGCCGCGGAAACCACCGCGGCACCGCGAGACGCGTCACAACTGAAGATCGCTTCCGGCAGCGCTTTGTTGATGGATTTGCAGACCAACAAAGTCATTTATGCCAACAACCCGGACGTGGTCGTGCCTATCGCTTCGGTCAGCAAATTGATGACCGGGCTGGTGGTGGTTGAAGCGCACCAGAACATGGATGAATACATCAACGTCGACATCAGCCACACGCCGGAAATGAAAGGCGTGTTCTCCCGGGTCAAGCTCAACAGCGAACTGCCACGCAAGAAAATGCTGCTGATCGCACTGATGTCCTCGGAAAACCGCGCCGCCGCCACCCTCGCCCACCACTACCCGGGCGGTTATGTCGCGTTCATTGCGGCCATGAACGCCAAGGCCAAGGCGTTGGGCATGAGCAACACTCACTTCGTCGAACCGACCGGGCTTTCCCCGCGTAACGTCTCCACGGCGCGCGACCTGAGCAAACTGCTGATTGCCGCGCACAAGTACCCGTTGCTGACCGAACTGACCACCACCAAGGAAACCACCGTCGCGTTCCGTAAACCCAACTACACCTTGGGTTTCCACAACACCGATCATTTGGTGAACAAAGCCAATTGGGACATCAAGATCACCAAGACTGGTTTCACCAATGAGGCAGGTCACTGCCTGGTGCTGGTGACCAGCATGGGCAATCGCCCGGTGGCATTGGTAATCCTGGATGCATTCGGCAAGTACACGCACTTTGCCGATGCCACCCGGATCCGCAGTTGGGTCGAAACCGGCAAGAGCACTAACGCGCCGTCGGTTGCCTTGCAGTACAAAGCCGCGAAGAACTTGAAACATCGTCAAAGCGGTGTAGTTGAAGCCTCTAAATAGGCCTGCGACCACACAGACAGAGCCCCGATTATTCGGGGCTTTTTTTATCGTGGATACATGAGTTAATCGTTGGGCAGCGGCATTTGGTCATCATCCGGAATGCCGTCCCCGGCACTCGGGTCTTTCCAGTCGTGAGGGTGCTCCGTCGGCACCACCATCGGCCGCGCCAGCGGATCCCTTAACGGACTGTCCGGATCCATTACAGGGTCCACATCATCTTCGGGAGTGGTCGGGACGCTGTCCGGACGTTTGTCGTCAAAGCTCGAATCGGTAGACATAAGCCACCTCATTGCGCATCAGGGTTTGAGATCGGCCAGCGGGTCGTAAGGCTTCGCTGGCTTCTTGTCGTCATCACCCGGCTTGATATCCCTGGGCGCCTTGGCGGGTCCGATGGGATCGACCTGTGGGTCGGCAAGGTCAGGCGAATCGGGATCGAAGCCCAGCTCATCACCGGACGAATGCTCGGATGAATGCGGGCCGTCTGAAGTCTTGGAATGTGCCATGGACGCCTCCTTGGGTCTGGCCCGGAGAAATCCGGGCCCTACCCATAAGAGGCCAGGGGCACACGACGGTGCCCGGGAGATGACGAACGGAGCTTGTTACTGAGCCTTCAACGCCTTGGTTGCCCGCGCGGCTGCTTGCTCCTGGCCGGCCTGACCCAGATCGCTCGCGGCCTTGAGCCAGCGCTGTTCATCGACCTTGGCCGGAATCTGGTTTGGCTTCTGGATCAGCACAGCCCAGCCGCCCGCATCCTTGAAGGACGACTCAAACGAGCTGAAGCTCATCAGCAGCCGACGGTTCATTCCGGAGCGCAACAGCACCGTTTGCTTCTGCCGATTGTATCCGGCGAGGATGGCGTAGCGCGGCTCGGCCCAAAACGCCGAACCTTCGGTGAAACGCACCATCACCGGATAACCGGCCGCAACCTGGGTCAACAACGCAGGCAGATTGCTGTCCAGCGGATAGACCACCATGCCGTATTCACGGGCCAGATTCTGCATGTTCTGCTGCAACTGCGCCGCGGCGCCCGGCAAATGCAGGGGTTTTTCCAGCAGCCCCGGTGTAATCACTACGCCTTGCTGAGAGAGCATGCTGGCCAGCACTTGTGGACCGCTTTGATTGGCCTCGCCACGGTAAAACGTACCGCTGAGCTCAACTCGCTCCGGCAGACGCTTGACCTCAGGCACCACACTGCCAGCGCAACCCGCCAGGCCCACAACGCAGCCCATCACCAGTACCGCAGAACGAATTCGAGAAAATACCCGCACCATCATCACTCTCTTGTTCAGACGCCAGGCAATCGTGCCCCCGGCTTGGCCACTGATCATAGGATGCCGCGCGGCAGCGGTATAGCCTAAACCGGCAGTTGTTTGCATTCGATAGAGCGAACGGGTTGGTGACAGGCGACCTTTGGTCAATAGCCTGAAACACAGCAGCGACTAGACTGTCATTTGCAGAGAGCGTGTGCCCGATGCAGGGCAAAGAGGAGGCGCCGATGAGCCTGTTAATGACAATCGTAATGCTGATTTCCGGCTGGCTGGCCGTAGCTGCCGCCATGTTGTGGGGTGTGCTGCGTATCACTCGCCGGCACCATCACCACCCGATGCAATCGGCACCCGAAGCAAAAGCCGATCCGGTGACCCGTCCCGCCACCGCCCACTGATCGACCCTTTTCGGCCCGCAAATGAAAACGGCCGCCTGGACTCTTTCGAGTGCAGGCGGCCGTTTGTTTTAGCGCCGGTTACGCTTCAGTAGCCACTCGCTTCTGCTTGGCCCGCCGGGACATCATGTTCAACCCCTCGATCGTTGCCGAGAACGCCATGGCGGCATAGACGTAGCCTTTCGGTACGTGGGCGCCGAAGCCTTCGGCGATCAGCGTCATGCCGATCATGATCAGGAAGCCCAGGGCCAGCATCACCACCGTCGGGTTGTCGTTGATGAACTTGGCCAACGGGTCAGCGGCCAGCAACATCACCAATACCGACACCACTACCGCGATGATCATGATCGGCAAATGCTCGGTCATGCCGACAGCGGTAATGATGCTGTCAATAGAGAACACCATGTCCAGCATCAGGATCTGCCCGATTGCGGCGGCAAAGCCCAGGGTAACGCGCGAAGTCGCCGACTTTGGATCTTCCGGTGCCGGGTCCATGCTGTGATGGATCTCGGTGGTGGCCTTCCACAACAGGAACAGGCCACCGGCGATCAGGATCATGTCCTTCCAGGAGAACGCCTGGCCAAGGATATCGATCACCGGCTCGGTCAACTGGACGATAAACGCGATGGTGCTCAACAGCGCCAGTCGCAGGATCAACGCCATGCCAATCCCGATGCGGCGTGCTTTCTGCCGATGTTGCTCTGGCAGTTTGTTGGTCAGGATCGAGATGAAGATCAGGTTATCGATGCCGAGCACGATTTCCATGACGATCAACGTGGCCAGGGCGATCCAGGCGGTGGGGCTGGCGGCTAGTTCTACAAGGTATTCCATGGGTCAGTCCTGACTCGCTTAAGACGGTTTTAGATTTCCTGGGACGAAGATTCTGTTTTCTCTTTATCTTCGGCCGGTTGTTCTTTCTTGCTGATCAGGCCGCCGGTGGCATCGCTGATCGCCTGTTCTGCGGCCTTATGGGTGTCGTCGATCGCCTGTTTGGCGGTTTCGGCGGCCTTGCCCATCAGTTGCTGCGCGCTCTTTTCGGCCTGGTCGCAACCGGCCAATACCAGTAAAGACGTGATCAACAGCGCCGTAGCGGTAAGTTTCATGATGCTTTCCTCGATAGAACGGACAGGTGCGAAAAGGCACCCCGTCGATAGCGAGGCATTCTAGGGAGACAAACACTTCAGGAAAATTCGTATTTTTAGCGGCTATACTTCGGCCATTACGAATCCAGACCAAAAGCCGATATCGACCACATCGCTCCTGTAGGAGCTGTCGAGTGAAACGAGGCTGCGATCTTTTGATTTTTAAGAGCCAGATCAAAAGATCGCAGCCTCGTTTCACTCGTCAGCTCCTACGGGTGATTTGAACAGGGGTTTCCAATTTGTTGAACTATCGACAGCTGCATTACTTCTGGGTCGTGGCCAAAACCGGCAGTATCGTGCGCGCCTGCGAGCAGTTGAACCTGACGCCACAAACCATCAGCGGGCAGATTTCCTTGCTGGAACAAACCTACGGCATCGAGTTGTTTCGCCGGGTCGGGCGCAATCTGGAACTCACCGAGGCCGGGCGTCAGACCCTGCCCTACGCCGAGCAGATGTTCCAGCTCGGTGGCGAACTGGAGTTGATGCTCCGCGCCCAGCCCAATGAACAGCAGATTCTGTTCCGGGTCGGCGTGGCGGACGTGGTGCCCAAATCCATCGTCTATCGCCTGATCGCCCCGACCATGGAATTGAGCGAGCCGCTGCGCATCACCTGTCGCGAGGACAAACTGGAACGTTTGCTCGCTGACCTGGCGATCCAGCGCCTGGACCTGGTGATTTCCGACAGCCCGATGCCGTCGCACCTGGACATCAAGGGCTACAGCCAGAAGCTCGGCGAGTGCGGGATCAGTTTTTTTGCGACAAAAGAATTGGCGGAGCAATACGGTCAGGATTTCCCGCGCAGCCTGCATGGCGCACCGCTATTGATTCCCGGGCCGGAAACCGTGGTACGCAGTCGTTTGCAACGCTGGTTTGCCGAGCAGCAGATTCAGCCACGTATCGTCGGGGAGTTCGATGACAGCGCTTTGATGCAGGCGTTCGGCCAATCCGGCAGCGGGATTTTCATTGGCCCGAGCGTGATTGCCGACGAGGTGAAACGCCAATACGGCGTGGAGTTGATCGGCCAGACCGACGCGGTGACCGAGTCGTTTTATGCCATTTCAGTGGAACGCAAGGTCAAGCACCCCGGCATTGTCGCCATTACCGAAGGTGCCCGACGCGAGTTGTTTACTGAACTATGACCGGCTCACGGGGTGCCATGGTCATCAGCGCCATGGCCAGAAGGATCGAGGCCAGGATAAACGCAGCCGCCGCAAAACCCAGGCCACCGAGGCCAAAGGCATTGATCACGCGATCGCCAACCATTGCGCCCAGGCCGATCCCGAGGTTGGCCCCGGCGATGTTCAGCGACGCGGCGAAGGCCGGCGCTTCAGGCGCAGCTTTCATCAAGCGCACATGGCTGACCAGGAATAAGGCAGCCTGAGTGATCCCCCAGATGCCCATCGCCGCCGCCAGACCCAGCGGCGACTGAATGTTCGGCACCAGCGCAATCAGGCCGGCAATCAGGAACGCGCAGAACATCATCGACGCGATCAGCGGATGACGATCCACCGCACGGCCGCCCCACCAGTTGCCAACCAAGCCCACCGCGCCGAAACCCATCAGGCACCAACCGACCAACGTGCCGTTGAAACCGGCCAGGCGCTCAAGAATGTCCGCCAGGTAGGTATAAGCGGTGAACATACCGGTAAACACCAGGATCGACAGCAGCACATGCCCGATCATCAATGGGCTGCGCAGGATTTTGAACTGTGAACGAAAGCTCGCCTGCTGCTTGTGCAGAATGGTTTTCGGCAAGTAGATAAACAGCAGCAACGCCTTGGCAAAGGCGATCACCGCCAGAATGCCGAAGGCGCTGCGCCAGCCAAACGCATCGGATATCAGCGTGCCGACCGGAATGCCGAACACCATCGCGCACACAATCCCGAACCCGATCTTGGAAATCGCGCGACCGGCGTGGTCCGGCCCGACAATGTCCACCGCAGTCTCACTAGCCAGCGCCCAGAACACCGGCAACCCTAACGCCGGAATCAACCGTGCGGCGGCCATGACCCAGATATTCGGCGCCAACGCCGCGACCGTGTTGGCCACGCCAAACATGATCAGCACCGAGATGAACAGCTTGCGTCGCTCGAACCGGGCGAAATACGCGGTCAAGAACGGCCCGAACGCGGCCACGGTAAACGCGAACAGCGTTACCAGCAGACCGGCCTGGGGAATCGTGACCTCAAGGTCTCGGGCAATCGCCGGTAACAGACCGACGATGATGAACTCCGTGGTCAGCACCGTGAAGCCGGCGGCAGACAACAGAAGAATGGGCAACAACAGCATGCAGAACTCCAGAAAACGCCGACAGCAGCGATAGCCCGGAGGCCCGCTGGCAGAACTTGAAAATGAGGATGGCGAAGCTTAACAGAGTGTTTCCAAACCGGGTTGCACGAACCTGCATATCCCGTTGAACAACCGGGTGGCAGATCGTCACAGGTCTGAAGGAACGAGCCGACCCTGTGATAAAGTCCGCGCCCTGCGATTCGTACACCCTGTTCATCGGCCGTTTTTTTGGCATTGATGTCGCAATACCCCCTCGGTTCCTTCAGGCAGCCTGCCCTGCTTATTGCTGCGTGACTCGCGGAACCTTGCACCTAAAAAAATCAGAGATACCGTTATGAGCGCTTCATCCCCGTCCCTATTGCACCGCTTGAAACGCACCAGCCTGGTCACGCAAATCGTTATCGGCCTGATCGCCGGTATTGCCCTGGCCTTGTTTGCGCCCGATGTGGCGAAGTCCACCGCGTTCATCGGCAAAGTCTTTGTCTCGGCCTTGAAAGCCGTCGCGCCGATATTGGTGTTCGTGCTGGTCATGGCTTCGATTGCCAACCATAAGCACGGTCAGGAAACCCACATTCGGCCGATCCTCTTTCTGTATCTGCTGGGCACCTTTGCCGCCGCCGTGGTCGCGGTGGTGGCCAGCACGCTGTTTCCGTCGAGCCTGGTGTTATCAACCCACGATGTCGCGATCACCGCTCCGGGCGGGATCAGCGAAGTGCTGCAAAGCCTGCTGCTGAGCGTGGTCGATAACCCGGTCAGCGCGCTGATGAACGCCAATTTCATCGGCATTCTGGCGTGGGCGATCGGCATGGGTGTTGCCATCCGCCATGCCGGCGATTCCACCCGCGAAGTGCTGGGTGACCTGTCCAATGGCGTGACCTTGATCGTGCGCCTGGTGATCCGTTTTGCGCCGCTGGGGATTTTCGGCCTGGTGGCTTCAACCCTCGCCACCTCGGGCTTCGGTGCGTTGATCGGCTATGCGCATCTGTTGGCGGTTTTGCTGGGCTGCATGCTGTTCGTGGCGCTGGTGATGAACCCGGTCATCGTGTTCTGGAAACTGCGCCGTAACCCGTATCCGCTGGTGCTGATGTGCCTGCGTGAAAGCGGCATCACCGCGTTTTTCACCCGCAGTTCAGCGGCGAACATTCCGGTCAATCTGGAATTGAGCAAGCGCCTGGGCCTGCATGAAGATACGTATTCGGTGTCGATCCCGCTCGGCGCGACCATCAACATGGCGGGCGCGGCGATCACCATCACCGTATTGACCCTGGCCGCCGTGCATACGCTGGGGATTGCCGTGGACATTCCGACGGCGATTTTGCTCAGCGTCGTGGCGGCGATTTGCGCGTGTGGCGCTTCCGGTGTGGCGGGCGGTTCGTTGCTGTTGATTCCGCTGGCGTGCAGCCTGTTTGGCATTCCGAGTGAAATCGCCATGCAGGTGGTGGCCGTTGGTTTCATTATTGGTGTGTTGCAGGATTCGGCGGAGACGGCGTTGAATTCGTCCACGGATGTGTTGTTCACCGCTGCCGCTTGCATGGGTGAAGAACAGAAAAGCCTGGCATAACACGCCTCCCCCTGTGGGAGCGGGCTTGCTCGCGAAGGCGTGTGTCAGGCACATTGATGTTGAATGTGCCGCCGCCTTCGCGAGCAAGCCCGCTCCCACAGGATCTGCGGTGTAATTGAAAAATGCTTGCCCATGAAAAAGCCCCCGCAACCTTAGGCTGCGGGGGCTTTTTTATTGCCGGACGGTTTAGAACGCGCCCATGTAATCGCGCTTGCCCACTTCCACACCGTTGTGACGCAGCAAAGCGTAGGTGGTGGTGACGTGGAAGAAGAACTGCGGCAAGCCGTAGCTCAGCAGGTAAGCCTGGCCGCTGAAGCGCTTCTCTTTCGGCGTGCCTGGACGGGTGATGATCTCGATGCCTTCCTTGCCGTCGATCTGCTCAGGCTTGATTTCGCCGATGTAGGCCAGAACCTTGGTGATCAGCGCTTGCAGCTCGGCGAAGGTGGTTTCGGTGTCGTCGTACTTCGGCACTTCGATCTCGGCCAGACGCGAAGAAACGCCCTTGGCGAAATCAACGGCGATCTGCACCTGACGCACCAGCGGGAACATGTCCGGGTACAGGCGGGCTTGCAGGAACGCGTTCGGGTCGATGTTTTTCGCGGTGGCGTGGGCTTCAGCCTTGTTCAGCACATCGCTCAGGGCGTTGAGCATTTGTTGAAAAACCGGGACGGAAGCGGCGTACAGGGAAATGGTCATGGCAGTCTCGTGTGGTAACAGGAGGGAAACGTCGGCCGATTATAGCCATGCGCGCCCCTCCTGCGACGGGTCTTTTTCAGCTGCCGTAGACCTTCGCGGCTGGAACGGCTTGCGCCATCAGTTGCGCAACCGCTTGCGCCATCTCGCCGACCGCCCAACGGCCTTCGCGGTCCAGTTGCGGGCCGCGACGCCAGCCGTCGGCTATCGATAACTTGCCGCCCTCGACTTCAAACATCTGCCCGGTTACGTCCCCGGATGCTTCAGACCCGAGCCAGACCACCAGCGGCGCAACGTTTTCCGGGGCGAAGTAATCGAAACCCTCTTGAGGTTTTTTCATCGTCTCGGCGAACACTTGCTCGGTCATGCCAGTGCGCGCGGCCGGGGCCAAGGCGTTGACGGTGATCCCGTAACGCCCCAGCTCCGCTGCCTGAACCAGGGTCAACGCAGCAATGCCGCCCTTGGCCGCCGCATAGTTGGACTGGCCGATGGAACCCTGCAAACCGGCGCCGGAACTGGTGTTGATGATCCGCGCGTTCACGACCGCGCCGCCCTTGGCCTGTTCACGCCAATAGCGCGTCGCGTGGCTGGCAATACAGAAGTGGCCCTTGAGGTGCACCGCGACGACGGCGTCCCAATCGGCTTCGGTGAGGCTGGCGAACATGCGGTCGCGGCAGATGCCGGCGTTATTGACCACCACGTTCAGCCCACCGAAGGTTTCAATCGCCTGGCGCACGATCAACGCCGCAGCGTCATAGCGGGTGATGTCATCACTGTTGGCCACAGCACTGCCGCCCTGCCCCAGAATTTCACCGACCACGGCCAATGCCGCTTCACGATTGATATCGTTGACCACCACTTTTGCGCCCTCGGCAGCGAAGGCCAGTGCGTAGGCCCGGCCCAAGCCACCGCCAGCGCCGGTGATGATCACTACGCGGTTCTCACAGATTTTCATGTTGCTGTTCCCCTCAACTGCATCGCTTACAAGCGTTCGATAATCGTCACGTTGGCCTGGCCGCCGCCTTCGCACATGGTCTGCAAACCGAAGCGTCCACCGCTGCGTTCCAGTTCATGCAGCAGGCTGCACATCAATCGGGTGCCGGTGGCGCCCAACGGATGGCCGAGGGCAATCGCGCCGCCGTTGACGTTGGTCTGATCGTGCGGATAGCCGGTTTCCTTGAGCCACGCCATGGCCACCGACGCGAAGGCTTCGTTGATTTCCACGCGATCGATGTCGTCCAACTGCATGCCGGCGCGTTTGAGCGCATAAGCGGTCGCCGGGATCGGCGCGGTGAGCATCCAGATCGGGTCTTCGGCACGCACGCTCAGGTGATGGATACGCGCACGCGGCGTCAGCCCGTAACGCCTGAGTGCTTTCTCCGAGACGATCAGCATGGCGCTGGCCGCATCGCAGGTCTGGCTGGACACCGCCGCCGTCACCCGGTCACAGCCAAACAGGCACTCCAGCTCGGCCATTTTTTCCAGGCTGGTCTGGCGCGGCGTTTCGTCGTGCAGGACCCCGGCCAGTGGCACGATTTCACGGTTGAATCGCCCCTCTTCAATAGCCCGCAAGGCGCGTTGATGGGACTCCAGGGCATAAGCTTCCAGTTGCGCGCGGGACAACCCCCACTTCTCGGCAATCATCTGCGCCGAACGGAACTGCGTCGGCGGTTGCGCGCCGTAGCGCCGGACCCACCCCTCGGAGCCGCTGAACGGGTCACTGAAACCCAGGGGTTCAGCGGCGATCATCGCCGAGGAAATCGGAATCTGGGTCATGGTTTGCACGCCACCGGCAACGACCACATCCTGGGTGCCGCTCATCACCGCTTGCGCAGCAAAGTGCACCGCTTGCTGTGACGAACCACACTGGCGGTCGATGGTGGTGCCGGGCACCGACTGCGACAGCCCGGCGGCCAGCCAACTGGTGCGGGCGATGTCCCCGGCCAGCGGGCCGATGGTGTCGACACAACCAAAGATCACATCGTCGTAATGGTCATCGGGAATGTCGTTGCGCTCGACCAGCGCGCGCAATACATGGGCGCCCAGATCGGCGGCGTGAATTTGACTCAATCCACCCTTGCGCCGGCCGGTGGGCGTGCGCAGGGCATCGACAATATAGGCTTCAGGCATGGTCTATCTCGGGGTAAGTTGAAGTCAGGCACATTGGCCAATGCCAGTCAGTAACGGTGCCGAAATCCCTGTGGGAGCGAGCCAGCTCGCGAAAGCGACGGGGCAGTAATCATCAAATCTGACCAGATGGCCCATTCGCGAGCAGGCTCGCTCCCACAGTGTCTTTTCAGCTGGACTGCCTCGCATTGCCATCAGAAAGTGTTGCCGGCACCCAGGGCGTGGTCAGCCTCGAACAGCGCCGTTCGGATTCGCCCCTTGTGCCGGCCGCGATCGCCCCAGACCTTGTCCAGCGCCCAGGCCCGTTTCATGAACAGATGCAGGTCGACCTCCCAGGTGTAACCCATGGCGCCGTGGGCCTGGATCGTGTTTTTCGCGGCGAGCAGGGCCGCTTCCGCCGTCGCCAGTTTGGCGTGCGACACCAGCACGTCCTGCCCCGGTTGTTGCTCGGCCAGCGCATACGCCGCGCGATACAGCGGCCCTTTGGCGAACTCGATCTGCACCGCGACGTTGGCCATCAAATGCTTGACCGCCTGAAACGAACCGACCGGTTTGCCGAACTGCTTGCGTTCAAAGGTGTAATCCACCGCGAGGTCGACCATGCGTTTGGCCAGCCCAAGCAATTGCGCAGCAGTGCCCAATGCACCACGGTTGAAGGCCGCGGCCCACAAGCGCCGGCCCCGCTCACCGGTAGCCACGCAGGTGGCGCTCGTCGGCGTCCAGTCGACCTGAAACAGCTGGCGACTGGGATCGACTGACACGTTGCGGGTCAGTCGCACGGCGTCACGCTCAACCGCATGCACCTCATCGCCATGAGCCAGCAACAGCAGATCGGCGACGTGGGCATCGCTGACCAGCGGGTTGCCCGGCTCGGCAACCGCCAACCGGGCGCGACCTTCGGCAACACGCGACAGCCACAGATGCTTGAGCGCCGCATGGCTTTCATCCAGGGCAGCGAGCATTGGCACGCCGATCAGCATTGTGTCCACCAGCGGTTCGGGCAAACCGGCATAACCGCATTCCTGAGCCAGCAGAATGAAATCCAGCTCATTCATGCCCATCCCGTCATGCGCCTCGGGCACGGTCAGCGCGGTCAGGCCCAGCGCCACCAATTGCGCCCACAATTGATCGCTGCGCCCACTGTCGCTGAGCCAAAGTTCGCGAAGGCGTTCCGGGGTGACTTCGTTGATCAGAAAACTTCTGACATTGTCCTGAAACAGCAACTGGTCGCGGCTGAAACTAAAGTCCATGGTCGATTCCTCAGGCACGCGGCATGCCGAGCATGCGTTCGGCGATGATGTTGCGTTGTATCTCGTTGGTGCCGGCGTAGATCGGCCCGGCCTGGGCAAACAGAAAACCTTCCAGCCAATGGCCGACATCGCCGGCGGCCGGCGCTTCGGGCAGCAGCTCGCTGCGCAGGCCGAGAATGCTCATGGCAGTGTCGTGCATGCGCTGATCGAGCTCCGACCAGAAGATTTTATTGGTCGAGGATTCCGCGCCGATCTTGCCGCCCTGCACCAATTGCGAGGCGGTCATGTAGGTGCTCAAGGTGTAAGCCTCGGCGTCCAGCCAGGCGCGCATCACCGCTTCGCCAATCGCCGGATCGCGGTCGGCCTGCTCGCGGTTGGCCTGGTAAAGCTGCACCAGGCGCCGGGCGGTTTCCTGAAAACGTGCCGGTGAGCGCAGCAGTAATCCACGTTCGAAACCGGCGGTGGACATCGCCACATGCCAACCCATGCCCTCGCCGCCCAAGGCGTTTTCCACCGGGACCTTGACGTCGTCGAAAAAGATTTCGGCGAAACCCGGCAAACCATTGAGTTGTGGAATTGGCCGTACGGTGATTCCCGGACTGTCGAGCGGTAGCAGGATAAAGGTCAGGCCTTGGTGGCGTTGCGAGTGCGGGTCGGTGCGAAAAATGCCAAACACCCAATCGGCCCAAACGGCCCGGGTCGACCAGGTTTTCTGGCCGTTGATCACGTAGTGGTCGCCCACCCGTTCGGCCTTCGAGCGAATCGCCGCCATGTCGGAACCGGCACCCGGCTCGGACCAGGCCTGGGCCCAAATGTCTTCACCCGTGGCCATGCGCGGCAGAAAACGCGCTTTCTGCGCCTCGCTGCCGTATTCCATCAGCGTCGGGCCGAGCAGGAAGATGCCGTTCTGATTGACCCGTGCCGGGGCGCCGGAGCGGTAGTATTCCTCTTCGAAAATCAGCCACTCGATCAGGTCGCAACCGCGCCCGCCGAGTTCGGTCGGCCAGGTCACCATGCCCCAGCGGCCCTCGTTGAGCCGGGCTTCCCAGGCTCGGTGCTCGGCAAAGCCTTGCTCGGTGTCGAACGATTGCAGCGCAGCGCGCGGTACATTGGCCGCCAGCCAGGTTCGCGCTTCGGCGCGAAAGGCCTGCTGGGCTGGTGTATAAGTCAGGTCCATGAGAGTGCCCTTAGCCGTTGAATCGGGCATCGCGTTTCTCGACGAACGAGTCGCGTGCTTCCTGAGAGTCCAGTGAGCGATAGGCTTCAAGCGTGAAGCCCTGCTCCCAGCGGTATTTGTCTTCCAGATGGCCGTCTTCGATGCCGTTCAGCGCTTCCTTGGCCAGGCTGATCATCGCCGGGCTCTTGGCGGCGATGGCGCGGGCGATCTGCAGCGCGGCCTCACGCAAATCCTCGCGCTTGACCACGCGCTCCACCGCTCCGAGGCGCCAGGCCTCGGTGGCGTCGATCATCTCGCCGGTGAAGTACATGTGCCGCACCTTCTGCACCGGGAACAGCCGCTGCAAATGCGCGCCGCCGCCCATCGCACCACGATCCACTTCGGGCACGCCGAAGGTGGCGCACTCGGACGCCACCAGGATGTCGGCAGCGCCACAGATGCCGATACCGCCGCCCAGTACGAAGCCGTGCACCGCAACGATCACCGGTTTCGGGTTGCGGTGGATCGCCTTGAAACTGTCGTAGTTGCCCTTGTTCACCGCGACAATCAGGTTGCCATCGGCGGCCAGTTCCTTGATGTCAACCCCGGCGCAAAAGCCGCGACCTTCGGCACGAATCACGATGACTCGCACCGTGCTGTCGCGACCGAGGCATTCGATCTCGCTGGCGATATCGGCCCAGCCCTGGCAGTTGAAGGCGTTGACCGGTGGCTGGTTGAACACCAGCTCGGCAATGCCGTTATCGATGCTGACGCTAAATGGTTTCATGCCTTTCCCCTTCACGACACACGGCGACACAGTTCGCCCAGACGCGTTTCGGCGTCGCGCACGATCTGCTCAATCAATTGGGCGCAGCTGGGCAAGCTGTCGATGGAGGCCGCGATCTGCCCGGCGGGCAGCACGCCGACCGCCGGTTGACCGTCGACCATGGCTTTCTGGATCACCATCGGCGCGTTGGCGGCCATCAGGCTTTGCGCGGCCGTCAGCTCACCGCTGCCACGCATCTTCAGTGCACTGGCCAGCAGTTGAATCAAGCTCATACCGCTGTGACGGCGGTAAGCGAGGCCACTCTGTACCGCCAGCAACCAACGTTTGAGACCGCCACTGGCTTCGAGCTGGTTGAGCAATTCGTTGCGGATCATCCGTTGCGGCATGCCGTCGATGGCGCGACTGATGATGATCGTCGCCGGGTCATTGACCGCCAGGTATCGGGCCAACGTCGCCTGCGGCACCGGGCTGTCGGCGCACATCAGAAAACGCGTGCCCATGGCAATGCCCTCGGCGCCGTAGGCCAGGGCCGACACCAGACCGTTGCCATCCTTGAAACCACCCGCCGCCACCACCGGCACCGAGACCGCATTGACCACTTGATCGAGCAACAATGAAGTCGGCACCGAGCCGGTATGCCCGCCACCCTCACCGCCCTGTACGGTCACCGCGTCGGCGCCCATTTCCACCGCTTTCTGCGCGTGCTTTAACGCACCGACGGTGGGAATGCACACCACGCCTGCGTCCTTCAAACGGCTGATCATCTGCTTGCCGGGCGAACGGCTGTAACTGACCGCCCGCACCTTGTGGCGCAAGACCAACTCGACGATGTCGCCGGCGTTGGCCTGGTACATATGAAAATTGACCCCGAACGGCTGGTCGGTCAGGCGCCGGGTTTCGAGGATTGCCGCCTCCATTCGTTGCGGTTCGATGGTCGCCCCGGCGAGAAAACCGAAGCCACCGGCATTGCCCGTCGCCGCCACCAGTTTCGGGTCGGCGACCCAGCCCATGGCGGTCTGGATAATCGGATAGCGGCAGCCGAGCAACTCGGTCAAACGGGTATTCAGCGAAATGGCCATGTTCATGCCCCACCCGATGGGCGTTGCGAACTGGCCATGGCCTTGGCGTCATAACCGCCGAGACGGTCCCCGGACACCAGTTCATTGTGGGCATGGGCGAAGTGGTGCAGACCGAACACCATGTCCATGGTCGCGCGCTTGCCCATCAGGTCTTCAGCGTTGTTGACCGCTTGTTTGCTCAGTTGCAGACCGAGGCGCGGCATCTGTGCGATGCGCCCGGCGATATCGAGGGTTTCCTGCTCCAGTGCGTCCCGGGCAACCACCCGATTGAGCATGCCCATCTGGTAGGCGCGCGCCGCCGGCATACGCTCACCAAGGAACAGAAATTCCTTGGCAATGCGCGGATTCAACTCATGCACATGGGCGAAATACTCGACGCCGGGAATGCCCATGCGCACCACTGGATCGGCGAAGTAAGAATCCTCACTGGCGACGATCAGGTCGCAGACCCAGGCCAGCATCAACCCGCCGGCGATGCACGCGCCCTGAACCATCGCGATGGTCGGCTTGGGCATTTCGCGCCAGCGCCGGCACATGCCCAGATAGACTTCCTGCTCCCGGGCATAGAGAAATTCGCCACCCGGTTTGTTGGTGTGGTCGTACCAAAGGCTCGCGCGGTCAAACGTCTGATGCACATCGCGGCCCGGCGTGCCGATGTCGTGCCCGGCGGAAAAATGCTTGCCAGCGCCACGCAGCACGATGACTTTCACCTCATCGTCATCACAGGCCCGGCGAAACGCCGCGTCCAGCGCGTAGGTCATCTGCGAGTTCTGCGCGTTGTGGTACTCCGGGCGGTTCATGGTGACCAGGGCCACCGCACCGCGCACTTCGTAGAGCACCACCTCGGCCTCGTTCTTGTCGTTATGTTCAGCCATCACTTTTCTCCAAAACCGGGGGCGCTCAGCGTTGGCCTGGCGGGTTGTCTTTGAGCTGAGTGGCGCGCAGGTTGTGCGGGTCCAGACGCTGGATCAGTTGCAGTTGCCCGGCAGTCGGTGCGGCCGTGGTCGGGCAGTCTGGCGGCACATGCAATTCGAATCCGGTGTTGTCCTGGACTTCAGCCACGGTGACGCCGGGGTGCAGCGAGCGAATGCGCATTTGCCGTAGCGGACCTTGGAAATCCAGCACGCAGAGGTCAGTGATGATCAGGCGGATATCAATGTCGTCCAGCGACCAGCCTCGCGCCAGACGCGCCGGGTTGTAGCCGACCGAAGCGACCATATCGACCTCGCCTTCGACGAACACCCGACGGTTGTGGCTGGGCACGCAAAAGGAATTGGCGTGGCTGATCGAGTTACCGGGAAAACCGCGCACCCCGAGCATCTGCGCCTTGGGTTTGGCGTAGTCACCGATGCACGAAATATTGGCCTGGCCGAAACGGTCGATCTGGGTCGGACCGACCAACGCATGGCGCTTGCCACCCCAGACGTTGTCGAAAATCCGCGAGAATCCCATCCAGCTATCGCGCTTGGGCTGATAGCCGTTGCGCGCGCCCAAGGGCACCGGTTCGGCGACCATGTAGGCTTCGGAGTCGGTCATCAGCAGCTGCGGATTGCTGCTGAGCATGGCCAGTGACGCGGCGAGGCGCGGGATCACGCCGATGCCGCTGGCCAACACCTCGCCATCGTCGCGCCAGGCCTCGGAGGCAGCGCAAATCATTAGTTCGGCGAGGCTGTAAGTAGTAGTGCTCATCGCAAGGCTCCCTCAGAAAATCGGCAACGGCAGTTGATGAATCGCAGCCAGGCCGCCGACCTTGTCCAGGTACTGTTCGTGGGTGCAGTCGACGTAGTCTCGGACATAGTTCTGCCAGCCATCGACGGCTTGGGCCGAAGCGTTGTAGGCCTTGAAGTGCGCCACGTCGAAACCGTAGAGCGGCGCGCAAGATGACGGATGCGCCCCGCCCGGCACGTGGGCCACCGCAGTGGTCAGGTTGCGTTCCCAGAACACTTGATGCGCGTGCCCGGGGTCGGCATGGAAAGCCTCGCTGTCGAGCAGTTCGTCGCAGGTGACGTAGCTGTGGGTCGCGGCCCGCACGAACAGGTCGTCCATGTAGTGATCGGGACCGCTGATCTGGCACACCCCGCGGACATCGGCGCGATCAACATGAATCAGCGCCGCATCGAGCTTGAGCGCTGGCATGGCGACCCAATCCTTGCCATCGGCATACGGCGAGGCGATCAGCTTGATCTGGCGGTTGTGGCGCAACACATCGGTGCCCAGGCCCACCGACGTCGGAATAAACGGCACATTCATCGCCGCCGCTCGCAGGCCGAGCAGCAGCATGCCTTCGTCGATTTCCATCACCTGCAGCGCCGCTTCCTGGCGGGCCTTGCGGAAGTACGGTTCCAGTGGAATGAAATCCAGGGAGACGAAGGCGAAGATCAGTTTCTTGATCTTGCCGGCAGCACAGAGCATGCCGACGTCGGCGCCGCCGTAGGCGACCACGGTGAGGTCCTTGAGGTCCGAGCGCAGAATTTCGCGCACCAGCGCCATGGGTTTACGTCGCGGGCCCCAACCACCGATACCGATGGTCATGCCGTCACGCAGTTGGCCGACCATCTCGGCCGTGGTCATTCGCTTGTCCATCGTCATCTTCCTCATTGGCGGCCGACACTGAAATCGTGGCCCCAGTGGCTGACCACGGTGCTTTCAAACGGGGTGTGGCGATCCCAGTCGACCACCAGGCCATCGCAGCCGTATTCCAGGTCAAACCCGGACGGCGTTTTGATGTAGAACGAGATCATCTGATCGTTGGTGTGCTGGCCAAGAGTGGCCGACAGCTTCACGCCGTTGGCGTGCACCCGGTCCAGCGCTCGACCGACTTCGTCCAGCGCGTTGACCTCAACCATCATGTGCACGCAACCGTGGGGCATCGGGCACTCGAAAATCGCCAGCGAGTGGTGCCGACCGTTATTGCAGTGCAGGAAGTGAATGCGCTTTTGCGGCTCAGCCGGGTCCGGGGTGAAGCGCACTTTCATCAAGTCGGACAGCCCGAAACCGAGCACCTGCTCGTAGAAATCCCGGCAACGCTCAAAGCTCGGTGCCGGCAATACCACGTGGCCCATGCCCAGCTCGCTGGTGACAAAGCCCTTGACCCCGACCGGTGAAACGAAGCGTGCGAAGTCCTGCAACGGGCCCCAGAACAGTTCGTGGCGATTGCCATCCGGGTCGCTGAAGTGCACCAGTTCCTGGACTTTACGCAGCTCGGCTTCGGCCACGGTGCCGCGAGTGACTTGCACGTCGGCCTGTTGCAGGTCGACGACTGCCTGTTCGAGGGCCGCTTTGCCCGCCACTTCCCAGCCGCAGGTACCGAAGCCGTTGTCGGCGCTTTTCTGCACCAGGATGCGGTAGTGGCGCTCGTCCATTTTCAGGTACAGGCGCTCATCGTCATCGTTGCCGACAACCATCATGCCCAGCACCTGGCTTGCATACTGACGCCATTGTGCCAGGTCGCTGGATAACAGGGTGACGTAACCCAGACCACGGATATCCATGGATGCACTCCTCGTTTTTGTCAGGCCGAGCCGCCCTTCGGCGATGGCCGGGGGAGACTTTATGTAGGGCTATTCAAGCGGGTTCGAGGAGCGCCAACATCGTCCAATGGGACTAGCGGGAATGGATGGCTCAGGGATAAGAAAACGGACAGTGAGGGATACCTGCAGGAGCTGCCGAAGGCTGCGATCTTTTGATCTTGATCGACTTGGGATCACCCAGAATCAAGGTCAAAAGATCGCAGCCTTCGGCAGCTCCTACAGGGGATTGTGGGTGCTGGTGAACTTGTGGGAGCGAGCCTGCTCGCGAAGAGGCCATGACAGTCAACATCGATGTTGAATGTGAGGCCGCCTTCGCGAGTAGGCTCGCTCCCACAGGGAGGGGATGCGGTGTTCAATGGCTTGAGTGTCGAGCTTTACGCCTTACGAAAATGTGGAATCACTTTCTCGCCAATATTACGTAAGGTCTCCAACTGCGCCCACTGCGGCACGGTGCCCATCTGGCAGATGAACAGAATCTCGTCGGCACCGGCATCGATCAGTCGCTGCACGTAACCGATGCAATCCTCGACCGTGCCGTAGGCGTGGTTGGGGTTCATCATGGCCATGGTCGGGTCGGAGAAATCGACGCTGACTTCTTCCGAGGCAAAGCGCGACTTGATCACGCTCTGGCCGTTGCCATCGACGAAGGTATCGTCCTTCCACTTCTCCGGGTCCGGGCGTTCGCCTCCGCCATACCAGTAACCCAACGACTCCATGAAGTAGCGCTGGCCACGAATACCAATACGGCGCGCTTCTTCGTTGTCTTCCAGCACAATCGCCGGGCACAACGCGGCGATGTGGCGATTGGGACGGAAACCCACCTGCTGCTTCTCATCGCGACTATCAAAGGCTTCGTGATAAACCTCGACCTTCTTGGCGATTTCTTCCGGGCCACCGAAGCCCAGCACCAAGGCGCCCATGGCGCGACCACCAGCCTTTTTCAGCGATTCGGTGTTAGTGCAGGCCAGGTACATCGGCGGGTGCGGGTCTTGATAAGGCTTGGGATGGATCGGTCGTTTCGGGATTTGCACGAAGTCGCCGTTATGCTCGATTTCGTCCTGCACGAACATCTTCGGGATCAGGTACATCATCTCGTCGATCTGCGGTTGCAACGTCGCCAGGTCGTAACCGAAGGTGCCGGCCTCCTGTTGAGTGCCGCCCTTGCCAACGCCAAAGTGCACACGGCCCTTGGACAGCAGGTCGAGGGTGGCAATGCGTTCCGCCACTTTCACCGGGTGGTTCATTGCCGGTGGCAGGCAGACCACGCCGTGGCCAATGCCAATGCGCTCGGTTTTGCCGGCGACGAACGCCAGCATGGTTTCCGGCGCGGACATGTGCGAGTAGTTACTCAGCGCCGTGTGTTCCACGCACCAGAACGTGTCGAAACCAAGCTTGTCGGCCAGCACCGCTTGCTCGACCGTGTCTTCGAAAATCCGGCGGTCACCTTCGCGGCTGGAATCCACCGTCTGGGCTTCGTAAATCAGGGAAAATTTCATGGTTGATCCTTGTGTCTATATAGATGCGCAGTCGGCGCCTGAGACCTACGCCTTGGGCCCATGCTCGGCCATCAAAGCGGCGCTCGAATCACGCAAACGGACTAGCTGATTCAGGTGCAAAAGGTCAGAGAAAAAAGTCGTTGCTGTCCGAGCCCATGCTCACGCCGCCGAGGTTCCAGGCGTACTTGGCCGGGTTGTTGGCAACGTGGGCGCGACCGGTGTGAATGTCACGAAACGCCCGGTTGATTGCATGCCCGCGAAAGATCGTCGAGGCGCCGCTGTTGAACATCAGCTCGGCGACCGCTTTGGCGCATTTGTCGGCCACCAGCGCCGAGTCGTAACGCATCTTCACCCGCTCCGGCATGCTTAACGGTTCGGCGTTTTGCGCCCGCTGCAGCATCAGGGCGAAGTTGCGCAGCAACACGGTCTTGCACTCATCAACGCAGACCATAGCGTTGGCCAGTGCCGATTGCGCGGCCGGGTCCTGGACCATTTTGCGACCGTCGTTGACCCCGACCCGCGCACGGTTGTGCTCGATAAACTGATCGACTGCACCTTGCAGCGCGCCGATGGCCGACGACGACACCGCGCGCACAAAAATCTGCCCGAACGGCAGTCGAAACAGCGGCGCGGTGTTCACCGCATTGCCTGGGCTGTCCTGCATGAAACCGTCGAAGGCCCGGTGCGTGCGGTACTCCGGCACGAAGGCGTTTTCCACCAGAATGTCGTGGGAACCGGTGGCTTCCAGGCCCATGACATTCCAGTTATCGAGGATCTGGTAGTCACTGCGCGGCAGCAGGAAAGTCCGGTAATCCGGCGCCCCACCCGCCTCCGCAGGCGGCACCAGCGCGCCGAGGAAGACCCAGTCGCAATGCTTGCTGCCAGAAGAAAACCCCCAGCGCCCACTCAATTTGAAACCGCCCTCGACCCGCTCGACCTTGCCCACCGGCATATAGGAAGAAGAAATCAGCACACTGGAATCGGTGCCCCAGACATCCTGCGCCGCGCGGTCATCGAACAGCGCCAGTTGCCAGTTATGGATCGCGACCACACCGAGCACCCAGGCCGAAGACATGCAGCCCTCGGCGAGGGTCATCTGCACCTCGAAAAAGTCCTTGGGCTCCAGCTCATAGCCTTCCCAGCGCGACGGCTGAAGGATGCGAAAGAACCCGGCATCGTGGAAATCGCGCAGGGTCTCTTCAGACAATTGGCCCAGTTGCGCGGCATGCGGGGCACGTTCACGCAGAATCGGCACCAACTCGCGGGCACGTTGGCTCAGACGCTGGCGAATCAGGTCTTGGTTGAGCATTTTTATTGTTCTCCTCTGGTCACCCCATCCGCCGGGGCGCGCGTGCAGCGGGGCGGATGCAGCACCAGCGGTGCTCGCCTCCACCGCGGTATTCAAACAATGCACAGCGCAGCGGACATCCCTCAAACGGACCATGTCGAGTGGAGAACCGCGAAAAACCAAGCAGGATCAAAAGATCGCAGCCTTCGGCAGCTCCTACGGGGGAATGCATACATCCGGGAGAGATGGGTTGGTTGTCAGGGCGCCTTCGCGAGCAGGCTCGCTCCCACAATTGGGCCGAGTACGTTCGGGAGGAATGGGTTAGCTGGCAGGACGCCTTCGCGGGCAAGCCTCGCTCCTACAATTTGGGCCGAGTGCGTTCGGGAGGAATGGGTTAGCCGGCAGGACGCCTTCGCGGGCAAACCTTGCTCCTACAAATTGATCGAGTGCATCCGGGAGAGATGGGTTGGTTGTCAGAGCGCCTTCGCGGGCAAGCCTCGCTCCTACAACATCAAAAGCGGAGCGGCATACACCGCCCCGCTCCTCACCACTCAAGGCCGAGCGTTAGCTCGCCTGCCCTCGATCTTGACCCACCCGCCCCTTCGGGAGGCTGAGTGGAGGTGTTCAGCTGGGGGGTGGGCGCGTAGCGCCGTGCGGCGAAGCCGCACACATCGAGAGGAGGTCGTCGCGAAGCAGACCGTAGGCGATGCCCCCAGATGAATACCGGAACGAAGGAACGCCGAGCCTAAGCGAGGGGCCGGACGCCGGGGCGAGACCTTTTGGTTCCTTTTGGGGCGTTTGCCAAAAGGGACTCGCTGTAAGAGCGAAACCATAAGCGGCCATAACCGCAGCAACGGATATACACCCAACCACCCACAACCTGGTCGGCCCAGAGGCCGCCAAGGCCTAGTCCCCTCGGACGATGTTACAACCCAGAGCAAGAGCAAGAATCCATCGCACTCCAGGCACAACGAAAGGGCTAGTGCAATGAACGACATCAATCTGAAAGCCGACATGCTCCAGGCCATGCGCCGCCTGGCCAAATCAGTCACCATCATCAGCACCAGCAACGGCTCCGAGCGGTTCGCCATGGCCGCCACAGCCGTCGACTCCCTCAGCACCGAACCACCGTCGCTACTTATCTGCGTCAACAAAACCGCCTCACCGCACGCAGCGTTAGCCACCGGCGCCGACTTCTGCGTCAACATCCTAGGCATCGACCAACAAGACCTCGCCCACCTGTGCAGCGGCGCCATCAAAGGCGAAGCACGGTTCGACCGCGGCAACTGGCTCACCAGCGCCGGCGGCATCCCCTACCTGGGCGACGCCCAATCGGCGATCCTCTGCCGCCAGGACGGCCACTTCAGCTACGGCACCCACACCGTCTTCATCGGACGCATCCTGCAAATCCACACCAGCGACACCATCACCCCACTGGTGTACCTCGACGGCAGCTACACCACCACCGCCAACCCCGTCCCCTCCTTCGCCGTCGCCGGCTGAGGCCAGAAAAAATGGACAGCCTGAACGGGTTGACAGCGTTGCGAGTGAACAGCGCCGACCAGTTGCACTGGGATGACCGCTGCGACCTGCTGGTGGTCGGTTTCGGCGGTGCCGGCGCGTGTGCCGCCATCGAAGCCGCCAGTCGCGATTTGGCAGTACTGGCGCTGGACCGCTTCGAAGGCGGCGGCGCAACGGCACTCAGTGGCGGCGTGGTGTATGCCGGTGGCGGCACGCCGTATCAGCGCCAGGCGGGTTATGACGACAGCAGCGACGCGATGTTCAATTACCTGCGTCAGGAAGTCGGTGAAGCGGTCAACAGCCAGACCTTGCGAAGTTTCTGCGAAGGCAGCGTCGAGCAACTGGCATGGCTGGAGCGTCAGGGTGTCGCGTTCGAATCCAGCGTGCCACCGCATAAAACCTCGTACCCAAGCGATCAGTACTACCTCTATTACTCCGGCAACGAAGCCGTGCCGGCCTATGCCGCCACTGCCAAACCGGCACCGCGCGGCCATCGCACCAAAGGCCCCGGCATGTCCGGCGCCAGCCTCTTCGCCCCACTCAAGGCCAGCGCCTTGCGCCACGGTGCGCGGTTGCGCAGCCAGTGCGAAGTGCGGCGCCTGGTGCTCGACATGAACGATCACGTGCTGGGAGTCGAAGCCTGGTACCTGCCGCCCGACAGTCCCGCCGCCCGTCATCATGCGCGACTCTCTCGCTGGGCCAGCGCCATCCACATGTACGCCCCGGCCTTGGCCGACCGTTTACGCGCCCGCTTGCGCCGCATCGAGCAGACCCATGCCGAGCGTCAGCTGATTCGCGCCGAACACGGTGTGTTGCTGAGCAGCGGAGGCTTTATTTTCAATCGCCAGTGGGTCCGCCGCCATGCACCACATTATCTGGCCGGTTTGCCGCTGGGGACCACCGGCTGCAACGGCAGCGGCATCGCACTGGGCCTGAGCGCGGGCGGGAGCGTGGCGCGGCTGGACAAAGTCAGCGCCTGGCGCTTTATCAACCCGCCGCTGGCCTGGGCCCGGGGGTTGATCGTCAACGCGCGTGGCCAGCGTTATGCCAACGAAGAAATCTACGGCGCGACCCTCGGCCACATCATGGTCGAGGAACACGACGGCCGCGCGATTCTGCTACTCAACCGGGCGCTGGTGCGTGAGGCATTGCGTCAGGTCGGCCCGGGCAAAGTCTGGCAATTCCAGCGCCTGCCGGTGTTGCTCAACTTGCTGTTCAACGCCAGGCGCAGCAACAGCCTGACGAAACTGGCCAAGCGCTGCGGGCTGCCCGCCGAATCCCTGCAACACAGCGTGCAGACCTACAGCCGCGCTGCGCGGGGCGAAATCATCGATGCCTTCGGCAAGTCGTCCGCCATGCTCGCCGACATGGACCAGGGTCCGTGGTACGCCCTCGATCTGTCCTTCGCCAGTCGCCTGTTCCCCTGCCCGGTCATCACCCTCGGCGGGTTGAAAGTCTGCGAACGCAGCGGCCAGGTGCTGGACCATGCCGACGCCCCGATTCGCGGCCTGTACAGCGCAGGGCGTAATGCGGTCGGGGTTGCTTCCAATTTGTATGTGTCCGGCCTGTCGCTGGCCGACTGCATTTATTCCGGTCGCCGGGCCGCGGCCCATGTGGCCGACCAAGTCGCACTTCAAACCACACGCTCAGGAGAACAACAATGCAACGTGTAGAAGGCAAAGTCTGCATCATCACCGGCGCCGCCAGCGGCATCGGTCGCGAAGACGCCCTGCTGTTGGCCCGTGAAGGCGCCAAGGTAGTACTGACCGATCTCAACGAAGAAGCCGGACACCAGGTTGCCTCGCAAATCGGCAGCAACGCGCTGTTCATTCGTCACGACATTGCCAGCGAAAGCGACTGGCAACACGTCATCAAAACCACCCTGGAACACTTCGGGCGTCTCGACGTACTGGTGAACAACGCTGCGATCCTGGCGCTGGGCAGCATCGAAGACACCACGCTGGAGCTGTGGCAGAAGGTGCAGAAGATCAATGGCGACGGCTACTTCCTGGGCTGCAAATACGCGATCCAGGCCATGAAGGAAACCGGCGGCGGCTCGATCATCAATATGTCATCGGTGGCAGCGCTCGGCGCGATGCCGATGTTCTGCGCCTACTCGGCCTCAAAAGGCGCAGTGGCGGCCATGACCCGCTCTATCGCTTTGCACTGCAAGCAGCAGGGTTACCGCATTCGCTGCAACAGCGTGCACCCGGATGGCGTCAACACACCCATGACCCAGGCTCTGACGGGAGGCCAACCGATCCCTCAGGAAGCCCTGGATCAGGACCCGATGAACCGCATGTGCGCGCCACGGGACATCGCCAACGTGGTGCTGTTTCTCGCCACGGACGAGTCGCGTTTCGTCAACGGTGCCGAGATTCGCGTCGACAACGCCCAATTGATCAGCGGGCTCTGAGGCCGAGGTGAACATGGGCACGCAGATGCAGAACCTGACACCGGCCGAATCCACAACCGGAAGCTATTCACTGAAAGTGTGCGCGGTGATCGACGAGACCGCCGATGCGCGCTCGCTGGTGCTGGATGTCCCGCCGCACCTGAGTAATCGCTTTCGCTACAAACCGGGCCAGTTCCTGAGTTTTCGCGTGCCCTGCGCCGGCAAGCTGTTGACCCGCTGTTATTCGATGGCCAGCTCTCCGTTCGCCGATGCACTGCCCAAAGTCACAGTGAAACGGGTCGACGGCGGCCGGGTGTCGAACTGGATGAACGAAGTGCAGGTCGGTGACTGGCTGGAGGTATTGCCACCGGCCGGGCATTTCTGCCTGGACGAAGAGCAATCGGCTACAAGGCCGCTGGTGCTGTTCGGCGGCGGCTCGGGGATCACGCCGGTGTTTTCCATTCTCAAATCGGTGCTGCACAACAGTCAGCGGCCCATCCAGTTGATCTACGCCAACCGTGACGAAGCCTCGGTGATTTTCAAGGATGAACTGTGTCAGTTGATCAAGGCGCATCCTGATCAACTGCACGTGGTACACGTCCTCGACTCGGTGCAGGGTTTCCTGACCGACGCCCAGGTCCGTCATTTGCTGCGCGGTTCGGCGGGGGGTGACTACTTCATCTGCGGGCCCGGTCCGTTTATGGACACCGTGGAGCGCACGCTGCTGGGACTGGGTGAAGCCGCCGAACGCATCCACGTCGAGCGTTTCGTCTCGCCGCCCGATCCTGACGAACTGCTGGCGGCAGAAACCCTGGCCCGGGCCGCCGCCCTCGGCTCAACATGCGAAGCGCTGATCGTTGAGCTTGACGGCCTGCAACACGAAATTGCCTGTCGCCCCGGCGACACCCTGCTGCAAAGTTGCAAAGCCGCCGGTCTGGACGTGCCTTCTTCCTGCGAAGAAGGGTTTTGCGGAGCCTGCATGTGCGTGGTCCAGGAAGGTGAAATCCAGCTGGCACGCAACGATGTGCTCAGCCCCAAAGAACTGGCTGAAGGCTGGACACTGGCGTGTCAGAGCCGCCCGACCGGCGCTCGAGTACGGCTGAAGTTCCCGGATTGAGCGCTCGTCAGCCATAGTCTCAACGGACGATCACCTTGATCGGGTCTGCGGTTAGACTCGGCCACAGCATTAGCCCACAACAATAAAAGAGGTGCAGTTATGGCTCGTTTGCAGAACAAGGTCGCGGTGGTAACCGGCGGCGCGTCAGGGATCGGTCTGGCCTGTGTGCGCCGCTTCGCCGCTGAAGGCGCGCAAGTGGTCGGTCTGGACATCGGCACCGCACCGGCGGATTTCCCTGGCCTGTTCATGACCCTCGACGTGCGCGATGAAGCGCAGGTGCAGCAAGTCATGCAAGAAGTCGTCAGCCATTTCGGGGGCATCGACGTGCTGGTCAACGCCGCCGGTGTCGCCGATCAGGGCAGCGTGACCCAGACCACCACCGCCAACTGGCAACGGGTGATGGACATCAACCTGACGGGCAGCATGCTCACCAGCAAATACGCGCTGGAATCAATGGTGGCGCAACGCGCGGGTTCGATCATCAACGTCGGCTCGATCTTCGGCCTGCAAGGCTGCGACGGCAATGTGGCCTATAACGTCTCCAAGGGCGGCATCAACCAGCTGACGCGCTCGATGGCCATCGACTACGGCTACGCCAATATTCGCGTCAACGGTTTGTGCCCGGGCCTGATCGAAACGCCGATGACCAGCATGGTCCGCGAGCAGGAAGCCTTCCACGCCTTCTTCGCCTCACAGCACATGCTCAACCGCTCGGGCCAACCGGAAGAAGTGGCCAACGTCGCGCTGTTCCTGGCCTCGGACGAAGCATCCTTCGTCAGCGGGCAAATGATCGCCGTGGACGGTGGTTTCTCCGCCGGCCGCCGCTTCGCCCCGCCCGCCGCCTGAATCGTCATCCGGCCGGGCGCCCTGCCCGGCCACTCCCCTTTTTGCACTTGTCCTCTAGCCGAGGAGGCCCCATGCCGCCCGTCGCACACGCACTGACCATTCCCCAACTGTTCGCCAACGTGGCCCAGACCTACGGTGACCGCGCAGCCATCGAGGATGGGCACCGCTCGATCAGTTATCGCGAGCTCAACCAACTGCGCCGCCAGGCCGCCCGCGCGCTGCTGGCACTGGACGTTCAGGTTGGGGATCGGGTGGCGATCTGGGCGCCCAATGTCTGGGAATGGATCGTTGCCGCAGGCGCGTTGCAGAGCGTCGGCGCTGCGCTGGTGCCACTCAACACCCGTATGAAGGGCAGCGAGGCCGGTTACATCCTGCGCGAAAGCGGCGCCTGCGTGCTGTTTGCCATCGGTGAATTCCTGGGTGCCGATTACCCGCGCATGCTCGCCTCGGAAACGTTGCCGGCGCTGCGCCAGATCGTCACCCTGCGCGGCGGCGAATCCGGCACCCTGGGGTGGGAGGATTTTCTCGCGCGGGCGGACGACGTGCCGCAACTGGCACTGCAAACCCGCGAACGTAGTGTTGGCCCGCAAGCGCTGTCCGACCTGCTGTTCACCTCAGGCACCACCGGCAAACCCAAAGGGGTGATGACCTGCCACGGGCAAAACCTGCGAATCGTGCGCGACTGGAGCGAAGTCGTCGGCTTGCGTGAGGGTGATCGCTACCTGATCGTCAATCCGTTCTTCCATTCTTTCGGCTACAAGGCCGGTTGGCTGGCGGCGCTGATGCGCGGTTGCACCATCGTGCCGCAGCAGGTGTTTGATGTGCAGGCCGTGCTTGAATGCGTCCAGCGCGAGCGCATCACCGTGTTGCCGGGGCCGCCGACGCTTTATCAA
This sequence comes from Pseudomonas sp. 5Vm1k, assembly GCF_056161485.1. Taxonomy (NCBI): domain Bacteria; kingdom Pseudomonadati; phylum Pseudomonadota; class Gammaproteobacteria; order Pseudomonadales; family Pseudomonadaceae; genus Pseudomonas; species Pseudomonas sp. 5Vm1k. Next base: position 63,678 of record NZ_JBSPCZ010000025.1, read on the forward strand.
TCGCTGCTCGCCCATCCGCAACGCAAGGATTTTGATCTGAGCTCATTGCGCGTCGCGGTGACCGGGGCCGCCGCGATTCCCGTAGAGATGATCCAGCGCATGCGCGATGAACTGGGGTTTGCCACGATCGTCACCGCTTATGGCCTCACCGAAGTCTGCGGTTTCGCGACGATCTGCCGCCCAGGCGACGCCCAGGAGTTGGTGGCCAATACCAGCGGACGCGCGATGCCCGGTGTCGAAATCCGCTGCGTCGCCAGCACCGGACGCAGCCAGCCAGCCAATGTCCCCGGCGAGATCCAGGTGCGCGGTTACAACCTGATGCAAGGCTATTTCAATGATCCGCAGGCCAGCCAGGAGATCGTCGATGCCGATGGCTGGCTGCACACCGGGGACATCGGTGTGCTCGACGAACAGGGTTATTTGCGCATCACTGATCGTCTGAAGGACATGTTCATCACTGGCGGTTTCAACGTGTACCCGGCGGAGATCGAACATTGTTTGCTGACGTATCCCGGCGTGGCCCAGGTCGCGGTCATCGGCATCCCCGACGAGCGCCTGGGTGAAGTGGCGATGGCTTTCCTGCTACCGGCGCCGGGCAGCGAGATCGAGCCGGCCCGATTCCTCGCCTGGTGCCGCGAACAGATGGCCAACTACAAAGTCCCGCGCCGGGTGCAAGTGCTTGCGAGCATGCCGCTGAACGCGGCGGGCAAAGTGACCAAGAATGTGTTGCGTGAGTGGGCGTTGATGTCAGTCAGTTGAGCCCGGGATGTCCGCAAAAAGATCGCAGCCTTCGGCAACTCCTACAGGTGTACTCAATCCCCTGAAGGAGCTGCCGAAGGCTGCGATCTTTTGACCTTGATTTTGTGGGAGCGGGCTTGCTCGCGAAGGGGCCATCAGCCTCGACATCCATGTTGACTGACACTGCGCATTCGCGAGCAAGCCCGCTCCCACAGGGTTTGTGTTCGACACGATAACGGGGGCTAGACCACCCGCGCTGGATGCTGTTGGCGCGGGTCACCCAACATGGCCCGATGGGACGGTGGCTGGCGGCCCTCATCTTCGCTGATGCCATAGCCAGCAGCGATTTCGGCGGTGATCAAGGTCTGTCCGGAGAACGTCATCAACTGCGAATCATTGAGCAAGGCATGCATCACCCGGCCATTGAATTGCGGGGTTTCGGCATTGGCCAGAAACGCCCGGTATTGCTCGCCATGCTGCTCGCCGGCAATCCGCGTGCGCTCGGTCAGTTGCGGGCCGAGCCACAGCGACAACGCCGCCACGCCCTTCCCTTCGAAATCGATGGCCATGTCAGCCGCCAGCTTGTCGACCCCGGCCTTTTGCGCACCGTAGGCCGGCCCGTGCATGTAACACCCGGCACCGAATGACGAGGTGAAGCAGATCAACCCCTGGCCGCTGCGCAACAACAACGGCGCCGCAAAGTAACTGGCGATGTAGGCCGAGCGCAGACCGACGTCGAGGATCCGCACCAGGTCCAGCGGTTTCTCCCAGAACGGTCCCGGCTCGATCAACTGGTCATGGATAAACGCTGCATTGTTCACCAGTAAATCCAGGTGCCCGCATTCCTGCTCAACCCGGGCGAACAGCGCTTGAACCTGCGCATCGTCGCCATGATCGCAAACCACTGCGATGCCGCGCCCACCGGCCGCGGTAATCGCGGTGGCGGTGTCTTCCAGGGAGCCGCGCAACGCATGCCCGTATAGCATCGACCCGCCATGCGCCGGGGCGCGTCCAGTGACGTACACCGTCATCCCCGCAGCGCCAAGGGCCAGGGCAATGCCCTGGCCGACCCCGCGACTGGCGCCGGTCACGACCGCGACTTGCTCACGTAGCTGATTCATTCGACGCTCCTGAGTGCACTTTTGACCGCGCTGGCCTGGCTCTGATGTTTGATGTGATTGGCTGCCAGGTAACCGAAGGTCATCGCCGGCCCAATGGTCGAACCCGCGCCCGGGTACGTGCGGCCCATCATCGACGCGGCGCTGTTACCGATGGCATACAAGCCATTGATCGGTTGCCCATCCTCGTGCAGGACCCGGGCGTGAACATCGGTCAGCAAACCACCCTTGGTGCCGATGTCGCCGGCGTCGATGCACACGGCGTAGAACGGACCTTTGAGCAACGGCGCGAGACACGGGTTGGGCTGAACATTCGGATCGCCGTAGTAACGATCGAACAGCGATTCACCCTTATGGAAATCGTCGTCGCGGCCCTGCACGGCCATGCTGTTGAAGCGCTGCACCGTGCGTTCCAGCCCGGCCGCATCGACGCCGATCTTTTGCGCCAGTGTTTGCAGGTCCGAGGCTTTGTGAAAGTACTCGCGCAGGTGCTCGGGCAGTTGCCAGTCGCGCTGGGCATAACCTGGCAACAACGCGCCACACGGGTATTTGCGCCGGAACTCGGCGTCGAACACCATCCAGCACGGCACACTCACGGCGCCTTCGCGGTTGTTGGCGTACATCGCGTAGACGATATCGGTGTAGGGCGCCGCCTCGTTGACGAAACGCTCGCCGGCGGCGTTGACCATGATGCAACCCGGCAAGGTTCGCTCGACGAACAGGGCACGCTGTTTTTCTTCACCTTTGACATGGGTGGTCGGCGCCCACCAACTGTGCTCCATAAGGGCTGTGCGTGCGCCAATCGCCTGACCGGCGCGGATGCCGTCGCCGGTATTGTGCGGCGGCGTGGCACTCCACAACGCCTGGGTCGGCTGTGGCAGGTATTGCTCACGCATCGCCTGATTACGTTCGAAACCACCGGCCGCGATGATCACGCCGTAGCGCGCCTTGACGTTGAGTAACTGCCCGTCGCGACAGACGCGAGCGCCGCCCACCCGGTCGCCGACGATCAGCAATTCTTCCAGTGCACAGTTCAGCCAAAGGGGCTTGCCGCGATCCTGCAACGAACAACGCAGGGCACCGATCAACGCGTTGCCCAGGGTCAGGAACCGATCGCGACGAGACAATCGCCGCCCCTCGCGGTCACGCCAATAGCGCCACATCACCCGCAGGGTCAGGCGCAACCAGCCGGGGCCACGGCATAGCAACACCTGCGCTTCTTTCATGGTCATCGCCATGCGTCCCATCATCAGGGTGCCGGGCGATGGCGCGCGCATCCGCAAGAATTCTTCGCCTAGTTCGGCGGCGTCAAACGGTTGCGGGTCCATCGAGCGATAACCCGGTTTGCCACCTTCGACTTCCGGGTAGTAATCGGCATAAGCCGGTTGCGCTTCGAAGCGCACACGGGTCTGTCGTTCAAGGTATTCGACCATTTCACGGCCGTGTTCGACGTAGGCCTCGATGCGCCCGTCGTCGATCTCGCCGTGGGTCACCGCACGAATGTAGGCAATGGCCTCGGCGGCTGAATCGCTGCCGCCAAGGGCCTTGATCCGATGGTTATCGGGGATCCAGATGCCACCGCCGGACACCGCCGAGGTGCCGCCATATTCGGCGCTCTTCTCGATCACCAATGCATTGAGCCCCAGGTCATGGGCACGCAATGCAGCGGTCATGCCCCCTGCTCCGGAGCCAATCACCAGTACATCGCAGCACTCATCCCATTTGATTTCGGCAGCGTTCATGCGGTCACCCTTGCTCAGCGCCCATCAGGCAGAAACCGCCGCCGCCAGATCTTCGCCCGGTGCAGTCGGTCTCGGGATTGTTCGCCGCGCGTCTTGCGGGGTCATCGTCCGATGGGACTAAGGCGCAGATCGAGGCTCCCTGACTCCCTGTAGGAGCTGTCGAGTGCAACGAGGCTGCGATCTTTTGACCTTCGTTTTGAAAATCAAAAGATCGCAGCCTCGTTGCACTCGACAGCTCCTACACCGACCCGGTGTTTGCCCCCTGCAAATCGCTTAGTCCGCTTGGACGATGTTGCTTCCCAAAGCTGACTCCATAGTCGCCCACAGCAGCACTCACCCCCTGAAATTGCAGGTCGGGGCAGGCCTGACCTGGGCATGAGGACGACATGATAAAAACAATAATCGCCCCACCATCGCTTCACCCTCGCGTACAGCTGGCCGTGTTGTTGCTGGCCAGTGGACTGGGCAGCCAGGCCAGCGCGATGAGTTTCCAGCCGAACGAAGATTTGAGCGTCGACTGGGACACCACGCTGACTTACAGCCTGGCGTGGCGAACCGAATCGCGCGATCACAAGCTGACGAGGAATGCTGACGCCAACGATGGCGACAACGCGTTCGACAAAGGCAGCCTGATCAACAACCGCAGTGGTTTCCTCACCGAAGCCAACATCAAGTGGCGTGACGACTACGGGGTGTTCCTGCGGGCGACGGGTTTCTACGACAACGTTTACGACCAGGGCAACGACAACGACAGCGGCACCTCGAACTGCTTCGCCGGCGGTCATTGCAGCCGTCCCGACCGGTTCTCCCAAGACACCATCGATCAGCACCGCAATGAACTGCGCATGCTCGACTACTACGCCTATGGCACGTGGGACATGGGCGGGCACAACCTCAACGCGCGGCTCGGCAACCAAGTGGTGAGCTGGGGTGAAAGCCTGTTCTACCCCGGTATTTCCGCAGCGCAGAGCCCGGTGGATGCAACCAAATCGACTACGCCAGGTGTCGAGGTCAAGGAAATTCTGCTGCCCGTCGGCCAACTGTTCACGCAGTTCAGCCTGACCGACAGCCTCGATCTGCAGGCGTACTACCAATACAAATGGGAAAAAACCGAGCTGTTCGGCGTCGGCAGCTACTTCTCTACCACCGACTTCATCGACGAAGGGGGTTTCAACGACTCCACCGGTTTCCTGACGCGCCTTAAAGACGACAAGCCCAGCGACAGCGGCCAGTACGGCGTGGCGCTGACCTATGCCGCCGCGTCGCTGAACAACACCGAGTTCGGCGTCTACTACTCGCGTTATCACGACAAGACCCCGTCGCTGGATTTCCAGACAACGCTGGGACGTTACCAAGTTCGCTACTTCGACAACATCGACCTGTTCGGCGCGAGCTTCTCCACGGTGCTCGGCAGTGTGAGCTGGGCCGGTGAAGTCAGCTACCGCGACGGTACACCGGTGATGGTCGATAACGGGTTCTCCAGCCCGGTGCGCGGTAAAACCGTGCAGGCGCAGACGTCGATGATTTATGTGCTCGGCCCGACCTCCTGGGCCGACAACACCACCCTCACCGGCGAGCTGGTTTACAACACCGTGATCAGCAACGACAAGTCGCAGCCAGTGAACCTGGCACCCGGCGTCTCGTTGCCGGGTACCGACAGCCTGGTCTACGACCGCGACGCCTGGGGTTACACGGTGCAGGCGAGCTTCGATTACAACGACGTGTTCAGCGGCTGGGACATGTCGGTGCCCATCACTTTCAGCACCGCCGCCCACGGCGACAGCTCGATGGTGGGTTCGATCAACTCAGGGCAAGGCGACGACCGCGCCAGCATCGGCAGCTCGTGGCGCTACCTCGGCAACTTCACCGTCGAAGCCCGTTACAACGCCTACCTGGGCAACGCCAACAACGCCCCGTTGGCCGACCGCGACAACGTCGCGCTCAACTTCAAATACCGGTTTTGATTCCCCTGATGGAGGAGCACAGCATGTCTAGATTTACCCACACTTTGTTGGGCACGGCGCTGGCCGTCAGCCTGCTCGGCAGCGGTCTGGTTCAGGCCAAAGTCAGTGAGGAGGAAGCCGCGCGCCTGGGCAAGGACCTGACACCGATGGGCGCCGAGAAAGCCGGCAATGCCGACGGCAGTATCCCGGCCTGGACCGGCAAATGGCGTGGCCTGCCGCCGCAACTCAAATATGCCGGCCCCGGCACGCCGTACCCGGACCCGTACGCTGCCGAAAAGCCGCTGTTCGTGATCAATGCGCAGAACATGGACAAGTACGCCGACAACCTCACCGATGGCGAGAAAGCGCTGCTCAAACGCTACCCTGCCACCTTCAATATGCCGGTGTACCCGAGCCACCGGGACTTCCGTTTCGACCAGCGACTGGAAGATGCGGTCAAGAAAAACGCGGTGAACGCAGAACTGTCCAATGACAACAACGACACGCAAAACGCCTGGGCCGCTTCACCGTTCCCGATTCCGAAAAACGGCAGCGAGTTGATGTTCAACCACACGCTCGCCGGGCGTGCCAATACCGAAGAGGCCAACTACCAACAAGCGGTGGTTTATTCCAATAAAGAGCGAGTGCTGGAAGAGGTCAATTACAAGATCTTCTCGATCTGGTCCAGCCCGGATAAAACCCTGGAAAGCGCCAACGGCGTGCTCACCAACTTCTTGATCACCACCCTGGAACCGGTGCGCAAAAAAGGCGAGATCGTTGTGGGCCACGAGTTCATCAACCCGACCGCCTCGCCGCGTCAAGCCTGGCAGTACAGTCCGGGGCAACGTCGGGTACGTCGTGCGCCGACCGTGGGTTATGACTCGCCCACCGGCGCCGGCGGTTTCCGGGTGTATGACGAAGACCGTTTGTTCAACGGCGCTCCGGATCGCTACAACTGGACCATCGTCGGCAAAAAAGAAATCTACATCCCGTATCACAACTACAAGATCGACGACCCGAGCGTGAGCACCGACCAGATTCTGGCCACCACCGGCCACGTCGATCCGCAGTTCATGCGCTACGAAAAGCACCGCGTCTGGGTGCTGCAGGCCACCCTCAAGGAAGGTGCCCGACATGTTTACGCCAAGCGCGTGATGTACCTCGACGAAGACACCTGGGCCGCGACCCTGGCCGACAACTACGACAGCCGCGGGCAACTGTGGCGCACCAACATGCAGACCTCGGTCTACGCCTACGAGATGCAGCGCTACCACGCTCGCCTCGGGATTTACCACGACCTGATCGCCGGGTCCTATCTGGTCGACCGCCTGCTGGTCGATCAAAAGCCGGCCAAGCTTAACGCCACCACCTTCGGTGAAGACGAATTCACCCCAGGCAACCTGCGCAAACTCGGCACCCGCTAAGCCCCAGGCGCCTCGACCGATTATTTCGGTCGGGGCGTTTTGCTTTTTTTTGTTTGCTGACTTCACGGACGTTTTCCCATGAATAAATTGCTGATTGGCGTGATCGCCACGGCCAGCGTCGGCCTGTCGATGCAGGCCAACGCCTTGAACATCTTGCTGACCAACGACGACGGCTGCCGTGCCCCCGGTATCGATGCGATGTACCGCGCGCTGACCGCCGCCGGGCACAAGGTGACCCTCGTTGGCCCATTGAACGACAGCAGTGGCATCAGCGCCGCCAGCGTGGTCGTGCCCGGCCAGGCTGTGGCAGTGACCGAGCTGGCGCCCGGCAAATTTTGCGTCGGACCACCCGACGGCTACACCCCGCCCGCGAGCAAGACCTCAGCGATTGGCACTCCGGTGGATGCGGTCAACGTCGGCCTGGACGTGGTACTCAAGGACAATCCACCGGACCTGGTGGTGTCGGGCAGCAATTTTGGCGAAAACGTCGGCCCGCTGACGCAAATGTCCGGCACCTTGAACGCCGCCGTGCGTGCGATGTTCAAGGGCATTCCGGCGGTGGCGGTGTCGACGGCCATCGACATGGACTTGATCATCCGCGACCAACAGGCCGGCTACCGCAAAACCCTCGGCGCGATGGACGACACTGCGCGGTTTGCAGTGAAGGTCATCGAACAGGCGAGCCTAGCGGGTGCTCAAGCCAGACAGGCCTGCGTCAAAAACAAGCACACATGCGAACTTAACGTACTCGGTTTGCCGGGCGTCAGCGGGTTGAACCTCAACTATCCGGCGTTGCCAGCCCGTGAAGTCAAAGGTGTGAGCTTTGCCCCGATCGGCAATTGGGACCGAGTGAACTTCACCTCCCAGCGCGGCGCCGACGGCGTGGTGCACGTCAATCTGGTCGCCCCGGCGACACCAACGGCAGCACAGCAAAAGGCCGATGCGTATCAGCTGTGGCAGGGGCATGCGGTGATTACCGTGATCGACGGCAACATGAGTGCACCGGAGGCGGTGCAGGATCGGGCGAAGAAAATGTTGCGAGGGGTGAAGCCTTAACATCTGTATCACTCATCTGACTGCCTTCGCGAGCAAGCCCGCTCCCACAGGGGATCGAGGTCGTTCACCAATACCGAGACCGACACAAACCTGTAGGAGCAAGGCTTGCCCGCGAAGAGGCCGGCACGTTCAATATTGATGTTGTCTGTGACTCAGCCTTCGCGAGCAAGCCCGCTTCCACAGGGGATCGAGGTCGTTCACCAATACCGAGACCGGCACAAAAACCTGTAGGAGCAAGGCTTGCCCGCGAGGAGGCCGGAACGTTCAATATTGATGTTGTCTGTGACTCAGCCTTCGCGAGCAAGCTCGCTCCCACAGGGGATCACGGTCGTTCACAAATACCGAGACCGGCACAAAAACCTGTAGGAGCGAGGCTTGCCCGCGAAGACGGTATGTCTGTAACGATGATGTTGACTGACACTCCGCCTTCGCGGGCAAGCCTTGCTCCTGCAGGTTTATCGGCTGGCCTCAGATGGTGGGTTGGAACGGTACGAACTCGGTGACTTCCAGGTCAAACCCGGACACAGCTTTGTACGGCACCGGCGAGCTCATCAGGCGCATTTTGCGTACGTTCTGATCGCGCAGGATCTACGCGCCGACGCCCAGGGTCCGTTGCGGGAACTGCGGCAGTCGAGGTTTGCCACCGCTGCGCTGACGCAATTGTTCGAGGACGCCCTCGGCGGTTTCCTTCTGCGCCAGCAACACCAGCACCCCACAACCGGCCGCCGCGATGCTTGCCAGCGAACGCTCCAGTGTCCATTGCTGCGGCCCGTCTTCGCTTTCGCAGCCCAAGACATCGCGCAAGGTCTCGATGCTTTGTACCCGCACCAGAATCGGTTGGGCGCTGTCGATCCGGCCTTTGACCAGCGCCAGATGCAGCAAACCCTGATAAGTATCCTGATAGGTCGTCACCTGAAACTCGCCATGCCGGGTGTGCAACGGGTATTCGCCGCCGCGCTCAATCGTGCCTTCGTGGCGGATGCGGTAGTGGATCAGGTCGGCAATGTTGCCGATGCGCAGACCATGGCGGCGGGCAAATTCGTGCAGTTCAATGCCACGGGCCAGTTCACCCTCTTCATTGAGAATGCTCACCAAAGTCGCCGCCGGTTGCAGACCTGCCAGGCGCGTCAGGTCGCAAGCGGCCTCGACATGCCCGGCGCGCTGCATGACGCCACCGGGCAAAGCCTGCACCGGAAAGATATGTCCCGGCTGAACCAGGTCCGCCGGACCGCTGGCCGGGTCGACCGCCACCTGAATCGAACGCGCCCGATCCGCAGCGCTGATGCCCGTGGACACGCCGGTGGCCGCTTCAATCGAGCGGGTAAACCCCACGCCATGCTGCGCCCGGGAATTGGGCACCATCAGGTCCAGCCCCAACGCGCGACAACGCTGCTCGGTCAACGCCAGGCAAATCAACCCGCGCGCCTGCACCGCCATGAACGTAACCGCTTCAGCGCCGGCCTGTTCGGCGGCTATCAACAACGAGCCTTCAGCAGCGTGTTCGTCGTCGGTGATCACCACCATCTGCCCGGCAGCAATCGCTTCGATCAGCTGCGGCACGGTGTCGAAGGCCAGGTTTGCCGCGCCGTTCAATTGAGTGCCCTGCGCAGGTCGGCCGCCGCGTCGGACAATGCGTGTGCGGCACCCTCGACAAACGGCGCCATGCTGATAAACCCGTGGATCATGCCTTCGCAACGCTGCATCCGAACCGGCACGCCGGCCTCGCGCAGGCGCTGGGCAAAGGCCTCGCCCTCATCGCGCAACGGATCAAACCCGGCACTGATCAGGGTGGTCGGCGGCAGATCCGCCAGGCTCTCGGCCCGCAACGGTGAGGCCAGCGGATCATCACCCTGCCCGGTGTCCTGCAAATACTGCTGCCAGAACCAGTACATCATCGCGCCAGTCAGGAAATAACCCTCGGCAAAATCCTCATAGGATTGACTGTCACACCGGGCGTCGGTGACCGGGTAAAACAGACACTGGTAACTGATCTTCGGCCCTTGGCGTTGCGCAGCGAGACGACTGACCGCGAGCGCCAGATTGCCCCCGGCGCTGTCCCCGGCCAGCGCCAGACGACTGCCATCGACGCCGAGTTCGGCCGCGTGATCGACCAGCCAACAGGTGGCCGCGTAGCAATCCAGCGGCGCAGCCGGAAAATGGTGTTCCGGCGCCAGGCGATAAGCCACAGACACCACCACCGCCTCCGTCTGGCGGGCCAGCGAACGGCAAAGGTTATCGTGGGTATCGAGGTTGCCCATGACAAAACCGCCGCCATGGAAAAACACCAGCAGCGGCAGATTGTCTTCCTCTAAGGGCCGATACAGCCGCGCGTCCAGCTCACCGGCAGCTCCGGCAACCTGCAAATGACGCACTTCGATCATCGGATCGCCGGGTATCGCGGGCAGCAGGTTGTCGGAGAATTGCCGGTATTGCGCGGCGTCGAGCTGGCTGAAATCGGGCGCCGGCAGGTCGCTGAACTGCTGGAGCACCGCGGCGATCTGCTTATCGAGCGGCATGGGCGTGTTCCTCTACATCGGTCATTTGAAACTGCGGATTGGTTTCTTCCAGGATGCTGTGCACCCGCCGCTCCAGCGCTGGTTTGAAGCCTTTGTGGGGAAAAACCCAGAAGCGTTTTTGCGCGATAGCGGCGAACACATGTTCCGCCAGTTCGCCCGGCGTCATGCCTTGGCGAATGCTGCTGTCGAGCAATTCGCTGAAGGCTGAACCTGTCGCATCCACCACCTGGTTCGAGGCCATGATTTCACTGGCCACAGGCCCTGGGCACACCACTGAAACCGACACCTGCGCCCCCAACATGGTCAATTCGTAATGCAGGGTTTCCGAGAGCGCGACCACTGCCTGTTTGGTCACGTTGTAAGGCGCCATCAACGGGCTGCTGAGCAGGCCCGCTAGCGACGCCGTGTTGATCACATGGGCTGGCCGTCCCTGGCGCAGAAACAGCGGCACGAAACTGCGAATGCCATTGATCACACCGTTGAGGTTGACGTTGAGCATGCGCTGCCATTGCGCCTGACTGATTTCCCAGCTGTAGCCGGTTTGCATCACGCCGGCGTTATTGAACAGCAGATCCACCCCGCCAAAGTGCTCGACAGCAACATCACGCAAGCGCTCGACGTGTGCCAGATCACCGACGTCCGTGACACAGTCAATTGCTTGTGCGCCGCCAACGTTCAATTCATCACATAACGCGTGCAGGCCCGGAGCGTCCAGATCGGCCAGCACCAGGCGCATGCCCAACTTCGCTGCGTGTTCGGCCAGGCCTCGACCGATACCGCTGGCGGCCCCGGTAATCACCGCGACCGGCCCTTGTTCATTACTCATCGCCAACTCCTGCCATGGGTCCAATGGCGTCAGTAGAGCGGGCGCGCGTCAACCGGCCATCGTCCATTCAGACGATGCCCGCTTCTACAGGGGCGGCAGAATCCGTGACAGGCGCCAAACCCGTGAACCCTGGGAGAATAATAAGATGAGTACCCTGCACCGCATCGAAGCCAAACTGCTGGAAGACCGCTATGCCCGCGGCTGGCATTGCCTGGGCCTCGCCGCCCGGTACCGCGATGGCAAGGCCCACCGCCTGGAGGTGTTCGGCACCCGGTTGGTGGCCTTCCAGGGCGAAGACGGCGAGTTGCACATCCTTGACGGTTATTGCCCGCACATGGGCGCCGACCTGAGTACCGGTTGCGTTGAGGGCAACTCGATTCGTTGCCCGTTCCACGCCTGGCGCTGGGGCGCCGATGGCGTCTGCGATGACATTCCTTACGCCAAACGCATTCCACCGCGGGCCAGACTCAAGAGCTGGCCGCTGATGGAAGAAAACCAGTTGCTGTTCATCTGGAATGACCCGCAAGGCAATCCGCCGCTGCCCGAGCAACGCATCCCGCGCATCGACGCCTGCTTCAGTGACGAGTGGGCCGAGTGGGAAGTCGCCGAATTGCAGATCGAGACCAATTGCCGCGAACTGATCGACAACGTCGCCGACATGGCGCATTTCGGCACGGTGCATGGCGCACCGGTCGAACGTTTCAGTAACGTCTTTGAAGGCCATCTGGCGACCCAGATCATGAGCGCCCGTAGCGAGCGCCTGTCCGGTGACAGCGCACTGAGCACCGTGGCCACCTACTACGGCCCGGCTTATCAGATCACCGAAATGACCGGCGCGATGAACGGCCAGCCGATTCACTCGATCCTGCTCAATTGCCACGTGCCGATCGACCTCGACAGCTTCACCCTGCGCTACGGCGTGCTGGTGAAAAAAATCCCGGGGCTCAGTGAAGAACAGAATCAGGCGATGGCTAAAGCTTATGTGCAACAGGCCCAGGAGGCCTTCTACGAAGACGTGACGATCTGGCACAGCAAGACCCGCGTCGATAACCCGTTGTTGTGCGACGGCGACGGCCCGGTCTATCAATTGCGCCGCTGGTATGAGCAGTTCTACACCGACGTTGAAGCACTGTCGGCGGACGTGCTGGAGCACAAACGTTTTGATGTGCGCGCCAGCGAACGGGTCTGATTAGGGGGGCTTTCGCGCTCCCCGCGCCTGACCGGCAGCCGCCCGTCAGGCGCTGCGCCCGTGCGTTGCAAGGACTCGATCTCGGCGCTTATTCTCGGCCACCGCCAACGCTAATAATAAGAACGGTTTTTCCTATGCAGCAGAGCCTTAGCCTCGATACGTTCAGTGATCTACTCGGCAACCTTTATCAGGGACCGCTGGAAACCATTCCCTGGGCGACCTTTCTCAATCAGCTCAACGTGTATCTGGAAAGCAAGTACGTGACCTTCATCCTGCGTCCGCCCAGCGCGCATGTGGACGGATTGATGGTCAACACCACCGGCACCTCGACCGAGGCCACCGCGTCGTATAACAAGCATTTTTTCACCCTCGACCCCTTTGTCGATCTGCCCAACCGCCAGGTTGTGACCCTCGCCGAGTTTGTCTCCAACGATGATTGGCAGCACTCGGAGTTCTACAAGAATTTCCTTGAACCGGTGGATGTGTTCCACATCCTCGGCGCCGATATCAATACCAGTGACGGTGCGCAGTGCCGCATCCGCATCAGTCGCGGACGCGACGACAAGGCTTTTGGAAACGAAGAGAAAGCGTTGCTGACACACTTCATTCCACACCTGGAACGCTCGATAAAGATCCACATGCAGCTCAACCGCATCGAAGCCGAGCGCAACCTGTACGCTGGCGCGGTGAATCAGATGGCGGTCGGCACGATCATCCTCGATGAGGCCGGTAAAGTGCTGCAGACCAACCAGGTTGCCGATCGGCTGATTCAGGAAAAGGACGGCATCAAACTGGTCAACGACGGCCTGCAAGTCGGCACCGCACGCGATACCCAAGAGTTTCGACGCTTGGTGAAGCAATCGCTGCTCTCGCAAAAAAGCAGCAACCCGTCGGTGGTCGAGGCCTTGCGCGTGCAACGGCCATCCGGGCGTGCGGACCTGGGGATCATCGTGCGCTCGGTGCCGCTGTCGGACTGGAGCGAAGGCAAGCAGTGCCCCACCGTGGTGATTTTTATCAGCGACCCGGAGCAACAGTCCACCGCGCCCCAGGAAATCGTCCGCGCACTGTTCGACTTCACTCCGGCCGAAACGCAACTGGCGATGTTGCTGGCCAACGGCTTGACCCTCGACGAAGCCTCTGAAGAATTGGGCATCAGCCGTAACACCTCGCGTGCGCACTTGCGCTCAACCTTCTCCAAGACCGGCGTGACCCGCCAGACCATGCTGGTGCGCCTGATCCTGCGCAGCGTGGCGACCCTCGGCTGACGTTCAACTTCCGCCCTCGTCCGCTCGGACGATGGCGGCCCTGCCGGCACGGCGCACAGTGGCTTATCCCAACCAGGGGCCTGACCATGCGCAACTGTCCAACCATCCTCAAGACTGAACTGCTGGCCGAAAGCGGCTATTTCCAGATCGAAGCCCTGCACCTGCAATTCAGCAATGGCCAGCAGCGCATTTACGAACGCCTGCGCGGCACCGGTTATCGCTCGGTGATGCTGGTGGCGATGCCCGATCCGCTGCATGTATTGCTGGTGCGGGAATACGCGGTGGGCGTCGAAAAAACCGTGCTGGGTCTGCCCAAGGGCGGCGCCGAACCTCACGAAGACTACTTGCAAGCTGCGCAACGGGAACTCAGCGAAGAAGTCGGGCTGCGCGCCGCACGCCTCAGCGAACTGGGGGAATTGACCCTGGCACCGGGTCACCTGTGCCATTCCTGCCGCGTGGTGCTGGCCGAACAACTGAGCCCGTGCCAACTCGAAGGCGACGAACCCGAACCACTGGAATGCCTGCGCGTCCCCTTGACGCAAATCCCCGACCTCGTCGCCCGCGGCGAACTCAACGAAGCCCGCGCCATCGCGGCGTTGTTCATGGCCATGGGCGCCCTCGCCCGGCGCGGCTAACCCAAACACCACCCCTCGTAGGAGCAAGGCTTGCCCGCGAACAGGCCGGCACGTTCAGCATTGATGTCGCCTGCCACATCGCCTTCGCGGGCAAGCCTCGCTCCTACGGGGATTGAGATTGGCCGCAAATTCCCGGACCGCCACGCCGTCCCTGTGGGAGTGGGCTTGCTCGCGAAAGGGCCGGCACATTCAACATCAATGTTGCCTGCCGAACCGCCTTCGCGAGCAAGCCCGCTCCCACATTGGATCTCTGCCATACATCAACTCTGTGTTCGACAAACATCCCCCTGTGGGAGCGAGCCTGCTCGCGAAGAGGCCGGCACGTTCAGCATTTATGTCGCCTGACACATCGCCTTCGCGGGCAAGCCTCGCTCCTACGGGGGATTGGGATTGGCCGCAAATTCCCGGACCGCCACGCCATCCCTGTGGGAGCGGGCTTGCTCGCGAAAGGGCCGGTACATTCAACATCAATGTTGCCTGCCGAACCGCCTTCGCAAGCAAGCCCGCTCCCACATTGGATCTCTGCCAT